>NZ_CALRYJ010000005.1:0-286787 GCF_943372375.1 Fluviicola taffensis DSM 16823 | reverse complement strand
CGAGTGAACAAGCAATACGAGGAGTATACAGCAACCGGTTTGAACGGCGGTCGCCCAATGTATTCCTGGTCAATGGATTTGTTACAAACAACGACAGCTAGCAGAGATGTATTGGCAAGCGCATTGGATCTGATCAATGTGGTACCGAACCCTTACTATGCATTCTCGGAGTACGAGCGTAACAAGGTGGATAAACGGATTAAGATTGTCAATCTCCCGGAAGTTTGTACGGTTACCATTTACACGATGTCGGGTAAAATGGTGAATCAGTTCAAGAAGGATAATGCTCAGACATTCATTGATTGGACTTTGGCTAACAAGACAGGAATTCCGGTTGCTTCAGGTGTTTACCTGATCCATGTGGAAGTACCTGGAATTGGAGAGCGGGTATTGAAATCTTTCGTTGCAATGCGGGAATTGGATATTGAGGGATTCTAGGATTCAAGGAATACCAATAAGAACATCAATCCGATTATCAGCAGGAGCAGAAACAATTTGGGATCTTTGTACAAAGGTCTCTTCGGACGTTTTGCCAAACGCTCATATTTATGAGAAAGCGAGGCAAAATCCTTGTAACGCACCAATTGTTCCTTGGTAGGTTCCTTTGATTTTTCGTTCGTTATTCTTTTAAATTTTCTCATGATTCGCGTTTCCAATTTGTATTGATTTTTTCCAATAAACGATAAATCCGCATTTTAGCATTTGCTTCGCTAATTTGATAGATATCCGCAATTTCTTTGAAACTGAGCTCTTGGAAAAACCGTAATTCGATTAAATCTGCTTGAGTTTCATCTAAGTTATTGATTATTTCAATCAGTTGGTCCAGATCTTCTTGTTGAACAGCTCCTTCACCATTTTCCTCCAGAATTGAATAAAGCTGTCGGTCACTTATCTCAACAGAATAGTTCTTTTTTTCGGACCGAAAAAACATGTTGACTTCATTTTGTGCAATGCGATAAAGCCAAGCGCTGAATGGAAGTCCCCGGTCTTCATATTTCGTGATATTAGCCATTGCTTTCATAAAACACTGCTGCACCAGATCGCCGGCAACCTCTTCATTTCCTCCGAGTCTTTTAAAGATGAATCGGAAAATCTGTTCGAAATAGCGCTCGTAAAGTGGTCCGAAATGCCTGTGGTCTTTTTGAGCAAGTTCAATTTGCTGGGCTTCGTTAAATGCAGTATGGGTTTTCTTTTTAAACAAAGTCTTTGGTTTTCATAGGTAATGTCCTATTTTGGAAAAGTAACAAACAAATGCAAATTTTAGGTGACTTCGACTCAGCTCAGGCACCTAAATTGATTGCTGTTTATTTCACAAAAGGTAGCTGAGCGGAGTCGAAGCTCCTTTTGTTTGTAACTAATCTAAGTATTTACTTGCTTCTCTCAACGCTAAACCCTTGATCGGATTATTGGCAAGAATCTGAACGACCTCTTCCGGCTTATATTTGGATAATTGCCTCAAAGACCATCCGATGGCTTTTTGGATGAAAAATTCGGGATTGCTGTTCATCTGTTGAATGAGGTTTTCTAAATAAGCAGTATCCACTTCATCTTTGTATTTGAGCTGGTAAATCAGACAGGAACGTTGTAGCCAGAAAGATTCATGGTACCGCCACTTTTCAAATGTCTCTCTTGCTTTTTCCGGAAAAACCAATGCCCATTTTCCCAAGTAATTGGAAGCAATTGAATCAATGCTATCCCACCATGATTTACGGTTGAGAATCCACTCCAATTCCACCGCATCGTCTTCTGAAAAGAATTTTTTTGGCCATGAATTTAATAAATCGATTGCAACATATTGGTAATCGCGCTCTTCTTTTTCCCAAAGAGCGCGAATAATTGACCATCGAAGTACTCTGTTTTCCAATGTTTTGAGTGAGTCGATCCAACTTTTTTGGGCACTTCTTCGAATTTCGGTTCGCATTCCGATAAATGGAAATTGATCCCGCATATATGCACTCGCGGTTTGCGCGCGCTTGGCATTTCGAAAAGGCTCAAAAAGTTCTGTTAGTTGATCAACCGCTTCCTCAATCATGTATTAAAATTGATAAAACTGGAAAACGGGTTTCAAGTCTGTTGCCTTACTGATCGAAGTATTCATATCTCTCAATTTACCGTCTTTCAGACTGTAAACCAATGCGTGAATTTCCAAAGGATTTCCTTGGTTCCATTCTTCCTGGATAAAGGAAATTTTCGCCATATTGATGGATTGTTGAATCGCGTTTAATTCTACCAATCGATCGGTTCGTTCTTCGATGTCAACAATAGCATCCAACTCTGTATGATATTTCAAGTAAACATTCTTGATACTCACTAGCCAATTGTCCAGGAAACCAAAACTATTGTTACTCATTGCTGCAGCAACACCACCACAACCGTAATGTCCTACGATCAAGATGTGTTTTACTTTTAAGTATTTCACTGCGTAATAGACTACGCTTAGTAAATTCATATCGGAATTGATTACCTGATTGGCAATGTTACGTTGAACGAAAATACTTCCCGGAGGAAGATTGACAATCTCATTTGCTGGAACACGGCTATCGGAACACCCGATCCATAAGTATTCAGGCGTTTGTCCTTGTGATAAATTATCGAAGAATGCTGGATCTTTCGCCAATGTTTCTTCAACCCATGCTTTGTTTCCTTCAAAGATCTCTTTCATATTCTAATTCGTTTGGAGTTATAATTTCTATTTCTATGTTTTTGTCTTTTGCACGTATTTTAAAGTCTTCGATTGACTCAATAATATCATTTGCCAAAAATTTGGCTTCACTTTCATCAATGATCACTTTCACATTATTCGGAATCTTCAATAAGGTCTCGATCAATGATGCTTTATTCAGGAAAGTCATGTGCTCTGTCAATCGGATTTTGTACACATTTCCGTCTACGGAAAGATAGTGAGATAATTTAAAATTGTAATAGAGAATCACCAAAAATGAAACCCCTAATCCAATTGAAATCCCTACCAACAAGTCCGTAAAAAGAATTCCGATAATGGTCACAATAAAAGGAATGAACTGAAGCCAGCCCTCCTTAAAAACTTTCTTGAACAGGCTTGGTTTTGCCAGTTTGAATCCAACCATGATCAAAATTGCCGCAAGCGATGCATAGGGTATAAAACTAAATACATGCGGAATAGAGAAAACGGTAATCCCTATAAGTAATCCATGAATAATTGCAGCAAGTTTATTCGTTCCTCCGGAATTCACGTTAGCAGATGTGCGCACCACCACCTGAGTAATCGGAAGTCCTCCAATCATTCCGGAAGCAATATTCCCAACACCCTGAGCCAGTAACTCCCTGTTTCCTGAAGTAATCCGTTTCTTTTGATCCAGTTTATCCGAAGCATCTACACTTAGAAGGGTTTCCAAACTTGCTACAATTGCTATCGTAGCGGCTGTAAGGTACAATTTGTAATTCCCCAACTGACTGAAGTCCGGAAAAGTGAACAGTTCTTTGAATGGTTTACCACTGATTCCTAAATCTACCCGATGCTTTGGAATTAAATTCCAGGAGGTTCCCTGAAGTGCAATGGTCGCAATAATCCCAAGCACTACCACAATTAGCGGTCCCGGAACGTATTTCAGGAATGTTTTCTGAATGCGTTTGCTATCCCAAAGGATAAGAATTCCAATAGACACCACACAAATGATAATTGCTGGAATGGTAATGTAATTCAAACTATAAAAGAGTTCTGAAAAGGTATTGTGTCCGTCTTTCTGGAAGAAGGATTCGTCCCCTTCAAAGTCTGTGTCATATCCAACTGCATGCGGAATCTGCTTGAAAATGATCAGGAGTCCGATGGCGGCAAGCATTCCTTTAATCACCACATTTGGAAAATAGTAGGAAATGAAACCGGCTCGGATAATTCCAAGAATAATTTGAATCACTCCGGCAATTACTACTGCAGCAAGAAAAATCTCAAAGGACCCCAAATCGCCAATGGCAGCTGCTACAATTGCGGCAAGTCCCGCAGCGGGTCCGGAAACTCCGATAGCCGATCCGGAAATACTTCCAACAACAACTCCACCTATAATACCTGCGATCAATCCTGAAAACACAGGCGCCTCAGATGCCAATGCAATTCCCAGACAAAGCGGAACTGCAACTAAAAATACGACCAAGCCGGCAGGAAAATCCTGCTTCCAAGTCTGGAATAAATTTTTCATGAAAAATTGAAAATGAATAAACTACTAATTGATCTTAGCTGAATTCAGTTCCAATTTCTGGGGGATTGTCTAGTGGCGCTTTTTCAGAACCTTTAGTTTTGTCAGTAATGACAGAAAAATGAGTTCGTTCAACCAAGTTCATGTCAAAATCAAGTGATAGGATTGTATGATCGGCTAAATGAAGCTCTTCTTCCAATAAGTTGATTCCTCGTTTATTACTTCTGTTGTTTTCGTCCGTATCTGTATCGCGCTCTTCCGAATCATCGTCCTCTTCCTCAGAAGATAAACTGATGGATTCTTTGTGCTCCAGGTAAGTCCAAACCAAATTGCCTACCAAATTACTTGCTAGTGACAAAAAACAGATGATAGAAATGAGGCGCAAACTTTTATACACGATGTAAATATAGTCACTTACTAAAAGGTTTGGGTCAACAGGTACTGCTTTTTTGTTAAAAAAACCGTTTGAAGATAAATTCGCGTGAGTTTTGTTTAATTACTGTCTTTCAACTAATTTAGCCGAGAAATCCTTGAATTAGTGAATCTGAGTTTATCAGTTCAAGGAATCGGAATGAGCATTCACACATTAAACAGAAAAAATTCTCCCAAAAGAAATGAACCATTCAGTTGGTATTTAGGAGTTTGGTTCAAAAGTACAGTATGACAAAAGCAGAATTGCGTCAAAAATATAAAGAGATGAGGCTTCAACTTTCACCAGGTGAGATTGAGCGTCTTTCAGAAACCATTGTTGAACAAGCATTGACACATTTTCAGCTTTCGGAAAAAACAATTTCCCTGTTTCTTCCTATCGAAAGACAGCGTGAAGTGAATACTTACATCTTGTGGGAGAGAGCGATGGGAATTGGTGCGACGGTGGCTATTCCGAAAACAAATTTCGATACCATGGAAATGCGTCATTACCTGTTCGAATCAACTGATCAGTTGGAAATCAATCAAAAAGGGATTCCGGAACCGAAAAAGGGAAAGGTGATTGCGGCTGACCGATTCGATATCGTCTTTGTTCCTTTATTAGCAGCAGATGTGAAAGGAAACAGGGTAGGGTACGGCTTAGGATTTTACGACCGTTTTTTACGCAAGTGCGCCCCAAATTGCCTGTTCGTAGGTTTGCATTACTACGATCTGGAGCCCAAAATTGAAGATGTACTGCCAACTGATATCCGCCTGAATGCAGTGGTGACACCAAATAAAGTGATTCGGTTTGATTAGAATCCGTGAAAAGGACAGCCGATAAATGAACCGACTGACCTTTCGCTATTAAATTTACTCTTTCATCATTTTCTTTGTTGCAACAACTTGTCCGTCTGCAACCAAAGTATAGGTGTAAACTCCTGAACTCAGATCAGAACCAAATACGGTCAATCTTCCCAATCCTCTTTCGCTCACATCAACAGATTGCATCAATTTTCCATGTCCGTCATAGAAATGGATTTGTGCTTTTTGCACTGTAGCCGGAATCGTGAAGTTAATCACTGTTTGCTCGGCAAATGGATTCGGAACGTTTTGATCCAAAATAATAGTTTCATGATTACTCAAACGAACTGAAAGTTCACTGCGAATCGCTTCTTGCGTTTGCGGCGTATTTGCCTGAATTGCGCTTTGACTCAACTGACACAAATAAGGCAAGATTCCGGATAAACAGTTTTCCAGTTGAGCAAGACGGTTGTTGAGGTCTTCGATTTGAGCATTCTGATTAGCAACGACCTGTTCCAAGCTATCTTGACTTGTTTGTAAATCAATATTCTGAGTTTTCAAAGAATCGATTTGAGTCTTTTGGTTTTGATAACCCAGAACTAAGATGGGGAATAATCCACTGGAACTGATGTGCTTGATACTGTCTCTTCCCGATTTAACTAAATCCGGAAGAACGGTTTCAAATTCTTGTGCAATAAATCCGTACTGCGTTCCCAGCATAAATGTATCTTGAACGGTATTCCATTCAAATGTTCTTGGACGAAGCAAGTTCAACAAACTATCTGCATTCAGATTCAAATCTTGAATACTATGCTTTAATGTTGAATCTGATGTAACAGCCATTCCATTTTGAAGAATGCTTCCATTAACATCTAACATAGCTTGTGGAGTTTTTGTATTAATCCCTAAAGAGCTTCCATTAGCAACATATGATGGATATACTCCTCCTTCTTGAGCATTAAAATAAATGTTTGCCGAATTCTGTGTGTTCCTTGAATATAATTGAATCATTCCATCTGCATTAGCATTAGCACCTAAAATAGCAAGTTGATCATAGGCTCCAGTTTGAGTTGTTTGATGTTTAATAATATTTAATTGTGGAAATCCATTAAAAGCGGATTCAATGGTAAAAAGCCCACTGCAAGCACCTTTTGTATTAGATGGTAGACTGGTTGTAGAATTTACATACATTCCTACGAAACCATTAGTGTTTAAACTTCCGAGAATTGTATTTCCACCAGCAAAAATCTCAATATCTCCACCTTGATTTTCTATTCCAAGAGTATTCGGAAGGCTAGTCAATGGAGAATTAATTGATTTAACAATTCTAGATATGCTATTTGAACCATTTTGGAAATTGATTTCTGATCCTCCCACTGAATTCTCTAAATACAATCCGTCATTGTTTGGATTGTTAGATTTAATATGAAGTCTATTTTGTGGAGCTGATGTTCCAACACCAATTCTATTACTATTTGAATTGTTATTACTTGTAAATAAAACATTATTTCCATTCATTGGAATCTCTCTGTTATTAAGCAATAATGCTGGATTTATAGGATCTCCTAAATCTTGTCCAAATGAAACTTTCGTATTATCAATAGTAGAAATAGAGGTTCCATTATGAGCTCCGGTTGAAAATCCTGCCGGACCTTGAGATCCTGTTGCTCCCTGAGGTCCCGCTGGTCCTGTTGCTCCTACCGGTCCAGTTGCCCCCATCGGACCTGCTGGTCCAGCGGGTCCGGTAACAGTACCCCATGTTCCATCACCTAACAAAGCCACAGTATTGTCATTTGGGAAAGTCAGCCTGGATAATTCCACATCATTGACATTCGTGCCATTTTGTAAACCGAGAATCAATGATTGACCACCTTGAGCAGGAACAATTCTAAAACGCGCATTTCCCCTTACATCTAGTCTCTCAGTTGGAAGATTCGGGGCATTTAAACCAATTCCTACATTTCCGTTTCCGGAAAAAATCAAGTTATTACCACCCAAGCGCACTTGACGGTTTGCCGTTAAAGGAGTACTTGTACCTGGAAGCGTATAGAGGTCTCCTAATTGATAAGGTCCATTTGCTGTCACATTTCGAGAAACACCATTATTTGCCAAAGGAGGAGGTACAGCAGCAGTACCCCACGTTCCATCACCCAAAAGAACTTGGTTCGGATTTCCGGTAAAATCCAATCTACGAACATTCACGTCAGATGCACCGTTTGCATTGACTCCAACAAGAATGGAATTCGGAACAGCAGCTTGCACATTTCGGATCCGTGCATTCCCATTTACATCCAGATTGGCTGTAGGGTTTGTCGTCAAGTTGATACCAACTCTTCCATTTTGCGGTTGGATATCCAAATTACCAGTTGTAAGGGTTTGGAAGTCGACCCAGGCATTGTTATTTGTCGTTATTCTCAATTGTGGATCTATGGTCAGATTGGACTTGATTTCAGTTACTCGAAATGGATTAATCGTATTAACTCCAACTCTTCTTTCATAACCATCTTGTTGGACCACTAGCCATTTGAAGATCTGTGTACTTGCCAAAGGACCAGGAAAAGGACTTGTTACATAAACCTTTGAAGCATAATTCACAGTTGCTGAAGCTCCGATTCCCTCTGAATAACCCTGATAGAAATCCCCGGTGGGGGAAGCGGAAGAATGCGCCATAAAATAGTTGCGTCCGGTATATGGAGAACCTTCCCACATCAAGGCTGCAGAATTCGAGAGTAGGATTCCCTTCGTCCACCCTTGCCCAGTTGCTACTCCGGTTCCAGTTACATGTAAACGAAATAGTGGATTAGTTGTATTAATTCCCACAAAACCGGCTGTCGCTCCTGTTGCTCCGTTTATGGACATGCGTGTGATAGCGTTGGTTTTGAAAAATAGGGGGTTAGCGCCGTTTGAAAAATCCCAGCCTAAATATCTTGTAGTTACATAACTATTTGCGCCAGTTCCATTAGTAGACTGACTATAAGTAAATTGAAAACATGTAATTAATGAAATCAATCCCAATAATTTCTTTTTCATAGTAAGGAATATTTACCTTACCAACTGAATAAACCCGTTTATATCTTGATTCGATGTTTTGATTTTGAAGTAATAAACTCCTTCAGAACACTTTAGTTGGTTTTTCATATCTGTTCCATCCCATTTAAAGATATCCCTTGATTCAAAAACAACATTTCCCCAACGATTCAAAATGAGAAGTTCTTCTGCTTTAAGAATAGTATTGTCGAACAAAAACAAATCGTTGATTCCATCGTTATTTGGCGAGAAAATGTTTGGGACAAGCTCTGAAAGATCGTACTCGACTAATAATACATCATCTATAAAATAATAAACCGCAATGGTCGAATCTGAATTCGAAGATGGTAAATAGTTATATTCTAAATCAGAATAATTACAGAAATAACCAATTGTCAAATATTCTTCTCCTCCATTTGCAATAAAAATTCCATCAATTTTCTGCCAGCCAATTGAATCATTTAAAAATTCATTAGGATTACTTTTAATTTGAGGAGTAAATGGAATTTTTTCCGAATTATTAGATTGATACTGAAAATCGGAAAACCATGCTGCTGAATGATTGACAAATTGTAAAGGTTGTGGATGACTATAAAATGAATCTGCAACACTTACATAGTAAGTTAATTTGTAACTTTTATTTGCTTTTAAAGGAGTTATCAATTTGATCGATAAATACTCATAATAGTTAATGTTGCTTGGAGTCAGTGCGGCATAGTATCCACCATAGGCATTCCCTGTTCTAGCATTTTGATATCCCTCGTAATTGCTTGGAACACTAAATAATTTATTACCAAATCCATCATCCTCTAAAGAACAACTATTAAAGTAATCTGATGAACCTAATGTTGGAAGATACCAATCCTTTGCGGTCTCAATATAATAACCATTGACTGTATTTGGACACCAATTGTACTCCTCAAAACTCCCGTTAGGGACAAGGTTTTGCTGTGCTTGTGTTTTGGATGCAAACAGAGAAAGTAAAATAGTGATATAAAAAACAAGTTTACTCAATTGATAAGTTTAATTATAAAAATAAGTAATTGTTCCTCATTCGGGTAATGAGTTTTCGAAGTGTTTACCTCCTGCAAACAAAATCTATTAATAGATAATAGACGTCTTCGCCAGTGAATAGTTGGATTCTGAGTAGTAATAAATTTCAGTTTTTGATTAGTAAATAGTGTTTGTTCATATGGAAGATAGTCATTTTTTTGAATGGCAAATCTTCTTTGTTTGTTTCATCCTTTGTAGATGCAAAAAGAATAAGAAGTTGGAATTCATAGTGAGTAAAGTTATAACTATAAGCGTTTTTTGAATAGTGCTATCGATAATAAATGCAAAAAAATCAATCAGTTACAGAGTTGTTGCTATCTTATTAATTGAATAAATCCTGTTTTAATGATTTCTTTTTTATTCTCCATTCGTATCACGAAGAAATAAATACCTTCTGTAAGTTTTTTTCCATGGAAATTTGTCCCATCCCACCCATTGACCATACTAACACAATTTACAAGCACACCCCACCGATTGACAATATCTACTTTTAAATCCAATAATTTTTCATCCTTAAATGCAATGTCATTGATACCATCATTATTAGGTGTGAAAATATTCTCCTCCCCAACCAGCACCTCTTCCACGAGAACGTTGTCTATATAATAATATACGTCTGTGGGAGGCATTCCTGATGACAAAGTATCAGTTGAGGTATCGTCATGAAAATTTCCAATGATTATATAATTTTCAAGCCCAGTTCCAGTTTGATAACCTTCAATTTTTTTCCAATTTAAAGTGTCAAGAAAAATCGTGGTGTTTGATTTATACACCGTAGGTGTTATTACATCTTGAAGATATTGCATTGCAGTATCTTGAACAAAACCAAAACTTAGATTATTGGTTGCTAATGGTGAAGTATTTGCTTGACTCATATAAAAACTTATATGATATAATGTGTTGTTTTTTAACGGCTCTTCGAGTTTTTTTTCTACATACTCACGGTAAATAATTGATGAAGAATTGTATGAATAAGTCACTATTCCGGCATAACCATTGCCTTCTTGTGCAGCTTGATAACCAAATCCATTAGTTGGTACACTGTAATTAAGAGAAATATCAACACAACTATTAAATAAATCAGGAGTTGCAGGGTTTGGAGAAAACCATCCCACTGCATTTTGAATATCAGCGCCAAGTGGACAGTTAATCAATTCCTCAAAACTCCCATTAGGAACAAGGTTTTGTTATGCTTGAGCTTTACAGACAAACAGAGAAAGTAAAATAGTAATATAAAAACCAGGTTTTATCAATTGACTGTGCTGAGTAAAGAGTAGTTATTCGTTTGGAGTAGATGCACAAATCAATCAAGGGTTGGAATCGAATTACTCATTTGTGTGAAATAAATTGCATGTAACTGATTTTTGAGGGAATTGTTTTACTGAATTAGAAACAAATTCCACACAACCACCGTTTAAGGATTTGTGAAATACGGTGTGCTACTTTTTCTGCTTCTTTTTTCGCTTTCATTCTCGAAAGTGAAACCGCCGACCTATCGGTATGTTTTTGGTGCACGGATTTCCGCAGGTGTCAATTCAACAGTAGTCAGCTTTGTTGCAATGAAGTATTCGGATGATGGAATCCTGAGAGCGAAACGGTTTTATACCAGTAAGGATGAATTCATCAAAGTCCTGAGCGGTTATTGGCCAAGTCCGTTCAATCCGAATAAGATCGACCACTTCAAGGAAAATCATGTCATTGGTGGTGTTTTTGTGAATGATACGATCCGGGTGGAAGTCGGGTATTGCCCTTCTCTGGACAGCTTATGGAAGATTCGCTATTCCGATTGGCCTTTCCATGGGAAAAATGAGGCGGGTTGGAGTTTGAATAAGATGAGACCGAGCTTGAAGCAGGAGGAATACCTGGCAAAACGATATAACATCAAACAATTGGATTTCGATTACATTGTAGATACCAGTTTTTGGAAGCTGCTTTACGATGTAAGCGATTCCACCTGGATTGAGAATTACAAGTTCATTCAATAAAATGGTATTGGGTAAAAAAAAGTAGGGACGCGATGCATCGCGTCCCTACTTTTAGATTGATTGAATTTAATTTCTTCTCAATTCCTTCAAGGAGTTGAAGAATACGATTCCATATCCGATGGTTAACATCAAGTGGAAAGGAACCATTCCCAAATCTCCGTAAATGGATCTGTTTACAACAGTGAATCCGAATACGCACATCAGGATTCCTTCTCCGATTGTAATCAGGGAAATGCTTTTCTTATCGTATTTGTTTCCTTTGAACTCCGTTTTCTTATTTACGTTGAATTTAGGCGTTCTCACGAACGAACTCTTGATTCCCATAAATCCTTCCAGTACTGCAATCGTATTCGCTAAGGAAAGACCTAAGGATACTGTAAGGAATAAAAAGAAGCGACCAATGAATCGAATGAAGGATGTGAATTTGTTTGCCGTTTTATCTCTGTAGGCCAACCAGTAATAATACATCAGGAAAACAGTACTCAGGATGAACACAGAACCGTATTGGATCACATAGTTCAAATCAGAGAAGCTGTCTTTGATTTGTAAGACCACCAAACTCAATAAGGACATGATTAAAATGAACATGAACACAGAAGAGTTGAACAAATGCGCCATTCCGTGAACACGATTGGAAAGTCGTACATTTTTAAATGTCAGGATGGTTTTCCACATTTTCACGAAACACTCGGCTCCACCTTTCATCCAGCGGTGTTGTTGTGCTTTCAGGGCAGACATCGTAATCGGTAATTCAGCAGGAGCAACTACATCTTCCAGGTATTTGAATCTCCAACCTCTTAACTGGGCACGGTAGCTCAAATCCAAATCTTCTGTTAGTGTATCATGTTCCCAACCACCTGCACTTTCGATACATTTTTTCCGCCAGATACCACCTGTTCCGTTGAAGTTGATGAAATGTCCTGCAGCATTACGACCTCCTTGCTCTGCGGCAAAGTGACCATTCAATCCAAATGCTTGTAATTCGGTTAATAAAGAGTATGATTTATTCAAATGTCCCCAACGCGTCTGAACAACACCAATATTGTCATCTGTTTCGAAATAAGGCATGGTACGTTGCAACCAGTCACTTTCCGGAACGAAATCGGCATCGAAGATTGCGATGAATTCACCTTGTACCTTGTTCATGGCAGAATCCAAGGCTCCGGCTTTATATCCTGTTCTGTCTGTACGGTGAATGTGCTCGATACGAATTCCGCGAGCAGCAACCTCCGCCACTTTTTTCGCGATCAAATCCTTCGTTTCGTCCGTTGAATCATCCAAAACCTGGATATCAAATTTATCTCTCGGGTAATCAAATGCTGCTGCAGCTTCGATGATCCGGTCGGCAACATACATTTCATTGTACATGGGTAACTGAACCGTAACCGTAAGAGCTGTATCCGGATTGTAAACTGGTTTTACTTCTTGTGATTTGTTTCTTTTGCTTTTTGCGTATGCAATGGATAGTGAAAGTTGAAGCAAGGAGTAAATGAATACCAATACCAAACAAAATCCATAAATGACCAATACTGCTTTTGCAGCAAAGTGTGACCAATAATTTTCTTTTCCATTCCAATCTCCCCAGTTAAACATCCACGTTACTTTCGTAGAAGTTTTGAATGGGTTTTTCTGGTCCATTTTGTATTCACCTGTATGATCGTCATCAATCTTAATGGTAAATACTTCTTGTTTGTATTTTTTGTTTGAAACAGATAATTCAAAAAGTGTAGTATCCGCATTCGGAACCAATGCAACATTTTTGAATAGGAATTTACCATTTTCATCGGTAATCGCCTGGTAGGTTTTTCCTGTTTCCTTATTTACCAATTGAACCGGAACTTCTTCTGAAGGACCTTTTGTTCTGTAGTCTTGGTAATAACCAGATACATCGCGTTTGATTTGCCCAAAGGCAGATAGCGTGAATACCGCGCAAAATAAAACAAGTAAAGACCTTGTCATAGATTTTCTTTGTTAAATGTTCGATTACTAATACAAACTTGATGCATTAGATTTTTAGCGCACAAAGATAGTTTTTATTCCATTGAACCAATGGTTTTTTTTGTGGTGTTCGTAGGTGCGCGATTAATCGCGCACCTACGAACACATTTTCTTTATTTCAAGGTTTATTTAATGACATTCAGCTCTTTTCCAACCTTAATAAAAGCTGCAATTGCTTTATCTAAATCAGCAATGCTGTGTGCAGCAGAAATCTGAGTACGGATACGGGCAGCACCTTTTGCCACTACCGGATAAAAGAATCCGATTGCGTAAACACCTTCTTGTAATAATTTGTCTGCAAATTGCTGAGACAATGCCGCATCGTACAACATGATTGGAACAATCGGTGAATCTCCCGGTTTGATGTCAAATCCGGCAGCAAGGATTCTTTCCTTGAAGTATTTCGTGTTTGACTCCAATTTATCACGCAATTCAGTTGTTGAACTTAGGATATCGAAAACCACGTTGGAAGCACCAACAATGGAAGGAGCCAATGAATTGGAGAACAAATAAGGTCTTGAACGTTGACGTAACATTTCGATCACTTCTTTTTTCCCTGTAGTGTAGCCACCCATTGCACCACCTAAAGCTTTCCCTAAAGTTCCTGTGATAATATCCACACGGTCTTGACAGTTGTGGTATTCCGGAACTCCACGACCAGTTTTACCAATAAAACCGGCACTGTGACATTCGTCAGTCATGACCAATGCGTCGTATTTATCAGCCAAATCGCAAATCTCATTCATTTTGGCAATATCACCATCCATAGAGAATACACCATCTGTAACAATGATGCGGTGACGTTGTGCTTGTGCTTTTTTCAACTGCTCTTCCAAATCAGCCATGTCGGAATGTTTGTAACGGTAACGTTGTGCCTTACACAAACGAATTCCATCAATAATAGAAGCATGATTCAATTCATCCGAGATAATTGCGTCTTCTTCCCCAAACAAAGGTTCAAAAACACCACCATTCGCATCGAATGCAGCAGCATATAAAATCGTGTCTTCCGTACCGTAAAACTTGGCAATTTTTGCTTCCAGTTCCTTGTGAATATCTTGAGTTCCACAAATGAAACGAACGGATGACATTCCAAAACCATGCGTATCCAGAGCATCTTTCGCAGCTTGAATAACAGAAGGATGAGAGGAAAGTCCAAGATAATTGTTTGCACACATGATGACTACCTCGTCACCTGAACTGACATGTACTTTTGCTCCCTGTGGAGATGTAATGATGCGTTCTCTCTTAAATATTCCACCTTCCTTGATTGTATTCAATTCCTCGGAAAGGTATTCTTTCATTTTTCCGTACATGACCTTAGTTTATTTTGTTAGCAAAGATAGAATTAATTGGAAATGCAAAAGTCAAAATGCAAAATGCAAAAGGGGATTCAATTTTTGAATTTTTCATTTTGAATTCATAATTATTCCACCCACACTTTTGCTCCTTCCGAACAATTGGTGCAAATTTCAATAGAGTTTCGATCTTGTAAAACCGCATTTCTGAATGAACGATAAGCCGGACTTTTCCAGATGGTCTTAAAGGATTGGTCTTGAAGACTTCCTAAAGTATGATGAGCATCCTTGTCAAAGCAACAGGGGACCACTTGTCCATCCCAAGTCAATACACTCGACGACCACATTCTCCAACAACTGTTTCCGCCTTTGTATTTGAAGCGGTAAGTTCCGTCTTTTTGTTTGACATAACGCGAATATGCTTCGTTATCCGGAATCAGTTCATTGCCATGCTCGTAATCGTAAACCTGGGCAGTTTTGAAACGTACTTCATCGATTCCAATCTCTGTTGCCAGTTCCTGGACTTCTGAAATCTGATGCTCATTTGCCTTTACAACTAAAAATTGAAAGATCAAATGAGGAGTAGTGCTTTGAGCTTCTTTTTTTGCTTGAACCAACGCTTTGGAACCTGCAATCACTTTTTCCAATTTCCCATGAACGCGATACGATTCATATGTTTCTTGAGTCAATCCGTCAATCGAAATAATCAAACGGTCTAACCCTGAAGCTACAATCTCTTGGGCTTTTTTCTCGTCGATGAAATGTGCGTTCGTAGACGTTGCAGTATAGATCTTTTTTTGTTTCGCTTCTTTGATAAGGTCCAAAAACTGAGGGTGTAGAAAAGGTTCTCCCTGAAAGTAATAATTGATATAGAACACCGAATCGGCAACTTGCGAAAGCCAATTCTGATGGTTGACCAGATCAATTTTCCCCGTTGGTCTGCTGAAAGCCTTTAAACCACTTGGACAAGCCGGACAACCCAGATTGCAAGCTGTTGTTGGTTCGATGCTTAAAGCGAAGGGATTTCCCCAGTTTTTCTGAACTTTGAATAGACGAGCCAAACCGTAGGAAAAGCGAAGCATGACAATATTCCAAACGCGTTGAATGTTAAGATGTTTGATAATATTTCGCTGATCCTTAAATGTGCCCATCTTGCTCTACGAATTTACGGAAGTCCATCGAAACTTCTTGTTTTTTTTGAGTAACTGTAACTTTTTTTGACTTAGTTTGTCTTACAAATAAGACAATGAATCACATGAAATATATTTTACTCAGCTTATTTACCCTTTTTATATCCCAATTCTTCTTTGCTCAACAAATTCAGATACAGGAAGATGTGTCACATGCTCCTATCCCATTTGTGAAGGTTTATCCTAAAGTTGGGAAACCTTTTTTGGCAGATTTGGATGGGCGATTTGAAAACCCTCCTGGAAATACGCAAGTCACTTTGAAAATGACGAGTTTCCGCGATACGACTATTGAAATTACCGGCGACATGATTGTGTTTATGACGGAACAAGCCAGTGAAATTGATGAGGTTGTGATCCTTCCTGGTGTTAATCCTGCAGAACGGATCATGGAATTGGCTATCGAGAATAGAAAGAAGAATCACCCGAAATCGGATGTTGCTTTTAAATACGATAGTTATAGCAAGTTCGTGTTTACGATCAACCAGGATGCTTTGGCACAAATTTCGGACACCACTGCGGATACCAATTTGGTTGATTTGAGAAAATTCTTTGACCAGCAACATATTTTCTTGTTGGAAAGTACCTCTACAAAGTTTTTCAAACCACCGTTCAAAGAAAAAGAAGTCATTAGTGCATACCGCGTTTCTGGTTTTTCTGATCCGATGTTTTCGACCTTTGCAAATGAATTGCAATCCTTCAATTTTTACGATAACCAATTCGATATCCTTGGTCGTTCCTACCTGAATCCGTTAGCCTTAGGGTCTATTCGTCGATACCTGTTCATTTTGGAAGATACGACGATTACTGCTCCCGGAGACACCACATACACTATTCGCTTTCAACCTAGAAGAGATAAGAATTTCGAAGGAATGAAAGGAACCTTGTATATCAATACCCGAGGTTATGCAGTAGAAAAAGTAGATGCGGAACCGGCAGAGGATAAGGGAGGAATGAATCCGCGAATTATTCAGGAGTACACCTATTTGGAAGGCAAAAAATGGTTTCCTTACAAGTTGTCTACAGAAGTGAAAGTCCCGGGTTTGTCATTCACTTCCAAGATAAAGGATGCCTACTTGGTCGGGAAAGGAAATACCTATATTGATAAAGTGGTTTTAGATGCCGATCTCAAGGATGAGAAATTCAATGCGGTCTTTGTGGAAACTGCCCGGGATGCCAACAGTAAGGACAGCGCGCACTGGGAGGAAAAACGGAAATACGATCTGGATAAGAAGGATTTAAGAACGTATGATTATATAGATAGTCTTTCGGAAAAGGAAAACCTGGAAGGAAAATTGAAAACACTTCAGTCCTTGTTACAAGGAAAAATTCCATTGGGATATTTACAAGCAGATATTCTGAGATTGGTCAATTTTAGGGACTATGAAGGTTTCCGACTTGGAGTTGGATTGGAAACTAGTGACAAATTATCCGATCGTTTTCGTGTTGGAGGTTATTTCGCCTATGGTTTCAAGGATAAAATGTGGAAATACGGTGGTTACGGAAAAGTGACCTTGTTTCCGAAATACTTCCTTGATTTCGAAGCGAGATACCAGCAGGATATCGTTGAACGCGGTGGAACCGGCTTGAGTTCTGAACCGGTTGTTACTCAGTTGAATTCATTCTACAGGAATATTTACATCCGTCAGATGGACAAACAACGAATTGGGGAGATTGCCTTTTCCGGATATGTTTTCCCCCGGATGAAATTCCGTCTTTCAGGTTCTTATCAACGAATCAATTTCACGGAAGGGTATCAATACCAGTGGTCCAACCCGGAAATGGGTTCTATTGATCACTATGATATTGCTGAAACATCGCTGGAGTTGACTTGGGCAATCCGGGACAAAGTGATGTCCTTAGGAACGAAACGCGTTTCTTTGGGTTCGAAATGGCCTATTCTTACGTTGAAGGTTACGAAGAGTTTACCGGGAGTTACAGCAGCTAAGATCGATTATACACGGATCACTGCAGGTGTTCAGCAGATCGTTCCACTTCGTGCAGTTGGTAAACTGACTTATGTTTTAATGGGAACGGCAGTTGAAGGTGATTCTCCCTTATTATTGCAACAGGTGGGGGAAGGTACCGGTGGAATGTGGAAATTGTCTGCGGCAAATTCCTTTGAGACAATGATCGCCTCGACTTATTATTCTTCCAAGATGGCAGCTTTGTTTACGCGCTTCGATTTTAAAGCTATTAAAACAGGTAAGAAATGGACGAAACCACAGTTTGCAATTCATCATGCGGTGGGTTACGGAAGTAAGGAGGATATGGGGCGTCATTCCATTGCGTTCAATTCATTGGATAAAGGATATGCTGAAACCGGAATACTTGCAAACAGTTTGTTGATCTTCAGTAGAGTCGGATTTGGAATTGGAGGATTTTATCATTACGCAGGAGGAGTCATTTCACCGAAAGTTGAAAACAACATCACTGCCAAGTTCAGTGTGAATATCTCCTTGTTTTAATGACCGGAGATAAACTCCATTGCTAGAATCGAGATTCCGATCAGAAGGACAAATATCCCAAAACCTTTTTTAAGATTGGTGGATTGGATCTTGTGATTGAGCTTTAATCCTACGATAAGTCCGGCTGTTGCAATCAAGGTGAAGCCCAAAAGAATTACCCAATTCAGTTTTAGATTGGGTGTGAACAATTCTGCCGTAAATCCGCTTAGGGAATTGATTGCGATAATGACAATGGATGTTGCAATGGCATTTTTGATCGGTACTTTCATGAAAATCGAAAGGGATGGAATGATCATGAATCCACCGCCTGCACCTACCAAACCACTGATCAATCCGATCAGAAGTCCGAAAATAACCAGAATAGTCGGTCTGTTCTTCTTGGTCGAAGGAAGTTCCTTTTGACCTTTGATCATGGGAATAGACGCAAGGATCATCAGTATTGCGAACAAGGACATGATAAAGGTGTCTTTCTTAAAGACAATATGCTCTCCTAATTGAATAATTTCCGGTATGATCGGAACAATGAGTAAACGGGTCAGGGAAATACTGATTACAGCCGGAATTCCAAACAACAAGGCGTTTTTTGGATGGATCAATTTGGATTTGAAATGCTGAATAGCTCCGAACAGGGAAGTGACGCCGACAATAAATAGGGAATAGACCGTTGCATTTTGGGGCTGCATCTGGAAAAAAACCACCAGAATGGGAACAGCAAGAATGGAACCGCCTCCTCCAAGGGTTCCAAGTACTAGCCCTACGAAAAGAGCTAAAAAATATCCGATTATTTCTAAAGTCAAGGAATCCGATTTAGTGTAATGTTAAGTGTTCAGCCTGAATCTCGGTATTCATCAACAGGGAAGCCTTTTCGCTAAAATCTTTGGCACTTTCTGTGGTCAGGTATCTTACGGAGCCATTTTTGGTGCATTTATCAGCCAATTCCGGATGACGGAATAAATAATCCGCCAGACTTTCCGCTACAATTTTTCCCTGTGCCAATAGTTCGATGTGGTCGGGTAGTAGACGTCGCAGTTGTTCCTGTAGAATGGGGTAGTGGGTACATGCCAATAGAATCGTATCGATTTTAGGATCTTTTTCCAGAAGCTGAATCAAATCGTTTTGGATGAAGTAAATTCCACCTGGAGTATCGAATTGATTGTTCTCCACTAATGGAACCCACATCGGGCAGGCATGTTGGTTGACAACCAAATCCGGTGCAAATTTAGCCAGTTCAATCTGGTAACTGTTCGAACGAATTGTTCCTTCCGTTGCCAGTACACCCACATGTTTTGTGTGGGTGTGTTTGTCCAACTCTTCCGTACTCGGTCTGATGACTCCTAAAACGCGTTTGCCGGGATGTAATTCCGGAAGCTTGATTTGCTGGATATTCCGCAATGCTTTTGCTGATGCGGTATTACATGCTAAGATGACAAGGGAACAACCTCTGTCAAATAGTGCCTGAACGGCTTGCCAGGTATACTCATAAATGACATCAAAACTCCTTGATCCGTAAGGTGCGCGGGCATTGTCTCCAAGATAAAGGAAGTCGTACTCAGGTAGTTTTTCTCTAATTTCCTTCAGAACGGTTAAACCACCGTATCCGGAATCAAAAACACCAATAGGACCATTCACTGACATGGGCCAAATGTACACATTCGTTCTGTTTTACCCAAATCGAACGGACGTCATGTTCAGTGATCCGCCGACCAATTCATTGTTGAATATTGTAATCTCATCTTTCTCATTGGATAGTCCCAAACTATAGATGAGTGGAAAGTAGTGATCAGGAGTCGGGATGGCTAATTGGGCAAACTGCCCCAGCTTGTTGTAATCGATCAATGCCTGATGGTTCCGGTCGAGAAGGTGTTTGTTGAATGTCTCATTGGCTTCAATCGCCCAATCGTAACCGTAATTGGGTGTGTTCAATTGATCCCAGGCTACCATTCTCAGGTTGTGCACCATGTTTCCACTTCCGATAATCAGGACACCTTTTTTGCGGAGTGATTTTAATTCCTGTGCTAAGGCATAATGGTATGCCGCAGGTTTGTTGTAATCGATCGAAAGTTGGATAACAGGAATTTCAGCATCCGGATACATATGTCGGACAACTGTCCAGGTACCGTGATCCAATCCCCATTCGTGATCCAATTCAACAGTCGTACTTTTCACCAGTTCCCTGGTTTGTTGTGCCCATTCCGGACTTCCTGGCGCTGGATATTGGACTGCAAACAATTCATCCGGGAAACCTCCGAAATCATGAATGGTCTGAGGTTTTTCCATAGCTGTAACGTATGTTCCATTCGTTAACCAATGTGCGGAGATCACCAGAACCACTTTCGGATTGGGAAAATGTTCCACTTCACTTCTCCACTGTCTGGAGAAATGATTGTCCTCGATTCCATTCATAGGAGAGCCATGACCGATGAATATCACAGGATAGGAATAATCCTCTTCCTTTAATAATTTTCCAAGTGAACTAATGGAAGTCAATCCACCGAGTGCTGCAAATCCTAACATACCTTTTACAAATGATTGGCGTTTCATGGTGTAAAGATACGATCTTATTAATTACCATGGTAATTAAAGTCTGTTAAATAAAAAGGTCGGGGTGAAAAATCTTTCACCCCGACCTTTTTTATAAATATGGTATAAGATTACTTACCAGTCTTCTTAGCCTCTGCTTCTAGTTTTAGTAACTCCACGATTACATCGTTTGTTACGTCTACTCCGCCAGCTGAATAAAGCGTTGTGCTTTCATCAATGATGTAGTTGAATTTCTTCGCTGTTGCAACCAGGTTTACTGCTTTCTTAACACGATCAAGAATGACAATATTCATTTCTTGTGTCATGGATTGCAATTGAGCATCAATTTGTTGTTGACGTTCTTCCAGGTTCTGTTGCATACGACGAATACGGTTTTCTTCATATTGTCTTACTGTTTCAGACATTCCCGGTGCATCTTTTTGATACTTGATATAAGCAACTTGAACAGCGCTATCCGCATCTTTCAACTCTTTCAAACCTGCTGCTTCGATATCTTTGATTTCTTTGATAGCAGCTTTTCTGGATGGCATTGTATCCAACAATACTTGAGATCTCACATGCCCAATCTTTGTTTGAGCTTGTGTAGTTGCGATTGCACATACCGTTAGTGCTAGGGCAAATAGGATTTTTTTCATTTTTGGTTTTTGTTTCGTTTTTGTTGTTTATCGCGCTACTTTTTGATTTATCAGCTTTTGAGCTGATTTATCGAAAGCAGTGCTTTCTCTTATTTGGTGCTGACACCCATTTCTCGAAGAACCTCGTCGCTTAGATCGAATTTACTATCGGCATAAACCAGGTTACTTTGATTTGACTTGTCAAAGATAAAACTATAATTTCGTTTTGATGCAACAGTTTGCATTGCTTCATAAACTCGATCCTGAATGGGTTTGATCAATTCTTGTCTTTTCTGGAAATAATCTCCAGCTACTCCAAAGCGTAATTGCTGCATTTGCATAGCTTCAGATTCCAATGTGTCAATTTCCGCTTCGCGTTTCGTTTTCTCTTCGCTAGGTAATAAACTTTCTTCTCGTAGAAAATTCTCCTTTTTCTTTTTGATCATTTCATAACGCTCTTCAATTTCTTTAGTCCAACGTTCGGCTAATTTGTCTAGACGCTCCTTAGCTTCTTTGTATTCCGGCATCTTACCCAAAATGAATTCGGAGTCGATATAGCCATACTTCTGAGCAGAGCTGACAAAGGTCATGCCAAAGACCATTAAGAAAGATAAAACAAGAGTTTTCATAGGCGAAATTTGAAAGAACGACGAAGATAACATTTTTATTGTTTATAGCTCACCAAGATTCATCCCGATGGTGAATGTGAATTTAGGGAAGTAACCTTTCGAATCGATAGATTGATCGATTGATCCACCATAACCGGAAGAGTGCTTATCCAATTTGTCGAAGCCCCAACCGTAATCCAATCCAAGCATACCGAACATTGGAAGGAAGATGCGAACCCCGGCACCAACACTTCGTTTCACATTGAAAGGATTGAAGGTTTTGAAGTTTGTATAAGTGTTACCCGCTTCCGCAAATGCCAATACGAAGAATGTTGCCTGAGGATTCAATGAGATAGGATAACGCAATTCCATGGTGTATTTCGCAACAATCGGGTCTCCACCATCGGAAGACAATGCATTATCATCGTATCCTCTTAAAGCAATGATCTCACGACCTCCAAATTGATTTACTCCGGAAAGACCACTACCACCTAAATTGAAACGCTCGAATGGAGTTAATCCTTTAGCAGCATTGTATGCTCCCATGTAACCGAATCCGATGCGTGGCATCAAAACCAGTTTTTTATCCGGAGTCAAAGGCAAATAGTATTCAAACGTGAATTTCAATTTGTAATACTCCAAATATTTGAATGTCTCTTGAGCAGACATGTTGCTAAAATCTTTTTTTCCATCCATTAAAGAATACGGAAGTGTTCCTTTCGCGGTAAATGAAAGTTTCGATCCTTCCGTCGGATAAATAGGAGAGTTAATCGAGTTTCTTTGCAATGCATACTTCAAACTAATATCGTTCGCATACCCGTCGTTGAAACTTGGGAACAAAGACGAATAGTTACGTACATCATAGTATTGGTATGACAATTCATAGTATGCACTGAAATAATCATCCGGGAATTTTTTGCGTCTTCCCAATCCGACACCCATTCCTGTAATACCTACACCAGAATAGGATGGATCTCTTTTTTTGATCGTAGTACTGGCCGCGAAAGATGTATGGTTCAAAAAGAAGGTAAATGAATTCGGTTTTTTTCCACCTAACCATGGCTCCGTGAAAGAGAAATTATATCCTTGATAGATTCTTCCGTTTGTTTGTGCACGAATCGAAAGTCGTTGTCCGTCTCCGGTTGGAAGCGGGCTCCATGAATTTGGTTTGAAAATGTTCTTAACTGAGAAGTTGCTGAAAGTTAGTCCAAGCGTTCCAATGATACGACCAGCACCATAACCACCTGAAAGTTCGATCTGATCCGCAGATTTTTCTTCTACGATGTATTCGATATCAACTGTTCCGTCCTGTGGATTCGGAATCGGATTCACCTGGAATCCCTGCTCATTGAAATAACCCAATTGAGCTAATTCACGTTGGGTACGGATAATGTCGTTTCGACTGAACAAGTCGCCTGGTTTTGTGCGGATTTCCCGACGGATTACGTGTTCGTTTGTCTTGTAGTTACCTTTAATGATCACATTTTTTACGCGGGCTTCTTTCCCTTCAACAAGACGCATTTCATAGTTGATATGATTGTCTTTGACACCCGTTTCTACCGGTTCCAGATGGAAGAACAAATAGCCTCTATCCATGTAAAGGGAAGTGATATCTCTTCCGTCCGGACTTTGTTTCAGACGCTGCTCCAATAATGGTTTATCGTAGATGTCACCATATTTAATTCCCAGAACGGTGTCTAAAACTCCCGAGCTGAATTTCGTGTTTCCAATCCAGGAGATGTCACCGAAGTAATATTTCTGACCTTCATCCACTTTCAAGTAGATACCGATGTTTCTACTGTTGATCTTATAGACCGAATCTACTGTGAATTGAACATCTCTAAGACCAACTGCTCTGAACTTGTCCAGAACGGCTTCTTTGTCCCTGATATATGCTGTCTGATTGAATTTAGAACGTTTGAAGACGCGCATGATGGATCTTCTTTTGGTATCCTTCATGGCCTTTCTTAATTTCCATGGTCTAACAGCAGTAGCTCCGTCAAAGATGATATGTTTAATCTTCACCTTCTTTCCCTTGTCAATATCAATAAAGAATATTTCGGAATTGTTGATTAAGGTATCTTGAATTTGTGTAATCGTAATTTGGGCATTGTTAAATCCTTTTTCAAGGAAGTAACCACGAATCTTACTTTTGGTTTTGAATAATAAGTTCTCCGTGATGGTCTGTCCGGATGACAGGTCTATTTCTTCCCGGATCTTATCCACTTCTCTTTTCGAAACACCTGTAAATCGGAAGCGTGAAAGTTTTGGTCTCGGGGTCAGTTTGATGACCAGGTAAATGACTCCTGCCACTTCCTTTTCCGCTTCTATTGCGATATGGGAGAATAAACCTTCATTCCATAGGTTTTTGATTGCATTACTAATCCGGTCTGAAGGGATGGTGATCCCTTCCCCTTGTTTCAATCCGGCAATCAGTTTGATTGCTTGCGGGTCGAAATTGTCAGCACCTTCAATACGAATAGGTCCTAAGATGTATTTTTCTGCTTTTGCGTAGTTGAAATCCAACCCTCCACCAATCGTAGTGCCGGATGACTTGATGGAATCATCAATTTTATCTGTAGTATTGTTTACAGCATTTGTGTCTACTTGTCCAAAAGACAACAAAGCACACGTAAGAAATAAAATTGATAGGGATTTTTTCATAGAATATATTATAATTGCTCGGATACCATTCCGAAACGTCTTTCTCTTGACTGATAATCAAGAACTGCTTTGTATAAATCTTCCTCTCGGAAATCGGGCCACAAAACAGGTGTGAAGTGAAATTCGCTATAAGCTGCCTGCCAAAGCAGGAAGTTGCTCAAACGGTGTTCACCACTTGTTCGGATCAGTAACTCGGGATCAGGAATGTTTTTAGTTGACAACGTAGCAGAAATCAACTCGGGTGTTATTGCTGATATATCGAGGTTACCTTCTTTCACTTGAGTCGCCAATTCTTTAAATGTTTCAGCGATTTCCCATCTTGAACTATAGTTTAGTGCAATAACGAGATTTACTCCTGTATTATTTTTGGTTGATTCAATTGCGTTGAATAATTCATTCTGGCAGTCTTCCGGTAATCCGTCGGTATCGCCGATACTCAGTAAGCGAACATTCTGAGCATTCAATTCATTTACTTCGTTTGCAATGGTATAAACCAGTAAATCCATCAATCCTTCCACTTCGTCCTGTGGTCTGCTCCAGTTCTCCGTGGAGAAAGCATACATGGTAACGAATTTGATCCCAATATTTTTGCAGGCTGTCAGGGTAGCACGAACTGAATCAACTCCGAATGAGTGACCGTATAGGCGCTCTTGCCCCTGTTTTTTAGCCCAGCGTCCATTCCCATCCATAATGATGGCAATATGCTTTGGGACGTTTGTCAAATCTATTTGATCCTGCAGATTCATGATTACAGAACGAAAATAATTAAAGAATCTTATGTATTCATGCAAAAATACGTTTTATAACAGACCTTAACAAAAAAAGGACTCGCTGTGGCGAGCCCCTCTTTATCGGTTTATTACTACGTATTATTCAGCTAATACGATGATTTTATTGTTTTGCATTTCCACAACACCACCTTTGATCGCAACATGGATGATTTTACCATTGTTTTCAGCTGTAATGTTCGGATTCGTCTTGGTAGTAACTTTGAAAGCCTCCACCAAGTCTACTTTGATTGTTCCAGCGCTTAATCCAGAGATAATCGGAGCGTGGTTGTTCAATACTTGGAATGATCCATCTAATCCAGGAAATTGAACAGCAGTCGCTTCACCTTTGTAGATTAAAGTTTCAGGAGTTATGATTTCTAATTGCATATTTCTTAGATTAAAGACTAAAGACAATAGACCAAAGACTTGATTTGTGTCTTTAGTCTAATGTCTATTGTCTAATGTCTTTTATTAAGCTTCAGCTAACATTTTCTCACCTGCAATTTTCACATCTTCGATGCTTCCTTTCAGGTTGAATGCTGCTTCAGGGTATTTGTCCATTTCACCATCCAAGATCATGTTGAAACCTTTGATAGTTTCCTGAATGTCAACCAGACAACCCGGGATTCCTGTAAATTGCTCAGCTACGTGGAATGGTTGAGAAAGGAAACGTTGCACACGACGAGCGCGGTGAACGATCATTTTGTCTTCTTCGGACAACTCATCCATACCAAGGATAGCAATGATATCTTGAAGTTCTTTGTAACGTTGTAACGTGATTTTTACACGAGAAGCAGTGTTGTAATGCTCTTCACCCAAAATAGTCGGAGTAAGGATACGAGATGTAGAATCCAATGGATCCACAGCTGGGTAAATACCTAACTCTGAAATTTTACGAGACAATACCGTTGTTGCATCTAAGTGAGCAAATGTATTTGCCGGTGCTGGATCCGTTAAGTCATCCGCAGGTACGTAAACCGCTTGTACAGATGTAATGGATCCTCTTTTTGTTGAAGTGATACGCTCTTGCATCGCACCCATCTCAGTAGCCAATGTTGGTTGGTAACCTACTGCTGAAGGCATACGTCCAAGAAGTGCAGACACCTCAGAACCAGCTTGCGTGAATCGGAAGATGTTATCAACGAAGAAAAGGATATCTTTTCCTTGCCCTTCACCATCACCATCACGGTAATATTCTGCCATTGTCAATCCGGAAAGTGCAACACGAGCACGAGCTCCTGGAGGCTCATTCATTTGTCCGAATACGAAAGTAGCTTTAGACTCTTTCATTTCGTTCAAATCAACTTTGGATAAGTCCCATCCACCTTCTTCCATAGAATGAAGGAATCCTTCTCCGTATTTAATAATTCCTGATTCCAACATCTCACGTAGTAAGTCGTTCCCCTCACGAGTACGCTCACCTACACCAGCGAATACGGATAAACCTCCGTGTCCTTTAGCGATGTTGTTAATCAATTCCTGGATCAATACTGTCTTACCTACACCGGCACCACCGAATAGACCAATTTTACCTCCTTTTGCGTAAGGCTCGATCAAGTCGATTACTTTGATACCTGTGAATAACACTTCAGTAGCAGTTGATAAATCCTCAAATCTTGGTGCTTCACGGTGAATTGGTAAACCATTTGAATTGTCAACAGCTCCGATTCCATCAATTGCCTCTCCAACTACGTTGAACAAACGGCCTTTGATCTGATCTCCAATTGGCATTTTAATAGCGCTTCCAGTTGAAGTTACTTCCATTCCACGACGGAATCCATCAGTTGAGTCCATAGAGATTGTACGCACTGAATTCTCTCCAACGTGTGATTGTACCTCTAGTACGACCTTTGTTCCATCTACTTTGAACACTTCTAATGCGTCATAGATGTTTGGAAGTGACATGCCTTTGTCGAATGTTACATCGACAACCGGTCCGATAACCTGTGATATTTTTCCTTGAATTTTGGACATTTTGTTGCCTTTTAAGTGTATTCCTTAATTTGGGCGCAAAGTTACGTTTTTTATTTTTTTATCCAATTTTTATTGAACAAAACTTCCTAAAATTTTAGAATTAAGCAAGTTCTATGTCACCAAAACAAAAAAGGTGAGCAGCCGAAGCATACTCACCCTTTTTGATTATGAAGAAAGGATTTTTAATTTTTGATATTGATAGGAATTCTAAAGTAGCTTCTTACCGGCTTACCATTTACTTTTCCAGGTGTCCATTTGGACAATGATTTAACCACTTTGATTGCAGCTTTTTCACATGATTTGCAATCCTCACTTGTATTAGTCACAGTCACTCCTGAAACGGTTCCATCTATATCAACTACAAATTTCAAATAGACTTTGGCATTTCCATCGATCATATCCATTTCGATATTGTCTGCGATGAATTGGTGCAAAGCAGGAATTCCTCCTGGATATTTTGCGTCCTCATCTACAACCGGATAAATTTTGTCTTCTGGTTCTTTAATTTCAATGACTCCGCCACCACCTTTTCCTTTTTCCTTGGTAAGGATTGCGAGGTCGAATTCACCGTCATTTTCTCCTATTTGGGCTTCATTTCCAATGTTTTTTGTTGGATCCACAGGAATCAATTTGGTGTCTAACTCAGGTTTGTCTGTGATTTCAATTACATTGAATGCCACTATTTCAGCTTTTGTAGGGGTTGCAACTTCCTCCGTTACTGGTTCTGGAATCTCCGGTTCATCCTCATCTTCTATTGGCTTTGCGGCCCATGTGTCCATAGGGATCTCCGTAGGCTTTTTCTGCTCAAGCGGTTTGAATAAATTGGAAGCTCCCCACAAGGCACCAACTCCAACAGTAAATCCTAGAAAAATCAATAGGATTCGCTTGTCGTAATCGTTGCGGTTTTTGTATGCGCCGTATTCCTTGTTCCGATTTTCAAATACGGTTTCGTTGCGCTCTTTCGAGGTCACTAGTTGCCATGACTTGGAAGAGAAGTAATCATAAAGCGAAAATGCTACGATGATTAACATGATTGAAAGTGTAAGTACCATGATTTGGTTTTTTTAAGTTTATTATCTAGCTAAACGTAAATCCAATAGGCCTTTTTGGTTTTACTATATTCTAATCTAACAATACTTTGAATACCTTTTTTCAAAAGAATTTTATCTGTTGAAATGCCTTATTTAACGGTAGCACGGAAGAATTTAATGAATATAGGGTTTTGTTTTTAAGGTGATTACATGATTGGGGGGCATCGAAATAGGATAGAAGGCTGAGTGGATTGGCACGAATTTGGTAAGTTTGGCGAAAAATTAAATTTATAACCTATGAAAGTATTAATGATGGCTGGTTTCTTGGGGAGTATGGCTCTATCCGGAACTGTTTTTGGCCAATATGAGAAGGTCTTTTACAAAGACACCCTATTCGAGACAGATAACTACAAAGTGGAAATTGACAATATCGTTGCACTTCCTAAAGAGGTGAAGTTTCGAATGACGATCACCAATAAAACCAATGATTGGGTTCTGTATGTTCCTGAAGAAGGAAAATTCGAACTTGGCGGTAAGCCTTTAAGCTTTAAAGAGGACAAATTATTGATTCCTCCTTACGACAACAAAAAACGTGTTCTACGTGCAACGGGAGCCGGCTTGAATGATGCAAGGGCTTTCAACTTTGTTTGCGACGGATTTTATAAAGTGCGCTTGAAGGATCCTTCCAAATCTCCTGAATTCAAATTGCCGGTTTCTTCCAATGAATTTGTTGCTGAAAATTTCAAAGTGGTTTTGGTCAATTCTTCCAAATCTACTGCAAGAACAGATGTAAAGTTTAATGTTACTTACAACGGGGAAGGATTAGGTTTCGTTTCACCGGCTAAGATTTCGATGAGAATGCCCGACGGAAATGTTTACGCCACTGCAAAGACAAAAGCGGATGTGGTTGCCATTGAAAAAGGAAAAACAGAATCCATTACTGCAACCTGGCTCAAAATGGAAGGTGGTTCCAAAAACGATATGCAACTAGTTGAAATGTGGTTGATCTTTAATGGAGTATTCCAGGAAAGTACCCAGCTTAAATTAGAGAAAGCAATTATTCCTTTAAAGTGGAATGAAGCATTGACAATCGGGAAGAAATAGAAAGGTTCAAAGGGTTCAATTTTGAAACCCCATAATTGAAAAAACGCCAGTCAGATGATTGGCGTTTTTTTATTGCCAACTTGAATTAACCAGATACTGAATTTCAGCTATCAGTGCTCCATGACGGATAGTGTCTAAATCTGTTTTAGAAGCAGAAAGGTTTCTGTGGTTTAGTTCAATAGCTTTTAGGTGAATGCATAAATGGCATTATGTCGTTCTCAAGATTTCCAATATGGTTAGTTTTGAGTGCCATGATAAGTTAGTCGGGGTGTATAGAGAACGACAGATGTGAAATTCGAACTGAGATGGCTCAGATATGAGCATTTGAAATTCAGTTTCAGATTAGGATGGGATAACTCTTTGAACAAAAAAAATCCCCTGACGATGACGCCAGAGGATTTCGAATATCTGTTTTCAGAAATTACTTCTTGAAGTATGCTTTGGCTTGTGTGTCGTTTGGATCTAATTCCAAAACCTTGTTCCACATTTCATCTGCTTTCACCTTATCCTTCATCGGAGAGTTCACGTAGTAATCTCCCAGGTATTTGGAAGCTTCAATGATGTATGATTTGTAAGTACCTGAAGCAATGTCTTCCGGAGTAAGTACTGCTAAGAAACTTTCGTATTGAGCTTTTGCCAAATAAGCCTTAGGCTTGGAATTAAGGTCTAATTGAACACGTGCTCTTGCTTGCCAGAAAGGTCCTCCGGCAAATGCAGGAGAAGTTGTCACCAAACGTCCGAAAATAGAATCAGCCATTTTGTAATCCTTTGGTCCGAAATAATAAGCGCGTCCAAAATTATAGTACTCAAGTGCTTGCATTTTAGCAGGGTATTGATTCATTTTCTGAGTATACACTTCGATCAACTTCGGATAGTTTTTCTTCTCTGCATAAATTGCTGCAATATCGGTAAGGTATTCAGCAGCTTTTGCTGTATCCATTGCCGCAGCCAAATAATATTGTTCAACTGTTTTATCCTCCTGACCTAATTTATCGTAGATCATACCAAGGTATTTGTAGTCGATGGAAATAATCTTTTCTTTCGGTACTGTTTTGAAGAAATTCTCGCTTTCTTTCAATGCCTGAACATAACGTAAGCTGTCTCCTGATTCATTGCATTCGTACAAGGAGTAATATAACATACGCTTGGTGTACATGTTTGTAAAACCATGTTTTTCAAGTTGCTCGATCTGAGGCAATGTGTTGCAATATTGTTTAGCTCCAAATAAAGAACTTGCATAACGGTAACGAGCTTCGTCCGTATCATTCAGTTTCAAATACTTTTCCCATTCCTCAATTGCTGCTTTATATTGATCAAACATAATGTTCAATTCGGCATTTTCTCTATAAGCAGGTGCGTAGTTCGGATCTGCAGCTTGTGCTTTTTTGTACTCGTCATTTGCCAACTTGTAGTTTTGAACGCGTTGGTAGATTTGAGCTTTACGAACAATCACACGTGCATTATTCGGGTCGATTGCCAAAGCATTGTTGTACTGTTCCGTTGCAGCTGTAGCATTTGAATTGCTTTGAGCTAACAAAACATCTCCTAATAGAACATACGCATCCAGGTTTTTCGAATCCAAACGAATCACATCACGCAAGTATACTTCTGCCATCTTCAGGTTTTTTATCGGACCTGTTGCATAAGTTTCAGCAATGCGGTGAAGAACTTGAGGGTTTTTACGTTTTGTCTTTTTGATGATCTCACAAAACTGTTGACCGGCTGTTGTTGTATCTCCTGAGAAATAAAGCGCTTTCGCAGCAGAAACCATACCCAACTTGTCTTCCAGGTTGATTGAACCCGCTTTTCTCCAAAGAGTGATAGCGGAATCCTTTTCTCCGATTAATGCATAGAAGTTTCCGAAAAAGAATGCGTTCTCCACACTAGTCGGATCAACTTGAATTAACTTTTGATAATCCTTACGAGCCAAATCATAGCGCTCGTTTTCAGTTTTCTTGTTTGCGTCCTGCAATGTTTGAGCCTGTGCGACTGTTCCTAAACCTAGTGCAAAAACGAATAGTTTTAACTTGTTCATGTTATTTTGTCTTTTCAACGTATTGATCCATTACAATTCCTTTGCCAAATTAGTACAAACTGATTAATTAGGTTCTTTTCTTAACGATTATTTCATATTAATCAATTGGCATGTATCATTGATTGATTGTAATGAGGTATCTCGAAATTGAATGATATTATTCTTTAAATCAGGTGAATATCGCTACTCTGTAATGAAATTGATTTCTCTTGGAGTACCTTTCCCAGGTCCGATCTCACATTTCTCCAGTAGCATCTGACCTTGACGTCCAGTCAGGAAATTTACGAACCCGGTATTTAATCCATCAGGTGCTCCGGAATTGATTGCCCAGATTGATCTCCAAAATGGGTATTTGCGTTCCGTGATATTTGCTTTCGTCGGTCTCCAATAGTATTTGTCGTTTCCTTGAATTCCCACAACCCGGAATTTTTTGAGTCGGACTTTTACATTTGGGTCGTCAAAGTCGCTGATGAAGTTGTAACCAATGACGCCCAAAGTGTTTGGGTTGTTTTGTACATAGTTAATCAGGTCTTCGGTGTTTTTTGCTGCATGAACCTGTTTCCCGAAATCGGAGCCGATCCAATTTAGCATATGATTGAAGTTTGCTGATTGCACGCGGTCAAATACAACTTCTATCGGTTTTTGGGAAATTGGCCAGGTGGAACTTTTTCCGGATAGTAAATCTCGAAGTTGGTCCTGGGTGAGCAACGTGTCCATATTCGCCAAATTCACAATGAAGGTAATTGCATCGTGTGCAAAGATTTCGGAGGTAACTGTGATGTTACGGGACCGTAAATAGTTCTTTTCTTCTTTGGTATAATCTCTTCCTGTGAATATTGTTCGCGCTGTGCCTTCTGACAAGGCTTTCATTGCACTCGATTCACTGGTGTAAACCAAGTTCAACTCTGCTTCCGGATAGATTCCTGAGAACACCTCGGATGCGGTTTTGATCAATGGTTTGAACGACTCATCCAGATACATGGTTTTCTTTCCGCGACGAGGAGTGTCATCGGGTGTTTGATTGGTATTGCATGAGAACTGAATTCCCAAAACAACCAATAGACCCAGATTGAAAATTACAAGCTTCTTCATAGTCTTAGTTTTCTTCGCTCTTATTTTTTTTGATTAGGTAGTACAGACGGAATGCCCTGTAAATACCATACAACAGGAATAAAATCCCAAATGCCTGGCGTTTGAAACCAGATACTTTGTCAATAAAGACATCTGTGAACAAGAGATAATAACTGAAGATCAGACACAGGATCACCATGAATCCTGCAGCAAAATTGGTGACGTTTTTATACATTGTAATACGAAAAATCCCCCTCGGCTAAGCAGAGGGGGACTATTTAAGAATAAATGAATTAATTCAATTTAAACGTTACAGGAAGAGAGAAGACACTATTAACTGCCTTTCCATTGTTCTTTCCTGGCGCCCATTTCGGCATCCCTTTTACAACGCGAATCGCTTCGGCGTCACATTCAGGACAATCAGTTACACCTTTTTTCAATTTTACATTGGAGATATAACCATTCTCACTCACTACGAAAGTCAGGTAGCATTTACCTTGAATCCCCATTTCCTGAGCAACTTGAGGGTAACGGATGTTCTCGCTCAAGTATTTCAACAATGCTGCACGACCTCCTGGGAAATCTGCCGGTTCATCAACGAAATCATAAATGATCTCTTCTTTTTTCTGTACGACTTCTTCCTTTTTCACTACGACTTCAGTTTGCTTGGCAAATGCATCAGTCTCTTCATGAGTATCTGTATCTGCTTTTACATCCTTTACTGCATCTTGTGGAGGAACCTCAGAATCTTCGGTATCTGAAATTTCCGGCGGAGTAAATTGAATGGTTTTTTCCATTGGTGGAACTTCCGGTTCCAATGGTTCAACGATGTCTTCTTTCTCCAAAGGAGCATCAACAGCGAATGCTGTTAAATCCAAAGGAACTTCTTTTGGTTTTTCCGTAGGAAGATTCATAATTAACTTATAAATCCCGAAAGTTGTTCCAATGAACAGGACTACACCGGCCATAACAAGTATCAAGTTTCGGCTGTAATTGGTTCGGATCTGATACGCACCATATTCGTGGTTACGATCTTCAAATACGATTTCATTACGTTCGTCAGATGTTACTTGTTGCCAAGACTTTGAACTGAAATACTCATACAATGAGAGTCCAGCCACAAGAATTACAACAACTGCTACTAACATATGTTTACTGTTTTAATTTTTCGTCCAACAATGCTTGCTCACTTTTTGTGATATCAACAGGAGCAATTACCCCGATCTGATTGATATACAATTCATCAATTACATCAATGAAGTTACGAGTCTTTGCTTTCATATCGGTTTTCACCAATACTTTTAAAGCTTCTTTTGCTCCTTTTGCTTCAATCAATTGCTTTTTATAAATCGAATCGCTGATTTGTTTCCTATTAAGTTTACCCTGTAGTTCAGTGATTTTATTCAAGACGTAGGTATTCTTTTCCTGAAGGAGTTTACGTATACCATCCGGACCAAAGTTCGTTTCAGTTAACTCTGTTGGTGCTTCACCTTTTGTATTGCCAGCTGCATAGAATTCACCCGTGTAATAAAATACACGGTCATCGGAAACCAAGAATGTCATACCATTTTTAACCTTTTTAGGCGGTTCTGGGCTTTCTTCTTTTGCAGGATAAGTCAAACTCATCACTTTCGGTTTCGCAAAAGTGGAAGTCAATACGAAGAACGTTAACAATAGGAAACCTAAGTCAACCATCGGAGTCATATCTATGCGGGCTGAACCTTTCTTAGGGCGTTTTTTGCCACCCTTTTCGTCGCCGCCGCCGCTTTCTACTATTTCTGCCATAACTTGTTTCTTATAATTGCTGAGCTTCCTGGGAAGTCACAAAGTTCAAATTGTTCAATTTCAAGTTTCGGAATACTTCGATCACCGTTTTCACTTTGACATATTCAGCCTCCATATCCGCCTTCAATACAAATTTCGGTTTAAAATCTTCCGGTTTCAGAGGTACCCCCCCCTTTCCTTGTTTGGCACTTTCTTCTTCAAATTTCACTTTTCCGTAATCGAGCATTTCACGATTTGCAAAATTGATCCAGTCTGCCAGCTCATTTTTTGCTGTTGTATCAACTGGAATCGTTGCATTCGGTAAATTTTTGCGCTCTTCACTTTCAAGTGAAAGGTATTTCGGAAGCTCTCCTATGCTACATCCAAAACCTCCCTCCATTCTGCTGAAAGTTGTAATATTCTCCTCTGTAAATGGAACTTTGTATTTCGCTGCCATTTGCATCAGAACTTTTTTACGAACCTCTTCTCCTGAACAAGTGAAAAAGACTCTTCCTTTTGTGTCCACGGTCACCATAACCAAGGTCTTTTGAGGAATATCGTCTTTCCCGATGGAAGAAGGGATTTCGACTTTTACAACTTCGTCTGTACGGAAGTCAGCTGCTAGCATGAAGAATGTAACCAAAAGGAAAGCCAAGTCAACCATTGGCGTCATGTCAATGGAAGGGGACCCTTTAGGTAATTTTAATTTAGCCATTCTTACTTATATTATTTCCGTTCGTCAGTTGACGAATGAAGATTAATTGTTAGCATTAAAGTTTTGAACGATAGCAAATCCTGCTTCATCCATTGCATGAGTCATTTGATCGATCTTCGTGTTGAAGAAGTTGTACATAACTGTAGCCAAAGTGGAAGCGAAGATACCAAAGAACGTATTGATCAAGGCTTCAGAGATACCAATGGATAGTTTTGTTGTATCCGGAGTACCAGCACCCATCGCCTGGAATGATTTGATCATCCCCAATACCGTTCCGATCAAACCGATCAATGTACCAATAGATACACACGTAGAGATAATTACCAAGTTTTTAGACATCATCGGAACTTCCAAAGAAATAGCTTCTTCGATTTCAGCTTTGATGATCTCGGATTTTTGCTCTTTATCCAAAGTAGAATCTTTCTGAACTGATTCGTACTTCTCTAATCCAGCACGGATAACGTTCGCCAAAGAACCTTTTTGTTTGTCACATTCTTCCATTGCACCTTCTAAATCGTTAGACTCTAAAGAAGCTTTAACGTTCTCAACAAATTTGTTGATGTTACCACGACCTTTAGTTTTGGAAATACTGATGAAACGCTCAACAGAGAAAATAATTACGATGATGTTCACTGCCATCAAGAAAGGTACGATGATACCTCCTTTGTAGATTGTACCAAGCGTGTTGTTGTCAATCGGGTGCTCATTCGGATCACCATTAACGAAATTTGCAGGATCCCCTAAAATGAAATAATAGATAAGAAATCCAATTCCTAATGCAATTGCAATAGATAATGAGGCAACTAATGATGAAAAACCTCCTCCTGTTTTTGTCTTGCTCATAATTTAGTCTTTATTGAAACTTTTTACATGTTTAAGGCTCAAACATACTAAAAAGGTTTTAATTAGTTCCAATCCTTTTAGTGAAATGAGTTGCCTTTTTTATCAAAATGTTTCAAAATGCGTTTTAAGTACCTTAATTATCAATTGAACGAAAGAAATGATTGATTCTGTGGAATGTTACCTTAAAATCAAATCTACATTATCCTAAAATGAACAATTGATAGTTCAAGATCCGGTACAGTCCAAACTTTATTTGGTTCAATGGACAGATTTTTTAGAAAGAAATTGCTTCGTTTTGCAACCGTGCTGATTGAGCGTTGTATATTTGAAATGAAATTTCAGAAGGAATAAATGATGATACAGGTAAAGAATTATATATGCGGTCAGTGGGTAGCCGGTGAAGGCGAAGAACAAAAGATTTACAATGCCATTACAGGAGACCAGATCGGTTCTGTTTCAAGTGCCGGATTGGACTATGAGGCGGTATTGAACTATGGAAGAGCGGTTGGTGGAAAACAATTGCGCAAGATGACTTTCCAGGAACGTGGTCGTATGCTAAAAGCATTGGCTCTTTTCCTGATGGAACGCAAGAATGCCTATTACGGAGTTTCTGCCTGGACCGGAGCCACGAAAGTGGATTCCTGGATTGATATCGAAGGAGGAATCGGAAATCTCTTTGCGAATGCTTCTCTGAGAAGACAATTCCCGGATTTACCTTATTATGTGGATGGAACTGCGGCTCCGATGTCCAAAAACGGATCGTTTATCGGGCATCATATCATGGTTCCCAAGCAAGGTGTTGCGGTTCATATCAATGCATTCAATTTCCCGATTTGGGGAATGTTGGAAAAAATTGCAGTGAATCTAATGGCTGGTGTTCCGGCGGTGGTGAAACCTTCCGAGTATACGAGTTTCCTGACTGAAGTCATGGTGAAGGATATCATTGATTCCAAGATTTTGCCTGAAGGTGCATTGCAACTGGTTTCCGGGCACGGGCGTGGAATTATCGATCATGTGACCAATCAGGATGTGGTGACTTTTACCGGAAGTGCTTTTACCGGAAGAAAATTGAAAGCACATCCGAGATTGTTGGAGGAATCGGTTCCGTTCAATCTGGAAGCGGATTCATTGAATGCAATGGTCTTGGGGCAGAAAGCTGCTCCGGGAACAGAAGAGTTTGATTTGTTCGTGAAAGAAGTGACAAAGGAGATCACCATTAAAGCCGGTCAAAAATGTACGGCTGTTCGTCGGATCTTGGTTCCTGAGAATTTTATTGAAGAAGTTCAAAAAGGAGTTTCAGCTCGCTTGGCTTCCACGACAATCGGTGATCCGAAAGTGGAAGGTGTCCGCATGGGATCTTTGATCTCAAGATTGCAAGTGGATCGTGTTCGTGAGAATGTGGAATTGTTGGCGAAATCGCAGCAGATTGTTTATGGAAACATGGACCAGTTTGATGTGGTTGGTGCGGATAAGGATAAAGGGGCATTCTTTTCCCCGATCTTGTTCCTGAATGATGCTCCGTTCGATAAACAGGATGTCCACAATGTGGAAGCTTTCGGACCGGTTTCAACGATTATGCCTTACAAAGATTTGGATGAGGCGATTGAATTGACCAAATTGGGGAAAGGTTCATTGGTAACGACCATCGTTACTGCCGACGATAAAGAAGCGCGCGAGTTTGTAGTTGAAGCAGCTTGCGTGAACGGAAGAATTTTGGTTCTAAATAAGGACTGTGCGAAGGAAAGTACAGGTCACGGTTCTCCAATGCCATTATTGACGCATGGTGGTCCGGGTAGAGCAGGAGGCGGTGAAGAAATGGGTGGAAAACGCGGTATAATGCATTATTTGCAGCGTACGGCAATTCAAGGTCACCCGACAACGATTACGGAAATCACTCAGCAATACCAACAAGGTGCGAAAGGAATCATCAGTTCGGTTCATCCGTTCAAGAAACACTACGAGGAATTAGTAATTGGGGATCAACTGATCACGGAGAGTCGTATGATCACTCCGGAGGATATCGATGCGTTTGCTGCATTGAGTGGAGATAATTTCTATGCACATAAACGGGAAACCAATTTTGCCGGAACCATGTTTGATGAGCAGGTTGCTCATGGATATCTGATCATGAGTATTTCAGCAGGATTATTTGTGGATAGTTACGAAATCAATCCCGTTCTTCTGAACTATGGTATTGATGATTTGCGTTTTACGAAACCGGTCTATGCAGGAGCAAATATCCATATCCGATTTACGTGTAAGGAGAAAATCAGTACGGATGTAACTCCGAATGAGGAAGATCCGAAGACATTGATTCAACGCGGAGTAGTGAAATGGCTGGTTGAAATGTTGGATGACACGGATGAACCATTAGTAGGTATTGCTACGATCCTCACGATGGTAAAGCGATTGGATCAATCGAAATAAGAGCAAACATCGCTTGCGATAAGGATAAGGTAGGGATGTGATTAATCGCATCCCTACTGTTTTTATAATCATTTGCAGATTGTTATCTTTCGTGCATGAAAACCTGTTTGATCTTTTTTCTTCTCTTATTCAGTTTTGGCACTTTCGGGCAATGCGCAAAAAAGCTGAATAAGCAATTGCGTGCTGAATTGCAGGTACAACAACAAAATCAGGAAGATGCTAGTGTGCTTTTCAGAAAATCCCTTTCAGTATTTGATTCGCTTAAATTGCTTGGAAATGATCAAATCGGGGTTTTAAAAGAGGGAGAAAGAAAGATTTTGGATCGTTTTTTTACCTACTCAGCTCTTCTTTATCAGCTCGAAGAATTGGAGTCAGAACTTCCTCCATTGATCAGTAGCTTCAAAAGTGATGAAGTTCCGGTACAACAGGTATTTGTAGAACCAATCCGCAATCCGTTAAATGCCGTGCCCATTTTTGAAAGGGTGTCTGATAAAATGGATATGGGAAATTTGAGCAGAAAGGAGCAAAACAAAGTACTGAAAAGAAAGCTGGATGAGTACAAGCGTTATGCGCTTTCAAATTCCATTCGGTTGGAAGAAATGAAGGATAACGGGGATCGGATCAGTGCCTTTTTGCCGCGTATGGATTCCTTAGGGAAAGCGTATGAATTAATTGCAAATGAACTGACTTCCGATAGCTGGAAGATGCAGGATAAACTGAGCCAATTGGAAGCAAGTTTCCGGAAAAAAGGACCAAATAACTTCCCGGAAGTTTATTTCCGCATTTTTCCCGATGTTTTTCCCGGTTTCCTTTCCGCGGAATCGCAGTTAAATCTTACTGCTCCGGCATACAATACGGTGTTTGAGGATTCATATCCTGCTGGGATTAAACATAGCGAACCGGATATTTATGAATCGACGGAAGATGCTGCTGTTTTTTTTGGAGGAAAAGATGCAATGGACAAATTCATTGCCAAGAACCTCCGCTACCCGGAAAGTGTGGAACAAGGAATTGTTTTCGGAAAAGTGTATGTAAAGTTTATCGTTTCTGAAACCGGAGAAATTTCTGCTGTTGAAGTGTTGAAGGGTATTTCCGGATGTCCTGAATGTGGCGAAGAAGCAATTCGTTTAGTGGAAAGCATGCCGAATTGGATTCCTGGGAAACAGAATGGTACAACGGTAAAATCCTATGTCGGATTACCTGTTAAATTTGAGTTATAAGTTATGAAACTACTTTTGTTTTTATTGCTGATCATTGGAAGTGATGTTGTTTTCGGGCAATCTGCAAAAAAAATCAACACCCAATTACGTGCTGAATTATTGGTACATCAGCAAAAGCAGGATTCTTCCGAAAAGGTGTTTTTAGAGGAAGCGGAGATTTTGGAGCAAGTCCGGGATGATATTCGGATTAAAACTAAAACGAACCTTTATCCGGAGGATAAAAAATGGAGAAAAACGGCTTCGTCTATTACCGGTTTGATAAACACCTTGAAGTATTTAGAGATTGACACGAAAGAGGTGTATCCGGATGGAGCTGATTTCAATTTCCTTCCAAAATATCAAACATTTGTCAAACCTTTGAGTAAAGCAAGAGATCAATTTGTGGAGTTTCATGCGCTTAAAAAAGACGAATTGAATGTGGATGAATACAAGCGGAAAGAGCAAAATGAATTATTGAAACAGCTGATCCGGAAATATCAGGATTACGAGAAACGCAATCAGATGAATATTCAGACCCAGCGGAATTACATCGAACAAATCACTTCATTTTATCCACGAATTGATTCCTTGTTACAGGTGTATCAAGCACTAAACACAGAATTAGAAAGTAAAAACGATTTGCTACTAAAGAAACTGGAGCTTGCACGTGAAAATTACCGCTTGAAAGGTCCGAACGGGTTCTCGAAAGCTTACCGGGATCAGTTTCCAGAGGTTCATCCTATTATGATTGAAAGAATTGAATCAATCGATTTTGGAGTTGAAACGACGGAAGGATTTGGGGGAAGAGATAATGTAGGTTCGATAGAAGGTGAACTATTAGTGGCTCCGAAAACTGTTGAACCGGTTCCGGAACTTGAAATTTTTGATGTAACTGATGAGCAGGCAGAGTTTCCCGGAGGTCGCGCAGCCTTATTGAAATACCTGAGCGAAAATATTCGTTATCCGCAAATAGTTAAAGAAATGGGAATTCAACCTTCGACGCAGTATGTTCAATTCGTTGTAAGCGACAGAGGCTCCATTTCGAACGTGCAGATGAAAAAAGGAGTAAAAGATTGCCCCGAATGTGATGCGGAAGTCATTCGGGTTGTAAAAGCAATGCCCAATTGGATTCCTGCAAAGAACAATGGAAAAGCGGTGAAATCCTGGTATTCTTTGCCAATCAATATTGAATTGGATTAGTAGGGATGCGATGTATCACGTCCCCACATGGTGCATCGCGTCCCTACATGATGCATAAATAATTTAATTTTATAATTTGTTTCTTCTTTGAAAAGATGTTTTTTCTTAAATTAAAGAAGAAAGAACAATGGGATTGAAGTATAAAAATGATTCTTTGAGGGCCAAATGGTGGGATTATTCTAACGCAGGAACGTATTTTATTACTATTTGTACAAAAGATAAATGTCCGTTCTTCGGGGAAATTTTTGATGGAAAAGTTGAATTAAACCATGTGGGTAAGATTGTTTCCGAAGAATGGTTGAAAACCTCCAAATTGAGGCCTAATATGAAACTGGAACTGCATAATTTCATCGTAATGCCAGATCACTTTCATGCTCTACTTACTATCGGGATGACGGAATTCAATGGAACAGATTTGTCTTCGGATGAATTTGGCAATCTCAGGAATAATCAATTTAAACCTCAATCAAATAATCTGGGATCAATTATCAGAGGATTCAAATCTGCGGTTACAATGAGATGCAAAATTGGGGGATTTGATTTTTGTTGGCAATCCCGGTATTATGATGTGATTGTCAAAACCCGGGAACAATTTGAAAATGTTCAAAGATATATTTTGGAAAATCCTTCCAAATGGAAATCTGGTGGGAAGGTTGGGAAGGTTGGGAAGGTTGGGGATGTTGGGGACGCGATGCATCGCGTCCCTATCTTAGCAAAAACTCCAAAACCGCATTCATGAATTCTTCCGGCTGCTCTGCATGGATCCAATGACCGGCATTTTCAATGGTTATAAAAGTCGAATCCGGGAACTGATCTTCAATGGCAGGAATGTCTTCATCAACGATGTAATTGGAAAGCGCTCCCCGTATAAATAGTGTCTGAACCAGAACTTCCTGATCGGGAATGGCTTTCAGGATATTAGGCATTTCTTTTTCAAGAACTTTCACATTCATGCGCCAAGCCAGTTTTCCCTTTTCAATCCAATACAGGTTCTTCATGAGAAATTGTCTCGTTCCATTTTCAGGCACAAAAGGAAGCAATATCGCTTCTGCGGCTGAACGTGAATCCATCGGGGAGGCATTGACTTCATCAATCCCTTTTAAAATTTCCTGATGATGCGGAGGATAACCTCTTATTCCCATATCCACGACAATCATTTTTTCAATCGTCTCAGGATAAAGTTGTGCATAACGCATGACCGTTTTTCCACCCATGGAATGACCCAAAAGGTTTACTTTTTCAAGTTTTAGATCGGTAATAAGTTCGTGTAAATCTGCAGCCAATAAATCATAGTCAAATTCATCGCTCCAATCGGTATGACCGTGATTGCGTTGATCGACCAGAATGACCTGAAAATAATCGGAGAAACGTTTGGCATGGGTTTGCCAATTGTCTGAAGAACCAAAAAGTCCGTGAAGAATAATTAGCGGTTTTCCTTCCCCAATAATACGATGTTGCAGCTTCATGATACAAAACTACAAATAGCGATTGTTTTTAGCTGACCAAATGAGAAAAAAACTCGAAAATATTGGGAATTTCCCAAGATGTTTCAGGAACATCTACGTCGACTTTGGAAGTCTTCGTTTCAGTAATCACCGTTGTTGTTTTCGTTGTGGAAGGGCTGCTTGATTTGGTCTCTTCTTCCAAATCCGTGGAAGTCGATTTTCCTGTTGTGAATTGCTTTTCATTCAAGGTTTCGATAATGGAAACGATCTTATCAGCAGAAATCTTCGATTTATCAAACGTGATGTAAGCAGTATTGGTCTTTCTTCCGGTTTCGAAATCATAGGAAACACGATCAACAGCTCCGGTTTCTTTCAAAGCCATGCGGATTGAACCTCCACAAGCATGCTCACATGTCATACCGGAAACCTCGATTGCCAGTTTGCGATCTGCCTGAACAGGATCTAATTTTTTATAGGCCACCTTTTTCTCAATGGAAATAATCTTTTTCTCAGGGGAAGAACAAGAACCTAATACCAATACAGTAGCCAGTCCTAAAAAAATCGCGTGTTTCATGGTTTCACTTTTATTGGGCATAAATGTAAGGCAAACGGGAGAGGAGTTTCACTAATTTTTGTTAAAATGATTGTCTGAACCCTTAACTTTAACATCTCCGGAAATCCGAAGAAGAGAAATCCGTAATTTTACAGCATGTCTGAGATTGTAAATAAGGTAGCACAAAGTGGATTGATTGCCGTTGATTTGGCAGAATACTGTCCGAAGAATTCTGAGTTTGCAGGTTTTGATTTCGAACCGTCCTTATGGCAGGGATTGGTGCTGAAAGAAAAGGATTTCCGCGAATATGTGAAGGACTTTGACTGGAATCAATTTCAGGGGAAACACGTTTATTTGTTTTGTTCGGTAGATGCAATTTTGCCTTCTTGGGCTTTCATGTTGGTGAGCTCGAAACTGGTAGGAATTGCTGATTCTGTAACAATCGGAGGCGAAGCTGATGCAAAACAAAAAGCATTGGAATGGAGTATTGATCAATTGGATATCACGCAATTTACGGATGGAAAACTGATTGTGAAAGGATGTTCGGATATTCCGAATCCGGAAGCGGCCATGTCTCAGTTCTTAGTAAAAGTTCAACCTGTTTGTTCGAGTATCATGTATGGAGAACCATGTTCTACCGTTCCGATTTACAAGAAGCCTAAACAGAAATAACCTTCGATTCAAATCCTTTTTCCTTCAATAGCTGAAACAACTGAGGTAATAATTGTTTTTGTCTTTCGGTAATCTTTGGATTGTCGTGTAATACCAAAATGTTCCCTTTTTTGATCCGTTTCGCTTCTGAAAGGATCCGTTCAGTGGATACACTCAGATCGTAATCATAGGATAACCACGACCACATGATGATTTGGTGTGTCTTTCCGATTTCCCTGGCAATACTTGGTTTGATCCTGCCATAAGGTGGACGGAACAGTTTGGTGGGGTGCATTTGCTCGAATTCACGAAAAGAATCCAGGTAGGTCCCGTTTTCCGTTTTAATGGAATTCAAATGCTTCATGGTGTGGTTACCGATTGCATGTCCTTCGGCTATGATCCGCTGAAACAATTCGGGGTGCTTGGTAATGTTTTGTCCCACACAGAAAAAGGTTGCTTTCCAATGGTATTCTTTCAAGAGATCCAGAACAAATGGCGTGATCTCAGGATTCGGTCCGTCATCGAATGTGATGAAGACGGTTGGTTCGGAAATGGAAAACCTCCACCTTAACTTTGGGAAAACCCAATTGGTCAAGCGTGGAGGTTTAAACAATTTCATATTCAATCTTACATTGAATCGTCAGAAGGTTGAACGTTGTTCAATACATCTTCGTTCAAGATAGCTTGATCTCCTGCAGGCATACCTGTCGGAGCCGGTTTCGGACCAGTTGGAACTTGTGTTCCTGTCAATTCGAAACTGAAGTCGATTGCATTCATGGTTCCTTGCAGACGCGCTTTCTTGGTAGCATAGTCGCCGTCTGTTTGGCTTTCACCGTTTTCCAATGAAAGTTGGTCCAGTTCAGCATAAATACGCGTCAGATCCACATTGTAAAGAGCTTCCAGACCTTTTGTAGTTCTGTTCACCAATGCTCCTTTCGGATTTCCGATACGTGGATCACCTGCGAACTTGTGAATGGTTGCATAATTGATCACTGCAGCGATATAATCTGTTTCGTTCGCAGTAGCGAAGTTTGCCGGACTATTTTTGAAATAACCCATGATGCTTTCCAATTGACGAGCTACTTCAGCTCCCAGTTTTTCAGCACCTTTCTTGTCATTTGCCCGGTAAAGAAGACCTACGTAATCCTGTAGTACCCCGTCCTGGTATTGTGCATATTCGACACCGTTTGCATCTTTGATTGGTGCAGCCTGATTCGGTCTTTCACCATAATCAAGTACAATCTCGGCTGGCATCACTTCCAATGATTTTTGAATCACAAGAGCCGCTTTTTTACGCAATTGAGCAGTGGTCATTCCCATAGTTCCTTTGAAGGAGTTTTCCAATGAATCGGCAACTCTTGCCTGACCTGAAGCACGTAGGTTTTTAAGCATCGGACCATATTGTTCTCTACTCATTTCCATTTGCTCTGCTTCCGTTACATAATACTCCGCCAATTGAGCGAACATTGTTCTGAATTGAACGGTTTGTCTTCTTGCGTAGTAATCAGTCAATACATCCGGATCACTCATTTTACCATAATGGTAGGTTTCCATCAAATGCTTGTACATCAATTTTTCATTGATCGGCGTTTTCCCCTGAGCCAGGATTGGAGTGATTTCCCAAGCCATACCATTCGTGCGTAAATGCCCGCTTTGATACATTGCTGTTGAAATTTCCGTATTACCAGGAGAAGTGAAATACATCGGTCGTTTCCAGTCGTTGTTAGCCAACATATCCAAAATCATGATATCAGATTTTGTAATTGCCTGAACGGATCTGGAATTAAAGCGGAAACGGATTTCGTTCTCGCAGTTTTTCACTTCCTCTTTCGAGATAATTCCTGATGCAAGTGCATTTTTCTTGTTAACCGGAAGAATGAAACCTGTACTTGGGATAACTCTCAAATAAGTCGTTCCGTATTTGATCATGTTGTTATCATCCTGCATAAAGGAAATGACTTCCTTGATTGGAAGGAATGACCAATTGTCTTCCCAAGAAGCCATCACTTCCTGCAATGCTTCCAAACCTTTTACATCTGCTTCAAGCAATTGATTTCTGTATCCTTCGAAGATTTCCAGAACACCATTTTCCATGCTTTCCACCAATTCAATATTCGCGGAATCAGCACTTGCATTACTGAATATTTGACGAATCTCACTGATTCGCGGTTCGTATGCAGGATCTTTTGCTTTAACAGTTGCAATAACAGACGAAGCTGTGTTTGCGAATTGTGCAAAGGATTGTTTGAACTCTCTTGGGCTGTTTTTCAATTTCAACTTGAACAACTTCGTCACTGTTTCGCGGTTGATCCCTTGATTCAATAATTGAGTTGAAGACATGAAGAATGCCTGGTCCGTTCCACCAGCCCATTGAAGGATCTGGTCTTCTCTGAAAGTAATAGGAAGCGGCTCCGATTTGTACATCTTCATTTTCATCTGGTTGGTATACCAATCCGTATCGAATAAACTCGTATTACAAACACGAACATCTGTACTGACACCTTCCACTTCCTGTAAATACCAAAGAGGGAATGTGTCATTGTCACCAACAGAGAAGATGATTCCATTTGCAGCACATGATTTCAAGTAATTGTATGCCAAATCATGAGCGGATGTTTTGTCCGAACGATCATGATCATCCCATCCTTGCTCACCCATAATATATGGAACAAACAAAGTCAGAACCGTGAAAAATCCTGCTGCAACGGTGTTGTTCTTCAAAGCTTTCCGCATTCCGTAAGCCAGTCCGAGCAGTGCCAGTCCAATAAATGCAATTACCAACCAGGTTGATAAAATGACCCCACCACCGGAAAATGCAAAAAACAAGATGAATACAGTCAATGAACCGTATCCGATCAGGATGTTTTTCCAATCTGCCTTATTGAAATTCTTATAAGCGTCATACAAGCCCAGTACACTGAGTCCTATCCAGAATGCAAAGGCATAGAACGAGGCTGCATAAGCATAATCACGTTCACGTGGTTCGAACGGTTTTTGATTCAGGTAAATAACAATGGCGATCCCCGTAAAGAAGAAGGTCAAAAAGACGATAAATGCATCTTTCGGAGCTCTGTAGAAGTGGAAGATCACTCCGATCACTCCTAAAACAAGCGGAAGCAACCAGAAATTATTATGAGCCGGATTTTCCAAAGTGTAGTAAGGAGCATTTTCCTGACTACCCAAGCGGGCATCGTCGATGAATGAATATCCGGAAATCCAGTTTCCTCTCATGTCATCCCCATGTCCCTGGAAATCATTCTGACGACCGGAGAAATTCCACATGAAATAACGCCAGTACATCCAGTTCATCTGATAACTGAACATGTATCTCATATTTTCACCGAAATGCGGGATTCGCATGCCGTCTGTTCCCAGTTCGTCTGCATCCGTCACATCTGATGGATCGTATTCCGACCAATTTTTATAAGCGAGAATTTTCGGATCGTTTGGATTGTTGGATGTGTAGTACATCCGCGGCAAGAAGGTTGTTTGTGTATATACCTGTTTGCTGTTTTTCCGTACACTTTCGTTACTGGAGAAGTATTTCTCCTTTACGGTATAATTTCGGCCTTTTGATTTTGCCCAGTCGGTAGCTTCTTTCTCCCCGATAAATGCTTTTGCATCCATTCCGGTCGATTCGTTTTCAACTACAAAACGACGTAAGTAGAATGGACTTGCATCTCCGTATTTTTCTTGTGCATCTGGTGTCGAATTCCAGTAATTACCGTTCAAGATCGGCCAGGAACCGTATTGCTCACGTTTCAAGTAAGCATGAAGCGTAACCAGGTTCTCCGGGTCATTTTCATCCAATGGAGTATTTGCGTTCGAACGAATAACAATTACTGCGAATGAACCGTAACCAATCATCAGGAATGCTAAACTCCACAAGGCCGTATTCAAAATCGGTTTCGCTTTTCTTTTCGCATATTTGAAAGCCCACATGAATAAGCCAATCAATAAAAGGAAGAAGAAAATGGTTCCGGAGAAGAATGGCAAGCCAAATGAATTGACAAAAGCAACTTCAAACCAAGAAGCCAATGCAACCGATCCCGGGATAATTCCTTCCTGAACGAATGCAAGAACCACTACGGAAATCAAACCTGTCAGGACTATTCCCTTGATTGTCGTCTTTTCCCACAAATTAAAGTACATAACGAAAGCAATTGCCGGTACAGCAAGTAGTCCCAATAAATGGACCCCGATTGCTAAACCAAACATGAACCAGATCAAGATCATCCAACGCATCGGTGATCTTCCGTCTTTTATCTCTCCATGTTTGATACCGATCATTTCGGCATCCCATTTTAAGATCATCCAGAAAATGGCAGCTGTAAACAGGGATGACATCGCGTAAACCTCACCTTCAACAGCAGAGAACCAGAATGAATCGGAGAATGTATATGCCAATCCACCAAGGACTCCGGCACCGATCGTTGCGATCTGGTCACCTCTAGACCAATCTCTGTCTTTGCGTTGCATGATCTTCTTACCAAACATGGTAATGGACCAATACAGAAACAGGATAGTGAATGAACTACTCAAAGCTGAAAGACGGTTGATCCAGACTGCCACCATTTCAGGCTCTGCAAAGAAGGAGAACAAACGTCCCAATACCATGAATAACGGTGCGCCCGGAGGGTGACCAACTTCTAATTTATTTGCTGCTGTAATATATTCCCCGCAATCCCAAAGTGAAACGGTATCTTCAATGGTTAGGAAATAAACAATCGTTGCGATTAAGAAAACCAACCAGCCTGTAAGGTTATTCAGTTTGTTGTAAGTCATGATTTACTTTGAAAGTTTAACTCGCGAAGTTATAAATATATTGTGACGATTCGGCATAGAAATGTTGAAAAATGCTAAATGGATGAATTTCAATGTTTTTTCTCCTTTTTCAACGAAAAACTCCATTTTTTTTATTGGTTTCCTTGTGTGAAAAGAATTTAGTATTAACTTTGCCCTCGCAATTGACCCATGGTGTAACTGGCAACACGTCTGGTTTTGGTCCAGAAGAGTCTAGGTTCGAGCCCTAGTGGGTCAACAATAAAAGCTTCATCGAAAGATGGAGCTTTTTTGTTTTCCACCCGCTTGGGTGAGAAGTTTATCCCGACAATTGCAAAGCAATTCGTCGGGGAGCCCTAGTGGGTCAAGAGAGAAGGAGTTTAGAAATAAGCTCCTTTTTTGTGGCCAATAGTTTGGTGAGTGGGAGAGTGAAATTTGAGGTTTTGGAGTGTGGACGGAATTTGGTACAGTTTGGTTATTTAAGTACTTTTATTTTCACAAACTCTATCCATGGAAGTTAATATCTTTTGGGTTGTTGGTTCAGCAATCGGTTCAGCCTTGATTACATATCTAACGACTTACACAAACGCCAAGGCTAAATTTCAAGCTGAACTCGAAACAAAGGCAAAAATAACCGAAGAACAAGAACGGGTAATAGCGGCGTACAAACTTGACCACGAAAAACGTAAATATCAGTACGAGAAAAAACACGAAGTTTATTCCAAGTATCATGGCTTACTCGACAAATTCGATAGTGAGAAAAATCCGTTTCTTGACCAAAATAAGATGAATAGGCAGGTAACAATTTTGCTAAATGCAATGTCTCAATCTGATGCTGATGATGGGAAGAAAATGGAAGCGATTAATCTATTTTACAATAGTATTGACGAAATGGTTCAAGAAGCGTTGGGCGGTATTAAAGAGATTGCAAAGGAAACGAATGAGTTGAAACTTATCGCAACACCAGAAATAGTAACTATTGTTGAAAGTATTCAAGCCAACTATGATAAAGTGGGTAAAATTTCTAATTCCATTTCTGAATCGTTAAAGAAGATATTTGCGGGTGAGCAGGATTTGTCACCAATTACTTCCGAAGTTGAGGGAATACGTAAAGAAACGGAAGAAAAGAAAGCAAAGCTAATAGAACTCATGAGATTGGATATTGACAAAATTTGAAGTCCTTAATTATGAAGAAAATAATCGTTCTATTCTTTTGTATATTAGCCTTCGGAGTCCATAGTCAAATGGGGCGTGAGTATGAAGAAGAAAGTGGACATGGTTGGATTAGTTGGGTCGTAACTTTGGTTATAATAATTCTTGCAATCAGAGGTCTAATAAATGGAAATCGTAGGTGAGTTAGACCCTGCATTGCCGATTTAAATAAATTCGTACCACATTTCAAAATTGAATCAATGTCAATACCACTATTAATTTCAATCCTCAGTGGAGCAGTAGCAATCACAGTATCTATTATTGGAGCATGGTTTGCAAACCGCAATAGCATAATTCTGCAAACTCGAAAGCTAAAGGAAGAACACTATGTTGCTTTCTTAGAAGCATTGCATAATCTCGCTTCGGATAACCAAAGTACTAAGTATGGCAAGGAGTATACATACGCTCGGGATAAGCTTCTGCTGATTGCCAGTGAAGACGTAATCAAAATGATGATACTGTTTGAAGCGGAAGTGAGAGATCAGAATAACTTGCACGATGAGTGTTTGACAGAATTGATCAAATCGATACGTAAGGATCTGAGGTTGAGAGACAAGAGCTTTCCTATTGTGGGTTTAAGAAAATAATATGACAGAAACACAACAATTTTGCAGGATTCTAAGAGAACGCTCATCAGAGCACACATCTGCGGGTCAACTACTATGTGCCAATAGACACTATGGACAAGTCGTTTCAATTTTAAGGCAGGAACTTGATTCATTGGTAAGAGCGGTTTTCTTACTGAGTAATGATTTAACCGAACGACAACATTATATCCACCAAACCTTGAATAATGAGAAATGGACAAGACCTAATTCTAAGACACAAATAACTGACAGGCACATGGTGGATCTTGCGGATTCTTTACATGGATGGACAAATTCAGTATATAAATTAGGATGTGCATTTATACATCTTTCGCCAATGGCAGACTATCGGAACGAAAACCCATTTCAACAGCTAACCATTGATGAAATAGATGACATAAAACAGCATTTGAATAATTATCATGGGTTTCCTTTGGATAAAGTTTTAAGTATAGCAACGGTTAGTCCCTATCTTTTGAGAGTATTAGATAAGGTATCTAGTAATCTGGAATGTTACATCGCTAGTCTTGAAAGCGAAACAGTGCGTAACCTATTCGACATTTAAATTCCGATTGTAACTGAATCAAATCGAACCGTTACTTTAATAAATCAAAAGAACAACTATGGATTGCATTGAATTAAGACCAGACCAAATTGTACGCAGAGGAAAGTACCCAGCACCGAATGTTCCAAATCACAATTCGTTGTTTTTCCATCCTTCAACTCTGCATGGAAGCCCAAAAGAACTGGAAGAATGGGGTTATGAGTTGGCAACATTTTGCAGACAAAATGGGATTCCTTATTACTGTTTTACGAATGATTTTGGAAAAAAGATCAATGTTTATCCAAACGAGACAATAGAACAATGGTGGGTTAATCGTTAGTAATATGGTTTTCCCCTCAAAAAGTTGATGGGGAGTTCCTAGATTAGCCCTTCACTTTCCGCACCAATCTTAAATTTCAAAACGGGGTGGGGTAGTATGAGTAAGCCGAACACTACAAAAACTGCCTGAAGGTTGGGGGCAGCACAAAGTTGACTTAACATAGGATCAATCTTCTTCATCGGACTCACCGATTTTGGCTCGTCTTAAAAAGTCAGCAAACAAGGGTACTGTAAAATCAATTTGACCATGAGAAGGGGCGTAAATGAATCCTTTTCTTATTAAGGTGGCTCGTGTTGGACTTGCAGATGTTGGTCTGACTTCCATTTTAGCTGCAACATCAGACATGGAATATGGACCGTTACCCAATTCTGCCATCGCAGCCATTAACTTTTTCTCGCTATTTATCGCACGATCAAACCGCACTTTAAAAAAGCTGTTATCTAACTCATTTAATGTCTCCGTTTTTGCTGCAACAACATCATCAACCGAAATAGGAGATTTTGAAGCATAATTCCAAGTGTGTTTGCCTAGTTCCTGGATGAAATAAGGATACCCCTTAGTAATATTAATTGATTCCTGAACGGCTTCATCTGTAAATTCAACACCCAAATCTTTAGCTGGTTGAGAAATGGCTAATTCCACTTCAGGGCTTACTAGATTGCTGACAGGGATGAATTCGAATAGTCGTTCTGCGTATGATTTAGCGTCGCCAGCCATTGCTGCAATTGATGGTAGTCCCGCACAAATAACAACAAGTGGTAATTCAAGCTGGGAAACTTTATGACACGAGGCTATCAATGCTGCCATATCTGATTCTTTTAAGTACTGTGTCTCATCTATTAAAATACAAACTGATTTTCCTTCTTCCTTAGCGGCATTGCCTATATGCACAAACATATCAGTCAAATCGGTTTCGAAATTTCCGGAATCGGCTTCTCCTGCTATTGCATCGACATCAATACTTATTTCGGGACCATCGGGTAGGGTTAGAGAAAGAGATTTTAAGACACGGAATGCCTTCTTTAGTTTATCCTTAGCATTCTCAAATAAACTGATTTGTAGAAGTATCTTCCGAATATGATTTGTCATTTTAAGATCGAACTTGTCGTTTTCAGACATTTCTATTTGTTCCACGATATAACCATCTTCTGTAGCCATGTTATTGAGACGGTTAAGTAATACAGTCTTGCCCACCCCTCTTAAACCATAAAGCATAATTGATCTTTGAGCCCGCCCGGCTTTAACTCGCTTAAACAAAATGTTTGCTTTGGTTAAAATAGTATCTCTTCCTGCTAAATAAGAAGGGCGACTTCCTGCTCCTGGATTATAGGGATTTAGAATAGGATCCATAAGAATATATTTAATTATAGTGCAATATAGTTATTTATTTATGAATATGCAAAGATCTTGGTTTGTATCAGTTCTCCGTTTGTTTTTTGTACGGATTTGATTCTTCAGACTTCGCCTATAGATTTCTGTATTTTTCACTATTTTCACCCCATGCAAAAGCCGATTTTACTTACATCCATTCTTGTCGTTCTGTTTTTCTTCATTATGTGGTTGATCTTTCCTTTGTTGAATGATGCCTTAATGAAACAATTAATCGATCCGGCAATGCCATTTAAGATCACGGTTAGTTCGATGAATGAGGAATTTACGATCCGGTTGAAAACCGCTCTTTCATTCGGGGTACTTCCTTTGCTTTCATTTGGATTTTTTCAGCTTGTTAGAAGAACTAAGAACCCGGATTATCCGAATAGTAAACTGATCTTGATTCTGATGGTTGTCTGTTTCGCTTACCTGGTCGGGTTCCTTATCAAGTTTATTCTCATCTTATTGTCCTTTGGAGTTATCGCATCGGAACCCTTGGCTTCGGATGTTGCAAGTGATATTCCTTTGAACCAAATTTACTTCTACGATTATGCTTTGGTTTGCAGCCTGATTGCAGGGTTGTTTATCTGGGTCTTTGCAAGGAAGAAGAAATCCGATTCCAATTAACGCTAACACTCTTTAACTTTCTTCCAGCTCATTTCTTCCTAACTTACAGGGTAACGAAAAAGTGAAGATCATGAAAAAGCAATTTTATCTTTCAAAAGAACAGAAGTTTTGTCCGGCTTGCGGTACAGCTTTACCGGATGGGCTGACCCAATGTCCGAATCCGACTTGTCCGTCAAATACGCCTCCGCCGGTGCATTAAGGGGGGATAATCTAAGGTTATTTAAAAAGTCTTTTCACTATAGCGGAAAGCTTTTTGGTTTTTTACCTAAAATAATCCAGTAAATCCTCATTCACTTTTTTAAGAGATTGCTTATTCTGCTTAAAAAGTAAGAATACTATGAAGGCTTCACAGAGAGTGAATACATAAAAACCTGCAAGCAGTTTATCCGGAGGTGAGAGCACATATTCTGATGTCGCCATTTCAATTCCTTTGAATAGCAAAGAACAAATTAGGATAACTAGTAAAATGATGCTGAATACTTTTGATTTGGCAGGAGCAAAAAATCTGAGTAGAATAATCACTGATGTACAAAATAAGTTGAACATCCCAAATAAGGAATTGAAACCATTGTAGATTGAAAAGTAGTCGCCAGATTCATAAAAATCGCCTAATACAGTAAATTGAGAATAGAACATGCCATCTGAAGTTGCCGCGTAAAATGGCAGGAACAAAGAGGCCGTCATTCCAATAAATAGAAGGAGGATCGTTAATTTTTGAATTTTGATACTTTTAATCATTCCTTCACAAACCGTTCAATTCTTTTGAGAGTTTCGGACTCGTAGCTCAACCAATACAACCCTGCTTTTAAATCGGTTATGTTTAGCGTGATCAGATCCGATTGTGACTCGATTTCATTGATCTTGGCTCCCTTTGCATCGAAAATTTGAATCACACTGGGTTTGTTTTCCGGAAGCTGAATAACCAATGTTTTATTGGAAGGATTCGGATAGATCGTGAAGGGCAGAGATTCCAGGTTGGTTGTGTCAACATAGGTGTAAACCGTTATTTTATCTGTGGCTGAAGCAGCTCCACCATTGTTGATCAGGTAAATTTTCTTTCCATCGGGAGAAACGGCAATATCACGCAATCGTCCATTCAATTGCTGGTCTGCCATAAAATATTTTTTGGGATTCGGGTGCTGAGCGTTTGAGGCTTCAATGCTTCCCTGTGCATTCAGTTTGAATTGATAAAGTTCCATATCGGTGGAATCGCCCTTTTTGAGTGTCACCATCAGGATGCTGTTTGTCCAGACCGGAATTGCATGGCTGTTGTAATAGATCCCATCGGAAGGAGCAACGGTGCACCACGTGTTTCCATTATTGGAGCTGGGTGTTTGTACGGCGCAAATAGCATAAATGGGTTCTACCAGGTGGTCATTTGGAATTTGGGGATGCGTGATATAGTTCGCGATGTAGGCAGCTTCTCCGGGGAAATTGTCGTCCGAATGATAACCGTGGACATTTTTCCAGCCGTAATTCATTCCTTTTTCCAGGATGTTGATTTCATCATCTGTGCGGTCTCCGTGTTCAATGTCGTAAAGGATGTTCAGATCGCTGTTATAAACCAGACCTTGCGGGTTGCGATGACCTCTGGTGAAAAACGAATTCCCCGGAATCGGATTATCTGCCGGAATACTCCCATCCATGTTATAACGATGAATTTTTCCATTATCAGTCGTTGGATCCTGCGCAAAATTGTTTGGGTTATCCGATTGCGGATTATAGCATTGCGGACTGTTTGTTTCCGACGACCCATGATCACCGATGGATACAAATAAATAAGGGGTGTTGTTTTGCTTGACAGCCAATAATCTTCCTCCCAAATGGTCGTATCCGGTCGAAATTCCTGTTACGATATCCTGGTAAGCGATGACTTGATCGGTTGTTGGGTTCCATTCCAATCTTCGGATCTTAAAACGGGTTGCCGGGCTTCCGGATGTTCCTGAATTGTAAGAATACATGAAAAAGATATAGGAAGAACCGGGAGAAGTGAAATCGGGATGTAAGGCCAAGCCCAAAGTGCCGGCTCCGATGCTTAGATTAGGACAAAGAACCGAGTTTTCCAAGGGACTTCCACCAAAATAATCCGGAGCAGTGTAAACAATCGTTTTATTTCCCGTTTCTGGGTCGACCCGTGAAACCCTTCCGTTGTTTTCTGTGATCCACAACATGGAATCCGGTCCGAAAGTAATTTCCCAAGGTGTTGATACCGGAGTAGGGAGTTCGGATCGGACAAAGGTTTGGGAAATCCCGGTAAAGGAATTCAGTAGGATAAAGAAGAATAAGTTCTTCATAATGGATTTAGTTGTTTCAATAAATGTAATTCTTTCTTGGTTAGTTTATCCGTTTTTGCAATCAAACTCGGGTTCTTTTGAGTAAAGTGTATCTTTGCACTATATATTTAAATACATGTCAGAAGAAAGAAGAACGGATTTAGAATCCCTGGGTGAATTTGGAACAATTGATTTATTGACGAAGAACTTCTTGATTACAAGAGAATCTACAGCTTTTGGAATCGGCGATGATGCTGCGGTACTGGAAAGAAATGAAGAGCAATACACCCTGGTTTCAACGGATATGTTGGTTGAAGGGGTTCATTTTAACCTGATGTATGTTCCTTTCAAGCATTTGGGATATAAAGCGGTGGCAGTGAATCTTTCGGATATCGCAGCAATGAATGGAACTCCGGAGCAAATTACGGTTTCAATAGCAGTTTCGAATCGTTTCCCGTTGGAAGCTTTGGAAGATCTGTATGCAGGTATCCGATTGGCTTGTCAGCATTATAAAGTGGATTTGGTAGGTGGAGATACGACTTCTTCGAAATCCGGATTGGTTATATCCGTTACGGCTATAGGAGTTGTGGATAAATCGAAAGTGGTTTACCGCTCAGGAGCTGCTGCCAATGATTTGTTGGTTGTATCGGGAGATTTGGGTGCTGCTTATATGGGATTGCAGGTTTTGGAACGTGAAAAGAGCGTTTTTGAATCAAACCCGAGTATCCAGCCCGATTTGGATGGGAAGGACTACATTGTTCAAAGACAGTTGAAACCTGAGGCACGGGTGGATATCATCACTTACTTGAAAGAATTGGAAGTGATTCCAACATCGATGATTGATATCTCCGATGGATTGGCTTCTGAAGTGATGCACATCTGCAAAGCAAGTAATAAAGGAGCGATGATCTACAATGCGAAGCTTCCTGTTGATTCCTTGACTTCAACTACGGCAATTGATTTTAATCTGGATCCAACAACATGCGTGCTGAATGGAGGAGAGGATTATGAATTGTTATTCACGATCTCTCAAAATGATTTTGATAAGATCAAAGGGAATCCGCACATGACAGTGATTGGTTATATGACAGATGTAAGTGAAGGGATTTATTTGGTGGATACAAATGATTCATTGATTCCGATAAAGGCTCAAGGGTGGAATCATTTTCAGAATAAGTAATTGATTGGAAATAATGGAACAAAAAAAATCCCGATTCATTGAATCGGGATTTTTTTATTTATTGTCTTTCTGATCTTTCTTTCTCAATGGATCCGTAATGTCTCCTCCGTTAGGATTTTCAGGATCATTTGGATCAACCGTAGTTGTAGTCGTCTCGGAACCACCCAAAGCATTTGGGCTACCAACAGTTGTACCTGTAGAACCATTCTGAGAGATACGTTGCATCTCTGGAGTCTCTGTTCCACACTGTGTTCTCGGACGAATATCAGCTTTTTGACAAGCTGTGAACACTATTAATAATGACGCTATGATTGTTATCTTTTTCATACTCTTAAAAGCCATACTGAACAAATATAAACTATTTAATCATTCATTTCCAAATTTTCATAAGGAATTTTGATTAAAACGCGCGTTCCTTTGATTGAACGGTCAGGATTCGTCATTTGAAAGGGACCGATCAGCTCGTAATCCTTATTCCACATCTTGCGAATAAGGTCGATTCTTTTAGAAGTGATTTCCATTCCTTGAGACTTGTGATCCCCCTGGAATTTGGCTTTTTTATTCAAGCTGTAATCAATTCCGATTCCATCGTCATCAATACAGATTTCGAGCTGGTCACCAAGTGCTTTTATCGTCACCAGAATCTCACCTTTTTTCGTTTCATCCGGCAGAATTCCATGAATGATACTGTTTTCCACAAATGGTTGAAGAAGCATTGCGGGAACAGTTACTTGTTCGAGGTCAATTCCTTGATTGTCAATTCGGTAAACGAATCGGTCTTTGAAGCGCATGGCTTCGAGTGAAAGATACAATTCCAATCGTTCAAGCTCCTGGTGCAGCGTCACGACATTATCTCCTTCGGAAGCGCTATCCAGATTTTTCCGGATCAACTTGGCAAAACTGGTCAGATACCGATTTGCGGAAACCCGATCCTGTGTATTGATGAAATACTGAATGGAATTCAGGGAATTAAAAATGAAGTGTCGGTTCATACTTGCATTCAGGGATTGCTGTTCCAATGCAAGCAAACGCGATTTATTCTCCAGGTTGATCTTGTAGTTGCGCTCTCTTTCCCGTTTGATCTGCAATCTGAAATAATACCGGATTCCAAATGCAATTGCCACAAATACGAGGATGTAGAACCACCAGGTTCTCCAGAATGGTGGAGTGATAGTGATTGCAAAAGAACTGACTTCTGAAATCTTCTTTGTTCCTGAAATGGCACGGATATGAAGCACATAATCTCCGGCATCCAGGTTTGAAAGAATGATCGTCGGATTTAAAGTTGGTGGAGACCATTTGTCAGATTCACCTTCCAGCTTGTATTGAAAAGTGACCGATTCAGGATCTTCCATTGAAATTCCGTCCAAATCGATGATGAGGTTGTTCTTGGAATAATTTAGTTTCAGACCGTTGTAGATGTTCGAAGGATCGATTTCCCGGTAATTGACCAACACCCGTGCGATATTGAGTTTAGGAGAAAAATCGGAGAATCCTTCATCGTTGGAGCCTACATGAAGTTTTGCAAGACCATCAGTGGTTCCAAACCAAAAGTTCCCTTCTTCAAAAAGTGAAGAGTTGATATTCGATTCAAGATTGATGAGTCCATTATTCGTTCCAATGTGTTTTACCAGTATTTGGGAGCCTTCACTGTTCTCAAAAACGTATAATCCGTCGTTTGTTCCAACGAAAATATGACTTTCTACGCGTTGAATGAAGTTGATGAAACGTGCCCCGCTTTTTGAACTGTAGGAAATATTTTTATAATTGATGCCGTCAAAAATGACCAATCCGTTTTCCGTACCGATCCAGATCCGGTTGTCTGTATCTGTTTCTATGGAGGAGATACTCGCTTTGAATTTTTTAAGAAGTTTTTGCGTTTTCTTAGCCAGATTCAGTTCATACAATCCTTTGGATGTGGCAACCAGCATGTTTGAATAATAGAATGAAACATCCCGGATATTCCCGTTTTTATTGAGATTGAATTTGAAATCGGAATAGCGGTGAAGTACATTGTTTTCAATATACCCGATACGTTCCTCATCAGCAACAATCAGTTTGTTTTTATAGATTTTAATGACCCGGAAAGGACTTGAATAATTGGGAAAGTTATATTGTTGTGGTTCGGATTTGAAATCCCATCGGAATATTCCCAACTCAGTGGCAAACCAGGCATTTCCATTGAAATATTCGATGTCCCAAACAGTAGTTGCAGGAAGGGGAATTTTTTCGCAGGCTCCCTGAAGATTCATCTTAAAAGCCCCTTTATCGTAAGAACCGAATAAATAAGATCCGCTGTTCAGTTTTTTGCCGCAGAGGATCAGATCGGAAGGCATTCCTGTTTTTGTGGAATAGATCTGTAAATTCTGATTGGCGAAGCGTATGAGTCCTTTTCCATCACTCCCGAACCACATATTTCCTTCGTTATCCTGGAAGGAACAATTGATTGCGTTTACAGGAAGACCATTTACCTCATTCAGGTCAAGCTGTTTCATTTGCGGGGAGAAACGAATCACTCCTTCCGGTGAAACGAGCCACAATTGATTGGATTTATCACTATTGATGGCTCCGATATATAAATCGTTTGATTTGACTGGAATAGAGTCAAACTGTTTCAAAGTGAAATCTGTTCGGAACAATCCTTTGAAAAAGGTGGAAATGAACACCTTGTTTTGTGTCAGGGCAATTCCGGAAATGCTTCGGTCCTTGAATGCCTCCACTCGTTTGAAATTGGTCAGGTCATCTGTGAAGTATAAGCCGTCGCGTGTTCCGATATACAATTTTCCGTTGATGATTTCCAAATCCCGGCAGGTTGAGGCATCTTCGTTTTTAAGTGTAATTTTTGAAATGTGGTGATTGGAAATGATGTATAAACCACTTCCTTCCGTTGCCGCAACAATTTTCCCTTGATACGATATGAAATCGGTTACACTGACTGTTTTATTATTGTCGCCAAATGAATAGGTCTGAGCTTTATTATTTGTAATCTCTGTAATTCCACCTTCGTGTCCTACCCAAATCGTTTTTTGGATGTTTTGAAGGCAGGAGATTCGGTTATTAAATAATCCTTGTTCAAGTGGAAAGGTGGTAAAGTTCTTACCATTGAATTTGGCAAGTCCACCCAATGTTCCAACCCACAGGTAACCATCGTTGTCCTGTGTGATGCATTGCACCTGAGACTGAGGTAAACCTTGTCCGTTAGAATAAGTGATAAAAGAATAGTCCTGAGCCATTCCAATAGTAGAAATGGCTGCAAAGACTATCAATGCGAATATTCTCATCCTTCCTTTAGCATTTTTACAAAATCAGTTACACGATTTCTTGCAACAGGAATCCGCAATCCATTTTTCAAAACGGCAAAATGCCCGTCTTCATTAATGTATTCAGCAAGGTTGTTGAGATTAATAATATGTGATTTATGAACCCTGAAAAACTTGGCAGGATTCAAAATGTTTTCATAAATCTTTAAAGTTCTGGTATCCAGATAACGCGTGCCATCGTTGAAATAAATGGTTGTACAGTTTCCACTTGCCTCCAGATGGGAAATGGTATTGTCCTCAACGATCTTCAATCCTTTTGTATGACTGATTGCAATGCGGTTGTTGGGTTTGTTGCGAAGCAGTTGGTCTGACAAGTTGCGTAAACTTCTGAAGTAGGTCACGTAGTTTTCAGGATCCTGGGCGAAAACAGTATTTGCTTCCACTAATTTTTCTACTCCAATTCTTAAATCGTCAATATCAATTGGCTTCAACAAATAGTAGACTGCGCTGGCATTGAATGCACGAATCGCATAATCCTTAAATGCAGTAACAAAGACAACCAGGAAGTTTTTTTCTTCTACTTCCTCTAACAATTCAAATCCTTCCGCGCCGCTTGGCATCCGGATATCCAAAAATACTACATCCGGTTTGCTGGCTGTGATCAATGCTTTGGCTTGCTCTTTTCCGGAAGCTTCACCGATCACTTCAATCTCAGGACAAAAATCGTCCAGCATCATTATTAAATTTTTGCGTGCGTATTCTTCGTCATCAATGACCAAGGCGCGTAGTCTTTTCGGTTCCATAATGTAGTTTGTTACTTGTTCTTACCGACAATTTACGAGTTCTAATAAACTGAGTTATGGTTTTGAAACCAGACACACTCAGATTTTAACTGTTAAATTAAACCAGCTGGTAGTATAATCAAAAGTTAATACCGTTAAAATTATTTATTTTTTGTCGAATACTTGCTTAAAGATAAACTTTGCACAACAAGGTAATTATAATTTTCCCACAGACGTGCACGGTGGAACACTTAAGAAAACTGTTTTTCTGATCCATAGAAATGCAAATTATCAACCCTATTTTAGAATATTCCCGAAAGTATATCTGTGCTCGTCCGTGTTCCTTAGTGGGAAGTACATTGGATTCTGATAGAATGAATTAAAAAATAGTGTTCAGTAAGTGGATTACTTCCTCCCGATTTTCCTCATGTGCCATGTGTCCAACGTTTGGTAGGACTATAGAAGAGATTTTGTTTTGTTTGCAAAAGACATCCAGTAAGGCGACTTGAATGAGTTTGTCCTTCTCACCGCTGATCACTGTAAATTTCTCCGGATTTTTCTCCATCAGATATGCCAGATCGAAGCGGTTTTTCATGGCTAAAGAAGCCCATCCGATCGCTTTGGGGTCCATAAGGTCTGCAAGTCGGATGTAATGCTCAATGGCATCTTCCATTTTGGAAGGATTGTAAAATAAATTCGGAATAGCTTCCCGGATGAAAACGGAGGCTTTGGTGAGAACCAGGTTTGCAACGCGTTCACGATCTCTTTTCTTGTCTTCCGAATCGCTCCAGGGATGTGAATGAAACAATATGAGATGTTCCAGGCTTGGAACTAGTTTAATCAATTCCAAACCGACATAACCACCCATTGAATGTCCGATAACCAAGGCGTGTTTCAGTTTTTCATGAACAACTATTTTCTCCACTTCTTTGGCCATGGACAGGATGGATGGCGTTGAATTGAAATCCACTGGACTTGATCCATGACCCGGTAAATCAATGCAGATCGCTTTCACGGGAAGATGGGGAAGCAATTCGTCCCACATGCTGATGTCCTCCATGAAACCATGCAAAAAAACAACAGGACTCCCATTTCCGGAAATCCTGTAATTCAACAATTGTTCACTCATTATTTTTGATTCATCAATGTTTCTATCTCATCCGCTTCAATCGGGATGTTTCTCATCAGATTGAATGGCTGACCGGAAGCTTGTATAACTAAATTATCTTCGATGCGGATTCCCAATCCTTCTTCAGGGATATAGATTCCGGGTTCGCAGGTGAATACCATGTTTGCTTCAAGAGGTACATTCCACAGACCCACATCATGTGTGTCAAGTCCCAGGTAATGCGAAGTTCCATGCATGAAATATTTTTTGTAAGCCGGCCAATTCGGATCCTGATTCTTGATATCGGTCTGATCCAATAATTTCAAGCCAAGCAGCTCGGATTCCATTAATCTGCCCACTTCTTTTTGATATTCAGCCAACATGGTTCCGGGAACAAGCATTTTTTCTGCTTGTGTTTTCACTTGAAGAACGGCATTGTACACTTCTTTTTGTCTTGGGGTGAAGCGGCCGTTTACCGGAATACTTCTCGACATATCGGAAGAATAATTGGCATATTCTGCACCAACATCCAACAAGATGACATCGCCATCCTGGCACTGCAAGTTGTTTTCAATGTAATGAAGGACACAGGCATTTTTTCCGGATGCTACAATGGGAGTGTATGCCCATCCTTTCGATCTGTTTCTTAAGAATTCGTGTGAGAATTCAGCTTCTATTTCATATTCCCAAACACCCGGTTTTACAAACCCAAGGATGCGGCGAAACCCTTTTTCTGTGATATCACAAGCAGTCTGCATCAGGTCCAATTCGATTTTCTCCTTCACGGAACGGATCTGGTGCATGATGGGCGCGCTTTTATGTACCTGGTGTGCGGGATAATCCTGCTTAACCTGGATGATGAATCGGTCCTCACGTGTTTGAACAGTGGTATCTGCACGCAAGTGCTCATTCGTGTTCAGGTAAATTCCTTCTGCCTCAGCCATCAACTGTTTGAAGATCACAGGGAATTGTTGCAACCAATAAACTGTTTTGATTCCAGCTGTTTCAAATGCTTGATCCTTATTTAATTTGGCACCTTCCCAAACAGCAATGTGATCGTTTGTCTCTTTCAGGAAAAGAATTTCCCGGTGAGCTTCATTACTTGCATTTGGAAATAGAACCAGAATGCTTTCTTCCTGATCCACTCCAGATAAGTAAAAAATGTCCCGGTGTTGGGTGAAAGGCAAGGTTCCATCCGCACTTACCGGATAAATATCGTTCGAATTGAAAACAGCTAATGTGTTTTTTGCCATTTTTGCCGTAAATTTCTTACGGTTTTCAATAAAAAGGTTTTTGTCTATTTGGAAATACTTCATGTCTTTCAATCTATAAGGTGTCGTGAAATTACGAAAAAAAAGTTCATATTGCGTTGCTTCGACTACGCTCAACTACCCGCAGGACTCACTTTCAGGATTGAAAGGACATTGAGCGAAGTCGAAGTGTCAATTTTCTTTCATTTTTTTCACTTTGACGGAGTAGGTCGTAAGTACTTTACGAACTACTGGGTGCAAATTTGTATCATCAAAGTCAAACAGTATGAAAACAATATTCGACAGCATCTTATTAAATCGTATCCAATTCGAAAGTTCATCAACGGAAGTTCAACTGGATTGTTGTATTTATGAAAACGGAAGTTCTTATGAGAGTCAGATCTTTGTAAGTATGAGTGCATTTAATCAGTTAATGTGTGAGTTGAGCGTGAGGGGGATTGACTTGAATATGGATGAGAATCTGGATACGATCGTGATCTCTGAAACAGAGGTGATTTACTCCATGGATTTGACCAATGAGATTGAAAAACCGATTTTCTTACCTTACTATTGTTTCCCTGAGCAAAACAAATTATTGAGAGCTTAGATAATCTGGTTTGATCTGTTGTATATCTAACTCGGGTTGAGTGAGATTTTCAGAAATATCTTTGGCATATAAAAAAAAGTTGTATTTTCGAATTGTGTTCTCAGAACATATTGGTTTGAAAAACATTATCTATGAAAAAAGTTATTGCACTTTTTGCGTTTGGGTCTCTATTTTTAGCGGGTTGTCCAAAGCATGAAATTATCCCGGCACCGACACCAAAGGTTGAACTGGAATCAAGTTTTATTGGGATTGTCAATGGAAGTCAGCTGGAGTTGACACAAAATGTTGACGGTTACTATTTGGAAGCTACAAAAACTAAATATATTCTTCCTTCACCTACACCTTCAAAAGCTGCTTATTACGCAAACATGAAATCTTCAAATGGATTGGTTTCTATTCGGGTTGGTTTGGGTTCGATCAGTTTTGACGGAAGCGCTGACAGCGATCCGAGTTTGGCTGTTTTTAATAGTTTTTTCTCATCTATGACTGCACCTGTTTATTCTGCTGCTGCTGCTAACGGTTTTGAAGTAGTTTATCGTGATGGTTCAGGGAATGTTTGGACTTCTGATGATACACAACCTGTTCAGGATGTTATTTTCACAGGAATTGTTCAGGAATCGGATGGTTCGGGAGATTACTCGAAATTCACTTGTACATTTAATTGTAACGTATACCGGACTGTGCCAGATCTGACTACTCCTGTTCTGACTGATTCGTTAACGCTTTCGCTACCAATCCAAAACGCAATCTTAAAGGGTTGGTTCAAACGATAAAATTTAGAAAAGCCATTTGTCAACCGATAAATGGCTTTTTAGTTGATACCTTATGCAGCAACTGAAGATTGGAATTATTGGGGATTTTAATTTTACCTTCAATACGCATCATGCTACTAACATGGCTTTAGACCATGCAGGGCGGTTTTTGGAAGTCGAGTTATCCTATTATTGGATCAAGATCAATGAACTGATCAACATGAAACCACAACAACTGTCAAATTACGACGGGTTTTGGTTTGCTCCGGGTCCCTACCTCAATTTGTTTTATCTCAATGGGGTCATCGATTTGTTATTACAACAGGATACTCCCGTTTTTATTACAGGCGAAGGGTATAAGGCATTGATCGATGTCTTGATTCACCGCAATAATCTGAGTGCAAACGGGGAAAAGCTGATTTCAGATAATTTGGTGGATGGAAACCATTTCGAAAGAGTATACGTTGTTCCTCATTCTTCTGCACTGATCCATTTGTACGAAACACGTAATCCCGAAGAGCTCACAGCAACACGCTATAGTTTGTATCCGCAACTGATAGGAAGCCTCACAGAGACAGATTTGGATATTGAAGCCTACAATCAATTCGAAGAACCGGAGATCATCAGTTTGAAGAACCGTAAATTTTTCCTGGCTTGTGGATTTTGCCCACAAATCAGTTCCACAAGAGAACTCCCGCATCCATTGGTTTACACATTTGTCAAATCCTGCTTTATCGGCAACTAGTTTTCATGTTGTTGGACTTCTTCGAAGTAGTGATCAACCAATAGATTGCCTCCCAACGCAGCTTCAACTGCCAATACATCACATCGTTCGTTTTCAGGGTGACCGTTATGTCCTTTTACCCAAATGAATTCTATCTGGAACGACTTTGCCAAAGCAAGGTACCGGAGCCAAAGGTCTTTGTTCTTTTTCTTGACAAAGCCTTTCGAATGCCAGCCATAAACCCATCTTTTTTCAATAGCATCAATGACATACTTTGAATCGGAGTAGATCCGGATAGGAATGGTAGTGGTTTTTAGGTTTTCTAGGGCGCAAACTACTGCAAGGAGCTCCATTCGGTTATTCGTCGTAAGCCGATAGCCCTGAGAAATTTCCTTTACGGATTGCTTGTACTTCAGGATGATACCATAGCCGCCTGGCCCAGGATTCCCTCTGGCAGAGCCATCTGTGTATATTTGAATGTATTCTGACACAACGCAAAGGTATAAAAATCTATTAGTTTAAAATTTTTGCATAAAGCGATAAAAAAATCAATTTAGGTGAATAGTTGTTAAAAATTCACCCTGGTGGATTTTTTAGGATTCCAATAGTCGGAAATGATGAATGCATATAAAATTCTTCTGAATGCGCTGTTTTTAACGATAAACCAATGGTTTTTAATTTAGTAACAGGTCATTAACTTTCAAGATATCTTTTAAATGTAAGAAATTGGGTTTTGAATTAGATAATTAAATGCGCAATTTTGTAATCGAAAAGGAGCTGATATCTTCAGTTTCTGATTCAGTGAATAGTGGTTAGGTTAGGTTAACGAAAAGCAGTCAGCAATGACTGCTTTTTGTTTTTAACCCGTTTCTATTCAAATCTGTTTATCGAAACAACTCCACGAACCCGGATTTCTGGATGGAATTGTTGTCCTTTAAGATACCATTCAGCTTATAGAAATAGACTCCTTCGCTGCAAGGATCGCCACCTTGTGTTTTTCCATCCCAGAAAATGGATCCAGTGACATTTTTACCCTCATGAACGACATTCCCCCATCGATTCAAAATAACGATGTCAAACGACTTGAAAATGTCGTGTTTGAAAGAGAAGTATTCATTCGTGCCGTCTCCATTCGGTGTGATGATATTCGGCATTTCAAAATCCCCGACAACATTGATCACTTTTGTGTATGTATCGAAACATCCGTTTGGATCTTCTACGGTAAGTGTAACGGTGTAAGATCCAGGAGTGTAGTAATTGGTGTAAACGGATGCATCTGAATTATTGATCGTTTGAGGATTCGGATCCATGTCCCAAGTCCACGTTAAAATTCCGTTCACACTCGTTGATTGATCATCAAATTCAACAGTTGTACCCAAATCGATCAAGGTCGGATTCACTACAAAATAGGCATTCAATCCGATATCCGGAATAGTGATAGGATTCATCGGATAGATGACCTCGCAATTGTTGCTGTCTGTTACCGTCAAGGTTGGATTATAGGTCGTTACATCATGATAAGTATGAGAGAAGCTGGTTGAATCGGTTACAACGGTTCCATCTCCCGTATTCCATACAATGGTTTCCAGGAAACTTGTTGCGCCGATATTGAATTGGACATCCTGACCGCATCCACCTAAGTTTTGTGTCCATGAAGGATTTGCCACCGGTCCGAAAATGGTTAAATAATCGATGTAGGTCGTATCGGAAGTACAGCCGAATTCATCCGTAATTGATAAGGTCAGGCTATAAGTTCCCGGAAATACATACGTATTATTCGGATTTTCAAGAACAGAGGTTTTTCCGTCTCCGAAAATCCAGCTGTAGCTTGAAATATTTCCAAAGGAAAGCGATGCATCGGTCAGGGATGCAAAAACAGGAGGACACAAGTAATCACCATTTGCGTTAGTTGCAGCACCGCTGAACGAATACTGAGGAATTGCCACCGGAGTGGAAATTGTTAACGGGTTGGACAAGGTGTCTTTACATCCGTTTGCATCCGTAACGATCAGTACGTAACCATGCGTAAAACTCGAAGTAGAACTGTTTAAGCTTTCATTGTATGCATGTGCATAATCGGTTGCGGTGCTTACCTGCGATCCATCAACAATCCATTGATAAGTTAATGGTGCTAGCCCTGAGGAAGCATTCACCGTGCTTACATTTTCCAGGTTACAGACAACCGGATCAATGGTAAATACAGCTGTTGGTTTTGTAATCGAAATAGAAGTGGAGGCAGGAGCAGAAACACAACCGAATTGATCAGTTGCCACTAAGGTTGCCGTAAAAGTTCCTTCCGTATTGTAGGTGTGATTTACCGTTGTTCCTACATTGGTCGTTGTTTGAGTCGTGTTATTGTCATTGAATGTAAACAGGAAGGAAGCCAGGTTCACTCCATTGTTTTGTAAGGTGGATCCATTGCTGAATGTCACCAGAAATGGCGCGCACCCCGCATTGTCGTCCGGTGTGATCTGAGCTAAGGGTAAAGCCAGAGCTGTCATCGGATTGAATGTCGCATCATCGGCACATCCTACGCTATTAGTGGCTGTCAAAGTAATCGTAAATGTTCCGAAGTTCGGATAAGCGTAACTCGGATTTGCACCGGTAACGGTTTGACCGTTCCCCATGTTCCAGGAATAAGTTCCGAAAGGATGAGAGGAAGTGGAATTATCCAAAAGCGTGATCGGAGAATTCACACAAACGCTGTCATTCGATATCCCGGCAATTCCAGCTGTGGTGGTCGAAATGTGAACAGTTTGAGTCGTACTGTCAGCACAACCCGTTGTATAGTTGTAAATGACCTGTTTAATGGTATACGTTCCGTAAGTCGCATAATTATGCGAAGTGGAACCCAGATCGGAATCATCAAAAGTCGGATCGTCAAAAGTGGTATTTGTTCCATCTCCCCAACGCCAGATCATCAAACAATCATCCGGAATTTTCCCTATGATGGATTGGTCATTCACGACTACATTCACCGGCAAACTTGCCGGGTTGCAATAAAGTGTCTGTGCCGGTGTGAAACGACTGATAGGTGCCTTGATATAGACCGCGTTTGGAATAATCAAAGTGTCGCTGCATCCTCTGAAGGTTACAATCAAACTCACATCGAAATATCCGGTGTCTTGTGAATAGGAGTAATCCGGATTTTCCTGCGTCGAAGTACCGCCATCTCCGAAATTCCAAAGATAAGTGACTTCACTCGAGGTGTGTGGTGCCAATATAACCGATTGATTGTGAAAATGAATGGATCTTTTCGCACATTCAGGAGATTGGTCGAGCGTGAAATTAACCGCATCTACTTTCCCTACCTCGATATAAGCCGGAATGGTAACACTTCCCTGACAGCCTGTTTGCGTTGTAATAGTTAAAGAAACATCATAAACTCCTAAATTATAGGTGTGTGGTGGTGGATTCTGTCCAACAAATGTGGTTCCGTCCCCGAATGTCCATACCCAGCTTGTGATAGGAATACTTGCCGATGAAGTATCTATGAATGTAACTGTAAGCGGTTCACAACCACTTGTATCTGTACTTGTGAAGCCAGCCACAGGAGGAGTAAGTGTAACTGCAGTTAAGGTGATTGATCCGGGACATCCATTTGCGCCGGTCATCGTAAGCGTAACGTTATAAGTCCCATTGTTCTGATAGGTATGAACAGGAGGGGTTTGTCCATTGAAAGTCGTTCCATCTCCGAAGGTCCACTGGAAATTTGTTCCGCTTGGACTTGTATTCGTGAAAGTTACACCTTGTGGAGCACATCCGGTAGTTGGATTCGCTGTGAATGAAGGGACTGGAGTTGGTAATATCGTAATTTGTTTCGTTGTTGAGCCGGAACAACCCAAACTCGTGTTTTGAGCAGTTAAACTGATGGTGTAAGTTCCGGGAGTTGAAAAGACAACAGTGTTGTTTTGAGATGTTGAATTTGCAGGTCCTCCGGTGAAACTCCAGTTCCAGGAATTCGCACCGACAGTGGAATTATCGGTGATTGATACAGCTGTATTTTGACAGGCTGTTGTAGGTGCGGTGATTCCCGCTTGAAAATTGGAAATGACAATGGGTTTGACAATCGTATCCTTACAGCCAAAGCTATTCGTCGCAATTAAGGTTACGTTATAAGTTCCTGCAGTGGTATAATTGACAGCTGGCGGGTTTTCAAGGGTAGAGGTTTGTGTATTCCCGAAATTCCAATTATACGAAACGGCTCCGGTGGAGGTGTTTCCGAAATTAACACCAACCGGAAGGCTACAACCGTTTGCGGTCGTGGTGAAATTCGGTGTTGGTTTCGGGTTTACTGTTACATATGCCGACTTCAACTCAAAATCTGCTTGTCCATTGGATGCCTGAACTGTTAATGTCACTGTATAGTTGCCGGGGGCACTATACACATGGTCCGGATTCTGCAAGGTAGAAGCATTCCCATCCCCGAAATCCCATGAAAAAGACGTGATAGGTGAACTACCCGCAGTGGATTGATTGGTGAAATGAATGCTTTGTTCCAGGCAAACAGTTAGTGGTGATGCAGTGAATTGAGCAGTAGGTGGTGTTTGAGATAATCCATAAGAGGAAATCAATAGGCATAGAAGTAGTAAACGCATATTTAGCTTAGTTTCAAGGTTCACAATATGTGAGATTAACCAACGCCCATTGTTAATTTGTTAACAATTAGGTAATTAAACCGTTAATCTTCTATTGTAAAGATGCTAAATTAATCGATAAGGTTGCTTGATAGCCAGCGTTTCATTTCATTTAAATCCATCTTTTTTCGGGATGAAATGTTATCTACTTGATCCAGAGTAACTTTACCTAAGCCAAAATATTTGGAATCAGGATGTGCAAAGTACCACCCCGAAACAGATGCAGCCGGCCACATGGCTAACGTTTCTGTTAAGGAAACTCCACTTAGTTCTTCTGCATTCAATAGTTTGAACAGGTTTGGTTTCTCCGTGTGGTCCGGGCAAGCAGGGTAGCCTGGCGCTGGTCGGATTCCTTTGTATTTCTCCGCGATCAAGGCATCATTGTCCAATGTTTCATCGTTGGCATATCCCCATGTTTCGCGTCTGACTTTTGCATGCAGGAATTCGGCAAATGCTTCCGCAAAACGATCTGCAAGTGCTTTTATCATGATGGAGTTGTAATCGTCGTGATCTTCCTCGAAACGCTTGACGTGCGCGTCAATCCCATGACCGGCAGTTACGACAAAAGCTCCCAGGTAATCGATTAAACCGTTTTCTTTCGGAGCAATGAAATCTGCCAGGGAAAGATTGGGTTGTCCTTGTGCTTTTTTTGTCTGTTGACGAAGTGAGTGTTGAATTCCCAATACCGAAGTTCGTTCTTCGTCCGAATAGATTTCGATATCATCATCCACACTATTTGCCGGAAAAATCCCAAAAGCTGCTTTAGCTGTAAGCCATTTCTCATCTACGATCTGCTTCAGCATTGCCTGTGCATCTGCATAGAGTTGGGTAGCTTCTTTTCCAACTACCTCATCACTTAGGATACGTGGAAACTTCCCATGCAATTCCCAGGTTTGAAAGAAAGGAGTCCAGTCGATATACGGAACTAAAAGCGACAAATCCTGTTGTTCGATCACCTGAACACCTAATTGATTCGGTTTTTTGATGGTTTCATTATTGAAATCTAGTACCAATCGATTCTTTAAAGCGTCTTCATATGAAAGTACTTGTTTTGCACCGCGGTGTTTTTCATGGTGTTCGCGAACACGTGCATAATCTGCTTGTATGTCTTTCACAAACTGGTCTTTTTTGTAGCCCAACAATTGTTCAACCACCGTTACAGATCGCGAAGCATCCAATACGTGAACCGTTTGTCCTTTATGATAGTTTTGCTCGATTTTTACAGCTGTATGCACTTTCGAAGTCGTAGCACCGCCAATCAATAATGGAATCGAAAGGTTTGCCCGTTCCATCTCTTTCGCTACGTGAACCATTTCATCCAGTGAAGGAGTGATCAATCCGCTGAGTCCGATAACATGGGCATTTTCGTCAATGGCTGCCTGGATGATCCGTTCAGCAGAAACCATGACACCCAAATCCACAATTTCGTAGTTGTTGCAGCTGAGTACGACCGAAACAATGTTCTTTCCAATATCGTGAACATCTCCTTTGACGGTTGCCATGATGATCTTTCCTGCAGAACTCGATTTTCCATCTTTTTCCGCATCGATATACGGTAGGAGGTAAGCTACTGCTTTTTTCATTACACGTGCCGACTTCACTACTTGAGGAAGGAACATTTTCCCGCTTCCAAACAAATCTCCAACGATATTCATTCCATCCATCAACGGACCTTCGATCACTTGGATCGGTCTTTCAAATTGATGACGGCATTCTTCCACATCCTCATCGATGAAGTCTACAATTCCTTTCACCAATGCATGAGCCAGACGGTCATTTACAGGAAGACTTCTCCATTCCTGAGAAACTTCCTTTTTCTTGTCTTCTCCTTTGAAGCTTTCCGCAAAATCCAATAAGCGCTCAGTTGCATCCTCTCTTCTATTCAACAAAACGTCTTCTACACGTTCCAGTAATTCTTTGTCGATATCATCGTAAACTTCCAACATGGAAGGATTCACAATTCCCATATCCATTCCGTGCTGAATTGCGTGATACAGGAATGCGGAATGCATTGCTTCACGTACCGGGTTGTTTCCACGGAAAGAGAATGAAACGTTTGAAACTCCACCTGAAACATGCGCTCCCGGAAGGTTTTCACGAATCCATTTCGTTGCACGGAAGAAATCCAGTGCATTGTTGTTATGTTCTTCCATTCCCGTTGCTACCGGGAAAATATTCGGGTCAAAGATGATGTCTTCTGGAGCGAATTTGACCACGTCGACCAAAATGCGGTAAGAACGTTCGCAAATCTCCAAACGTCTTTCATAGCTGTCTGCCTGACCTTTCTCATCAAAAGCCATTACAACGGAAGCTGCACCGTAACGTTTGATCAGTTTTGCCTGACGGATAAAGTTTTCTTCGCCTTCTTTGAGAGAAATCGAGTTGACGATTCCTTTTCCCTGAATACATTGTAATCCGGCTTCGATAATTTCCCATTTGGAACTATCCACCATGATCGGAACGCTGGAAATATCGGGTTCGGCAGCAATGAGGTTCAGGAATTTCACCATGGCTTCCTTGCCATCGATCATTCCCTCATCCATATTGATGTCGATTACTTGTGCTCCTCCTTCAACCTGTTCACGTGCAACGGATAAGGCTGCTTCGTAATCATTGTCCTTGATCATGCGCAGAAATGCCCGTGATCCGGTTACGTTGGTTCGTTCACCGATGTTTGTGAAGTTACTTTCAGGTGTGATGGTAATGGCTTCTAAGCCCGATAAGCGTAAATAGTTCATGCGTTTGTTGTTTCGCTAATTTTTCTTGGTGAATACTTTGCTGCAATTTCAGCCATTTTGCGAATGTGTTCCGGAGTTGTGCCACAGCAGCCTCCAATGATATTGATCAATCCTTCCTGAAGGAATTCCTCGATTTGGGAACCCATCATTTCCGGAGTTTCGTCGTATTGACCGAATTCATTCGGTAAACCGGCATTGGGATGTGCACTGATTGCAAAAGGAGCCTGATTGGATAATACCTGCAAATAAGGTCTCATCGCATCGGCACCCAAAGCGCAATTCAATCCGATGCTTAAAAGTGGCATGTGGGAAACGGAAACCAAAAATGCTTCGGTAGTCTGACCCGTTAATGTCCGCCCACTCTGGTCGGTAATCGTTCCGGAAATCATGATCGGGATTTGGATTCCCCGTTCTTCGCTTAATTCATCAATGGCAAACATAGCTGCCTTCGAATTCAAGGTATCAGTGATGGTTTCAACCAATAGGAAATCTGCTCCTCCGTCCATCAAACCGGTTGCCTGTTCTTTGAACGCGACTACCAATTCATTGAACGTGATTGCTCTGAATCCCGGGTCATTCACATCCGGAGACATGGATGCCAGTTTGGTGGTAGGTCCCATGGAACCTGCAACAAAGCGCGGTTTATGTGGTTCTCTTGCTGTAAATTCATCGCAAACTTCACGAGCAATTTTCGCCCCGTGGTAGTTGATGTCGTAAACAGCGTGTTCCAAATGATAATCAGCTTGAGCAACAGTCGTTCCACCAAACGTATTGGTTTCAATGATGTCAGCCCCAGCCTCCAGGTATTGCGCATGAATTTCTTTGATGATATCGGGACGGGTTAGAACCAACAGGTCATTATCGCCCTTTAATTTATGTGGATGATCTTCAAACCAACCCTTACGGAAATCGTCTTCGTCCAACTCGTAACGTTGGATCATGGTTCCCATTGCTCCATCGAGAATGAGAATGCGTTCGTTCATTAATTGCTTGATGTCTTTCATAGCTCTATTTATTCTTTGCAAACTATGAAGTAGGGGAAGTAGCTAAAAACTACTTGTAACTTATCTTTTCCTTCAGCCACGGCTGATGAATCGGATTTGGCACCTTCTCCTTCTCGCAAGAGTCGGCAGGTTGCCAAGGTTTCGCAGGGCCTGTCCCTCCACCTTTCTTCATAAGTTATATCAAAGATCTGGGGCAAAGATACACAGTAGATTTGATTTTGAAAAGTAATTGGATGAAATTCGTGATAACGCGACGGATGAATTTGGTAGGGATGTGACGCATCACGTCCCTACTGCAATTTATTTCGCGATCAATTTAAAAATTGAATTTCATATTCCGGTCGTCCAAAACGGCAAAGGAAATCTTCCCGGTCCATCTGGGAGTAATATTATTTCCATCTGAAAAGACTGCGTATAGTCCAATCCGAAGTCTTCGTTTCGAGAATTTGAAATTGCGCTCAATTCCACCCAATACCTCGTAATGTTTCCAGTTGTATTGTGCCACATACAATGCTCCGAAACCAACTACCAATCCGATTCCGGTTTTCTTCATGAAGGGGATCTTATTGATGATGGATCCGTTGTCGTGGTGAATGAAATGCGCTTCGATGTAATAATCTCGTGAAGGAAGTGATGAATCCTGATCCTGGAATGAGTATAGTGGGTTTGAAAACCAGATGGGATCACTTCTTCGCTGGTATTTGAAATCTGCGTCCTTCAGATTCTTGGAACTCAGAAATTTTCCGGATTTCACATGGTAAGAAGATGTTCCGAAGGTTCCTAATTGAAAGTTCTGATAAATTCCGACCAAACCGTATTCGTGGTCCACATCACTTCCGAATAATTTGGGAATTCCACGCTCATAATAGGCGTAAATGGAAGGCCATTTGGAACCGAGCACCACTTTCCGATGAGGTTCGCGCATGTATTTTTGTCCCGGAGTGTAGGTAATTGTCACCTCACCCAAAAGAGCTTGGTATCCTTGGAAAGGTTTGAAATCGTCATTGGGAATGACTTCGTCGAGGAATCCCAATTTCTTGTATCCGTTAATGGATCGCCGTTCGCAGAATTGGAAGTTGAAATCGACATAGAGTCCGTTGATGTATTCCTGTGTTTGCCCGATGTCCAAAGAGGTGGCTTCAATGAAATTACTCCGTTTATAGATTTGTGTGATGGCATCGTAGGAGACAATGGCATCAAAATCATGATCGAACCCGAACTTTAACCGGGCTTGTTTAAATGGATTGTAGAGATAATTCCCATTGATATTTCCTTTAATGTCGTGATTCAGGAACCCATACGAGATTTCTGCATTGACATCCAATGTTCGTTGATCTTCCCATTTCTTGAAGTAGTTGAAACCCGGTGCGATCCGTGGTCCGGCAGGATACAAAGGTCTCAGAATCGCTGCCAGTGAATTGATCGACCATTGTACTTTTTTAGGACGATTCCGATGTTCGACACCAAACCAGATCACTTTCAGGAAAGTCACTTTGTTGAAGACCTTGTCAATGGAATCCAGGTATTCTTTCCGGTTCATGGCGTCATGAATACTGTCTCTGACGAGAATAAACCGTTGCTCTTCGGGAGTCAATGAAACAGCACGCTGTTCTTTCCAGAAAAGGGAATCCTTGTCATAAGCCTCGTCTGTTGTGACTGCCAGTTCATTGTTGAAAAATTTGGGAGGGTAATTCGGTTGGAAATTGTAATTCGAGAATTGTGCGGTGGTTTTGCAGGTTGAAGCCTGATTTTTGTATTTCACCCCATAATCCAGAACCTGTTCTTTCAAGACACACATCGAATCTCCGGCTAGGTCAAATTCCTGGTGAATGGTAAAGTAATCGTACATGAACAGGTTTCCTTTTTCCATGGTGAGATCCAATTTCTGGATGAGCCACAGGGAATCGACGACATAGATATAACCGGTGAGCGTGGAAGTGGAGCTCATTCTCGGGATGATCCTGATCTTATTGATCCGCCTTCCGTTTTCTTCGTATTGTGCCTCCAACCGGTAACGGTAAGACAAGATCCCGGGTGTAGAAATGGGACTCATCACCGGAGTACTGTGCAGATCTTCGAGGTGAAGCAGGTTTTCAAAAAAGTTGAAATTGGATTTGACGGTCGTGGTGTAGTAAAGTGTCCTGTCTTCTCCACGAAGCTCATAGGCGTTGCGGATTTCTTTCACTTTATTCGGCGGTGCGTAATGGCGTGTGACCTGGATTTCCGCAATATTCATGTTCCCGGCCAATTTGGCCAGTCTCCGCTGTTCTTCCTCAAAGGGATCGGCTTCCTGTCTGTCGTTTTTTGAACTAGAGTCTTTTTCCTTTCGGACGATCGACTCCGTGGCCTTGATATAGACATCGGTGGAATGGGGATAAGCCCAGGGATTGATCTGGTCGCGTTTTTTGACAACCTTCAGCATGATTTCTCTTCCCGGATTTCCTCGCTTTACGGAGATTTCCGCTTCATCCAGTTCATTGATCTTTATCGGGAAAAGTTGAATGTCCTTTACCGCACCTTTGTTGGCAATTACCACATAGGTTTCCCGTTCTTCGTAACCCGCCAGATTGACAATGATGAAGTATTCCCCGTCGAACAGCTGAAGCGAGTATTTTCCATTTTCGTCTGTTTGGGTTCGCAGATCCGTATTGTTCTTGATATAAACATTTGCAAATGGGATCGGGATTTTTTTCTCATCCAAAACCGTCCCACTCAAATTCCATTGGGAAAATGTAAGAGTAGGTAAACAGATAAAACAGAGTAGGTAAAAAACCTTCAAAAGCTTCATTTAACCTGGCGTATTTTGTGAAGCGAAAATAAGTAGATTTGGATGCTAATTAATTGAAAATAAGTTAAAAGATCAAATTTAGGTTTGAGCGGTTATTTCTTTTGTTGGTTATTCAAAAAAGCTTGGTGTTTTTCCATTCTCTTTCTCATAAAACGTCTCATGAAATAAGTGCCCAATGCCATAAAAGCGAAGGCGTAGTAAACCGCCCAGCTACTGAAACTTTCCTTCAAACACATAATTGTCACCAGAATGATGATGATGATTCCCATTGACAGCCAAAAGAGCTCCATGATGCGATTGTATATTTTCATGCCTGTTATCTTTTAATTTATGATCCACTGCCGTGGATCGATTATCCGAAGCGGTGCTTCGTTCTATTTTTTTATTGAAATACGACCTTGAGGTTCCAGGAACTCATAAAACGAAAAATCTTGCTTTGCGCGAATGCCTTTTCCATAAATCAGTTCCGTGGGACTTTTGATCATGACCATTTTGTCTGTAAAGATAAGACTATCTTTTTGATCCCAGTAAAGTGCTTCGGTGTACAGGGTCTGTTTTCGTGCAGGATTGTACAACTGAACGGAATCCAGAACACGCATGGTTCCTTTTGTTTCGTTGATTTCGCCATAAAGTCCTGTAAGCACGGATTCCTGGTTTCCTCCGTCATCGAAGAATTCTACCTTGATCCCTTCCTTGAACTTGGTGACCTGTTCCGGTTTTGAATAGGCTTCAGCTAATGGAGCGTACAATTTGAATTGCGGGAAACCACCTTCCGTTTGAAGGACGTACAATTCCTCTGTTTTTTGCTCGGGATCCGTTGACTTGAATGTGATTTGCTTGATCGTATCGAGATCGTTCACGCAAGAACAAACTACCAGTGCACATGCAAAGCAAAGATAAACGAATGTTTGTCCGTGCCTCATTAATCCAATTTATACTTTTTGAACCATTTTTCGTAAGACGAAGGAGCAATAATGATCCCGAAGTTGATAGAGTAGAATCGTTCTTTCAGGTCAGCGGCATTTCCCGTGCTGTTAGCTCCGTAATTGAAACTGACATTTAATGAGGAGTTTGTTTTCTGAGCCAGGAACGGGAATCCCAATCCAGCAGTAACCACAGCAGTTTTCAATTGTCTTCCGTTTATGGAGTTCGGAAGCAAACCGTACTGACCACCAATGCGGTACTTGATTTTTGAAAAGTACTTGATACCCTTAACCTTTTTGGTTACATCGATACTTGGAATGTATTGCAACCCGATTTTGGATACGTACGTGTTTGAAAACTCAGAGGAAGTATGTGCACCGAATTGCTCAGCATAGGATTTCCATTGCATCAGTGTCACTTCTGCGAATATTCCCAGTTGATACTTCATCCCATCTGTTTTTTTCGTGTCAGGAGTGAAGGCATAACCGGCTCCGAAAGTCTGCTTGCTTGGGAAAACGATTTTCCCTTTGTTGTTATCAACGTAACTGACCGTATCGGTGTATGAAAGCTGGTTGTTTACATCCGTAGCATAAAACAGGGAGTAATCCAGGTAAGAGTTAATAGAGATTTGAGGAGTGTAAACTGCAGATACAAAGAGTTGTTTCCGTTTGTCAATATCCAGGAAACGCTGATAGTTGGCTCCAAACGAATAGTAAAGTGATTTCAAACGATACGTTGTCAGGTCAACACCTCCAGCCGGGCTATTGGCATCAAATACGCTGCTTCGTTGGTTGGTGACAGATCCGAACAAGTATCCCAGATTGAAACCGACACTTAAATACGATCTCTCTGTTTTGATGATAGAGTAAGCCAATCCGACAAAAAGTAAGTTCGTTGATCCGTAACCCTGATAGTTAAACGTGGTGGAATCATCGTAGGTGTATGACCGCTGACTTAGATTGTATCCTTTTCGCGTAAATGGTTTTAATCCGAGTGCAATTCCGAAACGGTTTCCGATGGGAATCGCCATGGTAATGTTTGAAATCCCGGTTGTTTTTCCATTGAAACTGCCTGAACTATTCGAATAAGTTGAGAATCGGGATGCAATTCCAACCGAAAACAAGGGTTGACCGTAAGACAATAGGGAATAACTGGAAGGGTTGTACGTATTGATCAAAGTTGAATCAAAACTAATACTGGAAATATTCCCCATTCCACCGAATTGGGCTTCGGGAAGGGCTCCTTCTTCGCCAATACCTGTTGTACTATACGGTGATGATGAAGTGGTTTGTGCCCACATAGTGAAACACGAAATAGTACTAAATACTAGAAGAAAGAGTTGTTTGAGCATGTAAGAGTGCTATTAATAATCCTTTTAAGGTTAAATTCTCGTCGGCAAATATGCCATATTTATTACCTAATTCAAAATATTGACTGTCGCCACCAGTGAGAAAAATTGTTAATTCGGGGTAAAGTCTTCGATATTCTTCGATAAAACCTACCATTTCCAAATGCATTCCATTCATCACACCACTTCGCATCGCATCCAGGGTGTTTTTCCCGATGAACGGTCCTTGAATCCGATCATCGATTAACGGCAATTTTCCCGTAAACTGATTCATTGATTTGTACCGCAATTCAATTCCGGGGGAAATGCTTCCTCCTTCATAGATTTGGGGATAACGAACAAAATCATATTTGATACAGGTTCCAACATCAATGACTAACGCATTTTTCTCCGAAATATTGGCTGCGGCGATTGCATTTGCCAGGCGATCTATTCCAAGCGTTTCCGGAGACTCGTAATGGTTGGTTAATGGAATGGGTAATTTCTGATTGAACAAAATGGCATTGGGAAGAAGACCTTTGATCCATTTGGTGTTCTTATCTGACCGGACAGAGCTAATAATTCCTGCACACAATTTGTGTTTGAGCAAGTAGGATTTGAACTTATCCAATTCCTCATTTGAAAAAGCATGAACTTCTTGTAAATTAGAATCTTGGAATAAACCAACCTTGATCCGGGTATTTCCGGCATCCACTACAATTGATTTAATTCCCTGTTCCATCAGGGACAAAGATAGGATTGATTTAGAAAAATTTTCACTTTTTTTTAGGAGGAATGAATTCTATTACTATCTTTGCCCCCACAATTGAGGATGGTGATGTAGCTCAGTTGGTAGAGCAAAGGACTGAAAATCCTTGTGTCGGGGGTTCGATTCCCTCCATCACCACTTGATAAAGCTTCAGAGAAATCTGGAGCTTTTTTTATTCCCCCAACGCAAGGATTTTCAGATTTGTGTTGGGGGTTCCCTGTCTGCTTGACGCAGTCAGGCAGGGATTCCCTCCATCACCACCAGTTAAGTTTCAGAGAAATCTTGGGCTTTTTGTTTATATTCAATTCATGAAACACTATTCAGTCTATGTAATTCAAAGTGAATTTAACGGATCATTCTATGTAGGAATGGCACTAGATGTTCAAGAACGCTTGAAAGAACATAATGCCGGTAAATCAACTTACACGAAATCATTCATTCCATGGAAATTGATTTATTCAGAAGAGGTTGGTGAAGCCCCATTGGCTCGTCAACGCGAAAAGTATTTAAAATCGACAGCTGGAAAGAACTTTCTTCGAAAGCAAGGTATTATAGATTAATCGGGGGTTCCCTCATCACCACAAAAAGACTCGCTCTCACTCCCGATAGCTATCGGGACACTCTTTTCGGGCTTTTTTCTTTTTGCAGAGCGAGAGCGGAGAGTGAGAGAAGAGTGCGAAATCCCGGTTCGAAGGTTCAATTTTGTCTCCTCCCTCCGAGGGAGGATTAAGGAGGGTGGTGTTGTCAAATCTCCCGCAAGAACCGATCTCATTCAGTTTTCCAAAATTTAGAGCGGTTCGATTCCGGTTTGCTCGGAAGGTGTTGTATTTCAGATTTTTTTTGGGTAGTATTGAATAGTGAAAAACAAAATGATGGATCAGTGCACAATTCTGTGTAGGCACAAATAAATCTTGCATAAATTTGGATTAAGTATCCAACATTGAAGACGAAAAAATCCCTTTTAGAGACTTCTCTCTATTTCCAGATTCATTAAAAAGAGAATTCGATAACAAAAAGATTTCTATTTAATCACAAGATGGCTTCGGGATAATGGGTAAACAATTCGGGCATCAAGTTGATTGATTGTAAACTTTCATGCTGTGTAAAGATTTTTTGAGGAAAGTAAACGGAACGGAGTTGATTTTCAAATTCGGGGATTCCGCTGCACGAAAAGGAGTAGACGGCCTTTTTGGCGTTGAAGAAATAATAAGTTGAAGAATCTTTTTTGTGGATAAAGATTACCTGATCCCATTCGTCAGAACGCAACACACAGAAATAATCCGGTCGTTTTTTGATTAAACTGTATTTTCTCCACGGTTTGGAGAAACAAATCAATTCATCAGTGAGTTGAATTTTTAATACACTGTGAAAAATGAATTCTGTAAGTGGGTAGCAAAGGATCACCGACACAACTACAGTTAATAACCAATGAGCATCTGCAAGAGCAACTGCAAGGGGAAATAATCCCAAAATGAGCGCTCCCAAAAAAACATATAGAAATGTGGATTCGTAATTATTTGATGATTTGATTTGCATAGTTGCAAGGTAGTTAAAGTCTAATAAATAACCTTAAAGAGGTTTTAGTTCCATTCGTTGGAATCATCCCGTTATTGGTGTTTGTGTTTCCGGTTCCATTTCCGTTCGCTCTTCTCCACTTGATAAAGCTTCAGAGAAATCTGGAGCTTTTTTCTTTTTGTCCCTCAAGACTCGCTCTCACTCCCGATAGCTATCGGGACACTCTTTCCGGGCTTTTTTCTTTTTGCAGAGCGAGAATGGAGAACGAGAATAAAGATAGAACCCCGGTTCGAAACTTTAATCTAGTCTCCTCCCTCCGAGGGAGGATTAACGCTTACGCCGAAGCTTCAGCGTAGGTGCTAAGGAGGGTGGCGTTGTCAAATCTCCCGCAAGAACCGATCTCACTCAGGTTCCCAAAATTTAAAGCGGTTCGATTCCCTTATGCTCGAAAGATGTAAATGATGCTTTTTTCGTTTTCCCTCATTCCAATAGCTATCGGAATACGCTCAAACTTTTGTGGCTCTTTTTACCAAATGATAAAATTCATAAAGCGCACTTTAATTAACTTGCAACCATGGAAGATTTCATTGAATACATTTTACAGTTCGGTAGCCTCAATAAGCAACAGATCGATTTTATAAAAGCACAAACAACAGTGCTGGAGCTTCAGAAAGACGCATATTTTTCTGAGGCAGGAAAAGTCCCGAAACAAGTAGGCTTCGTTGTGGAAGGAGTTATTCGCGGCTGTTACTATAATAACAAAGGTGAAGAAATTACACGCTGTTTTATCAGCGAAAACAGTCTCGTAGTCGACTACTTCAATTTTGAAAACAGCACCGCCTCATCGGAGTACCTGCAGGCCGGCACCGATTGCAGACTTATCGTATTTTCAAAACAAAATTGGGAAGATCTTTCTGAGACAATTGTGGGCTGGGATACCATCAAAAACAAGATGGTTCAGAAATGCCTTTTTCAAAAATCAAGAAAAGGCCCTGTAATCTCACAGGATGCAACTACGCGCTATTTGGAATTTATGGCAAATTATCCGTCGCTGATCAACCGAATTCCATTGGCATACATTGCCTCTTACTTAGGTGTCACTCAACAATCGCTGAGCAGGATTAGAAAAAACATCCGCTGAATCATTTTTTACCAAATGGTAAACCATTTCATTTTTTGAAGGATCATTTTTGTCCTATAGTTTAAAATAGAAAAAAATGAAATCAGTACTAATTACAGGGGCCAACAAAGGCATTGGACTCGAAACGGCAAAGCAACTTTCAAAAAATGGATTGTTCGTTTACCTGGGAAGCCGAAGCATTGAAAAAGGGAATGCTATCGTTAAAGAATTACAAGAAGCTGGCTACCGGAATATAAAGGTCATTAGCATCGACGTTACCAAGCCGGATACGATTTTATCCGCGAGAAATATTATTGAGGAGGAAAGAGGGCATTTAGATATTCTGATTAATAATGCCGGTGTCAGTGGAATTGTTCCTCAAACTGCTGTGGGAACGGATGTTAATGATTTCAAAGATGTATTCGATGTCAATTTTTATGGTGTTGTGCGCGTTACACAAACTTTTATGGATCTGCTTCAAAAATCCGCTGAGCCAAGAATTGTAAACGTGAGTACAAGTGTCGGATCTCTTTCACTCCAGAGCAATCCTGACTGGCCTGCGTATGATTTTGCTAAGTTTGCAGCTTATGCATCGTCAAAGGCAGCTATGAATATGTACACTGTTCATTTGGCTTATGAATTGCGCGATTCGAACTTTAAAATTAATGCGGTTTGCCCAGGTTATACAAAAACTGATTTTACCGGTTACAACGGCGGTGAAGTGGATACCGCTGGAAATAGAATTACAAAATATGCTTTAATTGACCAGAATGGGCCGACTGGTAAATTTTTCAGTGAGGAAAGCAATCCGGAAACCGGTGAAATTCCATGGTAATGAATGGGAAAGAGAATATCGGACTGCGGGATCACAATCTGTTAATGGTTCCATTTCCATTCACTCTTCTCCACTTGATAAAGCTTCAGAGAAATCTGGAGCTCTTTTTCTTTTTGAGTAGTGAGCGTGAGTATTGTCCCGATAGCTATCGGGAGTGGAATCCCGGTCCGAAGCTGAGATTTAACCTCCTCCTTTGAAGGAGGACCGAGGAGGATGGCGAGCCTTTCTCCCACAAGCATTGATTTCATAAGGTTCCCCCGAATTTATAGCGCTTCGATTCCCCTTTTACAGAAAAGGTGTTTTATCTCGATTTTAAGATATGGACTTGTAATTTGGAAAATAAAATACCTGACTTAACGTTAAGTAACACAAACACGCTTAAAAACACTAACACATGTCACTATTTTCTAATCATTTTTTTATTTCAGCGACTTCATTTTGCCTGTTCCTCACATCCTTTTCTTTCGGGCAAACTTTCCAGTGGGCCAAACAAGCAGGAAGTTCAGGATGGGATCGCGTAAATGTGGTTCAAACAGATGGATTAAATCAGGTTTACCTCTTTGGTAGTTTTGAAGGTACCGTTGATCTGGATCCGGGGTCGGGAGTTTTTCAAATGACTTCTGTGGATGAAAGAGATGCCTTTATCTCTAAACTCGATTCCAACGGCAACTTTATCTGGGCTAAACAATTCGGCGATAGCGCTTTTGTAGATGAAGCAAGTACAATGGGAATAGATGCCCTGGGTAATTTGTATCTCACCGGTTCATTCCTGGGGTCGATAGATTTTAATCCCGGAACAGGAACTTTTTCTATGACCTCCCAAGCAATGGATCGGGATATCTTTATTCTGAAACTGGATAATGATGGAAATTTTGTTTGGGCTAAACAAATCGGTGGGCCATTTAATTACTTTTTTCCTACCCCGGCTCATGCTGCTGCAATTGCCGTGGATGCATCAGGGAATCAGTATTTAACGGGGTATTTTGACGGAACAATCGACTTTGATCCTGATCCGTCTGTTGATTTCGAAATGTCGTCCCAAACAAATTCCACAGACATTTTTGTGTGCAAATTAAATACAGACGGAGCATTCGTTTGGGCCAAACAATTTCAAGGGAATCAGCCTCATTTCGGAGGTGTGGGATATGACATCGCTGTCAATGCACTCGGTGAAGTTTATACCACCGGGACAATAGGAGGGCCTGTTGATTTTGATCCGGGAATGGCTAATTTTTATTTAGCGCCATCAGTTCCGAATAATACGGAAAGCTACCTAAGCAAATTGGATGCTAATGGAAATTTTAGTTGGGCTAGAGCCATGGGCCCCGGTGAAGGAAATGCATTAGCGGTGAATGACCAGGGAGAAGTATATTGTGGCGGATCAACACCTCTGGGATACACTCCTCAGATATACAAAATGGATATATCCGGTCAATTGGTATGGGAAAAGGAATTGGGAGGTAACAACGCTCAAAGCATTACATTAGACGCAAGTGGGAACGTATATACTATCGGTTCGTTTTTCGGGACCAATGATTTTGATCCTGGACAGGGGGTTTTTCAACTTTCCGGAGGAGATTCAGATGCATATATCCGCAAACTCGATTCATCCGGCAACTTTGTCTGGGCGGGCTTGCTGAGTGGAACCGATCAGGTTTGGGCCTGTGATGTAACGATTGATCAGAACGACGCCATGTATGTAGCCGGGTATTTTAGTCAATCGGCAGATTTTGATCCTTCGATTTCCATTTTCAACCTCACAGGACCAGCTTCCAGTTACAATATGTTTGTGACCAAATTGAGCCAGAACTCGGAATTGGGATTAACTCCGAATGACCTTCATGATGGGATAATGCTGTATCCCAATCCAACCAGTGGAAATGTTACTGTTATATGCGAAGGAAGTTACGACGAGTTGTATTTCCAATTGAGAAATATCAACGGACAATTGCTGAGTACACAAGAACTGAAATCCGGAAAACAGGCCGAGATTGAACTTCAACAGACAAGTGGTGTTTATTTGCTGGAGATAACCGACCAAAAACAGTTTCGAACCGTACGCCGAATTGTCAAAAAGTAACTTTCCGGATAAGAAACATCAGTCGTAATTTGAATAGTATGATTTAGATATCAATATGATGTTTTGTCAAAACTTTTTCCTTGTTCAAGTCTCATGACTTTATGTTTTAGTCGTTGTACAGGATATACAAACAGGGATGGTATTCTATTCCATTTTTTTGGTACTTGTAAAACCTATCCAAGCCACCTGAATCATTTGATCTGACTCATGAATCAATAATAGTTAGTCCGGATTAAATAGATGTATCAAACCAAGGAAGGAATAATCTCGTTCTTTAAAACAATGGAGTATTAATCCTAAAAACAATCACCATGAAAAAAGTTCTATTTATCCTTTTCGCATGTGGAGTCCTTTCCATTGCGCACTCACAAATCGTTAATATTCCCGATGCTAACTTTAAAAACTATTTATTGAACCATCCCGGGATCAACACGAATTCCGATAATGAGATCCAGGTATCTGAAGCGTTGAACTTCACCGATAGTATCATGTGTCCGGGAATGCAGATCTATGATTTAGCAGGTATCGAAGCGTTTGAGAACATCACATTTTTGTCGTGTGTAAACAATCAATTGGAAGGATTGGATGTATCGCATAATTTAGCTTTGCAGGATTTGATTTGCGCCATGAATCATATTAGCTCCCTGGATGTTTCATTGAATACCAACCTGCGCAATCTCCGTTGCTCCATCAATCCGATTCAAAGTCTCGATATCAGCAATAACCCGAATCTGGAATATTTGTACTGCGAAAGCAATGGTTTGACTCTGCTTGATGTCAGTCAAAATCCGGATTTAATTGAATTATACTGTACAAGTAATTCCATTCAAACACTTGATTTAACGGGTCTTGCGCTGCTTAAAAGATTGGATTGCAGCTCAAATCCGCTGAATCAGTTGGATTGGGACGCAAACAATGCGCTGGAATACATTATGTGTAATGGCAACCAATTGTCAACTATCAGTTTGGAAGATTGTCCTGCTCTTGTGGAATTTCGTGGGGTAAATGGATATTATACCCAATTGGATTTGTCCAACTGTCCCAATTTGAAACGATTTGATTGTCCGTTCACGCAGTTAACAAGTCTTGATTTCTCGAATAATCCCTTACTGGAGGTCGTGTATTGTTTTTCGAGTCACCTGACTTCTTTGAATATTGCCAACGGAACCAATCCGAACCTGCAATTGCTTTGGGTTTCGAATAACCAGTTGACATGCATCCAGGTTGACGACGCAGCCTATTCTACAGCCAATTGGACCGGAAATAGTTTTGCGTTTGATGCAGGCACCTCTTTTGACGAAGATTGTGTTGCTGGTTTAAGCATTTTAGAAAAGTCAACGATTGAATTTTATCCGAATCCGGCCACAACCCTTGTAACTATCCATGCGGATGAAAAAACGAGTTATAAATTGATGGCAACCGATGGAACGACCATTGCTGCCGGTGAATTTTCGGTTGGAAATAATGTGCTGAATACCGAATCCTTGTCTGCGGGAGTTTACTTTTTTGATTGCGTTGGTGCAACTGCAGGAAGGTTTATTCAAAAATTCCAGAAAATAGAATAAGAATCAGAACGGGATGTGGTTCAAATCTGCCCTTCTCCACAAAAAGAAAAAGCATTCAGCGCAAGTTGGATGCTTTTTCTCTTTGTCCCTCTTCACTCACACTTCACATTCACACTGAGTCGTAGCTTTTTCTTTTTGAGCGACGAGCGTGAGAATTGTCCCGATAGCTATCGGGAGTGTAATCCCGGTTCGAAGCACGATTTAAGTCTCCCTCTTTGGAGAGGGACTAAGGGAGAGGATAAAAACCAAATCTTCCGCAGTTTCCAAAATTCATAGCAGTTCGATCCCCTTTTGCTCGAAAGACATTGTATTTCAGATTCCTATTGGTTTTTTAGCAGTAAAACAACGAAAATTATTTTTGCTTATCTTTGTGAAGATGCAAAATCGTCTAAAACATGAACTACACGATCTCATTTCAGGAAAGAGCCAAGTTAGGTTTGGAACAACTATCCAAACAGTCGCCGGTTACCTTAGCGATGGCTCTAAAACAGGTTCAAAAGTTGAAGGCTCAAAGCAAATCAGGGAACAAGAAACAAAGAGACTAGAAATTTTCATTTCACAAAATAATCTTTGGGTTGATAACATTGATTTTTCCCAATACGTAAGTGAAGGTGCTGAACAGAGAGTCTTTTTAAAAGATTCGGAGCATGTTCTCAAACTAAATGATTCCATTTATTATAGTTCTTGGAAAGATTATTTTTATAATCTGTTATTCCATAACTTTTTCTTTACTGATACAGCCTACGAACTCATCGGTTTTACAAAAGAAAATGATATTCTCTATGCGGTTGTCCAACAAGCTTATGTTGCAATCACGCAGAATACAGACTTAGAACAAGTAAAAAAATTTCTTAGCTCAAACGGGTTTATCAATAATCGTAATAACGATTATTTTAATCCTGATTTAGGTGTCATTTTAGAAGATTTGCATGACGAAAATGTGTTGACACGAAATGATATTTTATATTTCATTGATACTGTTTTCTATTCAACTGATGAATTTTGGAAGGGTTATGAAAGACATTCCAAAAGAGACAACAACTAAAATTCAAAATGGAAACCTGGATATATGTATCAGATAAAATTCGAAAGAACTATAAAAAGTTGCCTTTAAATGAGCTTCCGGTGAAGAGTGATATGGAAAAACATCCAAATTCATGGAATGCGAATTATGTTGCAATTTTTGGGAAACGATGTTGGGTTATTACACATTCAATTACAAGATATACGGTGATTATTCCTGATGTGAAAGCTAGTAAACTGGAAAAAATTAGATTTTTCTTCTTGGAAAATTTTATGAATCAATTATTAGAAACACAAAATTTTGAAGAGGATATAATTCAGAGCTTTGTCGGAGAGATCAAATTTTATCCCACAAATGGCGATAAATCAGCTATTGCTTATATCAATAAAAGAATAGAGGATATTAACTGTTGGAAATATGAATTGGGTGATCTTCCATTTTCTGTTGCCGGATCAAGAATAAATCATTTAGGTACAAAGTTAATCGATGGAAAGAGCAAGTATATCCGACCAACAGAACAAATGTTGGATTTGATGAATGAATATCAGAAATCGATTAAAAAGTAATTTGATTAACGATTCCGGTTCCTTTTCCATTCGTTTTTCTTTTTGTCCCTCTTCACTCAGACTTCACACTCACACTGAGTCGTAGCTTTTTCTTTTTGAGAACTGAGCGTGAGAATTGTCCCGATAGCTATCGGGAGTGAAATCCCGGTTCGAAGCTTCGATCTGTCTTCTCCCTCTTACTTTTGTTTTAAGTAATTTGTATTAGATCAGGTTAAGTCAGATCTTCTGGAATTAATCTGTTCCCGTCAAAAAACAAATCCCTTTGTAACAAAGGTCACGAACCGATAAGCAGTGAATGCTTACCTTCGGGGAAAACTAATAGCGGACTCAATGACAAAGAAAATCTCAACAATTATTGGTTTCATCTTGCTGAATATAGCAGTCACTGCGCAAACCTCACCGTTCAATATTTACATCGAACCAATCAATATAGCAGGGATTGGAGGACTTCAATCATACGCTTTTGGACAACACAACGGAAAATGGCTTATTGTTGGAGGAAGACTCGACGGACTTCACCGCAGGCAACCTTTTGCAGCTTTTGATATTGCAGGGAATAACAATCAACTAATTGTTATTGATCCGGTGAGTCAGCAAAAATGGTCGGTATCCATCACTTCTCTTTCAGTTGCATTGCAAGAACAGTTGTGCTCCACCAATATGGAATTTCATCAGGAAGGAAACTACCTGTATGTCATAGGAGGATATGGTTACAACGCGGCATCCTCATCGCGAAAAACATTCGATAATTTAACCGCTATTGATGTTCCTGCTGTAATCGATGCAGTAATTTCAGGGACTTCTTTTACAGGCTATTTCCGGCAAATAAGTGACCCTCAATTTGCAGTAACCGGTGGGCATCTGAAAAAAATAAACTCCACTTTTTACCTCATTGGCGGAAATAAATTTGACGGAAACTACAATCCGATGGGAAATCCAAGTTATACCCAAGTTTACACGGACGCGATTCGCAAATTCAATTTATCCGATGACGGAACAACGATCACGATTACTCATTTGCCAACGATTACCGACGCAAACAACCTGCACCGAAGAGATTACAATGCTGTGCCTCAGATTTTGCCCGATGGAGCAGAAGGAATTACCGCTTTTTCAGGTGTGTTTCAACCAACGATTGACTTGCCATTTCTAAACAGCGTAACCATAGACAGCGCAGCCTACTCCGTAAATAACTCATTCCAGCAATTTTACAACCATTACCATTGTGCTGTTTTACCACTTTACTCAGCATCAAACAATGAAATGCACAGTGTTTTCTTCGGAGGTATTGCCCAATACTTTGACAGTGCAGGAGTATTGGTACAAGACAACGAGGTTCCTTTTGTGAAAACAATTGCGCGTGTAACAAGGACTTCTGATGGAACAATGTCTGAATACAAACTTCCTGTTGAAATGCCCGGTTTATTGGGAGCTGGAGCTGAGTTTATCCCTGTTGCGAGCGTTCCTCAATTCGACAATGAAGTGTTCAAATTAGACGAATTCAACACAGACAGTACCTTGGTTGGTTATATCTACGGAGGAATTAGCAGTACGGGTGCCAATATCTTTTTTACCAATGACGGAACACAGAGTAGTGCAACTAGTCAGATTTTCAAGGTTTATGTCATTAAAGACGCAACAGCGGGCATGCACGACTTAAATGAACAGAGTAATGGAACTTTGAAAATGCAAGTATTTCCGAATCCCAATGATGGAGAATTTGTGGTAAAATTCCACTTGAATAAAGTCGTGGAAACCAAACTTTCACTGTACGACATGGCTGGTAAAAAAATAGAAGAGAAGATGTTGACCAAACTGGTTGTTGGCGAAAATACCTATCAGCGCAAAATCAGAAAACTGGATTTAGGAGGGACTTATTTTTTGACCATTGAAACGCCTGACGAAAAGGTGATGCAAAAAATCATTATCAGACCATAGACCGATTTCTGCTTGAAGCTTTTCAGAGGAAACGATTCTTAACTTGTGGGTAAATATTCCGGAATCATTGTTGCTCAGCTATTGAAAGCGAAAAATTCATGATCCACCTCAATCCGGAATTCAATTCTCCTTTGTTGGATTGGTGTGGTATTTTCACACCTTTTGTGACCCTGTTTCGGTTCTCCTTTCGTACATTAGGGAATATCAAATAAAAACAGCGATGACAGAGTTCAAAAGAAATCAGATTATTACAGAACTTGCGGAATCCTTGCAGGCTGGAGATTACGGTAGATTCTTGAGTTATTTTGAAGAAAATGCCGTTTTTGAACTTCCTTTCAGAGTCGATGGTGGGATCCTACTCAAAGGATTACCCGAGATCAGAAAACATTTCGAAAGTGTGGCTGAAGATCCGATGGAAAAGCTTGTCCGCATCGAAGAAGTGATGACAAAGAGTTACGAAGGCAGCGAGGCAGTGACGGTGGAATACTTCACAAAAGGAAGATTGGTGAGCACCGGAGAAACCTTTCATATCCAATCGGCGATTGCAATCATCCGTTTTGGCGAAACCGGAATTGTCTATTACAAAGATATCCCTAATACATTGGGCATGGCAAAAAGAACAGGGACTCTGAACCAACTGGCAGCTTCCTGGGAGAAGTAATCCGCTGTTCTTTCAGTTAAAACAGTCGATTATATCTCCTCCCTCCGAGGGAGGACTAAGGTGGGTGGCATCACGAATCGATTTAAAAATCAAGCACTTTCTTCTATTTCAGTTTTTTTGGTAGTATTGATACAATAATAGAGAATAACAAATGCGAATTCAAAACAAGGGGATTAGAACTGATGCGTTTTATATACCACCTTTTGATTTAAAGGAAGGCGAAATCGTTGTCATCTATTTATCTAATGGACCACATTTTTTTCAGACGGAGATGTTTTTGAAGGACATTTTTAGTGGGAGTAAGAAAAATGAAAATGTGGAGGTCTATGAAAAATTGACTTTTGTTGAACATTTTATAGAACCCAAATTTAGAAGACTTTTTCGTCCTGTGACAGTGGGGGAATATTTAAAAAAGAATGCTGATTTGGAGAGTCCTTTCGCTACAAGAATTTATGAAAATAAATGGATTCACAAAAAACGAAAAGTGAATGAGCTTGCAGGCACTCCGAGAAAATTAGTGAGTTTGTATGCCACACTTTCAAAAACAAGCGATATTATATTTGATCTAACAGGAGTTGACCCGAAAGGTGCAGAAGAAGTATTCGGAATTGTTAGAGAAGTCGTCCGAAAAGGTGGTTCTGCCATCCTGCTCGACAGTTTTGAAGACATGAAAAATGAATGCGATAAATATATTGAACTGCAATGGTTAATTGAATAACTAGATCTGTTCCATAAAAGTACACGGCTTCATAGAGATTTGGCGCTTTTTTCTTATATTCATTTTATGAAAGGTTGGAGTATATTTTTGGTTGTCGCAATCACTGCTTGCAATTCCCCGGAAACAAAATCGGTTAAAACAAAATCGATTGAAACCGTTGCTGAAATGAAAGAAGAAGATTCCATCGAGTCTTCTGGTGAGATGATCGAAGCAAACCCTTTTATACTTCCGAATGAGCTTGTTGTGTTAAGTTTCCAAACCAAAAAGAACAAGCAGGTATTCGTATGTCGTGATCAGGATAATAAGTACCTCGTTTACCGTTTTGGAAGCAAAGCAAAAGTTGAATTGCAATTTCCGAATAAATTGGACCAATCCAGTTTCAAAAAGTTTGATTACTCTTCTTATTTCCGTGGGGGTGGAGTGGAGAATTTGGGACTGACGCTGGATTACTTGTCCTTTACAAACAGCGGCTACCGGTATGTTATCTATAAGACATATGCTTCCGAATCAGTAGGGAACGAAGATGAAATAGGAATCCGGATCATGCATTTGAAAACGAATAAGGAAACAACAATTGAAGGTGATTTCAATTCATTGGAAGGTGGATTTCCGGAAGAAATCATGGAGCTGGTCAACCAAAGTGAAACCTTGTATGATTAGACACGCCGAGACCATCAGCGAAATGCGCCAACGCTGACCCGCATGTTGCCAAAGCTTTAGAGGCGGCATAAGCGTTCTGCGTAAAAATAACCGTGTCAGTTTACCGATTATTCTGTGTTCACAATCCTGAAAAAACAAGCGATTTCATTTAACAAACCATTCACCCGCACTTAACTCCCATCCAAAACGGAACATCTAGCTTTGTAGAAACAAAATACAAAGAGAAATCATGAAAGAATACAAACTGAGAGTAATGAACTTTGTAGATCGCACCTTTTGGTTGTGGTTGGCAATCGGTTCAGTCATTATTTTTCTAAGATTCCGTTGAATCATCGGAACACTTCTCAATTCTGAGAAGGCTTAATTTCTTGCGAGTAATTCATTTTTGCGTTTAAATGCCTTTATCACTGCTTACCGCCATATTTCCAGTACAGAAAACTACCTTGTAAATGACATTAAAAGGCTGAAAGAAATGTACTAAAATTCCATCCTTTGAATTAAGAAATAGAGAAGATTATTTTATTTTTTTAGGATTGTTTCTGTTGTCCCAAAACAAGAGTAATTCGATTCTTTTTTTACTCTTAATGCGATAGAATAAAGTGCTGTGTGGATGAATAACAGCTTTTCTTGCGTGTTTTGGGGTTTTACATTCGGGAAAACCTTTTGGAAAACTATCTATCGACTGTACGGTCTGAACAACTTGTCTTACAAATTCCATTTCTTCATTCGAAGTAAAATTGGTTCGAATATGCAAACGTATAGCTTTCAGAGTTTTTTTTGATCTGGCACTCCAAATAATCTGCATCCAATTAAATCTTTAAGCTAGGGAATTCTTTTCTGAATTGTTCTAACATTTCTTCATGTGGAGTACCTGCATCTGTACCGTTATCGAGTTCCTCCATTGCCAGTCTGACTTCTTCCAATACATAATCCGGAATATCATCTTCGACACTCTTTGTTTTCTGAATCTTAAGACTACGTGCATATTCCAACATTTTAGAGACAAAAGTTTTATCTTCTGATTCTATAATCATCTGCACTAAATTTAGTTTGTTGTCTGCCGTGCTCATAAATCAAAGATAAGAAGAAAACCTTTCCAGTTGCAAAAATTAGAACCTTGCAATCGGCATTCGGCACCCGATAACTTGGATACAACCAACTTCTCAAAAAGTAAAATACGGATCTGCTTTTTTAAGGAGATAAATTAACAAGGAAATAATGTTCTGCTTTAAATAGAATCTTACTTTCGTCAAGCATGAAAAGTCACCCGTTTAAACTTTCCATAGAAAACCCTTGTAGTCAGGATTGGAATTCGATGACTGAAAATGAGCAGGGTAGATTTTGTGAACGATGTGCGAAATCGGTCATTGATTATACGGGTTTATCTGATAAGGAACTGATTCATGCAATCTCATCAAGCTCCAATCCAATTTGTGGAAGATTGAAGCCACAACAGTTGAATCGGTTGATTGGAGATGAGAAAATGATCTCTGTTAACTCACCATACAAATTCCTAACCGGACTTTTTATTCTTGGAGCGTCGAAAAGTGCTTTTAGTGCAGATGAGTATCAACCGAAACCAAATCCGGTTCAATCTTTCATAATTGAAAAATCAATCCTTTCGGAAGAAAATAACCGAAATGAAGACACACTACTCCAAGTTGTAGAAGGAAGGATAAGAGATGGATATACATCTGAATTCATTCCAGGTGCAGTGATAAAAATTCTCGATTCCAAATTTGTTGCGATATCAGATATGGATGGCAACTTCAAATTTGTTTTACCAGATACATTCACTTTAAAAACAATTACACTTTCTGCTGAGTACTTTGGTGACAAAATAGAAGATGTGATTATTGACAGAACTAAAAAAGCCTCTCTGATTGAGATGACTACAACTGTTAATGAAATGGATATAATTGGTGAACTGATCATTTCCAAGCCCAAAAAATGGTGGCAGTTCTGGAAGAGACGTTGAAGTAGAAATTCTTATTTCGGCATTATTCAACCTTGATTTGCTTTTCCCAAGGCATTGACCATTTTTCCCCATTTGGGAATGTAACAGTATACATGCCGCTAATCAGTCTTTCTCCTGAACCTGGATATGAATTTTGAATTGACCTGCTGATTTGATCAGAATTCTTGACTGATTGGTTTTCCTGATCCATCTTGCATTCAACCTGAAACGGAAGATGATGCAGGTATAAACCACATCTTACCTCAACTACTTCATTTTTCTTTGCCTCTAAAGGTCCATAACATAAGGAACCGACGTATTTATGCATGTTATCTTTAGTAATGATTAAGGCATTATCATATGAATTCAGTCTTTTTTTCAAAGCTGCATTCTCACTTCTGAGATCCTTCAGTTCTTTATTCACTGAAGCATCGGCGCAGGACGATACGAGAAATAGAAAAAGGAAAGCCCGTGCAATTATTTTTATCATGTGTCTAATTTTTATTCATTCATTGAATTCCCTAAGTTGAGGCAAGATTGAAGTGAGCGCTTGAGAAGTGTTCAAATTCGTAATTCAGCTCCCGATAGCTATCGGGACGTAATTAGTAATTATTTCCCCAGTTTCCCCAATGTCAACTCAAACATCACCTTAAACGAATATGCGCTCGTTTTTACCCCATTAGCAGGATCACCCGTCAAGCCATTCCGGGATTCATTCGGCGTAGTGAAATCAACATTGTAATCCGTTGTTTTGGGAAGGGCGCAACCGAATTCGAAAGCCAAAGCAATCCGTTTTCCGTTTTTTAGGGCATAATTTCCGCCAATCGAGCTCACCAATCTATCGTATTGGGAAGACTGAATGACTTGTTTGGCAAATTCGTAAACGGAGTACTTGTTGTAATTGAAATCCGTGTGAGAACCAACCTGTAAACTGAATTGAGGGCTCAATTGGAAATCCAATCCGATTCCAATGTCGGTCACCGGTTTGTATTCCTCACCATAAGACAGGAAATTTTGGTTGCCAAAGATGGTGGTGATCAGGGAATCATTCAGGAACTCCGGGTAATGCTCGGGTTCTTTTTTGCTATCGTGGATCAGGTAGTATTTCTGGGCAAGAAATGTTTCCGCGCTTACATGCAGCCAGCATTTGGCACCCAATTGGGCACTTACACCCAAACTGATAGAAGTGGTGCTTCGGTGTTTGACCTTTTCCTTGCGTCCCCTGGAAATAACAGCAATATCTATCGGAAGGATATCATCCATGTTCAGGGTAGAAAATTCCCGGTAGAAATTCCCTTTGCCGAGAATGTTGATGGAAGGTAATGTAGCCACCAAACCGATTCGGAATTTAGGATAATGAAGCAATACCGAAGGCTTGAAAATAGCTTTGATATTCCAGAAGTTGAAAGACATCGTAGAGGCAAAGCGCGTGACTTCAGAAGAAGAAGTATCCGGAGGAAGAACCGTTATTGAATAAGCATTGTAGTACTTCGTGCTTTTGTAAACCCCCATGTGAGACACCCCGAAAGCTAAATGAGGGCTTGCCTCATAAGATACCGCAAGTCCGGCCCAGTATTCTCCGTTATGGATTTCGTGAGCGTATGAAGAAACAAAAGTTTCGTCACCGGGTAGATCAATGGCATCGTATTTCCCCGAATTGTATAAGTCCAACTTGTTGTTGAAGACATTCTTTGAGAGGACATTATACCCTAAACGCCATTTGGGATGTTTTTTCAAGACATAGACTCCCGCCATCATATTCGGAACAGTAGCATAGTCCGTGCTTTCCAGGTTTTGATTCGGACCGAGTGCGTTTTTTTGATTGTAGGTCCGGTATTGATAAGCATTCAATGAAAAAGAAAGACTCGGGTTCTGAATCAGCGACATGGCTGCTGCATTGTAGTAAACCATCGAATGGTCATCCTGTCCGGCAATGACTGCTCCTCCTAAAGCCGTAGCTTTAATTCCGAATTGATCCGTCCAGTAATGATTGTCCTGACCAATGACTTGCAAGCATAATAGATTCAAAATCAGAAGTGTCAGTCCGGTTTTTGTTTTCATTTTTCGAAGATAAAAAAAAACACGAATAGTTAAATTCTTCCATCCGAAAACTACGAAGTTCTGTGCTGATTTTAGCAGCGAAGCATCCAATTTCCAGCTCCAAATCTCTATCATGAAATGAGAAATAGTCAGGCATAAATCACAAATTTGTTTATCGAAGAAAAAGGCCTTTCGTTTTGGAGAACCGATTCCGTAAAGTGCTTGTCATTTGGGATCCTGATCCCACCTTTTCGTGAATCGGTCCGAAACGAAAGGTCGCTTGAAAGTGGAAATTGTGCAAAGGCAGTTTTGCCTACTTACCTCAGTATTTGACTTTCTGAAAAAGTCATACTTCGTCTTCATGAGCAGTGCTCATTCTTCTGCCTTGGCAAAAAGTAGGGAACAAAGAGTTATTGGAAAGTTAACCAGTCAACTTGATTTGTAATTCGTGATTTGAAAAAATTACTGCAACAGTTTCCCCAAAGTCAATTCAATCATGAGTCGGTAGGAATAAGCTCCCGTTTTTACTCCAGTCCCCGGATCACCTGTCAATCCGTTTCTGGCAGCATTGGGTGTGGTGAAATCAACCGTATAATCCGTGGTTTTTGGAAGTGCAAATCCGAATTCGAATACCATGGAGGCGCGTTTACCACCTTTCAGGTCCAGGTTTCCTCCTAAAGCAAAAACCAGGCGGTTGTATTGGGATGATTGGATATTCTGTCTGGTGAAGGTATAAACCGGATACCGGTTGTAGTTGAAATCCGTATGTCCGCCAAATTGAAACCCGCCTTTTTTCGATACCTGAACCTCAATGCCGATTCCGATGTTTGTCACAGGTCTGGCTGCAACACCATAGGAAAGGAATTTTTGTCCGCCAAATAGTGCAATGACCACCGAATCATCAATAAATGAAGGATAATGATCAGACGAGGTCGGGTCTTCATGGATCAGGTAATAATCCTGTCTGAGGAATGTTTCAGCGCTCACATGTGCCCATATCCGTTCACTCAATTGCATACTTACTCCTAAACTGAAAGAAGCGGGATTCTTGGTAACGACCTTGTTTCTGGTTGATTTGGATGCGATGGAAATGTCAAAAGGAAGAAGTCCTTCTCCATCCAGGTTCAGTGTGGAGAATTCCCTCAAAAAAGTTCCCCTTCCAACAATATTGAATGTAGGAAGCGTTGCTGTGAAACCTATCCGGAATTTCGGATAATGGAGCAAAACCGAGGGTTTGAACATGCCTTTTACATTCCAATAATTGAAAGAAATGTTGGATGAAACCCGCGTGTCTTGAGAAGAAGTGGTGTCCTGAGGAAGTACGATAAAGGAGTAATTATTGTAATACTTGACACTTTTAAAAATCCCCATGTGCGTCAATCCGAAGGATAGATGAGGTGTTACATTGTAAGAAAGTCCGAACCCTACCGAATACTCGATGTTGCGGATTTCCTGGGCGTAAGTGGAAACGAAATTCTCTTTCCCGGGAAGGTCGATCGCATCGTATTGTCCTGTATGTAAGGAATTCAATTTACTGTTGTGTACATTTTTGGATACGAGTATGTAGCCGACACGCCATTTCTTGAATTTTTTCAAGGAGGTGACTCCTGCCACCATGTTTGGAACTACCGAAAATTCCGTGCTGTGTAAATCCTGAGCTGGTCCGAGTGAGTTCTGCTGCTTGAATTTCCGGATTTGATAGGCATTTACGGAAAAAGACAGCGCTCTTTTTTCCACCAGGGTCATAGCAGCAGCATTGTAATAGACCATCGAATAATCATCGAGTCCGCCAACGGCAGCTCCGCCCAAAGCAGTTGCCTTGATCCCGAATTGATCGTTCCAATAGTGATTGTCCTGTCCGAATGAAATAAAATGAAGTAAGGTGATCGAGAGAAGTGCTAAGTTTTTTTTGAAATTCATATTTCTAAAGTTAGGAATTAGAGTCTAGCTTTTAAGGGATTCGACACTTCTTTACCGTTAAATAGAATGTTTACTCAGGTAGCGGGTGAATCCGTCGCCGCAGATCTTTATCTCTGAAATGCAAAATTCATTGATTTTCAGATCAAATGCCAATCTGTCAGGATTTGAATTTCGGTTTGCTTTTTGACGGGCGCCATCCGTGAGAACACAAACTAAAATAACGAGTTCAGCTGCTGAAGCATTGATTTATCCTTTGCTTTTGTTATTCCTTTGCTGGGCAATCTGGCTTTTGGAACGAACTTCCGGAGGGAGTGATTTTATTCAATGGGGAATTCGCCCAAGGCAATGGAGCAGTTGGAAAGGAGTGCTTTTCATGCCATTATTGCATGATCCGTCCAATGTGAAACATATTTTGAATAATTCACTTCCGACTTACCTGTTGCTTGCAGCCATAATCTATTATTACCGGGAAATTGCACTCAAGGTATTCCTGATTTCCTGGTTTGGAACAGGTCTGATCGTCTGGTGGGTTGCACAGGATAACGGTGCGTATCACATTGGAATGAGTGGAGTGATCTACGCATTTTTCGGATTCTTGTTCATCTCGGGATTCTTTAGAAGAGTGAAGGCGCTGCAAGGGATTTCACTGGCAATCATCTTCGTATACGGAAGTATGATTTGGGGGATTTTCCCTACCGAACCATCCATTTCCTGGGAAGGGCACTTTGGTGGATTCATTGTTGGGGTTGGTTTGGCAATCGCATTTCGAAAACATGGTCCTGTGAATCCGAAGTACCAATATGAGCTTGAAAAGGAGTTGGGAATTGAACCGCCTGATCTGGAAGGAATGTGGAGAAGAAACCAGGAAGAGTTGGCACATCGGCAGTATTTGGAGCAATTATATCGTGAACAAGCAGCGCAATACGGTCCGCATCCACCGATCCAGATCATTTACCACGTAAATCCCACTAGGAAACCACCGGAAGAGGAAGGAACACTTCCGGACGATACTGAAAAATAATACTTGCTGTCCCTTGACTTAGGTAATCCCACGAGTCGAAAGGAATTGCAAGGGAAATCATTTCAGAAGTGCGAAGATGAATGGATTCTCCGGAAAGGTAACTTGCCAGCTGCGAGATCCCCTCATTGTGTCCGACGAGTGTAACGACTGTCTCATTCTTGCCAAGAGATCCGATGATATGAAGCATTTCATTGTAAAAGGCATCGTATAGCTCTTTGCTGAGTTCGGAATTACAGCGTTCGGTGAGATGTTGACAGATAATCGATTTGGTTTGTTGGGTTCTGACGGCACTTGAACAGATGATTTTCCCCAAAGAGATGTGATGTGTCTGTAAATAATTGCCCAAAACGTTTGCCTGGGACACACCTTTGTCGAGAAGTTCCCGATCGTAATCCTTACCAGTTGGCGATATTTGCTGCGTTTTTGCGTGCCGAATAAGATTTAATGTCAACATTTTTACTTAATTTCCAACCAAACGTAAAGATAGGACGTTATGTGTAAAAAGCAAGTTTCAACGTTTAACATTTTGACTTGTTAATGAACAATTTTGAACCCAGATAAATGCAAGTAACCAAACAGATATTGTTGGGGTCCGCTGAAAATGATAGACGCTCGCAAAAAGTGCTCTATGAGTATTGTTATAGGCAGTTTATCCGCTTGTGCATGCGCTATTATTCAAATCATGAAGACGCCAGACACGCTTTGAACAATGGGTTCCTGAAAATTGTGAATGGATTGCAGAATGTAGATTTGGATGAATTGAACTTTGCAGCTTGGGCAAAACGTATCATAGTTAACACCTTGATTGATGAATACCGGAAAAATAAAAATCACAATCAGTTAATTATAGCGAAAGAAACAGAAGCAGAGTTGGCGAATTCTGCTGAAAAAGTGGAGAATTTAGGAGCGTTGGAGTTGAATTACCAGGAAATCCTGGATTTGCTTAAAACGATTCCACCGATCTCTGCCCATGTTTTTACCTTGTATATAATTGACGGATATAATCACAAGGAGATCGGAGACTTACTCGAGATTTCCGAAGGAACCTCAAAATGGCACCTTTCGACCGCGCGAAAATTGCTTAGAGAAAGACTCGAATTGATGGAGAATAGATATGAAAAACGTTTTGTGATATGAAATATTCAAATCGACATATTAGCGACGAAGAGCTGGATCAGTTGTTCAGAGATGCACATGCATCTGAAGGACAGGAGTCCCTTTTTGTTCCTGAATTCTGGTCTGAAATGGAGGCAATGCTTCCGGCCGAGAAGAAATCGAAGCGAGGATTTTACTGGATTCCATTGGCGGCAACAGCTGTTTTGTTTGGAATCGTTTTGTTCTATCCTCCAAATCCGGTAGAAATTGATCATCTGGACCAAAAGCAAACTTCACACTCACACTCCGCACCGAAACAGATGGATAATGGGAAACAGAATGATGATTTATCTGCTCTCACACTAAGCCCTCAAACTCACACCCCACAAAATGAACCTTCAGTGATAGCTGAAAATACATCGGTTCAATCTGCAGATATTGCCATAAACACGAATACGAAAATCAAGAAAACCTTCAGAGCGCAGAAAAGACAACTGCATAAACAGGAATTTAATGACAATGTAGAAAAAGAAGTACCACTTCAGTTAATAAACGAGAACAGAGAAAATAAGGAAGACAGGGCTGTAATCTTAGATCCGAAGGATGATTCCAATCTTCATTCTCTCTCTCTTTCTCATTCTGAACTGGATTCTCTCAATTTGGAACCCCGTTACGAAAACGCTCCTCACGATGAAATTGCAGGTTTACCTAAGAAAGTTTCTAATGAATCAAATCAGTGGTATTTGGAGTTAGGACCAACCATTGGTCAGTCTCCTTATCTGTCTTCCGATCAGAAAAGAAATGTCGTAGGTGGAGCAGTTCTGGGTGGTGGTTATACCAAACGAATTGATAATGCTTTCGTGAGCTTCGGTTTGCAGGCACGTATGGAAGGATTTGGCGGACTGGATTATCGGGAAACAAACTTCTCTCCAAACATCGTGAGAACAGTTTCTGTGAAACAATTGTATTCCATAGATATTCCTTTGAAATTCGGTTATGCTTTCAGAAAGTCGGAAATTTCTTTCGGTGTCACTCCGGGGATTCAACTCTTTGTTCACGGAAAAGAACAGATCATGCAGAACCAGGTTGTTCAGCGTGAAGATTCGTATACAGGTAAAGTGGAACACTCCAATTCATTGAGCATGGAATTCGGATTCCAATACTATTATAACCTTTCTCCGAAATACAGTATCGGTGCGAAAGTGAATGCAGATATATTGAGACCTTTCCATACGGATTATTATTTGGGTAAATCAACAACTTTCCCTGTGAACGGGCAAATTGTGATAAGAAGAACATTTTCCAAGTAGCTTGAGTTCAATAAGTTTCATATATTTGTTGAAACTACTTTAGAATGAAACATTTGCTACTCCCTTTTCTTGCGTTAAGCTCGATTTCTTTTGGACAAATCACATTGACGGATCAGCATTTTGCCGGACCGAGTGAAACCTATATTTTCAGTACATTGACTGATCCGACGATTGATTATTCCACAACAGGTGCTAACTATACGTGGGACTTTTCAACGATGGTTCCTCAGAGTCAACGAAATCTGATCACCCGCCCAAGCAGTCAAATTAGCGGCTTGTCAATTATCCAGTTCGGAAGTTTTGCTCCGACTCAATACAAGGCAACTTACTTCAATTCGTCCACTGATTTGCCATTGGATCAGGCATCTTCGTTTTTACCGATCCAAATTGATGAATTGAATGCCTTTACAAGAAAGACAAGCAGTGCGATCACTTCGATCGGATATGAAATAGTGAGCAGCGGACAAGGTCTTGGTTTCCGTTCGGATACGATCGAAACGCGTTATGCACTTCCAATGACTTACGGGAATAATTATGAATCACGCGGATACACGAATCTGGATTTGAATCCGATTTATGATGCGAAATGGAGACAGTACCGTCACCGTGTTACGAATGTGGATGGTTGGGGAACTGTAAAAACACCATTCGGTCAGTTCGATGCATTGCGTATTCACCACGTGATTGATGAATTGGATTCCATTTATATCACCTTTCAGGGATTTGGTATGTGGATACCTATTCCGGTTCCATTGACGCATGAGTACGAATGGAGATCCACTTCGGATAAGGAAGCGGTGATGAAAATTCGCACCAATGAGATCGGAGGAAATGAAACGGTTACAGCAATTGAATACCGCGATAATTTCAATGGTTTGGGATTAACTGAAACTGAATTGACTGTTTCGTTTTATCCGAATCCGGTAGTGAATGAATTGCATGTTTCAACGCAGGAATTGGCAAGTGACTTCTGTATCGTGGATGATTCAGGAAGGGTTTGGAGTAAAACTTCAGGTACTTCCAAAGATCAGGTAATTGATGTCTCTCAATTGGCTTCGGGATCTTATTCCCTGGTTGTTTTGTTTCCAAATGGATATTCATCCGTAAAATTCATTAAATAAACGTAATTTCGCATCAAGCAAGCCGACTGTCGCGGTCCGTTTCGGCGGAACGAGGAAAGTCCGGGCAGCATAGAGTAACCGTGCTTCCTAACAGGAAGGATTCATTTGGGTAACCGGATGGGTACAGAAAGTGCAGCAGAAAATAAACCGCCCGGACTTCGTAAGAACGTCAGGGTAAGGGTGAAAAGGGGAGGTAAGAGCTCACCGTTCCGGTGGCGACATTCGGAAGCTAGGTAAACCTCACGGGCTGAAAGATCATGTAAACCAAGCGAGTAGGGCTGCTCGTTCTCTTTTTTCGTTTCGGCGGGAGATGCTTGGAGGGTAGATCGATAGACGCTGATGGTGACATCAGTGCTAGATAAATGACAGTCAGTCCGGATCCGCCTCGGTGGATCCGGATGTACAGAACCCGGCTTATGGCTTGCCTTTTTTGAAACTCTCTTTATGAGCCTTTTTATGCTCTTTCAGAACAGTTTCAATGGTTCCACCCTGCATTGGTTTTCCACATAGAATGGTGTGGTAGATGACCCCGTCAAATTTGAATTTCAACAAAGTGATCGATATTCCCAATAAGGAGAATGAACGCGCTTTTTTGATGCAGATAAATTCCAAAACATACGAACGCTCAGAGAGCAGTTTAAGAATGACTACATCATTTTTAATGTAACCTGTTGCCAAAGTGACGCGGATAATCTTCACCCAAATAGTGAAAAGAATAGCAAGGCTTATGGCAGTTAATAAAGGAACTGAAAAATGATCTGTTAATTGAATCGAAAGAACCAAGAATAGCGCGCTTACCATCAGGTAAGAGATGACGAGTAGTCCGAAGGTTTGTTTACGGTTATCTGGGTTTAATAGTATTCGATCCGTATTGATTAGCACGGTAGAATTCATAATAGTGTAGCGTAAAGATTATTTAAATGTAATATAAATTTAAAATCTTATTCAAAATTTAACAAATTAATTTTAAGCTACTTACAAAACCTAGTGAATCTCGAGTCCCCGAATTAAAAAATTAGGTTGTATCGTCTTGAAGGTGGATAGCTGATTTCGATTGGATGCTATCTGGTGCTGATACCTGCAAAAGAACTCGATGAACTGTTGGGAGGCGACTTTATTCCTGCTGTGTTTATACAAGCTGATGCTCGTGAAATTAGTCATGAAGCGTTGGTTTTCAACCAGGAAATAAAAACAATTGGATTTCTCATAGTGAAAATCCTTATCTGAGAATGCGGCAATCTGACTTAGTGTATAAATTCGGTAGTTTGGGTTAGTGGGCGCTTTACTCTTGGCGATGGATGAAAATTTGCTTGTTTTTCCCAATTTCACCAAATAAGCATTCAAATTGGATTCGACTTCCATCTTAGGATGAATACTGTCCTTTTTTAATTTCTCCCAGTTCAGGTTGATACAGTTGGAACTGGAGTCCTTCTGAGTGACCAGGACAAGCGGATTATGACAAATTGGAACCCAGTATCCGTGGTTATTGCTAAACTGACGGTCCATATTCCTGAAAAAAATACGACTTCTTAACTGACTGAACAAACTCTGGTTGTACAGGGCTTCCCTTAAACTGTCAGAAGACAATAAGAGCACATCGATTCCGGTATTGAATTTGTTTTTCTGGATTGATCTGGCAATTTCGTCCTTTGTCTGATAAACGACTTGGACGGAGATCTTTTTGGATTCCTCGAATTCCTGGATGAACAGACTATCTGCCGGACAGTAAAAATCAGTATACACTACAACTTTTTCATGTACACTTGGTTTTGCTTCATCCAAAACGCAGGAATTAAGCCCAATAGAGAGTCCTGAAAAAAGGACGTAAATCTTCCAATTCATAGTAGGTCAAAGATAGTGGTATTTCGTACTTTTGTAAAAAAAATAATCAGGTGTCGAAAAGCAATTTGAATAAACAGGATAAGTTAAAGATAAGTCAGTTATTGAGTGATTTGCAAAGCAAGGACGAATTGAAGATTGCCGGTGCCATCAAGGCATTTGCTGTTCACGGTCATGCAAGCGTCATTGAGCCGATCATGGAGGTTTGGAGATCCGGTTTGTCGAGCGAAAATGAGGCCCTGGTTATGGATTTATTTCAAAGTTTAAAGGATACTCCATCCATTGAACCTTTAATAGAAGCCTTTAAAAATCCATTGAACGCACATTTGCGCAGAAAATTGGTGACTACTTTTTGGAATTCGAAATTGGATTTCTCCGATTATTTGGCAGATTTCGTCTTGTTTGGAATCGAAGGGGATTTCCTCGATGCGCTTGAGGCGATCACATTGATAGAGAATTTTGAAACCGTTGCACCGGAATCAGCTATTTTGGAATCACAGCTTCTATTGACCGAATATTTTGGTCAGACAGAACATAGAGATGACCAAAAAGACGCAATCTTAACCGATTTGGCACTTCTTCTGAAGGATTTCTCTGAATTGGATGGAATGGAGGACTTATTCTTAGAATAGTCCGTTTATTTCAGCATCAATTGATTGGATGATTTTCCCTAAGTCTTCCTGGTTATCCGGGAACGAATTATTGTCCACGTCGATAATCAGGAGCTTACCATTGTCGTAGGTTGAAATCCAGGCTTCATAACGCTCATTCAAACGTTTTAAGTAATCTAAACGGATACTTTCTTCGTATTCTCTTCCACGCTGCTGGATCTGGTTTACCAAAGTGGGAACAGATGCTCTAAGGTAGATCAATAGATCGGGAGCGGAAACGAAAGAATCCATCAGGTTGAATAATGAAAAATAGTTTTCAAAATCGCGTGTGGTCATCAATCCCATGGAATGAAGATTCGGCGCGAAAATAAATGCATCCTCATAAATAGTTCTGTCCTGAATCACATGAGCTGTACTGTTTTTGATTTCCTGAATCTGTGTGAAACGGGAATTCAAATAGTAGATCTGCAAATTGAAAGACCAGCGCTGCATATCTTCATAGAAATCATTTAGATAAGGATTGTGTTCAACGTCCTCGTAATGAGTCTCCCAGTTATAATGTTTTGCCAACATTTTTGTAAGAGTCGTCTTTCCAGATCCAATATTTCCAGCTACTGCAATATGCATAATTTATAAGTTTTTCGGGGTGACTAAATTACGAAATCTGCCTACATAAATTGCCCTTTGTTCAAAAAATAATTACTGCTGTGTGATTACCCGAATTGACTTGGTGAATGGAAAAATTGAGTATGTGGAATTGAAAAAAGTAGGTGCGCGTTTAATCGCGTACCTACTTTTTATCTGCGATTAATTTGTCGGAGGAAGAATTCGGAAACAATAAAGCCTACTCTGAGTCTGAACATAGAGACGGTCACCTGAAACCTCCATTTTTAAGATTTTTGAATCAAGAATGGAATCTCCGGCAAAGAAAAAGGAAACGAATTCTGAATCTAGATTGACAGTCTGAATGTTTTTTCCCTCGGCAATTAGAAAATAATCCTGAATGGGATAGATAGGTTTGTGGGGAGTTAAAGTCGCTACATCAATAAAGTTCCCAAACTGATCAAACCAGGCAACCTGGTTTATTTCATCAAACAGATACAAGCGGTTGTCAATTTCCTGCATGTTCACGATGGACTTCATATTCAATAAGCCCTTGACATTTTGCACCAATTGACCTTGACTGTTTCGAAGGGTGATGAGTTCTATTTTCGAATTCGGTTCATCGTAGATCCAAATTCGGTCGGTTTGAATGGAAGCGCTAACACTGGCTGCCAAACTCACATTCAGATCACTCAGATAAATGCAATCACCTTGAAGTGCCAAAGCATTATCCAAAAAACAGACACTTTGCTGATCTTCCGAGAACAAGACAATTTTCAAAGGGTTTTGAGCATCGATTTTTTGAATATTCCCAAGAGATTTGATGCTTTCCTGTAACATGATTACTCCTTTTGCATCCCGCTTTTGAATATTTTGATTTTGATAGATGATGCTTTGATGGAACGGATCGATATCCCAGATTGCGGTGGAATCGATATCCAAATGCCAAAGTTCTTTCCATGCCTGCTGTGAGTGCCCCAAGATTGGAAGCAGCAGAAGGAATGAAAAGAGCATTCTATGCATATTCAATGGTTTTGAATTCTGTTTCTTGCAAGATTTGTTCCACGATTTCACGTGTATTCATCAAACGAGGCACTTTGTGTTGTCCTCCTAATTTACCCTTTTTTTGTAACCAGGCATCAAAACTCCCTGATTTTAAAACGTGTAGCAAAGGTCTTCCCAGTGCCAGGTTTTTGGTTCGCTTTGCATCGTAGTCGGAATTGATAGCCCGAAGGGACTCATCCAAAAGCGTCAAAAAACGTTGGATATCATTCGGTTCCCGGTCAAATTCGATCAACCATTCGTGTTTTCCCTGCGTATTGCCATCCATGTAAATAGGGGCAACGGTGTAGTCGCGGATAATGGCGTTTGTTTTGGAGGAAGCTTCCGTAATGGCGAAATCCGAATTGTTTACGATCAGTTCCTCTCCGAATGCATTGATGAAATGCTTGGTTCTTCCTGATAATTTGAAACGATAGGGAGTTTTGGAGGTAAAACGGATGGTGTCTCCTAAAATGTATCTCCAAAGACCTGCATTGGTTGAAATGACGAGAGCATATTCTTCATCCAGTTGCACCTCGTCCAGTTTATGGATAATCTTGGAATCGGTGTCTTCAAAGGAGTGCATGGGAATGAATTCATAGAAAATCCCATAATCCAGCATGAGTAAGAGTTCATTGGAGCCATCCACATCCTGGATTCCGAAAAATCCTTCCGAAGCATTGTAGGTTTCCACATAATGCATGTCGTCAAATGGGATCATTTCCCTGAATGCTTCCCTGTAAGGTTCAAAGCTCACGCCTCCGTGCATAAAGAGTTCCAGATTGGGCCAAACTTCTCGTAAGTTCGATTTCCCGGTGATTTCCAATATTTTTCGCGCTAGCACCAACGTCCAACTCGGAACCCCGGCAATGATGTACACATCTTCTTCAATGGTACTTTTTGCCATGCGTTCAATCTTTTCCTCCCAATCAGTCATCAAGGCAATTTCCTTGGAAGGGGTTCTCCTGATTTCAGCCCACCAAGGAAGGTTTTTCAGAATGATGGCAGATAAGTCTCCTTGGTATGCATTGTCGGATACGGGAAGAACCTGTGCACTTCCCCCGATAATGAGGTGTTTTCCTTTATATAATTTTCTGTTGGGGAAATTCTCGTAATAAAGCGCCAATAAATCTTTTCCGCCTTTGTAATGACAATCTTCAAGGGATTCTTTGGTAACGGGAATGAACTTGCTTCTATCCGTTGTTGTTCCTGAACTTTTTGCAAACCATTTGGTGTCCTGGGACCAGAGCAAATGTTGTTCTCCCTCCATCAATCGTTCGATCCATGGTTTCATGGATTCATAATTATTGAGCGGGACTAATTTCTTAAAGTCTTCGTAAGATTTGATTTGATGAAAGTGGTTCTCTTTTCCGTAAGTGGTCTGATTTCCTTGTTCAATCAATTTTTCGAACAGCTCATTTTGAACATCTTCCGGATACTTCCGAAAAAGCTCAATCTGATGCAAGCGCTTTTTTATGACCCAAGCAAAAATTGAATTGAATGGCATAATAAGAAATCAATAAAATGAAAAAGGAGGATTTATTTTCCTCCTTATACTATCCGAATGCGTAAATCGATCCTATGATTGCCAACAAGATGATTGTGTACACAAACCCAATTCCTACAGTTGAACTTTCAAAGAAAGTGTCATTCTTCTCGTGGTGATCTGAATGATGTTCTGAATGGTGTTCTGACATAACTTCAATTTTTTTTCAAATGTAAGGTTTTGTTTGAAAAATGAAAAGAAATTAATCATCGTTTACTCCAATTAATCTCAAAATGTAATAAATCATCGTGACAACGGCACCCAAAGCGGCTACCACATAGGTTGATGCAGCCAAATTCAATGCTTTTTTCGAGCGTTCGTATTCGCTTTTGGTTGCTGTTCCGGAATGTTCGATCCAATTCAATGCTCTTCTTGAAGCATCAAACTCCACAGGAAGGGTCACCAGACTGAATAAGGCAATGACTCCGTAAGCAATGACAATCGCCCAAAGAACCCATTTGATCGGGAATGATTCGAACAAAATCGCTCCTCCAATGAAAGTCAGCATCATCAGGATATTTAAAAACAACCCGGAAGCATGTTGTAATGGAACTAATTTGGACCGCCAGCGAAGTGGTGCATATGCTTTTGCATGTTGAACCGCATGACCGCATTCATGTGCTGCGATCGCTGAAGATGCCGCATTGCTTCCATGATAAACTTCTTCTGAAAGGTTCACTGTTTTATCGGCAGGATTGTAATGATCTGTCAATTGACCTGGAATGCAGGTTACCCTTACATCGTAAATGTGATAGTCATGAAGCATACGTTCGGCAATTTCCCGACCGCTTAACCGACTTTGAGAGGGAATTTTACTGAATTCTTGAAATTTGCTTTTTAAGCGCCAGCTCACAATTAGTCCAATTCCCATGAAGACTAAACCTATGAGCATGGCTGGGCCGAGAGGTATCATCTGTTTGTAAATTTATACTGCAAAGGTAAGTACAAAAAAACCTGCTATACTTGAATTTTAGCAGGTTTTAACTTAAAGAATGTTATGCTCGGATCAATCCCGGCTTCCAAATAAACGAAGCAGTGAAAGGAACAGATTGATGAAAAGAACATACAAGGTGAACCCTCCTAAAAGAGCTAGTTTATTTTTTTCGTCTGCAGAAAGTTCGGAGTCATGTGCAAATTGTTTCAATCGCTGCATATGATATGCTGTCAATCCGGTAAAGACGATTACTCCTAAAATGGAAATCAGGTAGTCGAAAGCTTCACTTTTCAGGAAGAAGTTAACGATGGATGAGATGAAGATTCCGATGAATGCCATGTATAGAATGGATCCCATTTTCGTCAGGTCGATTTTCGTAACGTATCCCATGATTGCCATCACTCCGAATGTTCCGGCTGTAACTCCTAAAGTTACTGCGATGGATCCCAACGAATATTGGATGAAGATGGTGGATAATGCAAACCCGATCAGGATACTGTAAAGGGAAAACAATCCGAATAACACCGGAAATGAAAGTCGGTTGATCATGGTCTGGAATAACAAAGCGATCCCGATTGGTGAAAAAACCACCACATAAAAAAGTGCGTTAGGTTGATATCCTTTTGGAGTTAGAGTCGAAAAATAAGTTGTGTAAAACTCAATTGTTCCGTATTGGTATGCAATTGCACCTGATACGATCAAGGCAAAGAACATAAATCCGTAGACTTTTCCAAAGAATACTCTTGCTGCAGCTTGTTTCTCAGCGGTATCGAAGCTGTAATTGTCAATTAGTTCACTCATGTGTCTGTTTTTAGAGGTTTAAATTTACTCAAATTTGGGATTACCCTTCCTGAAGGATCCATTTTTTAATCACTATATTTCCCCATTCCTTTACCAGTTCCAGGTATTCATTGCTCTCTGTTTCATTGGAAAGGATGCGTTTTTCCAGTTTGATCTCGTAGTTGATTTTAATCTTGTTCGCATCCGTTTGAATGATCTCCGTTTTTACGGAACCTACGGAATTCGTTTTGACCAATGAAGTGATCTTATCTGCAATCTTGATGGAAGCAGGAGATTCAATGTAGATGGAATATTTTTGCTGTTTGCTGAAAGGAATGATACTGTAATCAGCTGTTGGTTCCTTGGTTTCACCTTCAAAAAAGATGAAATTCGGAATGAGTTTTTCAGCATTGAAGGAATACAAGTTCTCATCAAAGTTTGAAAAGTAAGTGCTTACCGTATCTTCTTGTTTGAAACTGACGGGATAAGGATAGATGTATTTTACTTCCGACGGTTTGAGTATGGTGTCCGATACATTCATAATCTTGAAACGATAGGAACTGGAAGGGTTTCGGAAGAAAACAGAATGCTGTCCACTGAAACTGTCACGTCTGTTGATGACTAAAGTGCTATCTGAAAGATGTCCTGTTTTCAAAACAATGGTTGCAGTGTGCTTGTTCTCGTTGAAATCACTTTGTGGTAACAGAACTGCACTGGTAGCCACTTTATCCCGGTTGCCAGTAAATAGGATGGATTGGTTTCCTTCACATGCTGCAGGGATTTCATCCAGATAGTAGAACCTGCTTTTGCTAGTTGGACCAAATAAAAAATGTTTTTCTCCGATAATGTTTTCAATGATGAGGTAACGATAGTCCAATTGATAAAGCGCAACAAATCCATGTTCAAAAACTCCTTCATTCAAATTTCTGGTAAAACCGACATGATAGGTAATGTCATTTTCGTCCAAATATTGTTGGATTAGTCGGAAGAACATTTTGGCATCAATAATTCGTTTCCAATAACAGTCCGCGGCATTAATGCTTTCCGGCATGTCTTCATCCTCATTCCATTCAAAATCGGTTTCGAAAAAGTGAATGATTGCATTGAGATTCTCGATAGGTCCGAGCTCCGGATTCAGAATACCGCTGTCGTCGAATGCCTTACCGGCTTTTTTGAAGCCCGTATTCATGTGGTAGCGATCATAGTCCTTTGAGTAAACCAGATCGTATGAAAAGGTTTCGTTGGGCATCCAAAGAGTATAGGCAACCTTGGAAGCATCCGCGCGATGTGCTGAGAATTCATTTTGGGAATTTTTTTTCACTCCTTGGATATTCCAATAAAAAGTGGGCGAAGAATTCTTGTCCGTTACCACATAATTGCTCAGATTCTTTGAAGGGTAAACGGTTAACTCGAAATTACTGAAGTTCCGAAGTGACAAGCGTGAATTTAAAGAATACAAATCATCTTCCAGATAAATACAATGCGAAAGACTGTAGCTTTTATAATCAATCTGATAAACGACATCGATGACATCTCCTACTTCCAAATTGGGGAAGATAAACTGAATGCGCTTGTAATAATCGGATTCGTATTTGTTCTTGTTATCAATGAAGGTTTCCTTGATGTTTTCATCGGTGAGTTCTTTGATGGATCCGTCCGGCTTAATAATCCGGGCTTTTTTCAAGGTGATTGTTCCGTTGTTGAATTGGAATAAATCGTGATTGATGAAATTTTCAATTCCTTTTTTTGAAAGTAGTTTTATTCGTTTGAAATAAACTACAGAGGTTTCGTAATCCATCATGAAATCGACCGTAATGCGGTTTTCAAAATAAATGGCATCTTCCGATTTTAGTGAATCGGGAATAGCCGGGTTTGAAAATTCGGGCCAGATGTATTTATCTCCAGCGAAGGAAAGATGGATAAAGAATGAGAGAAATAGAATGGATAAAGTAACTGGTTTCATGGTTGAAAAGTTGCAGGTTTTAAGATGTAGGTTTTCCAATAATTCACCAGAATGCCCTTGCTTCCGGAGTTTTCTTTCGTCAGATGCAAGTCAAAGGTGCTTTGGGTATTGTTGGTCTTGAGATCGATGTTCTTGCTTGTGTCAAAACCCGACTTGAATTTCAAATGATCGAATGAGAAGTTAAAATCCGCTGCGAAACGCGCACTGTCATTACTGTAGACTACTTCCATCAATTTCGTTAGTTCAGGTAAACATTTCAGATCGATGTACTGCTGGTTATTGACGATGTTGTAATAGGACGAAGGAAGATTGCATGAAACATAGATCGTCTTTTGATGCTCCGTCATGAATGAACTGTCGATTTTATGATCGTATGGAATGAGATAATCCACCACTTTCTGCGTTTTATCATCCATCCCGTTAAAGTTGTGGAGATGTCGGAAGATCAGCGCGAATTTTTCCTGGAAAACCATTTTAAGACGGTAAGCCGGTTGACTTTTTTCGTTCAGGTAAAATTGATAATCAAGTGATAATTTAGGTTGAAAGAGCAATGTTTCAGGCACTTTTTGGTATTGGTTCTGTTTTTTTTGAAGCAGGAATGCCTCTGTTCCCAGGATTTGCATACTCGGATCTCCGAACAGGCATTGTTTTTCCGTTCCATCCAGGTAGTAGGTCTTATTCTCCCAGATCAACGACACGATCATGTGATTTGCCATGGCAATGGAAGGGAAGTCATAGGTGTCTTTTTTGATGGAGGTTTTTGAGATGCTCAGATAGGATTCGAATCCGAACGCTTGCAACATTTGATGAAGAAGCATGGCCATGTCCTTACAATCCCCGTATTTGTTCGTGATGGTTTCATTCGCCTGTCTTGGAATCAATGCATTCAATCCGTTTTCAATATCCAGGTAGAGAATATTTTCCTGTACATATTCGTAACATGCCTGTGCCAACTCCAACGATTTTCCTTTCTTAGCCAGATTTCGCAAGTCTTCAGGAAGTAGATCCATCTTCAAGGCTTCCTGGTTCTTTGTTTTCTGGATAAACCAATCATTGAAATATTGGTTCGGTTCCATTCCTTTTGGATGGATCAAAAAGTACATACATTCTTCGTCTGCAAGAAAGTCCTGGTTCGTAATGACAAAATGTCCCGATCTTTTCCCTTCACGATGTCTGAATGATGCTTCCATGTTCTCCGGAAGTGTGATTTCGTAAAAGAAATCGTCCGCTTCATTTATACCGTCTTTGAAAATATTGGTTAGGAAAATGAGCTCACTTGATGCTGTTTGATATTCAAACTTGAATAAGCAATTTGCCGGCACGCTGAAACTGTAGGTTCGTACTCCATTGAAAACAGATCCCCAGTTGATTGTTGATACCGTCAGATTGGATTCGAAGTTGATCTTTTTCGGTTTCCCGTTAATGATGAAGGTTCCTTGTTTTGAAGCAAGGTTTTCTGTTTCAATCACAGAGAAGCGAAAGGTCTGCTCTCTGTCTGTTTCATTGGAACCCTCAAAATAATTGGAGGTTTGATAGAAACCATCCGAATTTACTTTGACAATTGTTTTCTCCAAAGAGAATTTCAATCCTTCCGTTCCAAAAACCAGTGTGGAACAAAGCAGCGAAAAACCGGTAAGGATTAAGAAAAGTGGTTTTCTAATCATGTGATTTAGTAATAAGTTGGTTCGTTTTTATCTAATGCAATTTTGCCTGTACTAAATTAATAAACTCTTTTCTGGTAGAATCGTTGCTCAGGAACAATCCGGTAAATGCACTCGAAGTGGTCACCGAATTTTGCTTTTGCACACCGCGCATCTGCATGCACATGTGTTGGCATTCCATTACAACCGCAACTCCTTTCGGTTTCAATGTCTGTTGGATGCAATCGCGAATTTCGATCGTCAAACGCTCCTGAACCTGCAATCTGCGGCTGAAGGCATCAACAACACGTGGAATTTTACTCAAACCGACGATTGTTCCATTTGGAATGTAAGCGATATGTGCCTTTCCGAAAAATGGAAGCATGTGGTGTTCACACATGGAATAAACTTCGATATCCTTTACGATCACCATTTCAGAGTATTCCTCATGAAATAGAGCAGTTTTTAAAATGTCTTCCGGTTTGATGTCGTATCCTTGCGTTAAAAATTGCAATGATTTTGCAACACGCTCAGGAGTTTTTAATAATCCCTCACGTTCCGGGTTTTCACCGATTTGAGTAAGAACGGATTTGTAAATGGCTGAAATGTTTTCTGTCGTTTCGTCGTTGTAATGGAATTCGCTCATGAGTTTGAATTGAAAATTGAAAAGGGACTTCGACTCCGCTCAGCCACCTTTTCCTGTAAAAGTCATAAGGATACTGAGGGGAGTCAAAGTGTCCATTATTTAAAAAGGTTCTTTACCACCAAAATATTCTACGTAATTGTTTTCTGTTTCTACCAACTTGATCTTGCAAAGCTGACCTCCAGCCTGTTTGATCGGAGCATCAATGATTTTCCAGATCTCAATAGCCAGATTTTCAGTTGAAGCGAGCTTCCCTTTCAAGAATGGAACATCCAGATTCAGGTTTTTATGGTCCAGTTGTTCGATAACCAGATCCTTGATAATGACACTCAAATCTTTCAAATTGATGACGAAACCGGTTTCCGGATTGGGTTCTCCTTTTACGGTCACGAACAATTCGAAGTTATGTCCATGCCAGTTTTTGTTGCTGCACTTCCCGAAGACTTCTTCGTTCTTCTCGTCAGACCATTCCTCACGCCATAGTTTATGCGCTGCATTGAAATGTTCTCTTCGTGTAATATATACTGTTTCCAAGTGTTGAAAATTGGCTCTAAAGTTACTAATTTTTGCCGATAATGCCCTTTTTGAAATCAGAAGCTTGTTAAAAAAAGCAGGGTTCACGAATAAAGATTTCGTAAATTTGTCCCTAAATATTTCACACATGATTGTCATTACAGGAGCAGCAGGTTTTATCGGAAGTTGTATCGTTGGAACATTAAATAGCAAAGGAATCAACAACCTAATTTTGGTAGATGATTTTTCCAAAACGGAGAAAGCTGCCAATCTCGACGGAAAATTGTTTGTTGCTATGGTTCAGCGTAACGATTTTGACCAGTGGATGACTGAATTCGGAGATGAGGTGACCTGCGTTTTGCATATCGGGGCGCGGACTGATACTACCGAGTTTGACAAATCCATCTTTGATGAGCTGAATGTGGACTATTCCAAAATGGTCTGGAATCATTGTGTGAGATTTAATATTCCGTTGGTTTATGCAAGTTCTGCTGCGACTTATGGTTTGGGTGAATTCGGATACGATGACAACGAAGAAACGATGCCGAAACTGCAACCTTTGAATCCGTATGGTTGGTCGAAGCAGGTTTTTGATATCTGGGCATTGGAGCAAAAGCAGACACCACCTCATTGGTACGGACTGAAATTCTTCAATGTTTACGGACCGAACGAATACCACAAAGGAAGAATGGCTTCGGTGATTTTCCATACATTCAATCAGGTGAAAGAACACGGGTCGATGAAACTGTTTCGTTCCCACAATCCGAATTATACGGACGGTGGTCAGATGCGTGACTTTGTTTATGTAAAAGATCTGGTTTCCGTGATTGAATTTTTGATGAAAGGAACGGCAAAATCGGGAATCTATAATTTGGGTTCCGGCAAAGCGCGTACATTCCTGGATTTGGCTACCAATACCTTTAAGGCATTAGATAAGGAACCACAAATTTCATTCATCGACACTCCGGAAGATATCCGCGACAAGTATCAGTATTTTACAGAGGCGAACATGCAGAAACTGATCGGTCAGGGGTATGATGTCCCTTTCCACACCCTGGAAGAAGGGATTGCGGATTATGTGAAGAATTATCTGTCATCAAACACGTACATTTAATCGGATGCTCAAATCCGTTCATCATATTGCGATTATCTGTTCGGATTATGAACGCTCCAAGCGATTCTATACAGAAGTTCTCGGTTTCGAGATTCTGGCGGAAAATTACCGGACGGAGCGCGATTCATACAAATTAGACCTCATCCTGAATGGGGTTTATTGCATCGAATTGTTTTCATTTCCGGATCCTCCCAATCGACCTTCACGACCTGAAGCAAGCGGGTTGAGACACCTGGCTTTTTCCGTTGAAAACATCGAGGATTCCATCAAAGAGCTCTCATCGAAACAGGTGTTCTGCGAGCCTATAAGAGTGGATGAATTCACCGGTAAACGTTTTGCCTTCTTTGCAGATCCGGATGGATTGCCGATTGAACTGGTTGAAATTTAATTCCGCCCCGATAACTATCTTTGCCAAACTTAAATTGAAAAATAACTATGAAGTTTCTTTCGACCACCTTATTAATCTCCGTTAGCTTACTCTCATTAGCCCAGAACAAACGCGATACTATCTATTTTGATAAGACTTGGGCTGTTACCAAACAGATTGATTCTGCAAAGTACTATCGAATTATAAAAGAAACCGATAACCTGTATCGTGTCACGGATTACTTTATAGAATCTGATTCTGTTCAAATGACTGGTGCGTTCAAGGATTATGCCCAAACCATTAAGGAAGGGGAATTTAATTATTACAGAAAAGGAGGGGCCATTTCATCAAAAATGCTTTATAAGGATGGAAAGCAAAATGGCCAAATGATATCATACTATGCTACTGGTGAATTGTATTCCACCGAAGAATTTGTAGATGGAGTGAACCATGGAGACTTTATAGTCTATTATGAAAATGGAAAAATCAAGAGAAAAGAAACCTTCAACAATGGGGTTTTGAAAGAGAAGGCATGTTATCTTGAAAATGGAAAAAAAACAAAGTATTTCCCGCGCAGCTCACCAGCAGAATTCAAAGAAGGACGAGCAGCCTTGATTAGTTATCTTGCTAGCCATATAAAATATCCAAAAGAAGCTCAGGAAAATGGGATTCAAGGCAAGGTTTATATCCAGTTTGTTGTATCCGATAAAGGAAAAATAACAAATGTGACACTTAAGAAATCGGTGCACCCACTTTTGGACGAAGAGGCTATTCGGGTGGTTAAATCTATGCCGAACTGGAATCCTGGGTTCATTGAAGGCAAGGCGGTAAATAGTGTCTTTTCCCTTCCAATTACGTTTAGTTTATCAAAATAAATTACAAGTTTTACATCATCCGAAACAAAATCTCTGCATAAATAATGTCCTTCCCAATCATTGTTTCTTCCACTTGGTAAAAGGCGATGCTCATCTTTCGGTTAATCGCTTCATATTCCAGTTCGTTCAGGATAAAAGGCTCCAGCATACGCTCTGGAGAACTGACTTCCATGCTTCCTAAGAACTGATAGGTGATGATAAAAGATTCGTTTCCTTTCTCGTCTTCAATGAGCTTTAAAAAAGTATCTTTTTTGTAATCGATTCCCAGGTTGCTTAACAGGTCTTTGATCTCCGTAGTGAAAATTTCATCTTGATACTTAAAATAAGATCGAAATTCCTGAACGTGGAATTCTGAATACCCACATAGGGTGTTCTCATAGATTTTGCGAGTTAGTTTACTCGGTACATCGAACACCCAATGTTTGAAGGTTATAGTTTCTGTAAACATGACTATAGGGTTTGATTTAGGTGATGGTTAATTATTTCGACCGGTTTTGTAAGACCGTATTCCGTTATTTTCTGATCAGAACAGTGGTTTTTTATAGGGAATAGCTTGTTTTTACCTAACTGAATTGGTAATTTGTTCTTCATAGTTTCAAATTCTGCAGCAAAAGTCTTGTTTGTGGGTTCAATACTCAAAAAAAAAGGATGAGTTCGGGTACATTATGAGTAAATGGCATTAATTTTATGGCGAAATGAATCGGTTTATCCTTCTCCTGGTTTTTGCCTTATTGGCAAACAGTATTTTCAGTCAAAAAAAGACTGCAAGGATCGATTCGCTTAATTTGAAAAGTGAGATTCTCTATACGACAGATGTCAAAAAATCGATTGAATTAAGCTCAAAAGCACTGCGTTTATCCAAATCAATTGACTATCAGTCGGGTGAAGCTTTTGCTTGCATGAATTTGGCGATTGCAAATGATATTCAGGGAAAGGCGAAGGTTGCAATTACTTATTTTCAGCGGGCGATCTACTTGTTCCAAAAGGAGAACGATTTGGAAAACCTGAGTTATTGTTATTCTCAATTAGGTATTTGTTACTTTTCTCAATATCAATATGAAAATGCGGATTATTATCATCAGAAAGCAATAGACCTTTGTAAGGAGCTTCATCTGGAGGAGGATTTGGCAAATGCCTTGGTCAATCAGGGAATTACATTTTCTTATCAGAATAAAACCAAGGAGGCAGAAGCAAATTTTAAGCAAGCAATCGAGCTCTATAAAAAGACTGACCAGTTGGATGGACTTGGTGGCGCTTATAATTCATTGGGTAAAATTTATCACGATCAAAAAGACTATAAAAAAGCAATTGCTTATTTTGAGCGAGCATCAGCAAACTTTAAGGAGTATGACAACGATTATAACCTCGAATCTGCTTATCTCGGACTTGCAAATTGCTATTTCGACCTAAAGCAATTCAGTATTGCAAAAGAGTATTCACTCAAAGCGTTGCATTTATCCCGGAAAATCGGAGCGAAGGAAAGGGAGGTTTTTGCACATGAGATCTTGTCGCGAATTTATTTTGCGGAAGGCGATTACAAAAAGGCATATCAAAGTTTGAATAAGTATACGATTCTGAGTGATGCGATTTTCACAGAGAATAAAAGTATAGCCTTAGCCGAGATGCAAGCCCGGTTTGAAGTGAAGGAAATCAAATTCAAACAGCGGATCCAGGCTGAAAATCACTTTTGGCAAATGATCACCCTGGTAGCGATCATTTTCGTTGTCCTGTTAGTCTCCGTCTTGCTGTTTTTCCTATTCCGGAACAAGAAGCGGATCAATGTACTTTTGGAGCAGAAAGTGGAGATGACCCAAGCCAGTTTGGAGCAAAAGGAATCCATGATGGGGGAGATCCATCATCGCGTGAAGAACAATTTGCAGATGATTTATGCCATTTTGGATTTACAGGCGCGCGATCTGAAAGATCCGGAATCCATTCAGCTGATAGAAGACAGTTTGAACCGCATCAATGCAATTTCCACTATTCATCAGAAGTTGTACCAATCGGATAATATGCATGCAGTCCATATTCGTTCTTATCTGGATGAATTGGTTCAGGATGTCATTCGTCACTTTGCAACCGATCAGAAAAAGGAAATCGAATTGCATTCAGAATACGATGAGGTAAGTTTGGATATTGAAACCGCCTTGCCAATTGGATTGATAGTAGCGGAATTAATCACAAATTCTTGTAAATATGCTTTTGGGAAACAAGATTATCCTAAATTTTATATCAGCTTAAAAGAGAAGGATAATCAGCTGGTATTGACAGTTTCAGATAATGGAGTAGGGAAAACGAACCCGGGTTCAGGTACCAATTTTGGAACCAAACTGATTCAGTCGATGGCGCGTAAGCTGAAAGCAAACTTGGTCGAAACGGATTCGGATCAAGGATTGAAAGTGGAGTTATTTATTTCAAATTACAAACTAAGGTCATGAGTAAATTGAAATTATTCATAGTGGAGGATGAGTCGATCATCATGGATTATTTGGAACAGTGTCTGTTAGATGCGGGTTTTGAAGTTGTTGGGAAAGCGGATAATTTTGATAGTGCGAAAAAATTGGTGCAGGATAGTAAACCGGATTTGTTACTCTTGGATATTAATCTTGGAGCCGGACCAGATGGTGTTGATCTGGCTCATTTTGTCAATCAGCAACTGAAGATTCCGTTTCTGTTCGTTACTTCAAATACGGATGCAAAAACCTTGGATCGGGTAAAATTGACCAATCCTGCAGGATTTATCATGAAACCTTTCAGAAAGGACGATTTGGCTACTCAAATCGAATTGGCCTGGCATGCATTTCAAATCCGGAAGTCGAACGCAGGAGTTGTTTTTGCAAATTCGGTCTTGGCAAACACCTACTTTTTCATCAAGGACAAACAGAAATTGGTAAAGCTGGCTTATTCAGATATCAGTTATGTGGAAGCATGTGATAACTATTCGATCCTGTATACCAAGGAATCCAAGTTCATTATCAGTTACAGTTTGAAGCACGTGGAAGCCAAATTGCCTTTGAAGGATTTCTTGCGGGTTCATCGTTCCTATCTGGTCAATATCACACAAATCTCACAAATCAATCCCAAATCATTGATGTTGATGGATGGGAAAGAGATTCCGGTCAGTGAAGCGCACCGTGCCGAGTTGTTAAAACGTGTGAATCTGTTTTAAAACCAGAGCAGGTTTGGTTACATTTAGTTGAAAGCATCTTAATTCAACGGAATGTATCAACTCAAACGCACACAATTTATAAAGACGGATCTCAAAACGTGTTGGAATTTTTTTTCTGCGCCAGCGAACCTGCATGTCATCACACCGGATTATATCGATTTTAGGGTATTGACTGCTGTTCCTGATGAGATGTACGAAGGATTGATCATCCGTTACACGATTCGTCCGATTTTGAGGATTCCCTTGGGTTGGATCAGTGAAATAAAAGCGCTTCGAAATGAGGATTATTTCATAGACGAACAGCGTCAGGGTCCGTATAAGCTATGGCATCACGAACATCACTTCAAAGAAGTGGAAGGAGGTGTGGAAATGACAGATATTATCAGCTACCGCATGCCCTTGGGTTTTATTGGCAGATTTGTACACTGGCTCTTCATTCGAAAACAACTCGAAGGCATTTTTGATTACCGGATCAAAAAAGTAACTGAATTGTTCCCTTTGTAAGAACATTCACGAAGTAACTGAATTCACAAGTAACTACGGAGTCTCATTTTTAGCTATTTTTATGCTGATAAGTACTAGTTGTATTGTCGTAAAAACAATTCTGTTTTATGTATCAGCTTAAGCGTACACAATTTGTAAAAACTGACCTGGAAACCTGTTGGAGATTTTTTTCCGCACCTGCTAATTTGCAGGTTATCACTCCCGATTATATGGGCTTTAAGGTATTGACTCCTGTTCCGGACGAGATGTATCACGGATTGATTATCAGCTACAAAGTTTCTCCTGTTTTGCACATCCCGATGAATTGGGTAACGGAAATTACCTATGTGAAAGATGGAAGTTATTTTGTAGACGAACAGCGTCAGGGACCCTACAAGATGTGGCATCACGAACATCACTTCAAAGAAGTGGAAGGAGGAGTCGAAATGACAGATATCGTCAGTTATTCATTGCCATTCGGATTTCTTGGACGATTTGTCCACTGGCTTTTTGTCAGAAAACAGCTCGAAGGAATCTTTAATTACCGTGTTAAGAAGGTAGACGAACTGTTCTAGATCTCTTTTTTGGAAACCGTTTTATGAATTTCAGCAGTTTTGATCAATGCGGCTGAGCCATACCAGGGATGCAATTCCATGACCAATCTTCCGGCTTTGATCGCAGGATCCGTTTTGGTCAATTCCTCCGCTTCCTCCACCGTTTCCACATCGAAGATGTAGATCCCGCGCAATTCGGTATCATCCATGAATGGACCTGCGACAACTAATTTGCGTTGTTCCGCCAGTTTCCCGATGTTGTCCATGTGCGCGCGCTGTAAACGTCTCACTTCCTCTTCACTTTGATCCTGGTTCGGACCTTTCTTCAGGAAAGCGATGACGTAATGCCTCATCCCGTAATCATCCGCACCCAATTCGCTTGCCAGTGCTTGGTCAAATTCATTCCCCTTTTTGGGTTCAACCCTTACTTGTTCTTCGTTACAGGTTTGCTCCTCTTCATGTGTACAGGATGCAATTAAAAAAGAGGTGCTAATTGCGGTTAGGACTAAAAAACTAAGCTTCTTCATTCGTAATCGTTTTTACAGCATTAATGGATTCTTCAATATGTCCGGCAGCATTTGTCAATGAATTATAGATGTGTCGAACAATTCCTTTTTTATCAATGATATAAGTAACTCTTCCGGGGATCAATCCGAATAGGTTTCCCGGAACTCCGAACTCTTTGCGGACTGTCTTGGAAGTATCGGCAAGTAAGGTGAAGCTCAGGCGGTGTTTTTCTGCAAATTTCGCATGTTTTTCGGGCGAGTCACTGGAGATGCCGATGACATCACAACCCAAGTCCTTGAAGTCCTCGTAACTGTCCCTGAACGAACAAGCTTCTGCGGTGCACCCGGGTGTATCGTCCTTCGGGTAGAAATAAATGACCAATACTTTTTTCCCAAGTACGGATTGAATATCAAAGTCTGTGTTGTTCTGATCTTTTAGTTTGAATGTCGGACATTTGTCTCCTACTGCTATTGCCATGACTGTGTGATTTAATTTGTAACGTAAAGATGCGAAAAGATCGGTTTGGTTGATGGAAATATTTTACCGCATTTTGACTTTGCGTCCTTTGCCACTTTGCGGTTCAATAAAAAATCAATGCTCCATTTTTTAACGCAAAGACACAGAGGACGCGAAGGATGGTCATTAAATTGAGTGGAAAAATCATTGCGCACATTTGTGCATTTTAATTTAATTTTTGTATACTTGTTTTTCTTCAATAACTAGTATTTGCTTTCAAGGTTTCTTCTATGAATATTTTTGTGTTCGGATTTTTCTTTTTTACAATGAGTATTTCGTCCTATTCACAAAATAGCAATTTCACATTGTGGAACAATTCATGCATTAAATGTGCTTAGATTGAAAACGGGGCTTATAAAATGTCATATAAAACGAAGTATCTTATGTCTTCGGATACGGCTTTTAAATATTTGGATTGTGTTTTCAAAAGAGATTCATTAGATACCATTTTTGGGGTTTATTTTGATGCGAATCGAACGATATCAACTAATTCGGATTTTTATTCTTACAACTATAATCAGTTTATTTCAGGCTCAAAGAAAGAAGCCAAATTGTTTCAGAGTAAGCAGGCCTTAAATGAACTAATTTCGCTTCAACATAATTACGAATTTTTCAATCCTTTGAATGACTTTCGCAATTCGGAAATGTCAGAACTTGACACAAATTTAATACAGTTTATAGGTGAAGAAAAGATAGGTTCTAATATGACGGTTCATTATAGGTTTGTTCCATTAAAAGACACGAATGATGCTGTTGAAATATTAAACTCAGCTTTGGACTTTTGGATTAACGAAAAAGATAATATTCCGATACGTTATTCTGTCTATTATCAAGTGGATTTATCTGGAGATACTTTAGAACAATACGATGAATTCAATCTCACTTCTTATTCTTTGGGTAATCAAGAGAATCATAAATTTAAAACCCCGGATTATTTTGTGAAAAATGGTATTCACCTTAGTGAATATGTTGTTAGTGAAAATGAATCAGATGAAAAACTATTGGTTGGTAGCAAAGTTCCGGATTGGGAGTTTATGACAAATAAGAAGATAAATTATACTTCGACTAATCTTTCTTATGGATTGGTGTTGTTTGATTTTTACTATCAAAGCTGTTACCCATGTTTAAAGGCAATTCCTTTTCTGAATAAGCTAAACAAGAAGTATGATTTGAAAGGAAGAGGTCTTTTAGTAGTTGGAATTAATGACATTGATCCGGTTGACGAGCGGTTCTATGAGTTCATTAAGAAAAAGCAAATCGGTTATTCGTTAGCAGTAAGTCCGAACAAATTGAATGAGGAATTTAAAGTGTCAGGTTATCCTACTATTTTTTTAATGAATAACAAGGGAGAATTGATTTATTCATCTGAAGGATATGGAGAACAATTGGAGGTCGAGTTGGAAAGCATAATCGTTGAGCACTTGAAGCAAGAAGGATTACTTAAATAAAAAATAGTCCGCTGATCTCGCAGATTAAATGAGTGTAGTGTGTTCCTTGATAAGATTGGAATACCTTTCTGCGTAATCCGTGAAATCTGCGGGAAATTTAGGATCATGGATTTCAATCGCCTGTATGGAAACAAAAAAATCCCGCTGCTCAAAGAACAACGGGATTTCAATATGTAGTTTGGGAAAAATTATTCTCCTACCACTTCAAATTTGAATACTGGCTTAACACCTTTGTGTAAGTTCGCTTCAGCTTCGAACGTTCCAACTTCTTTGATTGGTTCGTCTTTAATTTTCAACGATTTACGATCGATGTCGAATCCAGCAGCTTTCAATGCCTCAGACAATTGAACTGTGTTTACTGAACCGAAGATTTTACCGTTCTCACCAACTTTTGTGCTGATTTTTACAGTAACATCTGCCAATTTAGCTGCGATTGCTTCAGCCTCAGCAACGATTTTGGACTCTTTATGAGAACGTTGCTTCATCATATCCTCGTGCGCTTTTTTCGCAGAAGGAGTAGCCAAAGAAGCGTAACCTTGAGGAATCAAGAAGTTACGTCCGTATCCTGGCTTAACAGTTACAACATCATCCTTGTAACCTAATTTATCGATGTTTTTCTTAAGAATTACTTCCATGATTTCTTGTCTTTTAAATTAAAATGGACGACTATTTCAACATATCCCCAACATATGGCAAGATAGCCAAGTGACGAGCACGTTTAATAGCTTTATTAACTCTCTTCTGGTATTTCGCAGAAGTTCCGGTAATACGACGAGGTAAAATTTTACCTTGCTCATTTACCAAACGCAACAAGAAAGTAGCATCCTTGAAATCGATGAATTTAATCCCGCTTTTTTTGAAACGGCAATATTTATCTTTTTTGATCTCGATGTTAATCGGAGTAAGATAGCGAATATCGTTTTGTGACATGTTTTTAAAATTTTAAACGTGAATAAATTTAAGCTTCAACTGGAGCTCCGCTCATTTTTTTGCGACGTTTCTCAGCGTAAGCAAAGTGATCCTTGTCCATTTTCACAGTCAAGAAACGCATGATGCGCTCGTCACGTTTCATAATCAACTCCAAGTCAGCGATAACGGAACCTTCGCCATCGAATTGGAATAAGAAATAGAAACCAGTTGATTTCTTTTGGATCGGGTAAGCCAATTTTTTTAGGCCCCAGCTCTCAGAATGCGTTAATTTACCACCCATGGCAGCCAATTCGCTTTCGTACTTTTGCACTGCTTCCTTTGCCTGGTCTTCAGACAAAACGGGAGTAAGAATGAAAACAGTTTCGTAAGAATTCATAATTAAACTAATTTGTTATTAATACTAAAATACCGCCAAGACACACTTAGCGGGGTGCAAAGATAGAAATAAAATTGTTACAAGATTAGATTTGAGTCAAATAAGCGGCTATTTAAGACGGAAAGATTCCATGAACTCTTTAGAGGTAGGGTTGTCTCCTTTGGTCACCGCTGAAAGAACGAGCACTTGGTACAGGTATTTGTTCTTAAAGAATGATTTGGCTGTGAATTCAATTTGTCCGTTTAAAATGAGTGCCTTTGTTTCAATACACCAATTACCGTTTATTGTTGACTCAAGGTTGCTGATTATTCTTCCCCCGTTTTGTATCATAGGGCTATTTACAGCGTTTTCGTAAATGAAGTTTCTTTGAAGGTCTTCAGGCATTTTCAGGATCTCTTCTTTTTGGAAATCGATATAGTTTACCCCGTAGGCAAAATTACCAAACTCATCAAACCGTCTGCCGGAATTGGGTTTGTACATTTCGGTAACTATATAGGTAGGTCCGGTTGTTCCCTGAATAACCATTCTTCTGGTTTCGGTGGCTCCCGGAAAGTCAATAACAAATTTCTTTACCGGAATGCTTGGTTCCGGTTCCGGGTTTGGATTGATCTCCTTACTTAAAAGTTGGAATGAATCCAGGAATTCATTGATTTCAACGTTGTGCTGATTACTTGTGTTATAGCCGATTTCCAAAAGATATAGTTTGTCTTCAACATAGAAAACACGCCTTGTGTATCCTTTATTGTTCCTGATATCAGCCCAGACATACTCTCTTCCCGGATATTTATTAACGCTTTTGACCCAAGTGTTGATTAATCCGCCTTCTCCGAATTGTTGCAGGTAATCTGCTTGAGTGATTGCAAATAATTGAGACAGAAGATTCATGGAATCGGAATGAACAATGTTGGCCGGTAGCTCAATGCAAGTCACCGAGTAGGATGTGTTAAGCCCGGTTGTTGTTTCCATGCTGAATTTTTTCCCGGAAAACGAACCGAACGGGAATACAATTGTGCGCTCGGAAGTTGTTGGTTTACCAGGGAACAGGATTTTGAAATCAGACACTTCATCCGTAAAATACTGTTTGCCTGAATTGGAACAACTTACTATAAAAGCAGTGATAATAATCAGATAGAAAAAAGATTTTATTGGATAAGCCATAGTTGATTTTTACTGAAAGTTCATCAGGTTCAAAAGTAGTAATTAATTAACTACTGACCTGGATGCTGGAGCCCGAAGAGTAAAATAAGGACGTTCATAATTTAGAACCAATCTTAATAATTCGAAACTATACTTTCTTAGCAAACTTTGTGTTTCAGTTTCCATTGCTTTTCCCTAAATTCGCGCGTCGAACAAATGTTAAAAAGCAAGACTTCCTTTTATGAATACCTATCAAGAATACATCCAAGAGATTGAAGAACGCAAACTTCAGGGGCTTCACCCAAAACCAATAGATGGTGCAGAGTTGTTAAGTGAAATCATCAGGCAAATTAAAGATGAGAATAATGCTTATCGCGAAGATTCACTGAAGTTTTTCATTTACAACACCATACCGGGAACTACCAGTGCTGCCATTGTGAAAGCAAAATTCCTAAAGCAGATCATTCTGGGAGAATCCGTTGTGAATGAAATTTCTCCGGCTTTTGCTTTTGAATTGTTGTCACACATGAAGGGAGGACCTTCTATTGAAGTGTTACTTGATTTGGTTCTAGGACATAATCAGGATATTGCGGAACAAGCTGCTGCTGTTTTGAAGACACAAGTTTACTTGTATGATGCGGATACGGATCGTTTGAAAGAGGCCTTCAAAAACGGAAACGCAATCGTTAAAGATATTTTAGAAAGTTACGCCAAAGCGGAGTTCTTCACGAAACTTCCGGAAGTGGCTGAAGAGATCAAGGTCGTCACGTTTATAGCCGGTGAGGGAGATATTTCAACGGATTTACTTTCTCCGGGTAATCAAGCACATTCACGTTCAGACCGCGAGTTGCACGGGAAATGTATGATTACTCCTGAGGCTCAGGACGAAATCAAAGCATTGCAGGCACAACACCCGGATAAGAGTGTGATGCTGATTGCTGAAAAAGGAACTATGGGTGTTGGTTCATCCAGAATGTCAGGTGTGAACAACGTAGCACTTTGGACAGGTAAACAAGCTAGTCCTTATGTTCCATTTGTAAACTTCGCTCCGATTGTTGGAGGAACGAACGGGATTTCTCCGATCTTCCTTACTACGGTGGATGTGACCGGTGGAATTGGTTTGGATTTGAAGAACTGGGTGAAAAAGCTGGATGGAAACGGAGAACCGATCCGCAATGAAAGTGGTGATCCGATTTTGGAGGAAGCATATTCTGTTGCTACAGGAACGGTGCTTACGATCAATACGAAAAAGAAAAAACTATATAAAGGCGACCAGGAGGTCATGGATATTGCCAAGGCATTCACTCCTCAGAAAATGGAATTTATCAAAGCAGGTGGATCTTATGCCATTGTTTTTGGTAAAAAGCTTCAGACTTGGGCTGCGAAAATGCTGGAGATCGATACTCCGTTGGTATATGCTCCATCCAAAGAGATTTCTGTTGAAGGACAAGGTTTGACAGCGGTTGAAAAAATATTCAATAGAAACGCTGTTGGAATCACTCAAGGAAAAGTATTGCATGCAGGTTCGGATGTTCGTGTGGAAGTAAATATCGTTGGTTCACAGGATACAACCGGATTGATGACCGCTCAGGAATTGGAATCCATGGCTGCGACTGTTATTTCACCGATTGTTGACGGTGCTTACCAAAGTGGTTGTCACACAGCTTCGGTTTGGGATAAGAAAGCTCAGGCAAATATTCCGAAACTGATGAAATTCATGAACGAATTCGGTTTGATCACGGCACGGGACCCGAAAGGTGTTTATCTGTCGATGACAGACGTAATTCACAAAGTATTGAATGACATTACAATCGATGAGTGGGCTATCATTATCGGTGGTGATTCACATACACGTATGTCGAAAGGAGTTGCTTTTGGTGCCGATTCAGGTACGGTTGCTTTGGCACTTGCTACCGGAGAAGCTTCCATGCCGATTCCGGAATCAGTAAAAGTGACATTCAAAGGAACCATGGAAGAGTACATGGATTTCCGCGATGTGGTTCACGCTACACAAGCTCAGATGCTACACCAGTTTGGTGGTGAAAACGTTTTCCAGGGACGAATCATTGAAGTTCATTTGGGAACATTGACAGCTGATCAGGCATTTACATTTACTGACTGGACTGCAGAAATGAAGGCAAAAGCTTCTATTTGTATTTCGGAAGACGATACCTTGATCGAATCATTGGAGATTGCGAAGAGCAGAATCCAGATCATGATTGATAAGGGAATGGATAACGAGAAACAAGTGCTTCAAGGATTGATCAATAAAGCAGATAAGCGTATTGCTGAAATCAAATCGGGAGAAAAACCGGCTTTGACTCCGGATTCAAATGCGAAGTATTACGCAGAAGTAGTGGTTGATTTGGATCAGATCGCAGAACCAATGATTGCTGACCCGGATGTAAACAATAAAGACGTTTCCAAACGCTATACACACGATACAATCCGTCCGCTTTCTTTCTATGAAGGAACCAAAAAGGTAGATCTTGGATTCATCGGTTCTTGTATGGTTCACAAGGGGGATATGAAAATCCTTGCTCAGATGTTGAAGAATGTGGAAGCACAAAACGGGAAAGTGGAATTCAAAGCTCCGTTAGTAGTTGCTCCTCCTACATATAACATCGTAGATGAGTTGAAGGCGGAAGGCGATTGGGAAGTATTGCAGAAATACTCCGGTTTCGAATTCGACGACAATGCACCGAAAGGAGCAGCTCGTACTTCGTATGAGAACATGTTGTACCTGGAGCGTCCAGGATGTAACTTGTGTATGGGTAACCAGGAAAAAGCAGAAAAAGGAGATACCGTAATGGCAACATCTACGCGTTTGTTCCAGGGAAGAGTCGTGGAAGATGCAGACGGTAAAAAAGGAGAGTCTTTACTTTCTTCCACGCCAGTTGTTGTTCTTTCCACCATTTTGGGTAGAACGCCATCCATCGAAGAATACAAAAAAGCGGTTGAAGGAATCAACTTAACGAAGTTTGCGCCTTCACATAAGTTGTTGGTGAATTAATTAGCCTTTACTAAAATATCGAAGCCCCGGTCACTGAGCGTAGTCGAAGTGCCGGGGTTTATTTTCTTTAAGCCCTAGTTAACTCAATAGTTACTACAGGAGACATTTTCGCAACAAAATAAATCATCAAATGCTTTTCTTTTGAAAGAACTATTTATGATTTATTATTATGAGAACAACAATTACCATATTCCTGATAAGTTTGTTTTGCAACTTTTCATACTCGCAGCTAAACTGGACTGTTATTAAATATGATAGCTTAGGTAACAGACACGACGATGTTTTCTTTTTGGATGATCATTTAGGTTGGGCAGTTGATGGATCCGGCGGTTCTGTTTTTAAAACAACGGATGGAGGACTGACCTGGGAATTGAAATTCCAGACTTCCAATTATTTGAGAAATATTGAATTCCTCAATGAGGATATTGGTTTTTTCGGGACACTTGATAATAAGTTTTACCGTTCTGTAGATGGCGGAGATACCTGGGGCTTGGTTACTATTTTGCCGAATCCACCGGCAATTTGTGGTTTGGATGCGGTGGGTACTTCAACGATTTACGGATGTGGTGCGTATTTTTCTACTTTACCATATATTATAAAGTCTATTGATAGTGGAGTTACCTGGCAATATATCGATATGTCGGCCTACGCAACCGGGCTGGTTGAAATTCTTTTCATAGATGAGCAAGTTGGTTATGTTTCGGGCAAAAATAGCGCAGGAGGTATTATTTTGAAAACCGAAGATGGGGGAGTTAGTTGGACGGAAATCTATAATTCTCAAACTCCGGGTGATTATGTGTGGAAATTACAATTGTTGGAGAACAATACCCATATTTATGGGTCCATTCAATCGCCGGTTACAGGCAGATTATTGAAATCCACAGATTCCGGACAAACCTGGGAAACCTTACCATTTGTTGAGAAATTCGTGCAAGCGGTTGGGTTTATTACACCGGATCATGGTTGGATGGGAGGACATACCACCGGATTTTATGAAACGACAGATGGCGGTCATACCTGGAATTTTTTAGGTATTGGAAACAATTTGAATCGGATTTTTGTGATTAACGCTCATCTTGTATACGCTTCTGGTGCGGGATTATATAAATATGGATACAGCACATTATCAACAGGAGTAACAGAAGGTAAGCCGAAAGATGCATTGTCTGTTACCATCACTCCGAACCCATTTTCTGAAAAACTGAATTTTTCGATTGATTTTCAGCATGGAGACAATCTGGTTGCTGAGCTCTATGATGCAAGTGGGAAATTGTTGAAGGAATTACTCATTGATAAAGTGGACAAGGCTCAGAAAAAGAATTATTCCGTAGATTTTCCTTATTCACCAGGTAAATACATCCTGAACATTCACACCAATAACGGACGCAGGTCTTTTAATGTGTCTAAGATCTAATTCGCCGGATCAATGACCGATAAACTGCTTGAGTAAGTTCCTGTATTTTATTCCCCATTGCTCATGTGGTTTCGGGGATTCGGTTTGTTGCTTTCTATTTTCTTTCCGTCCAAAGTATAAACATCATATTCCGAATTCGCCGGTTCTTTTTGGACGAAAATGTAATCTTTGATTCTAAACCAGTTTTTTAAAATGGAGTCGTATTCTATGGGTGTGATTAAGGTCGATAGGTTATATACGCCGAGTTTGCCTTTTTCTATTGTCCAATAATTTTCCTGGTAATCATCATTATAAAAGACAGTTCCGCCTTTATAAACCACCCAAATGGTTGATTCTACTTCGTCTATCCAATCATATTCAACAGGTACAACAATGGTGTTGTGAATGTCGATAATTCCCCATTTTACATTCCTGATTGCTGTTCTTGATTGCTTTTCGGTGTCTTCGTAATCAAACACTTCTATTTCGCCGATTCCAACTTTAAAGTACTTGGGGTTCCTGAGAAAATCTACGTAACAATAATCATTCGGAATGATGACTTTACCTGCCCTGTCAATGATTCCCCATTTTCCTTTGCAATGAATCATTTCATAGCCGTCGTACTCATCATAATAAGGGTCTTCATCTTCTTCTAAATCGGTAATGCTTTTAAAATAGTTATAGCTTTCTGGTGAAGGAGCGCCATAAGTATTGCTTGAAGCGTTTAAAAGTTTAGAAAAAGGTAGCTCTGCGAGTGAACTGTTCTCCGGGTCAAATACAAAGTATGTTTTATCTTTTTTGACAATTACCTGGTTGTTCTCTGCAGCAGTAAAGATCTCAGTAAAATCAAAATCCAGGACTAGAATATCATTCCGGTTTACGATTCCGTATTTTCCATCCTGAAGTGCTTTTAGATAGACAGCGTTCAGAGCTTGCAGTTGTTCGTATTTGGGTGTTATCAGTTGCGTGAAATTACTGTCCAGAAGCCCAATTTGTTCTTTGCGGTTGAGAAAGACGTTGCCGAAGTCATCGATGGATGTTCGTTCGCCCGATTTTGATTGCCAAACCAATTTTCCATTGAGATCATAATAGAGATAGGTGTTTTTATCTCTGTTCCAGGTATCATTTTCGTATTTTACAGCTTCAATAAGGTTCAGGCTTTTGATAAATCCGATGGAGTCGTAAATTGGCCTGACTAAATAACCGTGCGACCAAAAAAGCCCAAATCGCTTAACGATTGCCAAAACTCCCCATTTCTCGCTTTGATTCTTGAATACAGTAATCTCGTCTGCTACCAACTCACTATAAACGACTCTGAATACTCGTTTTATATTTTGGGGTAATTGATTGTATGGAGTTTCATTCATAATTGGCGTCTCTAACTTGTTTTGTTAAACCTTCGGGGAAAGGTGTGCTTAGTCCATTGATTAATAATATATCGAAACCCCGGTCATTGAGCGTAGTCGAAGTGTGGGACTATTTAATGCAAATTACCCACGTACATATGTTGATCGATCATGAGGAGGTGGATCGGAATCCCAACCGAATTTCTGCAATGCTTCCCGGGCGAGGATTCTTAGTTCCTTCCAAAACGGATGTGTTTTTAATTCATCCGCTATAGATATACTCAAATCCTCTTGAGGTAAATTATCTATAAACAAATCGATGTCTTTCAGGATTTTAAGTTGTTCATCTGAAAAAATATCGGGATAATTTCCAATTGCAACGCGGTACCAATTGTCAAATTCCAATAATAGCTCATCGGTCACTACCACGAAATCAGGAAAGGACGCAAGCTGATCATCTGCTTCTGAAGAGAGTGTTTGTATAGACCATTTTAATTGATCAACTACTGATTGTTTGTTCATTTGTTAATTTTGAATTACTCCTTTTCCCCACTCAACGTAACCGTATAATTAGCTCCCATTGGTCCGGTACTGCATAAATCGTCGGTAAATGAAAGGTCAAATCCCTTTTTTGAAATGTCTCCGATTGTTGAATTGCATTTAGAGATTGCTCCTTTCTTCGATACGGAAAATTCAACCCGATCTCCATCATGCCATTCTATTTTTATATTGCCTTTGTCTCCATATTCAATAACTCCGTTGTATTGAATGGTGGTTTCGCTGGGGGGTCCGCTCATTTGCGAATAACTGTAATGATAGGTGATGGAATAATCGCCTAAATACTTATTTCGATAGTCGAATAGTTTCTTCTCACAACCTGATAAGGTTGAAATAAAAGCAAGGATGAGGATGCAGGTTAGTTTTCTGATCATGTTTTCTTTGTTGAAATTGATTTATTGTTGCCAGGTTGGCTTGCCAAAGATTTGTCCATCAAAATTGCTGCGAAGCCGAAACTCGAATTTATGAAAAATTTTCCTAAGAAGTAAGTCGCTTATCATTTTTGGTAACCTCTTTTATAAAGTCGCACGATTCAATACGAGTTCAAGGCAAGTTTGCTTCTTCTCATAAGTTGTGGCTTGCGTCAAGAAGTTTGGTATCATGCAAAATGTGGTACTTATGTAACAATACTCAATGATTATGTAATAGCAGTCTGTTGTTATGGTTTAGCTTTGATTAAAGCTAATTAACACAGATCATTAAATGAAAAAAAACATACTCTTTTCGGCTATTATTGCAGTGATCCCGTTTTTTCCTGAGTTAAGTTTTGGACAAGCTCCTGACTTTGGGGAAGCCTCAGGATTTGCCGCATTCACTTCTTCAGGTGCGTTCTCAAATGTAGGTCCATCAAATGTAACCGGCGATGTTGGGAATAATGGCGGGGCATTCACTGCATTTCCTCCGGGGGTACTGGTTGGCCAGATACATACTATCGATGCTGTTTCGCAACAAGCAGCGATAAGCCTGACCTCAGCAAACACGACTTTGGTAAATATGGCTTGCGGAACAACCATAGGTCCTGCAATGGGCAATGGTCAGGTACTTACTGCCGGTGTTTATTGCCAGACTGGTGTCACTAATTTATCCGGAAATTTGATATTAGATGCTCAGGGTGATGCGAACGCTGTATTTGTTATAAAAATAGGCGGCACATTCACAACAGCGGCTTCATCAACTATTATCCTTTCAAATTCTGCTTCTCTTTGCAATGTCTATTGGCATGTTGTTGGTGCTGTTGTTTTAGGTCCTAATTCAACCTTCGGTGGAACAATCCTAAGTAATGCAGCAGTCACTTTAAATGATGGGGCAAATCTCTCAGGGCGGGTCTTTACAACAGCCGGTGCATTGTCTCTCACGAATAATATCATTACTATAGCCTCAACACCGGTATCATCAACTATTTCCTCAAACGGACCACTAACATTTTGTTCCGGAGACAGCATTGTGCTCTCAGGGAATGTAAATGGTGCTTGGAACACCGGCGAAACAACGTCTGAAATAACGGTTTATTCGGGGGGAGATTACTATGTAACCAATTCGAATGTATCTTGCAGCGTAGAATCCAATCATATCAATGTAATAGTAAATCCCGTGCCTTCTGCCATGGTTGGGGATAGCGCAACTATTTGCAATCTCAGTAATGTGATACTTGGTGCTTCTCCTGTTGCCGGAAATACCTATTCCTGGACGCCCGGAATTGGATTAAGTTCGTCAACAATTGCAAACCCGGTAGCAAATCCCTCTCAAACAACGACTTATATACTAACTGAGTCAATTGTTGCTACAGGTTGTTCCAATACAAATTCTATTGTTGTTACTGTTGATAATGTATTATCGGCGTCAGTAATAGCTGTAAGTGGTCCAACCACCTTTTGTGGGAACGAATTTGTGGTTCTATCAGGGAGCATAGGTGGAACATGGAGTAACACCGCGGCAATATCCACATCTTCACTCACTGTTAATACAAGCGGCGATTACTATGTTACCAATACAAACGCCTGTAATACGGTAGTGTCCAATCACATCGCAATAACAGTAAACCCGTCACCGGCAGCAGAAACAGGAAACGATCTTTCTATTTGTTATGGAAGTCTTGCAGCGCTGGGTACAGCTTCAACTCCCGGGCACACTTATTCATGGACTCCTCAATCCGGTTTAAATTCTGCCACAAGTGCTCATCCTTACGCCAACCCTTCAGTATCTACAATCTATACATTAACCGAAATAAATACGATCACCGGATGTTCAAAATCAAATTCGGTCATTGTAACCGTTAATTCTTTACCTCCGGCTATCACCATAAATAACACGACAATTTGTAATGGGGAGAGTATCCATATAGGTGGTAATTCTACAACGGGTAATTCTTACCTATGGACACCTGCAATAGATTTAAGTTCTTCGATCATCTCTAACCCGGCAGCAAGTCCTAACGATACCATAACTTATACCTTAACAGAAACGGTCATTGCAACGGGTTGTTCTCAATCAAATTCGCTTACTCTATCTGTTAATAATGCTCCAACTATCGTAACACAGCCTGCTGATCAGGATGTCGTATTTCAAAGCCCGGCTGTATTCTTTGTAGAAGCAACTGGTACAAACCTTACCTATCAATGGCGCAAAGGGTTGGTAAATCTGGTCAATAGCAGTAATATTTCTGGTGTTACTACTGATACGCTTACAATAAATGTAGTAGGTATTGCAGATACATCCGGTAACTACAATGTGGTAATATCCGGAGTTTGCTTAAATAATTCTACATCGCAAAATGCATCACTGAGTATTGATTCTACTGCAGGCTTGGTTGTGTCTGATATGGTAGGAATCCCTGAAATAGTAAGTGTTTTTCCAAATCCTTTTTCAAGTGCGATAAATGTTGTTTTAAATGACCCCGCTCAAACAGGCTTGGAAATCTCTATTTATAGTGTTTTAGGTACAAAGGTCATGAGTGGATTGTTAAATCCGGGACTGAACAGTATTGAAGCAAGTAGTTATAAAGAGGGGGTTTATATTTACTATGTGAAAAGCAATGAAAGCATAGTACAGCAAGGGAAATTAGTCTCCGGTCGATAGATACATCATAGTGTGATTAACTTGCCAGAATAGTGAAATCATTTGGGTGCGTTTGTTCTTCAGTACAATGTTTATGTAAGAAATGCTAGTGCAATATCTGTTGTCTCACCATCGTTTTTTAAAATGCCCTATAAGGATTTGCGGAATAGAGTTCGTTGTTATGCTTTATCAGTTAATTTCTCTTCTAGTGCGATTATTAATTTTTCAATATCTGCTTTATAAAATCCAGCGCTATTTACACAATTGATTTCTACAATTTTCCATCCGTCATCCGTTAAGCAAATATCCATAACAAATGCATCTGCAACTTCATAGATTTTTGCCATTCTTTCAGCAAAGTTTATTCCTTCAAGATCAACATTTTCTTCAAACTCGATATTCCCGTGAAAAAAATAGTATGAACTTGTAACAACCTTTCCGTCTACAATCCAAATACGAGCCTCTTTATATATTTTTTTCGGTTTGGTAATTTGGATTTTAGTATCCTTTTTCAATGGAATATTTCCGTTGCTATTTAGGGTTTGCTCTACAAAATCATTCCATTTAGTTTCAGTAAATCTTTTACCGGTAAAAACTTTTGCATCTCTGCTTGGTCTTATAAATTTTTCTTCGCCCACTTCCCATTTCAAGTCATTACCAAATTCAGAAATTTCGCTATCAAAGTTTAATAAATTTTCACCATAATACTTGGAATATACTTCAAACGAATGGTTTCCTCCATAAAAAGAACCGGGTTTGAAATGATACTGCTGAGCAATTCTTGCCAATTTAACGGAACCATAAACAAATACATTTTTCAAGTCTGTTTTGAATGCAAAATTTTCTGCTAAAGGTTCAACTTTGACAATTTCAAAAGGTAAATTTAGTTTTTCTAATACACGAAAAATTTGATCGTAATTGGGCTCCCTAAATATATTTTCTTGAATGATGTAATACATTTTTTAGTGTTTAATTAGTTCTTTATTCTCTGTGTTGATGGCGGGTTTTGTCTTGGAATGGATTAGTATTGAAAGATTATTCGCTAGTCGAATAGTTTCTTCTCACAACCCGATATGCTCGAAATGAAAGTAGGGATGAGGATGCCGGTTAGTTTTCTGATCATGTTTTCTTTCTAACCTGCTTGGCGTCCGGGAAGATATCTTGAATGAAATGGATGATTCGGTGAGAAATATTTTGATCGAACAACAGTTTCATGATGCGATCCCTAAATGACCTTCTTTAGATGCCGCGAAAAATAAGCAAGCATTAATTTGTTCTTCATTCAATTCCGGGAAATCCTGAATAATCTCTTTGCTTGACATGCCATTTGCAAGCCAGTTCAAAACATCAGCAACAGAAATGCGTGTCCCTTTAATGATTGGTTTGCCAAATCGCTTTTCGGAATTAATTTCTATGTATTGCTTGTAATTCATGTAACGAATTTCGTAATTAATTGTGAGTTAAACAAATGAGTATTCCATAAAAGCAGTTTCGATCAGGTATTTTGTCAGCGGTCGTTTTTTAAGGTTGAACGATGCACCGTCAGCTCCAAATAAATTTCCTGTGCCAGTTGATTCAACTGATTTTGTGATTCCGAAATGTTCAGGAATCTGGCTTTTTGCGTCAACTCCAGGTAATGCTCATAAATCCGGTCGGAGTCTTTGTTTTCAGGAAAACCCATCAAGGAGAAAATGGTGTCGCTGATATTCAAATAATAATCTGCAGCGCGAAGGCCCAATGCATCCAAACCCAGCAGCAATTTGTGGTTTACCAAATCGTCTTTAATCAATGATAGAATGACTTCTTTCTCCATTTTTGGTTTCATAGCAATGAGATTTTCATATTTTTTTGTTGACACGGAAATATAATTTCTTGCTACAAGATTATAATAAATAATATTATTATGCAAATTAAAACGCATGAAAATATTATTTTTTGCTGTTTGGAGATAATTTTCAGGTGTTTGGAATTTTGCGATATTTGCAGGAGAAGTCAATATATTTGCACCATGGCGAAAGTGAACTTAAATAGAATCAAGTCTGTTCTGGCTGAAAAGAATAAAAGCAGCAAGGATTTAGCGAGTCATTTGGGTAAAACCGAATCAACTGTTTCGCGTTGGTGTACCAATGAAGTGCAACCGTCTATTGAAACGCTTTATGAGATTTCGAAATTCCTGGAAGTAGATATGCGGGAGTTATTGGTGGCGACGGGGAAGTGATTTTGTTAACCTATCGTTTTTTATTTGCCCATTCAAGATCCGCTATTTTATGGGTATACTGCCTTACTTCATCTGCAACTTCTTTTAATTCATGGTCATCGCTAACGGTCATTAGAAGTTCGTCACTGATTTTATAAAGTATTTTATAAGCATAAAATGCTCTTTTTCTTAATTCTTCGAATCTTTCAGGGCTGGTTACTGGATTGATTTCTTCAAGATTTTCGTTGTCCCAATTGAAATCGATTTGTTTTAACTCAAATTCTGTTTCCATCTCATTTATTGCTTTGAATCCAAGTTTAAGAGCTACTCCTTTAGAGTTTAAATAATTCTTTTCGCCAATTGCATTTTTTTCAATGGTTATTCTTTGACTCTTTCTTTCATCATAAAATAAATAGGGAAGGATTGATTCCTTTAATGCAGTTGTTAGATAACCTTTCTTCCTGCTCTTAGGATTTACATACCAATGTAAGTCATCTTCCATGTCAAGCACTGCTCCAACGTATTTGGAGAATTCATTTTTTATAAAGAAGAATCTATAAGAACTAAAATTTCCAATAATATCATCGGTCATTTTGGGTTGTTTTTTCCATACTTTGGCAACATCAACGTTTTCACTAATTTGTCGGGTGAATATAGATTCACTTGCTTTCCCATTATTAAGTCGGTCAATATATTTTCTTATTTCTCTTTCTGTCATTGAAGTGTCTCGTTTTCGGCCTTTGCTTTCATGCCAATTATCGAATATCAACTTTTTAGTATGAAGAACATCTATGTTATGAATTGTTATTCGTATCCGTGTGCTTTTTTTACTTTTCTGAAATAGGATTCCTCTGGGAAAAAATCATAGAATTCAACATTCTTGATCGATTTGTTTTTTTCGTCATACTCCATTCCAAAATGGAATAACATAAAATCATTAAAGAAAGGTCTACCTTGTTTATCAAAGGTATTTGGATAAAATCCGTCGATATATTTCTCAAAATATTCTTCGAGTTTTTCAATATTAGGTTCCTTCTCAAAGACCATTTCTACATCGACTAAAACGTGAGCTATAATTTTGATTTTCTTAGTCTTGGAATCCTTATGGCCATAAAAATCTTCAATTTCAATTTTACCGATATTTAATTTTTCGAGTTTGAAATCTCTATTTTCTTCGTAGTAAAACCCGCTAATATGACTTGGAATCGAATCTTTATCTTTTATTAATTCATCTTTAATTACTTCAATCGGGAGCGATTTTAAAATCAAGTCAGAGGTCAGATCAGCTGAATTAAATCCGAATTCTCTTAAATAGCTTGAAATTGATTCAATTACTTTTATGTTTTGAGCACCATGCTTTTCTCGAATACTATCGAGAACTGGATTGTCAGTAAAAATTCTATCTTGCGATATTAAAATGATTTGATCTTCATCATACTTATTAGCTAACCAAATAACATTAAGCCATATTAAGTAATCACGGGTGTTGTCTTTCTTTACATCTTGCCGATTTTTTAGCAAAAACTCAAGTAATTCATCTTCATCAAGTGAAATATCTATTATTGGATTGAATTTTCCTTTTCTTAGTTGTTCTTCGATGAAAGAAATTTGTTTTTCTGAGAGTTCGTTAAATTCAGGCTCTTCAATTTTTTCAAATCTCTCCAGGTTCTTTAATTTGTTATAAGAAACTTGAATCGAATTCGTATGTTTCTGGATGACTTCTCTTTTGTAGAAATCTAAGAATTCTCGACGAACCGTTTTGGGGATGACAAGCTCACTACCTGATGAATAGCAATAATCTTCCAAGGCCAAAAGATCTACGGCTTCATAGAATTTAGTTCCTAGACCTCGCAAAATGTTAGTATCTAAAACAATAATGTTTGTCATTTGCTCTTAATTACATAACTCGTTTATAAACATAAGATCGCAAAAGTATACCGGTTTGAGAAATAGATTCAATACAGTTTCGCTACACCAAAATAACCAATATTCTGAAAATGGAAACTCATCCTTCACTTCCTCCTTATTCCGTCGCGGCAAACGGTTCATCTGCTGCTTACAGAAAGCGAGTGCATGCATCCGCGAGATCTGCGTGCTAATTAAGTAACCTTCTTTAGTTCGGGAAACAATCCACCCATCGAAAAAATCAATGCATTTTCATTCCTTGCTATCTGAATCGTATAAATCCATGGAGAATGATTTTACAGCCAATTAGTATAAAACAAAATCATCACTGGTCAACCTCACCTTGGGTTTGTCCAATTTTATCACAGCTTCCTGCACCTTTACCTGGTCTTCTTTCGAGAGGAATACGGGAATCAATACGGCGATATCAATTTTTAATAAGCGATTGATGATTACTAAATCTTTTAGCGTAAATGGTTTGATACCATTCATCAATTCAGACATGTGAGTCTTGCTTTTGTGACCTAAAAGGGATGCCAGGTTTTCTTGGGTTAAATCCAGTTCTTTTAACTTTTTCCGGATTGCTTGTTTCCTGTTTTCCAGGAATTGTCTTTCCAGTTCTGCAATACGTTCAGATTTGGCACTTTCCGCGAGTTTTTGATCATCAATTTTGTCAACATCACTCCACTCAGAAGCTTCATATTTTTCTATGATCTCACGCAGTTTCGTTCTCAAATGTTTGAAATGAATACTTTCCTTTGCAAGGAGTCTTAGTTTTCTGTCAGCAATAAGCGCTCTGTCATAATCTAATTCATTGGTGATTATGCTTTTTTCTACGATTGCTTCTATGTCAAAATGTGTTTTCATGATGCTATGTAACCATTTTTTCGCAACCATTTTTCAATGGTCGATTTATTGTTTTTAAATGTTGCTTCATATTCCTGATGAGTGCCTGCCCAAACAATGGTGGCTTCTCCTTCATCATCCAATTCAATGAGTATAAGCGTTCGATGAATATGAATATCAAAAAAGTAAAATCCATCACTATGCACACAGTCTGCATCACTTCTAATGTCATTCAAACTTTTTTCACTCGGATTAAACTTTTCCAAATCTGCTATTAACTGATCAATTTCAGCGCACAGTTTTTTATTTCCTATGTTTTTCTTTTTGACCTTTAAAATTGTTTTCTTTCCTATAATTCGCATAGTAGTGGTTTTGCAAAGATACAAAAGTTCTGATATAAACCGAACTTTTTATGCTAATTTGTTGCGTTTCAGATTTTGCTTTATCTTTGTGATATCTTATTCCCATTAGTCCCTGAAGCAATTCAAACTAGTGGGTTTCATTTTTTATATGGTTATTGTTTTCAATCGACATCAATTCCAAGTTTTAAATTGATATTTCCAATTTAGCCTTTTAATTTAAGTCTTTTTGGTTTAAAAGTCTAATACTTAGATACCGCTCAAAATACAAATTAATCCATAAAGAAGTTTAGTTTTTCTCTCACCACTGGTGAGAGTTTTGGAAAATCTTTATAGGTTTCGTAAAACTGTTTCATTCTCCAGATATTCTTATCGGAAAAGCCTTTAATTTCAGGTTCATGAGTCTGAATGTGTTTGGCTAAATCAGTAACAATGGAATCGCCCCATTCCGAGTCTTCAATTTTCTTACTGATGTATGCTCCGATATTCCAATAGAGGTTTATTAGTTCAGAGTTTACGGCTTTTATAACATTAGTCCGAGATTGTTTGATTAGCTGAATGATGTCCGTAAAACGATTGTCCATGAATTAGTTCTTATAGTATAAATATATAATTTTAATTCGCTTTTTTTCTTTGGTCTTTTGAAGGGGCTCACATATCAGAATTGCTATGAAAATTTAATTTAAAAGTTCATAGAATGGTTTACCAACTGTAAATAGATACACTGAAGGTAATACCATCGAAAAAATCAATGTGTTTTCATCCTTTGCGTTTATATTCTGCTTATAGAAATTTGGCAGATACATCTGCGTAAATCCGCGCAATCTGCGTGCAAGATTGGAGATGTATTTTAAGTATGATAAACAATCCGCTTATGTATAGAAAAAATCAATGCATTTATAAATAGTATTTAGAGGATGTCATTTTTTTAATACTTAAATTTAGGCTTATTCAAAAATGTACTAGAAATGGCTGTTTTCGATTTAGATATGATCCGAAAAGTCTACGCTGCTTACCCGGAACGCGTAGCTGCTGCAAGAAAAGTGGTTGGTCGCCCTTTAACTTTGACAGAAAAGATATTATATGCACATCTTTGGGATGGAGCTGCAACGATTGTCCATGAACGTGGGAAGTCGTATGTGGATTTTGCTCCGGATCGTGTAACGATGCAGGATGCAACAGCACAAATGGCTTTGTTGCAATTCATGCAAGCCGGGAAACCAAAAGTAGCTGTTCCTTCAACGGTGCATTGCGACCATTTAATTCAGGCAAAAGTGGGTGCTGATGCCGATTTACAACGCTCATTGAATGAAAGCAGCGAAGTGTTCAACTTTCTGTCTTCAATCTCCAATAAATACGGAATCGGTTTCTGGAAACCGGGAGCAGGGATCATTCACCAGGTTATGCTGGAGAATTACGCCTTTCCGGGAGGAATGATGATCGGAACCGATTCTCATACCGTCAACGGAGGTGGATTGGGAATGATTGCCATCGGCGTCGGTGGTGCTGATGCGGTTGACGTGATGGCCGGAATGCCCTGGGAGTTGAAATTCCCGAAATTGATCGGAGTGAAACTGACTGGAAGACTGAACGGATGGACTTCTGCGAAAGATGTGATCCTGAAAGTGGCGGATATTTTGACTGTAAAAGGAGGAACGGGTGCCGTTGTTGAATATTTCGGTGACGGAGCGATTTCGCTTTCTGCTACAGGAAAAGGAACCATCTGTAACATGGGGGCTGAGATTGGCGCTACGACTTCCACATTCGGGTATGACGATTCGATGCGTCGCTACTTAACGGCAACAGGTCGTGCGGAAGTGGTTGCTTTAGCAGACCAGGTCGCAGATCATTTGACGGGTGATCCGGATGTTTATGCAAACCCGGAAAAGTACTTTGATGAATTGATCGAAATCGATTTGAATACCTTAGAACCTCATATCAACGGACCATTCACTCCGGATCGCGGAACACCGGTTTCTAAAATGAGAGCGGAGGCTGAAGCTAACGGTTGGCCGATGAAAGTAGAGTGGGGTCTGATCGGATCTTGTACAAACTCATCTTACGAAGACATGTCCCGTGCGGCTTCCATTGTGGAACAAGCCGTTGCTCATGGAATCACTCCGAAAGCGGAATTCGGTATTAACCCGGGATCCGAGCAGGTTCGTTTCACCATTGAGCGTGATGGAATTATTGCGACATTTGAGAAAATGGGTACGAAAGTGTTTACCAATGCTTGTGGACCTTGTATCGGACAATGGGATCGCGAAGGTGCCGACAAGCAAGAGAAAAATACGATTGTTCATTCATTCAACCGTAACTTCTCCAAAAGAGCAGACGGTAACCCGAATACACATGCATTTGTGACATCTCCCGAAATGGTTGCTGCTTTGGCAATCTCCGGTGATTTGGGATTCAATCCATTGACAGATACATTGACAAATGATAAAGGAGAACAAGTGAAATTGTTGCCTCCTCATGGGGATGAACTTCCGAAAAAAGGATTTGATGTGGATGATCCGGGATATCAGGCTCCAGCTGAAGACGGTTCAGGAGTTCAGGTAATTGTAAAGATGGATTCAACGCGCTTGCAGTTGTTGGAGTCTTTCCCTATTTGGGATGGACAAAACATTCATGGTGCGAAATTGCTGATCAAAGCATTCGGGAAATGTACAACCGACCACATTTCAATGGCTGGTCCGTGGTTGCGTTACCGCGGTCACTTAGATAATATTTCGAATAACATGTTGATTGGTGCTGAAAACGCATTCAACGGAAAAGCAAACGAAGTGGTAAATCAATTGACTGGTTCAACCGGAGAAGTTCCTGCTGTAGCTCGTGCTTATAAAGCGGCTGGTATTCCTTCGATTGTTGTGGGAGATCACAATTACGGGGAAGGTTCTTCCCGTGAGCATGCTGCAATGGAACCACGTCATTTAGGTGTGCGTGCGGTAATCGTGAAATCATTTGCACGGATCCATGAAACAAACCTGAAGAAACAAGGAATGTTGGGATTGACTTTCGCTTACGAGGCAGATTACGATAAGATCAGAGAAGACGATACCTTCAACTTCATTGATCTGGTTGATTTCGCTCCGGGAAAACAATTGACTTTGGAATTGGTTCATGCGGATGGTTCAACAGAGGAGATCAAATTGAATCATACCTATAATGCACAACAAATTGATTGGTTTAAGGCAGGATCTGCATTGAACCTGATTAAACTGGAAAGTCAGAAAAATAATAGTTAGATATATTAGTAGGGGTGCGATTAATCGCACCCCTACTGTTTTATACTGCTACATTGTGTTCTCTTAAAGCATCATTCAAACTTGTCTTCAAATCCGTTGATGCTTTGCGTTTTCCGATAATCAAAGCGCATGGCACTTGAAAATCCCCGGCTGGGAATGATTTGGTGTAAGAACCCGGAATCACCACCGAACGCTCAGGAACATACCCTTTTAATTCGATTGGCTCATCTCCGGTTACGTCGATAATCTTTGTTGACATCGTCAAACACACATTTGCTCCCAAAACAGCTTCTTTACCAACGCGGACACCTTCTACAACAATACAACGGGATCCGATAAATGCATGGTCTTCAATGATTACAGGAGCAGCCTGCAAAGGTTCCAATACACCACCAATTCCGACACCACCACTCAAATGCACATTTTTTCCGATTTGAGCGCATGAACCAACTGTTGCCCATGTGTCAACCATGGTTCCGGAATCAACGTAAGCTCCGATGTTTATATAAGAAGGCATCATGATCACACCCGATGCTACAAATGCTCCATAACGTGCAATTGCGTGAGGAACAACGCGAACACCTAGTTCGGCATAATTCTTTTTTAGCGCCATCTTATCGTGAAATTCAAAAGGACCAACTTCAATGGTTTCCATTTTGCGAATAGGGAAATACATCACTACGGCTTTTTTCACCCATTCATTCACTTGCCAGGTTCCATCGTCTTTCGGTTCTGCAACGCGCAGTATTCCCTTGTCGAGATCTTCAATGACATGTTCTATTGCCTGACGTGTTTCTGGCTGATCTAATAATGCTCGGTTTTCCCAAGCAGCTTCAATAATGGAACGCATACTTTTTGATTTTCGACAAAGGTAAAAATTATATGAAGTGGTTTTTTCAATTCTGATAGATATCAAAACGTAATTGGAGCGAGTTATCATTGTCATTCAAGAAAAATGTTTTTAGTTACTTGAATACCTGATTTTTTGATTGGCGAAAATTGAAAAAAAATGAAGGCTTACTTTTTCTGCCTTGGCAAAAAGTAAGAAGAGGTATTCGGCATTCGCAATTAATTAAGCGTATTTTTACAGGATAATTTTTAATACTAGTCTCTTGTCAAAAATACTCGCAATCGATTTTGGTCTGAAACGAACAGGCTTGGCACTTTCCGATGAGCTTCAGATGTTTGCTTTCGGTTTAAAAACAATCGATAGTAAAACCTTGATGGATGAGTTGAAAGGGCTTGTTGCGAAAGAGAAAATTGTAGAAATTGTAATCGGTGAACCGAAAAGATTGGATGCTTCCGACTCACACATTACCCAAAATGTACGTTTATTGAAAGAAGCGGTTCAGAAGAATTTTCCCGAATTGGTCATTAGCTTATTGGACGAACGGTTCACTTCAAAAATGGCTTCCGCCGTGATTGCACAAAGCGGATTAAAGAAGAAAGATCGGGAACAAAAAGGATTGATTGACACGGTAAGTGCCACAATTATCCTTCAGGATTACCTTCAAACCCGCGTAAAATAAGGAAAAGTATTTCGAAAGACTCTATTTCCTAACTTTGTAAAAAAAATCAAAATGATATTGCCAATTGTAGCTTACGGTGATCCGATCCTAAAAAAAGAAGCTGTCGAAATTGATAAAGACTATCCGGAATTGGATAAGCTGATAGAAGATATGTTTGAAACGATGTATGAAGCGTCGGGAGTTGGTTTGGCCGCACCTCAAATCAACCGTTCGATCCGTTTGTTCGTTGTAGATGGAAGTCCGTTTGCAGAAACGGATGATGAGGATGAGGAAGAAGATCCGAAAGCGGAAGGAATGGACGGATTTAAGCGCGTTTTTATCAATCCGATAATTGAAGAAGAGACTGGGGAATCTTGGGGTTTTCATGAAGGTTGCTTGAGTATTCCGAAAATCAGGGAAGAAGTCATGCGCAAGGAAAAAATCCGAATGACCTATTACGACGAGAACTGGCAATTCCACGATGAATGGTTTGATGGTTATAAAGCGCGAATCATTCAGCATGAATACGATCACGTTGAAGGAGTCTTATTTACAGACCATCTTTCCGTGTTAAAAAGAAGATTATTGACAAAAAGACTTCAGAATATTTCGCAGGGTTTGATTTCTGTAGCTTATAAAATGAAGTTTCCATCGTTTAAAAAAGGAAAATAATGAACCGATTAATTGCATTTGGAATAGGACTATTCTTGTTTGCTTGCTCTTCTGAACCTGCAACTGTTGAATCTACAGGTAGTGAAAAGGATCCTGCGAATAGTGCGTCAGCTATTCAGGAGGTGAAAACATTTGAGGATTCCTTGAAAAAATCTTCGGCTACAGGATCACTTGAATACAGTCAGGAAACTGCGGTGGTTTATGCTGAAAAATGTTTAGCCGTTGCACATCGTTTCCCGAAATCGAAAGATGCTGCGAAATATATGGACAAGGCACACATTATTTTTGCTTCTGCCAACTTACATCAGCGTTCCGTAATCATTGCTGACTCACTGATCCTGATGTATCCGATGTACAAAAATCGGGCGATGGTATTGGAAAGTCTTGCCGGTGCATACGATGTCTTTGTTATTCCAAGACAGAAAGACAAGGTCAAGAAGTACTACGAGATGTTGTTAAAGGAGAATCCGAAGATGCCTGCCGAGCAACGAAAACAGATAGAAGATCGTTTAAAAAAGGTGGATTTGACTTTTGATGAATATGTTTCAAAAGCAAATTAGTATTTTGAATGGTTTTTCGTTAACTATGTGTTAAAGAAACCAAGAGGTAAAACTTTATAATCTATATTTACAACAACTAAAAGAAACTAATGATGAAAAAGGTATTATTTACAATGATGTTAGCTTTTGTAGCTGTGATCGGTGCAAACACTGCGGTAGCTCAAGAAGTTCAAAACGGGGCTAAGATCGAATTCGCAAAAGAAACGCATGATTACGGAAATATCAAATATGGAGGTAACGGAGCTTGTACATTTACTTTCACAAATACAGGTAATGCACCTTTGATTATTTCGAATGCAAAAGGATCATGTGGTTGTACGGTTCCTGAGTGGCCGAAAGAACCAATTGCTCCGGGAGCAAAAGGAGTTATTACAGTGAAATACGATACAAAACGTTCAGGTGCAATCAACAAGAATGTGACTATCACTTCAAATGCTGTAAACGAGCCAACGAAAGTAATCCGTATCAAAGGGAATGTTGCTCCTCAACCGGAAGGAACAAGCCCGGTAAATGACGGTGGTGCTCCATCTGCTCACTAAAAATTAAATCAAATGCGTTGTTTAACTATCGCATTTATCATATTGAATTCCGCTTTTTGCATTGGTCAGAAAGCGGAATTTTCTGTTGATAAAGGAGTGTTTTCATTTCCCAAAACGAAAGAGGGACCTGTCATTTCACACGATTATGTGATAACAAATACAGGAGATACTCCACTCATTATCTCGGATTACAAGGTTTCTTGTCCTTGTACCAAAGCCACGCTTCCCGAACCCATTCCACCAGGAAAATCAGCAATTCTTCACGTAACTTTCGAAACCAAAGGAAAATACTACGAGCAAGACCGTTCCATTATCCTTTCAACCAACACCAAAAAAGGCACTGAAAAGGTTCGTTTCAAAGTCTTCGTTATCCCCGAGGATGAGTAATATTCTGTTTATTTCTCGTTTTACTTTTCGGTAAGACAATTAATGGTCTTTTGTATCAATTTTATCAGTGGAGATAATTCCCAATTACACGGCAGAGTAATTCAAGCTTTGAAACAAAAATCATAACCCGTCCTTTTATCTTTATCTTGGAAGTAAAAGTCTTCCGTTTCTGTTGCCGATCTCGGAAAGTGTTTTCCATTTGAGGTCCTGACCTCTTCTTTCCGTAGATCGTTCAGAAAGGGAAGACTGCTCGAATGCTGTAATTGGGGAAAGGCATTTTTGCCTACTACCTCAGCATTAGACTTTAATAAAGTCTTGCTTCGTCTTCACGAGCAGTGCTCGTTCTTTTTGCCTTGGAAAAAAGTAGGGGGAATCTTGGGATGAGAAGGGTAAGTATTGGCAGAAAACGATGGTTCTTAACCAAAAAAGTTGCTTTGAAAAATCATTTTTAACAGCTATTTAAGACTTGAGTTAAGGTCTTGTTAATCCCTGATCTTACTTGGTTCCGATTGCGTAGATTGCTTCAAATATTTAAATTCTACGTTATGAAATCAAACACCCTTTTTTTTATCTTAAGCTTTGTTTTTACATTGGGTATGAAACAAGCAGCTGCACAACCCGAAGTGTTGAATGGTCCGCAAATTGAGTTTGAGAAAGACTCCCATGATTACGGAACAATCGAAAATGGCGCAAATGGAGATTGTGTGTTTATCTTCAAGAACACAGGAAATGCTCCGCTGATCTTGGGAAATGTAAAAGGTTCTTGTTCGTGTACCGTTCCCAGCTGGCCAACGGAACCGATTTTGCCGGGTAAAACAGGTGAAATAACCGTGCATTACAATACAAGTAACGCTGGTTCGATCAATAAATCCGTTACCATTACATCCAATGCGGTGAATGAAGGGGTGAAAGTGGTTCGGATCAAAGGGAATGTGCTTCCGGCGAAAGAAACGACCATGGAATCCGTTCCTGCTGTAACAAATTAGAGCCGAGCTTGCACATGTTTATGATATAACGATATGGTTACAACATGATATCATGTTGTAGTAATAAGCATGCAAAACTTTCAAAGAATAGGGATGAGTTATTAACAAGCAGCTAACTTGTTTTTGATTCATCCCTTTCTTTTGACTATCTTTATTGTCCCAAAAAAGGACTCTCATGTATTTGATTTTCGATACCGAAACAACAGGTTTACCTCGCGATTGGAATGCTCCTTTGACCGATTTAGACAATTGGCCAAGAGCAATTCAGATTGCCTGGCAATTGCATGATGAGTTGGGAAATTTGGTAGAAGCAAAAGACTTCCTGATCCGACCGGATGGATTTGATATCCCTTACGATGCGGAACGGATCCACGGAATCTCCACCGAGCTTGCAATGGAGCAAGGACAAGCCTTAGAAGATGTTATCGCAGAATTCAATGAAGCCTTACGGAAATCGGACTTTGTAGTCGGACAGAACATCGGGTTTGACCTCAATATCATGGGGGCTGAGTTCCTGCGTACGAAGGTGGAAACCAATATGCACGACCTTCCCGTTTTGGATACCTGTACGGAAGTTACAGCAGAAATGTGTAAGATTCCCGGAGGTCGTGGAGGAAAATTCAAACTACCAACGCTAACCGAATTACACAACTATTTGTTCAGTGTTCCTTTTGGTGAAGCTCACAACGCAACTGCCGATGTGGAGGCAACTACCCGTTGTTTCTTTGAATTGGTTCGTAGAGAAGTCTTTACAAAAGAAGAACTGAAAGTTGAATTGGAATACTTCAACCGGTTCAAAATTGCGAATCCGGATTTCATTCAACCGATTGGACTTACACACCTCAATTTAAAAGAGGAAAGTGCCAAACTCAAAAAACAAACAAGTGACGATTCTGTTTCAGTCGACGTTTCAGAAGCTCGGGAGCGATTAAAAGACATTCCTTTCGTTCACTTACACAATCATACGCAATTCACCATTTTGCAATCCACCATGGATGTAAAAGGATTGGTGAAGCAAGCCATTAAGCACAACATGCCAGCCGTTGCCCTGACGGATATTGGAAACATGATGGCTGCCTTTCATTTTGAGAAAGCAATTGCCGGAATCAATAAGGAAATTGCAGCAGAAAGACAAGAAGCAGAAGAAAACGGACAATCGTATTCCAAAAAGCCATTGTTGCCGATCATTGGTTGTGAAATGTACGTATGTCGCGACCGCTTGGATAAAAGTGTGAAAGACAACGGATCACTGGTTGTTTTCATCGCAAAAAATAAAAAAGGATACCACAACCTCATCAAGTTGGCTTCCATGGCTCACACCGAAGGAATGTATTACGTTCCACGGATTGATAAAGCGGCCATTGAAAAATACCACGAAGATCTGATTGTATTGACAGGAGGATTGAATGGTGAAATTCCAAGCTTACTTCTGAATGTGGGTGAAAAGCAGGCAGAAGATGCTTTGATTTGGTGGAAGAATCTGTTTCAGGACGATTTGTATGTGGAGATTATGCGCCACGGACAGGAAGATGAGAATCGGGTGAATTCCTCCTTGATCAAATTGGCCAATAAGCATGAGGTAAAACTGGTTGCCACAAATAACACTTTTTATGCTACAAGAGAAGATGCGAACACGCACGACATTCTGCTTTGTGTAAGAGATGGCGAACAAGTGACCACTCCAAAAGGAAAAGGAAGAAACTTCCGCTTTGGATTGGAGAATGAAGAATATTACTTCAAATCATCGGATGAGATGAAGGAGTTGTTTCTGGATCTTCCGGAAGCAATTGAAAATGTAGCTGAGATTTTAGGAAAGATTGAGCATTATCCTTTGGCGCGTGAAGTATTACTTCCTGCATTCGAGATCCCGGAAGAATTCAAACATCCGGAAGATGAGGTGGATGGTGGCAAAAGAGGAGAGAATGCTTATTTGCGTCATCTGACTTACGAAGGTGCTGCCAAACGTTATCCGGAGATTACGGACGAGATTCGCGACCGATTGGATTTTGAATTGGCAACAGTCGAGAAAACCGGATATCCCGGGTATTTCCTGATCGTACAGGACTTTTGTCAGGCAGCCCGCGATATGGGCGTTTCTGTTGGTCCCGGTCGTGGATCGGCGGCAGGTTCGGCGGTAGCTTATTGTACCGGAATTACCAATGTCGATCCGATTGCGTACGATCTGCTATTTGAGCGTTTCCTGAACCCGGATCGTGTTTCCATGCCCGATATCGATATTGACTTCGATGATGAAGGTCGTGGAAGAGTCATCGATTGGGTAATTGAAAAATATGGTTCGAACCAGGTGGCACAGATCATTACCTATGGAACAATGGCTGCGAAGTCTTCCATTCGGGATGCAGGTCGTGTATTGGATTTGCCTTTGATTGAAACGAATGGACTTGCGAAGCTCATTCCGGATAACTTCTCATTGGATGCGATCTTCAACTGGGAAGAACCGAAGCTGGCAGAAAAATTGACGAATAGTCCGCAGGATTTGGCGAATGTTCAGGAATTGCGTTTACTTGCCAAAGGAACCGACATGCGTGCCCAGGTTTTGAGACAAGCGCAGCGTATTGAAGGTTCTGTCCGGAATACCGGGATTCACGCTTGCGGTGTCATTATCACGCCTGACGATATTACGAATTTCGTTCCTGTAGCACTTGCAAAAGATACAGGCATGTGGTGCACCCAATTTGATAACTCTGTTGCAGAAGAAGCCGGATTATTGAAAATGGACTTCTTGGGTCTGAAGACTTTGACCTTGATCAAGCATGCAGTCAAAAACGTAAAAAAACGCCACGATATTGATCTGGATCCGGATACTTTCCCGATCGATGACCTGAAAACTTACGAGTTATTCCAACGCGGTGAAACGGTAGGGATTTTCCAATACGAGAGTCCCGGAATGCAGAAATACATGCGTGAATTGCGTCCGTCCGTGTTTGCGGATTTGATTGCGATGAATGCCTTGTATCGTCCGGGTCCGTTGGAATACATTCCCGATTTTATTAAACGGAAGAACGGGGAACAAGAGATTAAATACGATTTAGATGCTTGTGAAGAGTTTCTGAAGGAAACATACGGAATTACCGTTTACCAAGAGCAGGTAATGCTTTTGTCCCAGAAATTGGCAGGTTTCTCCAAAGGTGATGCCGATGTTTTGCGTAAGGCAATGGGTAAGAAGCAGCGCTACATCCTGGATAAAATGAAACCTCAGTTCGTAGAGCAAGGTGGACAACGTGGACATGATCCGGTGGTTCTGGAGAAGATCTGGAAAGACTGGGAAGCATTTGCATCTTACGCCTTCAACAAATCGCATTCCACCTGTTATGCCTGGATTGCTTACCAGACAGCATATCTGAAAGCAAACTATCCGGCTGAATTCATGGCTGCGGTACTTTCCAATAACCTGAACGATATTACGCAGGTGAGCTTCTTCATGGAAGAATGCCGACGTATGGGATTGGAAGTGCTCGGACCGGATGTGAATGAATCGGTTTATGAATTTACAGTGAATACGGCTGGAGCAATTCGTTTCGGTTTGGGAGGAATCAAAGGATTGGGAAGTGGTCCGGTGGAGAATATCATTCAAAATCGGGAAGAAGAAGGACCATTCCAATCCATCTTTGAAATGACGAAGCGCCTGAATTTGCGTTTGGTGAACAAGAAAGCCTTGGAAAGTATGGCTTATGCCGGTTGTTTTGATTCATTCAGAGGAGCGCATCGGGCACAATACTTTGCTTTGGATCCGGGAGGGAAAACCTTCATTGAGAATGCACTGAAATACGGAAACAGCTTGCAGGACAATGAAAATTCCGCGCAGGTTTCCATGTTTGGAGAATCGGCAGATGTGAAAATGCCCGAACCGATGATCCCACAATCGGAAGAATGGAGCTTGCTTTACAAATTGAACCGCGAACGCGAAGTGGTTGGAATCTTTATTTCCGGACATCCCCTGGATGATTTCAGAGTGGAGATCGAAGCATTCTGCAATGGAAATGTGGAATTACTTTCCAATGTGAAAAACCATTTGGGTCGCGACTTCACCATTCCGGCGATTATCACCGATGCACAGCATTTGACAACCAAGACAGGGAAGCCATTCGGTTTGATCCTGATTGAAGATTATTCGAATTCGCACAAGCAATATATCTTCGGAGACACCTATCTGAAGTTCAAACATCTGTTAACGAAGGATTTGTTCGTAGCCATCAAAGGTCGCGTTCAGGAAGGTCCTTATCCGGACAAGATCACGAAAATGAAACCGATCGAATTCAGCATCAATTCCATTGAACAATTGCAGGATATGATGGGAACGAAAACGGCTACGATCAATATCACGGTTCCGATCAAATTGTTGGATCAGATGATGCTAAACAAGCTGGAATCGATGTTCAAGGAAAGCGAGGAAGGAAATTGCTCGGTCAAATTCACGGTGGTCGATCATTTGGACAACCTGACAGTCAGTATGCCTTCCAAACGATTACGCATCAATCCATCTGCTAAAATGATCACAGAGATGAAGGAAATGCAGCTGGAAGTGGGATTTGATACGAATTAATTGAGAATTTTGTGCTTCTCCCCTTGAGGGGAGACTAAGAGGGGTGGGATTTAGATAATTTTAGATTTTGGAGAAGCTTATCGTTCAATATGAAGTTACTTTTCTTTTTCCTAGTCAATGGTAATGATCAATTTGTTTTTGTTTTGAAATCCAAGTGTCGCAAATGGCGGTTAATTTACCTATTTGAATTATAGTTTTTAATGAACGAACTTTTTGTTTACTACTATTTCATATGATCTATCATTAGTTCACTCCGATCTCCTGTCAAAATCTTCTATATCAAATTTTCGTTTTTCATTCCATTGGGTAACCATTCCATCAAATGATACTAGCTTGTTTTTTATGCTTTCAATTATATTTGAAGTCGTTTTTTCGTTAAATTTATATGGCTTTATTGTTGTAAAAGGTCCTTTAAAGTTATCATTTGAATATCCGTTATAATCTAAATAAAACGAAGTGTCTGCTAATCCAACACCGTAGATTGCTTGATATATCAAAAAGGAAATCCCAACGGAAACTTTATTTATAGTTTTTGACTTTAAAAAGATTGATTTAGCTAAAATTCCATTTTCGTTCCAATTTATATAGTTACGATAAACATATTCAGGTTCATTTTTTCTCATTAAAGCAGATATTACACTTATAGTGGATATCGAGGGAGGTTTAATAACCTCTCTTTCTGATGTGAAAATATTATTTAACGAAATAACTTTATCGGAAAAACTTTTCTTTACAACACTATCTTTTACTTCAGTTTCCGCATCTGAATTAAAAGCTCTAAAATCATCTTCAAAGATGACTTCATAATCGTTAAGATTTACGCGATCTATCCAAACCTTTAGTTCATTTTCAAAAGTAGGTTTGATATTATTAAATAACAACTGTCTTATTTCATAAGGAACTTCTGGGAAGTATTCTTTATTAATGTTTTTTTCACTTACTATAACTTCAGTCTTTATTGATTTGTGGTCTTTTGCAGTTCTTTTATTTTCTTTCTTTTTTCCTTTTTCTTGGGTATTATTGTTCTCTTTAAATGCAAAGGGATAATATCCAATTGTTCTGTTTTCAATGACTGGTGTTTGTTTAAAACCACTATCTCTTAATGTTTCTTTTGCGATATAATCTTGAATCCTATTGGGTGTAAGAATTCCTTCTTCATCATACATTTCTTCGTTATTAATTGCTTGAAGAAAAAAATTTGTAAATAAACCGTGACTTAAATCTGATTTCTCCTTAGCATTTTCACTTTCTGTTGATGCATACATAAATAAGATACCTTGACTTCTAGAAATATATTTTGATAAGAAATCTTCGTTATCCAGCCCTCTTGTTAAAACCTTACCTCCAGATTCACAAGCATCAATCGCATAGCATTGATATTTTGGAAATAATCCATTAATTTTTTGAAAAACATCTTCAATAACCATATAACTATCGTGAAACTGCAGAGTAGATTTTTCAAGTAAATATTTTCCATGTCCGGCGAAAAAGAAAAATATTGAATCATTATGAGGAATAAATTCCTTTTCGATTTCTTTTAAAGAGTTCTCAAAGTTACCTGTAATGTCTTTTGTGGCATTACCTTTTTTACTTGTAATTAGGTGGATATCTTTTTTGTCAAATCGACACTTCTCTTCTAATATTTGAGCAATAGACTCGGCATCATTCACACAAAAATCCAATGGTTTTACTTTATAATCATTAATCCCAATAATTATTCCGAATCTTCTTTCTATTTCCATAGCTCTTGTTGCTTTGTAACTAAATCTAAGCTTTTATCTATTAACAAAATCATTTCAAATGTAACAATTTTGTTAATGTGCCAAATCTGTTCTATTTCACCAATCTAAAAGGAAAAATTCCAATTTTCATATAATTTCCTTCATATAACTCCGGCAAGACCTGAAACCCTTTGCGATTGGTTTGTTTTGGTTTAATTTAATGAAAGGTCTGGTTTAATATTTAAACCTCCCGACAACCTTATTTCCTATTAATCACATAAGTCGTAATCACTTTCATTTCCTGGTTGACAGTTATTCCTTTGGCCTTTAGAAAATCAATGATCTCAGCAGCACTGGCATCATTCAGCTTTTTCCATTCCATTCCCTGGTTGTAGACCAGCTGGTTCTTTAATGAATTGTCTGCGATATAAAACTGATTGGTTAGTTCTTCCAATTTTGTTAGGAAAAGACTGATTGAAGTATAGGCTTTATCCGTTCCTTCTTCAATTTGTTCCTCGGTTCTGACGTATTCATTCGTTTTGGGAAGAGATAAGAACAGGACCTTTTTCTGACTTGAAATACTGTCGAATGTGATTGATAAACCATCCGATAAACTTTGCTCAATCTCCGAAATAGCTCCTTCAAAACTGTCTTTTTTTCTCCAGTAAACAAGGTCATACCGGCAAGAGTCACCGGTTTTATTTTCTACCCATATATCAGATGGAAGGTCGTATAGAAAAACAACCAGTTCTTTGAGTGATCCGGCACAATAGGTGATGCCGACATGTCCGTTCTTCATTCTATAAGCAGAACCTGCTGAATTTGTTTCCAGTGAAGGTCGGATAATCAATTGATCGATCAGTGCAGAACTACAAAATTCCTTCCTTCCGGTCATTTGTTTCATCCCGTTAAATACCGGATCCTCGCCACCACGAAATCCACCGTTCAAAATAATTTCAGGGTGATTACTTTTTTGCTCCGGAGCAACTCCATTGGTGTTGATGACCTCTAAAAGTGTTTCCTCCGATACATGAATTCCACGATATACCAAAGTACCATCCCGGTTTATGATGAACATCGCCGGACGACCTGTGACATTGTAGTTTTTGAATTCCTGTTTATCATCATCTCTTCCAACGCAAAAATCGATTTTCACTTTTTTCAGGAAGTTTTCCAATTTCTCTTTTGAGTCATCCGTTATGGCAATAAACGTTACATTTTGATCCTTGTATTTGGTATACAGCTCATTGTTTTCCGGAAAAGCTGCGACACATGGAGAACACCAGGTTGCCCAGAAGTCCAGGACTACAATGTTCCCCTTGAGAGATTCCAATTGGAGTGATTTATCGTTGCAGTTATAAATTCCTTCGAGGTGCAGCTCGGGTGCTTTTTTTCCTATTTCAACCTGGGAGTGAATAATAAAAGGAGCAGCTAAAATGATCCATAAAAGAAAGCGCTTCAATAGTGGTGATTGATCGTTCAACTTTTGAGTCATGATTATTTATTTTTCAGTGTTACATAGTGTCGTTTTCAATTAGTCGGTTAAGTCTAATTGAATTAGCGGTTCAAATGTAATGATTTAGTCAAATACCCGATAGCTTCTGTTTCAGAAACTAAATCGGAAACGCACTTCTTACACAATGTCCATATGGTCGGAAACCATTTTTTAGCACCTTAAGGATTTATCTGTTTTTTTGCAAATTCCATTACTGCATCGATACTTTTTAGGTACTCTTCAATGGTTTGTTCTACTGTGTAATCCGGTTTCACCCCGTCTCCATATCGTTGATCCGGTAATTTTTGTACATCTTGTTCCAGATCAACAATTGAAAATGATAATAAGAGCTCTGTATTTGGAAGTTTGTAAGTGACAGGAATATGCCCGGTATGCCCGTAATATCCACCCAAAGTTTCCTGTCCGATCACTACGGATTGTTCATCATTTTTTATCATGCTGGCAAATAGAGAACCGGCTGAAGCTACAAACGGACTGACTAAAAGATATACTTTCCCGGAATAAGCATTGGGTTTTGGAGTCCAGTATTGGTTGAATTTTTCGTTTTGATAATATTTTCCGTCTTTTAAAATGGAATGCTCTTCTTTTAATTCTTCTTCCAAATCCTTGATCTCATCGGTTTCTTCTTCTACATAGAATTTCTTTAGAGGAACGGTATGAAAGAGTGTAAATGCTGAAACATTCTCTCTGAAGTTGCGTTTGGTCAGGTAAGAATACAATAACAGATCATTCGGATCATTCCCTCCGCCATTTTCTCGGATATCCACAATCAGGTTTTGAATGTTTCTAGCCTTCAGATGGTTAAAAATCGAATCAAGAAATGCTGCGTATTTTTTATGTCCTTCGCTTTTCGGACCACCCAAAGCGAAAGTATTTATCGTTAAAAAACCCGTTTCGGTGCTATCGGAATACTTAAAGGAATAATCAGATACAGAACTTTTTTCGTAAGCTGGAATAAAACGCTTTTTGTAGTTTTCAATTGCTTTTTTGTATTCAACAGGTTCCAGAACGACTTGGCGAATTTCGGAACTGTCTTTAAAGTTGATTGCAAAAGAATCGGGTTCGCCATAGGCCAGGTAAATATAAAAAGGAAGTAATCGTGTTTCAAGAAATGCGTGTTTTCCGCTAGTATTGTGCCCGTCAGTGCTTAAATAACGCGAAGTTTCTGTAGCAAATATCTGGGCACTAATCCCGTTTACGGAAAGAATTTCACTACCTGCGGGAATGTTCTCGTATGTTAAATTGGAGTAGAGTTTGTTATTTATAAGCTTCAAAGGCAGAGGGAAGTATATTTTTTTCCGATGAAGGATCTTAATCAGTGAATCCGGATAAGTTAATTCGTTATGGCAACTTCCTGTAAAATCGATCACATTCCAGAGAATAGAATAAAACTCGCGGTAAGAAGTGTTTTTGTTGATACGTTTTCTATTTGCAGAAAAAACGCTGTCCGTTTGCAGCTTCGGATGGTATTTGTACAATCCTGCATTGGCCTTTTCAAAAATGTGCCGAAACACATCAAAATCTTTTAATAATTGACGTTTGCTGACCTGTTCGCTTTGCTGGGCATTGCATTCGAGAATCAGAATGATAATCGATAGTACGGAAAACAACTTTTTCATTGAACTCTTTTCGTCAAATTTAAAGCAGGAAAGCCATTTTTACTTGTATAATCTTGGCAATTGTCCGTTCAACTGATTTCTATATTCTTTAGGTGAAATACCGATATATTTTTTGAAACTATGTGAGAAGTGTGAAATGTCTGTAAAATTATAGGCATATGCTAAGTCAGTTAGGTCACAGTCTGCACTAATCTTAGCTTTTGCAGCAAAGACCTTTTTCATCAAGACATAACTCATGGGTGTCATTCCTGTCAGTAATTTGAATTTTTTAGCAAAACCATATTTGTTCAGGTTCGTGATTTTTGCCAACTCATCTATGTAAAGTTTGTCTTCCAGGTTTTGCTCAATATAAGTGATCAGTTCTGTTAAGTAGTCTGAATGGAAAGAAGAGACCAATTCGCTTTTTGGAGTTTGTACATGAGGATCCAATTGAGTCATCAGATCACCTAATAGAAATTCGGATTGCAAAGAATTATTGCACTTTAGTTCTTCCATCAGTTGTATGAAAATCTGGTTGGTCTTGACATCCTGGATTTGCCTGTTTTTGAATTCAATTGTTTTCCCGTTTGATAGGTAGGTCATTAATTCGATTGAAACATAAATGGTATCAAAACTAACTTTTGCATCATTGTCCACCACCGGATTGGCATGCACTTCATATGGGTTGGTTATGGAAATACTGTTTTTGGGGCTGTATAAGAAATTCTCTTCCAGTTCAATTTTTTCAATTCCGTTCCGGATCAGTGAGATACAAAATGTTTCATGGAAATGTTTTGGAAAATCCTGATTTTGTCCGTTAACTGAAATAAAATCGATGTCGTTTGATGCCATTAAGCTAGTTCTAAAAGATCATTACACTTATTTGATATAACGCTAATAAACAGGTGATTCTTGTACCCAAAATAGTTACTCTTAATTGATCTCCGGATTATATGGTCCACCTGTTTCTCCCCAGCCCCATTTCGGCATGGGTTCATTGGTATCCATCGGATTCTCGGTCAGTTGGGAATTGATGACTGCAAGTCGGGTTCCCCATTCAATATAACCTACGAAAGCAGAACGAAATTCCGGATCGCTTTTAAGTCCGACCTCATCTGCGGTTTGTAATAAAAGATGCACCCAACGTTGTCGTTTTTCTTCGGTAAGCATTTTCCCGATGTGCTGACCGATCATTTTTGCATGGCTGCCATTGTTCTCCAATGTATAGAATTCACCGCCTCCAAAAACCTCAGCTACAAAATTGGATACATGCTTTACATGCTCCGGTGACATGTCTTTGAAAACTTCGCCCAATAGATCGTCTTTCAGGACTTTGTCGTAAAACCGGGCGAATAACCGTTCAAAGGTCTTGATATCACCTGCCCATTCGTATAGTGTCGGTATGTTTTTCACGTTGCTTCGATTGAGGAAATACCGAATATACAAATTATTCCAAATCCGTTTGAATGCCACTGTAGAAATCAGACATGGTGACTAAGGCCGTTTCATATAAGGAAGTAGCTTCATATGGTCGGCAAGCTACTTGACAGGTTTGATCAGCTTGAAATCACAGTTCTAGTCCATTTTCAACCAATTCATCCTCATCAGCCCGCTGGGGTTGTTGTGTTTCGGAATAGTCAAAAGTAGGTGTGTAGCCATTTTTTTTGATGTCCTCCAATTTATCTTGCGTGGCAGTTTTCACTTCCCAAGTCATGATGAAGTCGGGGTTTTTGATTATTTCACCCGTCGTTTTTTCGCGGTATTCTCCTTCTTTCGCCGCTTTTATGGTATCTCTGTTGTACGGTATGGTGAAGATACTATTATCGGCTCTTCGTATTTTGAAGAATCCATCCACAGTCAATTTGGAAACAGTTCCATGCGTCTGGTACACTTCCATCACTTTCCCTTCCTGATCAACAAATGTCAACCCGATAAGAAACACTTTTCCTTTTAGATGATTTCTTAATTCTCTCCAAGTCATACTTTCTCTTAATGGTGAATTTATCAAGATAGGTATTATTTAGTCGATAGGTCACACGTAAATTGCCATTAAGTGTTAAGGTTTTGGAATGGTTGGGAATTCAAAATTCAATCTTCACCACAATTCCTTATTCATTCATCGGCTGAATTCAGAAAAAATGATGGTTGCGTCTTGCCATCCACTTTACAAAGGTTTTGGGAAGAAAAGAAGAAGTTGTATCCGATATCGGGTAAATTAACCCATACCTGTTTCCGCTTAGGTTTTCAAATTGTTATCTTAGAAATAGCAGGGGCGGAATAACCCGGAATTCCAGAAAGAAGTGGCAATTGGTTTTTTGTTTGAGCGGAATTTTTAAATTATTGTGCTATATTTGATATATCAGAATTAGCTGATCACGAACCATTATTTAACCCATTCATTTCCTGAAAACAAGCTGTTTTAGACCATGAATGTTAACACTATTCACTATGATAGAAAATGTATGCGATTGGGATCCCAATATCAAACTTTCTATAACTTCATCTGTTCATGATGGCGTTTATACTTATACCTTAGTAACAGAGGTTATTAACAAATGTTTGAATACGGGAATGGAATTTGTTTCTACCGAACCCAGGGAGTTGGAATTATTCAATTTATGTGATGAAATAAACTCGAATGAATTGAATGTCTTGGTACAACTTGAAGCCGCTCCGTGTGAGAATAATGGAAGTGTCCGAACAAAAACAACCATCCTTACCAATAATCCGACTGGTGAAGAGGGTTTTGTTATTGTATTTGTTTCATTTCCTGCAAGTTGGGGAAGAGGTCCGGAAGCAAGCGGCAAAGCCATCATTCGCTTTGATAAACGTCAATAGCCTTCTTAACAGTGGTTTGCCGGATGAAATGGTTTTTAATCGGATTCTTCTGTTTCCGCATAGCAACAATTCTTGGTCAGCCGGCAACGGTTAAACAACTAAAACGCGCCTGTTCAACCGAAACCTCGGCTGAAAAAAAATCCGCCTTGCTCAATGAATTATCATGGGCTTGTTATACGTCAGGCAATGGCTCTTTCAAGTATTACGCAGAGAAAGCACTGGATATTGCAAATCGAAACGGGCTAACTGAAAATACATTGATTGCACGGTTGCAATTGGCAGAATACCAGCGCAATGAAGGACATTCGGAAGAAGCATCAGCGGCGTTGGAGAAAATTGAACGCGAAATGACTCAAAGGGATCGTGGCAAGTGTTTTCCGTTACTTTTATTGGTGAAGGGAAATTTGGCTCTCAGTGATTTGGAATTAGACAAGGCTGCAACATTTTACCAAAAAGGATATGGGTTAAACAAAGCCTATCGCCAAGATTTACAGATTGAATTTTGCTTGAAATTGGCCGAAATCGAGCGTGAAAAGGAGCATTTTAACAGGGAACGCCGATTTTTAAGGGAAGTCTGTTTGAAAGCACATCAGTTGGGAAAAGTTTACCCGGAAATCCAAGCCTTAAACAATCTGGGAATGAGTTATACCATGAGTCAGGATTTTGATCAGGCGCAGTTAAACTTCTCCAAGAGTGCGTATTTGGCTGAAAAATGGGGAGATCGAAGAGGGCAGAGCAGAGCGTTATTGAACTGTGGAAGCATTGCTTATTACAAAGGTGATTGGGCGAAAGCGATTACTTATTTTACCAAAAGTGCCCACATCAATGAATCGCTCAAAGATCTGGAAGGGATTGCCATGATCAATAACAATATCGGAGCCATATACAAAGAGCAGAAACGGTACGAGAAGAGTATAGAGTACTTTCAAAAAGCAAAGATTTATTACGAACAATCAGCCGACTCAATAGCACTTGCAGAGGCTTGGGTCAATATTGCCGGAGTAGAGATTTTAGTCAATAAAAAGAAAGAAGCAGTTATCCTGCTAAAAAAAGCAATTCAATTTCTGCAACAAAAGGATCAACCGACAACCTTGCTGGTGGCGTATACCAATTTGGCATTTGCCTACACCGAAATGGGTAATTATACACACGCACTCGAGTATTTGGGAATTGCCAATAACGCAGCGCAAAAACTGCATGATCAACACACGAGCGTTTACATCTTTAATCTCTACGGAGCAAATCACTTTTATTTGAAATCCTACTCCCAAGCCATTTATTATTACACGAAAAGCTACAAATTGGGGAAAGAATTGGGGTTGGTGAATGAACAGAAAAAGGCATTGTTCGGATTGTATGAAGCGGAACAAAAAACGGGGCACTTTCAACAAGCATTGATGTGGCACGAAACCTATGGTAAACTAAAAGATTCGCTTCTGAATACAGAGAATCAGGTGCAATTGACTTTGTTGGAAGAAAAATACGACACCAAACAAAAAGTGCAGGAAATAACCAATCTTCATGTGCGAAACAAAACCATTTCTTTAAAGAATAAGCTCACTTCCAATCAATTGAAACTTTCATTGGTCACGGTTGTATTGGTATTCGTTGCGATTGTTTTTCTTAGTGTGTTGTTTTATCAACGCATCAGACGACAAAAATTGTTATTGGTTTATACCCGCGAACGGAATGCGGAGCAGGTTGATCAATTACTAAAAGATCAGGAAATTAGTATTCTGGAAACCGAAGTAACAGCACAGCAAACCGAGCGTAAAAAACTGGCAAAAGACATTCATGATAACCTGGGAAGTTACCTGGCAACAATCAAGTATCAACATGAAGCTGCCGCGCCTCCGGTTGAAGATACTGAGCTGTTTTCCCATTATGCGACCACCTCAAAACTAATTGCTGAAGCCTGTGCGGAAGTTCGGGCTATTTCACATCAAATGGCTACCGGACTGGATCTTCAATTCAGTTTGATTCCGGCAATCAATGAATTAATTACCCGAATTCAAACAACCAAACAATTCGAAATTCATTTTTCACATTTTCCGGAAACGATACAGATAGGTCATGAAGTGGCATTGACACTTTACAAAGTCATTCAAGAATTATTATCCAATACCTTGAAACATGCAGGCGCTTCAAAAGTAGAATTACACATCAATCAGCATGCTGAAGAAATAAATGTGTTGTTGGAAGACAACGGTTGCGGATTTAATGTACAGTCAGCGCGAACCGGAATCGGACTTCTAAATATGCATGAACGTATGGCGCAATTGAACGGTAAATTGGAAATCAATTCAACACCTCATTACGGAACAACCTGTGTACTCATTCTCCCACTTAATTTCATTGAAACATGATTAAAATTGTCATTGCAGATGATCATCAACTAATTATTGACGGAATAAAGTCGTTGTTGGTGAATGAAACCACCATTCAAATTGTGGGTGAAGCGAAAAACGGAGAAGAGTTGTTACGCAAAGGGCTATTGATGAATCCTGATTTAATTTTGATGGATCTCGGAATGCCGGTCATGGACGGAATTGAAGCTTCGCGCAGAATCAAAAAGGACCATCCTGCAATTAAAATATTGGTATTAACTACGTATGCAGATCAAAAAAGCATCAAAGAAATGCTCAAAACAGGAGTTGACGGTTACCTGTTAAAGGATTCCGGAAAAGACCAATTCATTGAAGCGATTCACGCCATTATGAATGAAAAGTCTTACTTCGATCCGCGCGTAACAGCAGTTGTGATGAAGAGCCTGCAACCTCAAAAGAAACTCTCAAACACGCCCACACCGCTCACGTTGCGTGAAAAGGAAATCGTTCGGCTTATTGCAGAAGGAAAAAGCACACATGAAATTGCAGCTGCTATTCATTTGAGTTTACTCACCGTTGAAACACACCGCAAGAATATTTACACGAAGTTGGGCGTAAATAAAATAGCTAGTTTGGTTCGTTATGCGATTAATGAAGGACTATTGGATCAATAATCAATTCTCGTCAGAATCAAAAATGAAATTTAAACCGTTGGAGAGACCGTGAATATTCCGAAAATCTTCTGAATAATCGCTTACGGGGTTGTTCATCAGCCCGCACATGTCCGTCTAAGGCCATACCTGTTTTCAGGTAGTTAGTTTTTTACCCGTTTTCGGGTAACGTTTTCCTATTGAATACCCTCACCTTTGAAAAACAGATTACACATCGTAATCACCACTATTTTCTGAATTCAGCTGATAAAGAAAAAACGGTGTTAAGAACAGATGGTGATCCTCCAAAGCGCGCATGGAACGGAAAATTCTACGGATACTTTACTGAGCGAATTTTTGGATGATAACCGATTGTTGTTGACAGATTTAGTACAAAACAGTGGAGCAGAACCCACTTTGTTCGCCACAGCGAACAGAAAAAACGAACCTTCCTGTTAGGGTTTTAAAACAGGGGGTGGAAACCAACCGTGTTTGCTAATGCTTTAGCGGTTGCGAAGAAGCCTTAAGATTAAGTAATGATTATAAAAACAAATGTTATGTCTAAAACAACAGTAAAGGCTTCCACAGGGAAAATTATAAGTGTATTAGTTGTCGTTGACACGGAACAACTTCTTGCAGCAAAGCTGCCTGTTTCGATTGATCCAAAATATCCAACAAACATAAACGACGCGAGTTTGCTGAAAAAAACCTTCTTCATGGTTGCCGGAAATGCAAGAGGTATTACAGGTCAAGGTACAAATGATCTGGAGATCAAAGCAAATGCGGGTGATATTATCAATTTCGTTGGCACAACAGTTGAGGAAAATGGAGATGATGCGGTTATAATTTACAATGTAACCGGTGGAACAAGTGTTCTGAATGATTTCATTTCGGCTTGTGTAAATCGTCCAAAGGCTGTTCAACCTTCTGCTGGTGGAAATGGATTGCCGGCTGTTAATTATAGCCGAAATTTCATGACCCTTGAATCGAAAGTCAAAGCACCCGGAACGGCAAATTTATTGGTGAATTTTGCCTTATATCGATTAAGCCCCAACGGGCAAGAACAAGTACTTTATGGATATTACAAGTATGATCCAAAAATTATTGTGGGATAATTGAGAATCCGATAAAACCATCCTGTTAATTGGCAAAAGCACCTCTGAAAAAGGTGCTTTTTGCATTTATCTTTCTCCCGGAAAACACTCTCTTTTCGGATCAATACCTATTTCTATCACCTCAATTTCATCAACAAATAAGAAATCATCAGAGCAGTACCTTTGGCGCTTTGCTCGTTGGTGGATGAACCGGCATGTCCGCCTTCGGTGTTTTCGTAATAATACGTTTTGTAGCCCATGTCGTTCATCTTGGCAACCATTTTTCGGGCATGACCCGGGTGAACACGGTCATCGCGGGTAGAAGTGGTGAAGAAGACTTCCGGATACTTCATTCCCGCTTTCAGGTTTTGGTACGGAGAATATTTTTTGATGTATGCCCATTCTTCCGGGACATCCGGGTTTCCGTATTCGCCCATCCAGCTTGCGCCGGCCAAGAGTTTGTTGTAGCGTTGCATGTCCAATAAGGGAACCTGGCAAACCACCGCATTGTACAAATCCGGTCTTTGCGTGAATGCCACTCCGACCAATAATCCGCCGTTACTTCCACCCATAACTCCCAGGTGTTTAGGTGAAGTGATCTTCTTTGCAATCAGGTCTTCTGAAACTGCAAATAGGTCGTCAAATACATTCTGGCGTTTTTCCTTGATCCCGTCCTGGTGCCATTTCGGACCGAATTCTCCACCACCACGGATATTCGCAATGACGAAGATTCCTCCCTTGTCCAGCCAGGTGTTTCCATATTTGGACGCATAAAACGGTTGGTAGGAAACTTCAAATCCTCCATAAGCAACGATCAAAGTAGGATTCAAGCCGTCATACTTGATGTTTTTTGCTGCGACCATGAAATAGGGAACCATGGTTCCGTCTTTTGATCTTGCTTTGAATTGTTTTACTTCGTATTTGCTCGCATCAAAATAGGATGGAAGTGATTTGCTAGCTTTGAAGGTATTCGTTCCTGCATCCGCTGCGTACAAGGTGGAAGGAGTGATGAAGTTTTCGTATTGGAAAAAGTACTGATCGGAAAACTCACTGGAAGAAATCAGGGAAACGGTTCCGAAATCGGGTGCTTTCACTTGTTGGTCTGCCCATTTTCCATCAATGAAGGAATAGATGAACAATTTACTCGTAACGTTCGTCAGCATGTTCACCAACAATTGGTTTTTGGTAGTTGAAACATCAGAGATACTTGAAAATTCATCCGGTTGGAGAATCATCTGCACTTCTTTCACGCCCTTTAATAGCTTCTCGAAATTCAAACTCAGAAGCGTTCCGTTTTGATAAGTTTGACCATTTACTGTCCAATCGGATTTCAACTGGATAACTAATTGACCTTTCAGGATACCATTCAGACCGCAATCATCCGGAATATCCAAAGTCACGATCTTGTTATCGATCCACAACAATTTTTGGGCTGTAAACATGGTGGAGGCGCGTGAAATGAAAACATAATTTTTCCCGTCTGCGCGTAAAATTCCACCCCAACTGCCAACATCTGTTGTTTTTCCTTCGTAAATCAATTGTGCATCTTTCAATGGTGTTCCGCGTTTCCAGATTTTCACCTGGTTCGGATAACCGGAAGTGGTCATGGTTCCCTCGCCGAAATCGGTGGAAACGATCAGGGTATTTTCATCGATATAGCTTGCTCCGCCTTTTGCTTCGTCAATTTGAAATCCGTTTTCCACGAATTGCTTGGTGTTCACATCAAATTCCTTGATATAAACCGCATCTCCACCGCCATTGGAAAGTTCAACCAAAAACCGGTTGTAAGAAGGATACAAACCACTTGCGCCTTTGTAAACCCATTTGATACTGTCTTTTTGAGATAACGCATCAATATCCAACAAGGTTTCCCAATTCATTTTTCCGTTGGTATAATCAACCAAAGGGCATCTTCTCCAGACTCCGCGTTCGTGACGTTGGTCTTTCCAAAAATTGTAAACGAATTTTCCCTGGATGTTCGGGTAAGCAATCCGATCGGAAGAATTGGAAATCTCCAAAGTCTTATCGTAAATGGATTGATAGTCCTTCTGTTTGCTCAATTTTTCAAAAGTAGCTTTGTTTTGAGCGGTTACGAATTCCAAAGCCTTTTTGCCATCCACTTCTTCCAGCCATTGGTATTTGTCTTCCTGTGCTTGAATGGATTGGTTTATTCCGAGAAGTGTCATGAGGATTAAAGGATATTTTGCCATGATTTTATTTTTTATCAACGAATTTCTGAATTGTGGAAGTGCTCGATATTTTAAGCGAGTTCAATATACGAATTTTAGGAATTGAAAAGTTAAAGTTTAATTCCTACTGCTGTAAATGAAACGGTTGAATTTTCAGAAAATTTTGTTTACTCTTTCTCATCCTCACGGTCAACATGGAGAAACAACTTCTCAAATTCCGGTTGTATGCGTTGGTCATCCGAATGATAATAAACAAATTGATTCATGCAATTTCCCCAGCCATAAGTCATCAATTCATACCTGGCATACTTTAGGCGATTTTTGGAACTGTACTCTGCCTGATATCTTTTTTCCAAATTTTCAGGGCAGCAATTAGTTAATTTCTGCTTTTCCTTTAATTCAAACCAAGCCTGTAAAAGCTGTGTGCTGTCTCCATTCAGAGCTTTGATTTCCTGAGAGCATTCGTCATGATAATAATCGTACATAACAGAAGGGTCTTTTAGTGCCAGGATATATAAACGATTATGCTGACACACTTCAAACAGTTCCTTTTTACGGTAAATACGCAGACTATCCCAAAACAGGCCGGGAGGAATTCTCATTGTTTCAAGAATGTGAAGTGTTTTAGTGTAATAAAGATCAATGGATTTGGTTGTTGCGGTATCCATTTGCTCAATCTTCCAAATGTTACCAACGGTCATCATTTCAAAGTGACAATTATACAGGTAATTGTAAATGGTATCCAATTCCTTCTCGTTGAACTTTTTTGGGTCGAATTTTCCTGTGTAGTAGGTGAGACCTTCTCCCCATTTAAAGATGTTCTGCTGACTGAATGCCGGAAGAATAGAAAACAGGAGCGGAAATAGAAGGATGTGTTTCAAGAGTGAAAAATTGATTTAACCGAAGGTAGGTAATATTTTCAAACGGATTTGGGTGGTTGATTTGAATAAGTTAAATACTAGTGAACAAATCAATTGTCGGAGGATTTCCCCTTTCCATTCCTAATTAATCCAAAAGCGCGCGCAACTCAATCAACTCATTCACCTTTTCCAAATTCCCTACCTGTTGGAAGGAAGAAACCAGGTTTGTAAGCATTCTGCGGATAATGTCCGAATTGGAACAGGGTTGAAAATGACTTGCCAATGGAGCAACCTGGATACTTGACAGGAATTGCGTGATATCGTCTTTTTGAAGCATGCTTCCTTTGGAAAAGGCATTGATGTAGAACAACACTCCGTATTCGTTTCCGTTGGAGATGAACTGATTCACACCATTGTTGTCCATGTAGGCCAAAATGAAATGGTTGGGAAGATTTACGCCGTAGATCGGAAGCTTCAGTTCCTGGGCGATGATGCTGTACAGAATACTCAGGCTCAATGGATTTCCCTTCTTCGTTTCAATAACCGTGTTGATAAAGGAATTGAGGGGCGAGTTGTAATTTTTTGAATTTCCTGAAAATCCATATTGACCGAACAGTACTTTATTGATGATTCGGATCGATTCAAATGCGGTCATGTTCGGATTCAGTTCCAACCAGCAATCTCTTCGGATACGTTCAATGAAATCAGTTACCTGTTTTTCGTCCAATCCGGGATATTGGTATTTTGCGATGATGATTGCGCCTTTCAATAAATCCTTGGTCGAACTGTTGTACCAGGAAACCAATTGGCGTTTGCATTCCTCGAACTGGATTTCATGAATAATCGTTTCAATGCGGGATTGAAAGAGTAAACCGTAATCCTTTTCTTCCCAGGAAGATTCGAGTAACTCTACCGCATCCGGACCGATTTCCAGCAAGCGATCTCTTACATGCGCATAAACTTGCTCATCCGGATCATCCATGAGTGCAATTAGGGCTTGTAAAGATTTGAGATCTTTCATGAAACAAAGATAGGGGCAAGGGGATGTCGGATTTGGATTCGTCCGTTGAAACTATTAATACTGAAATGTGAACAACGAAATGAAGCGCCCTGAATGATGGGGTTTTGCCCGTGAAATTTTAACAAGGAAGTGTAACTTTTCGCCAAATAATAGGTTAAAAGTGATATTTGCTCATTTACACAAAAATGGTTTGGTATGTTATTTGTAATCAACGATATTCGCATTTCTAAAACTAAAACTACATCAAAATGAAACGATTCTTAATTTTTACTTTTTCTCTTGCAGCACTAGTTCAAATTGCTTCATGTAAGAAATGGAAGTATGACGAAAGTAGTGCTCCAAAAACCAATGCCATTGTTGAAAATGCATTTGCTGAAATGGCAAACATGTCTGACCAAGCTTATAAAGGTGGAGTCTTTGTTTATGGAATTGACAAGCCAATTTACAAATATCAGGATAGTCACATCGTAACTGAAGCTGAAAAAGCAAATTGTAATGTGATCATCACATTGGATACTGTTGGTGTTCAGGATACGATCACAATCGATTGGGGAAATAATAACTGTACTTGTCAGGATTACAAACAACGTCGTGGTAAGTTGATCATTTCTTACAACGGTGCTTATTACAACCAGGGAACAATTGTGAAATTCACTCCTGTGAACTACTATGTAAACGACAACAAGGTAGAAGGTGTGATGACGGTTGAGAATATGGGTGTAAACAGCCAAAGCCAACCGTATTACAATGTAGATATCAACGGTGTTGTGACATTGACAACAGGAGAAGTTGCAACCTATGTTTCAGCTCAGGTCCGGACATTTACAAACGGGTATAATACGGTATGGAATATTGCGGATGACGAATGGGATATTACCGGAACTGCAACGGCACAAGTTGTGAATGGTGACGGATACGTTGCAAATGTGACAAGCCCGCTGCATGTAAAAGCCTATTGTGCTTATATCACAAAAGGAACATTGGAAATCACACCGACAGGAAAATCAACACGTACAATTGATTACGGAAATGGTAACTGTGACGGAACATTTACGATTGAGATCAATGGACATACGTATACGATTAACGTGTAAACGAAACATCATAAAAAAACGTAGGGGCGCAAATTTTGCGCCCCTACGTTTTTTTATATAATTCGATTGATTACTTCATCAATTCTGTAATAATCCTGTCATTGGAATAACCTTCCGCCTCTGCCCGGTAATTTCGAACGATGCGGTGTCTTAAGATTGGCAAGGCAACAGCTTTCACATCATCGATATCCGGTGAGAAGCGACCATGTAAAGCAGCGTGGCATTTTGCACCGACGATCAAGTATTGAGATGCTCTCGGACCTGCTCCCCATGAAATGAAATCTTTCGTGAGTTGCGGAGCCAATGGATTGTCCTTACGTGTTTTTGCAACCAGTTTCACGGCATATTCCAACACATTATCCGGAACCGGAATGCGACGGATCAATTCCTGGTATTCAGCAATCTTTTCTCCGGAAACAATTCGATTCAATGTGATCTTTGTGTCTGAGGTCGTACTTTTCACGATAGCCAATTCTTCTACAAAGCTTGGGTAATCCACCCAAATATTGAACATAAAACGGTCTAATTGAGCTTCAGGTAAAGGATAAGTTCCTTCTTGTTCTATCGGGTTTTGAGTTGCCAATACAAAGAATGGATGGGGCAGGGTATAAGTTGTTCCGGCTGCCGTCACTCTTCTTTCCTGCATCGCCTCTAAAAGGGCTGATTGCGTTTTGGGAGGTGTACGGTTGATCTCATCCGCCAGAATGATATTATTGAATAAGGGACCTTTAATGAATTTGAATTGGCGACTTTCGTCCAGGATTTCAGAACCAACAATGTCTGATGGCATTAGATCGGGTGTAAACTGAACCCGGTTGAACGACAATCCCAATGTATCGGCAATGGTGTTCACCAATAAGGTTTTTGCTAGTCCGGGAACTCCAACAAGTAAACAATGTCCTCTGGAGAAAATCGAAATCAATACCTGATCAACAACTTCTTCCTGACCGACAATTACCTGATGAATTTCATTTTTGAGAGCTTTATAGTCTTTTACCAGTTGTTCAATAGCAGCTACGTCTGACATAAGTTTTATAGTTTTTCTTTAAGGTGCTTTAGGAATCCACTGATTTTCAAACGGACAATCCTTGAAAGAATCATCGATTCGAATATATGCAGTTGAGATCTTAGTTTTTGTCCAAACAGCGATTGCTTTTTGTCTTTTCTCTTCCAATGCCATCATTCGGAACAAATTGTAATCATCGGTTAAGTTTCCAACGTGTGGTTTTGTTCTTTCAGCTACGCGAACAATTCGAATCGCTTCTTTTCGTTCGTTAAAATCATAATATAAAGTTGGTGCAGTGATCTGGTTCAACTCCAAACCATCCGTCAACTGGAACATCATGGGATCAACTTGATTTACCTGCTCCACACTCCATTTGATTTCTCCTGTGATCGGATTTGTAATGTATCCTTTGTTCTCTTTGGTATTGATATCGTTCGAGTAAATTTTCACGGCATCTTCCCATGTCAGCTTATTCTGTTTTAACTCCTCGTAACATCTTTCCATACGTTTGCTGGAAGCATCTAAGCTGTCCAAACTGAATTTCGGTGCGATCAGGATATGATTTACGATATAATCATCCCCTTTTCTGTCCAATAGCTGCATGAAGTGGTATCCGAATTCTGTTTCAAAAACTTCACTGATCTCACCCACTTTCAAGCTGTATGCAGTAGCTTCAAATGGTCGTACCATGACTCCTCTTGTAGCTTCAATGCGCCCACAAGACTTTGCACTTCCGGGATCTTCAGAATAGAACGACGCAGCGGAACAGAACGTGGTTCTTCCTGAAACGATCTGTTTTCTCAGATCCGAAATCTGTTTGAACGCAACTTCTTTGTCGGTCTTTGTAATCTTGGGAAAGATCGCAATCTGTTGAAAAGAAAGTTGCGAATTGATGTAGGGTAAACTGTCTTTGGGGATCTTAGCGAAAAAAGTTTCCACTTCCAACGGTGAAACATCTATGGTAGCAGTAATTCCACGTTCCACTTCCTGACCTTGCAGTCTTTTCTTGATGGTACTCCGGAATTCTTCCTTGATCTGCAATTTGGTCTTTCCGTAAAAGGATTCAATGGTAATCGGATTTCCTTTATCGTCTTTCACGTTCTTCATTTGACCTTCAATCACGCGAAGTCTGTTTTCCATTTCTGCATCCACTTGCTCATCACTGATCTGGATAGAATCCAGTTCTGCTTGATTCACCAATAGAAAGTTATAGAGCATTTGCTCCAAAAGAGCACAATCGTCAATTGATTCGTCTGTCACTCCATTTTGTTTCATTGATTGCTTTTGGCCTTCAATTTCAGAATAGAGAACGATGTTGTCACCCACTTGCGCAACGACCTTATCAATTATTTTAGGTTGAGCAAAGGCTTTTGCAAATGCCAAAGTGAAGAGTAAACTTACTAATATGCTGTATTTCATGTTCTTTTTTATCAAGCGAATGAACCGCTAATTTCGTGTTCTTTTTTGAGATTCAATCAATAACGTCTAGCAAATTACATTATTTTAAGAATTAACTTTTTTCTCAAAAAGAAAAACCGGTTGAGACCGGCTTTTCTAACTGTTATTTTCCTAAACTGTAAAGGACCTGTTCATGAATGACAATCGGATGCTTCTTCGCAATTTCGGTCAACCATTCTTTTTCCAAATAGTTTTGATAATCTGAAGTTGCAGCTCCTTTTGCTTCTGACATTGTCTTAGCAGTCGGTTCCAGGATCTCATCTACTTTTACAATGTAATACTTGCCTTCATAAACATAAGCCGGGTTCACACCTTTTTTCAACTCATGTCCTTTCAAGTATGGTGTAGTTTCCACTTCAAACTTACCAGTTCTAACACGAAGGTTCAGTTCGGAATCCTTATTGATCGTGTTGATGATCGTACGGGAAGAAATCGTGTCGCTTTTCAGCATCGTTGCAACTTTCTTTGAGATATCTTCATTCAAACACTCATATACATAAGCATTGTAACGTTTCCCCCAGCTATAGTTGCTGTTGTGACCTTCAAAGAAGGTTTTCAATCCGGAAGTGTCTTTGATTGCCTTGTTCCAAACTTTGTCAGACATGATCTCATAAAGTAGGATACCATCGTGGTATTCCTGCATCAATGCTTTGAAATCAGGATATTTGCTATCCAATTTACTTTCTTCGTACGCAAGAATTTCGCTGTTCTGCCAAGCTTTGTATTGTTTTTCAACCAATGATTTCGAATCCATCTTTTTAAAACTTCTGTAGTTTTTCTGAAGGTATGTTGCGAAATCCTGCTGAGTGAATGCTTTTTTGTCCAATGTAAACATGGTAACCGGTTTCAAACCATTAGCTGTCCACGTTCCTTTGTAATAGTTTGAATCGATGTTCTGAACAAACCACTTACTTGTTTTGCTGTAACTATCTTTGAAAGCGTATGTTTTCTTCAATTTTTCAATAAATGAATTTTGAGTTACAACAGAGCGCTCATCCTTATTTACTTTTCCTTGAATCTCTTTTTTCAATTCATCAAATGAACGAAGAGGAGTCAGGTCCAGACGTTTGATAATGTGAAATCCGAACGCAGTTTGTACCGGTTTGGAAATTTCGCCATTTGCCGTCAATGAAAATGCAGCTTCTTCAAATTCAGGAACCATACGTGTTGTCGTACCTGTTCCGAAAAGAGGAAGTTCCCCACCTTTTTCTGCCGTTTGTGCATCATCAGAGAATTCACTAGCCAATTTTTCAAAAGATTCACCGGCTTGCAATTTAGCATAGATCTCATCCACTTTTTTGCTCGCACTTTCGATTTCTTCAGCACCTGCATCTTTTCCGGTTGCTACCATGATGTGGGCAGCTTTCATTGTTCCTCTCGCCGGACGCATATCGATCACTTTCAAGATATGGTATCCAAATTTGGTACGAACCGGATTTGAAATTTTTCCAACCGGAGTCTTATAAGCAGCCTCCTCGAATTGGTAAACCATCTGGAAAGCAGTGAAATAACCAAGGTCACCACCATTTCTTGCAGCAGAAGGATCTTCCGAACCATTTTTTCCTCTGGCTACTGTTGCAAAGTCTTCTCCGTTCTCAATACGTTTTTTGATTGCAAGAATTCGATTGTAAGCAGCTAATGTGTCTTCAGGGGAAGCATTTTCAGCAACTTTCACCAGGATATGAGCTGCATGAACTTCATTTTTCATCCGTTCATAAGCCTGTGAGACCAATGCACTATTTTTTGATGAATCGATCAAATAAGGTTGAGAAAGCTGTTTTCTGTAACCAGCCAATTCCTTTTTCAATTTTGGAATGGTATCGTATCCAAGTGCTTCTGCTTCCGCAACTTTCAATTTGAATTTTTTGAACAACTCCATGTATTCATCCAACGATTGTTTATCGTACTTCGGATTGTTATTGTTCTTCAAATAGATTTGTAGGAATTCGGATTTAGTAACTTTTTTACCATCAATCTCCATAACTACGTTATCTGTCTGAGCTATGGTGTTAAGGGAAAATAAAATTCCTAAGGCTAATATTAGTCGTTTTTTCATGTATTATAATACTTTAGTCAAACCAAGAACGCCAAAAATAACACATTGTTTTGGGTTTGGAAGTAAATTCGGTTGATTTAAGAAAAAATTAAGGATTATATATTCTATAAAATACAATAGGGGCAGTCCGCCATGGTGGATTCTGCCCCTATTGGTACTATTTAATCCGTTTAAGAAATTATTTCAAGCTATAATTCGGAGCTTCTCTCGTAATGGTTACATCATGCGGATGCGATTCGCGCATTCCGGCAGATGTGATTCGAACAAACTCAGCACCTTTCAGTTTTTCGATTGAACCTGCTCCACAGTAACCCATTCCGGCTCTCAAACCACCAACGATCTGATAAACTACTTCAAACAAGTTTCCTTTGTAAGGAACACGTCCGGAAATTCCTTCCGGAACCAATTTTTTGATATCGTCTTCCGCATCCTGGAAATAACGGTCCTTGGAACCTTTTTGCATCGCTTCCAAAGATCCCATTCCACGATAAGATTTGAATTTTCTTCCTTCGTAAATGATGGTTTCACCTGGAGATTCTTCCACTCCTGCAAACATGGAACCGATCATTACCACGTCCGCACCTGCTGCGATAGCTTTTACAATATCTCCTGTGTAGCGGATCCCACCATCAGCGATAACCGGAACTCCGGTTCCTTCCAATGCCAATGCTACATCGTTTATAGCTGTTAGCTGAGGAACGCCCACTCCGGCAATAATGCGTGTAGTACAAATCGATCCGGGACCGATTCCAACTTTAACAGCGTCTGCTCCGGCTTCTACCAGGTATTTTGCAGCAGCAGCAGTTGCAATATTTCCTACAATCACATCCAGATTCGGGAATTGTGCTTTGACTTCTTTCAGTTTTACAACAACACCTTCTGTGTGTCCGTGTGCCGTATCAATGACAATTGCATCCACACCAGCCTCAACAAGTGCCTGTACGCGTTCAATCGTATCGTGAGTGACACCAACTGCAGCAGCTACACGTAATCTTCCGTATTGATCCTTGCATGAATTGGGGTGCGTTTTGACTTTGATAATGTCACGGTAAGTGATTAACCCGATCAATGTGTTATCCGCATCAACGACCGGTAATTTTTCTATTTTCTTTTCTTGTAATATTTCTTCAGCGGTTGCTAGACTTGTACCATCTTTTGTGGTGATCAGGTTTTCAGTGGTCATGATTTCGCGCACTGGTCTTGAATGGTCCTTTTCAAAACGCAAATCGCGATTAGTAATAATTCCTTTTAATTTTTTAGCTCCGTCAATCACCGGAATTCCTCCGATTTTAAACTCTGACATCAGGTTTAGTGCATCACTTACTAATGCGTGTTCTGAAAGAGTGACAGGATCCAGGATCATTCCACTTTCTGAACGCTTTACTTTCCGGACTTCCAATGCCTGATCGGCAATAGTCATGTTTTTGTGAATTACACCAATTCCACCATGCTGTGCAAGCGCAATTGCCAAACTAGCTTCTGTAACAGTATCCATTGCTGCAGAAACGATTGGAGTGTTGACCTCAATGTTGCGTGTGATTTTACTTTTTAATTGAACGTCGCGAGGGAGAACCTGTGAAAATGCTGGGACTAAGAGTACATCGTCGTATGTGAGACCTTCTCTAACTGAATTAAGATTGGACAGTGCCATGTGTGAACCTATTTTTGAAATAAATTCTCGCAAAAGTAATTATTTTCAGGCAGAAACAAATCGTTTTAGTTAAAGTTTCTATTAACTTTCTTACTTTTTGGTGATAATTATTGTTAAAGCGATAAGAAAGCTTTTTAGGATTATCGAAAATTACGTAACCTTGTAGTATGAATAATTGGTTGAAATACGGACTTATAGGAATGGTCATTTCCATTTCATTGAACGCAACTTCTCAAAAGGAAGAGCGATTGGTTCAATTGTCGGGTGTAGTCGTTTCTTCGGACAGTTTGCAGGAAATGCCGTATGCCGCAGTTTATAACAAAACTGTTCATCGCGGAACGATAGCCGATATTTACGGTTTCTTTTCGATGGTTGTTCAGCCGGGAGACACGATTTTGTTTCGCTATTACGGACATCGGCCATCATCTTACATCGTTCCGGATACGTTAAGTGAGACGCGGTATTCCATTATTCACATGATGACCATTGATACTGTTCAGTTGAAGGAGGTTGTCATTTATCCCTGGCCTTCGAAAGAAGCCTTTGCGCAAGCCTTTGTGGAGATGAATCCTTATGAAGATGCGATGTTGAGAGCTCAGAGACAATTATCCGGTCAAAGTTTGGCGAATATCGCTTCCCTTGTTCCTAGTGATGCTTCCCTTTCATTCGGGAATGTGGTGAATCAGAACAATACACGTCTGTACACGATGGGGCAATCTCCGGTAAATAACTTACTGAATCCATTTGCCTGGGCAACCTTCCTTCAGAAATGGAGATCGGGAGAATTACAACGTAAATAAGTTGTTTCAGGTCTAATCCTCGTGGTTTTTAATAACCGCGAAGAAGCAAATTGCGCAAAGTTTTAGATTTTTCGCATTTCCAGCTTTCTTGGCTGTAAAAAAAGAATCACGTCAGTTTATTTTATTTCGCATTTAAAGCTTTTTTGTAGCGTTCCAAAACACGTTCACGTGCCCATTTGTGGTCAACGATTGGCTTAGGATAAGCTGCTGTCCCGAATTCAGGAACCCATTTTTTGATGTATTCGAATTTCGGATCGAACCGTTCTTGCTGACTTGTCGGATTGAAGATCCGGAAGTAAGGAGCAGCATCAACACCTGAACCTGCTGCCCATTGCCAACCTCCAACATTGCTTGCCAATTCGAAATCCAGTAATTTTTCCGCAAAATAGCGCTCGCCTAAACGCCAGTCGTGCAATAGATGTTTGCATAGGAAGCTCGCTACAACCATTCGCACACGGTTGTGCATGTGTCCCGTTTCATTGAGCTCACGCATTCCTGCATCTACAATCGGATAGCCGGTTGCTCCATCACACCAGGCCTTGAATTGGATTTTATCAAATTCCCATTGGATACGGTCGTATTCCGGTCTGAATGCATGATCGATACTTTTCGGATACCAATACAGGACCATTTGATAGAAATCTCTCCAAATCAATTCATTCAGAAATTTCTCGTTGTTAATAGCGATGACTTCTCTGAATAATTCCCGAATGGAGATGGTTCCAAAACGCAAATGGATGCTCAGGCGTGTTGTTCCTTCAACGGAAGGAATGTCTCTGGTGTTGTGATAGTTCCGGATGATTCCATTCGGAATGGAGATAGATGGGAAGTCCTGTGTTTGAACGTCACTAAAACCTAATTCCGCAATGCTTGGAATTGGTATTTCCCTTCCGGGGTTCAGGTTGGAAAGGTATTTCTCTACCGGGTATGATTTCAAATAGAAATCGGTCAGGGTTTCTTTCCACCTTTTCATGTAAGGAGTGAAGACGTGATAAGGATTTCCATCCGATTTTACCACTTCATTCTTTTCAAAGATCACTTGGTCTTTCGACCCCGAAAAAGCACAATTCAATTGACGAAGTTCTTCGTAAATGAACTGATCCCGTTGTATGGCGCCCGGTTCATAATCCCTGTTGCAAAATAGATTTTGAACAGCATGTTTTTGGACTAATTCCGGGATGAGTTGAGTTGGATTTCCATGAAAAACCCATAAGGAAGCGCCTAGCTTTTTATAGGAAGCACTTAATTCCTCAATGGTTTGATGGATGAATAAGATCCGTTGGTCATTTTTTGGAAGTCGCTGGAGTATTTGAGTGTCAAAGATAAAGATGGGCTGGACTTTTTCTCCGTGTTTTAATGCCTTGAAAAGGCCGGCATTATCTGAGATTCTCAAATCCCTTCTGTGCCAAAATAGGGTTAATTGTTCCATGAGTTATTTAATTCAAAGGGTTCAAATTCCCGGTAGTTGTCGGGATCAAATTTGGCATAAATGACCTGTTGAACAAGTTTAACTTTTCAACCATTTAAACTTTACTAATACCACGAATGGATGATTCCCATTACGGCTACGAATAATCCCAGGATTGTTCCGATAAAAGTCATTCGGGTTCTTTTTCTTAAATAGACCAGTGAACAGAATAAGACTGAGAATACACCAATGATGATACTTAACGTACTGATAAATAACAGTTGCGTTTCATAATGCTGTCTGAGTGTAATGGTGAATTCGTTTACGCGAATATCATTGCTTCCATTTAAGTCGGATAAAAATGGAATAACAGCAAACTGGTTGTAACAAACCAAAAGCAAACCGATGATACTGATTACGAAACCTATTGCTGAAAGAGCTCTCATGATTAATTTGTGTCTGGCAAAAATAAGAAGAAAAAACGAAGTTTTTCAAGACCAAATCAGGATCCTGTACATACAGGATTAGTGCGACCATTATTTTGTTTTAAATAGAGTTTTCTCCGTTTAAAATTTAGTTGCCGTCATATTCAACACCGTTCTTGGGAGTTTCCCAAAGGCGCACTTTTAATTTTAAATCTGAAGGCAATTGGTCACGCAAAATGTTCCAGCAAACCAAGGCGATATTTTCTGCTGAAGGAATCAAATCGCTGAATTCGGGGCAATCCAGGTTCAGGTTTCGATGATCGAAACGTTCCAGGATTTCCTCTTTTATGATATCTGAAAGTTTTTTCATGTCCATCACATATCCTGTTTCCGGATTGATCGGACCATCCAGTTCCACTTCCAGCTTATAATTGTGTCCATGAAAATTGGGGTTGTTGCATTTACCAAAAACGCGGTCGTTGGTTTCGTCATCCCATTTTGGATTAAAGAGACGATGCGCTGCATTGAATTGTTCGGCACGAAAGATTTTCATGAGAAAAGGATTTCTTCTATTGTTTGTTTATAATCCGTCAATAATATTTGAAGCCAGGCAGTATAACGGTTCGGATTGATCCGAATGTCTTCCGCCAATTCATTCCATTCCATCCATTTATAATCCATGACCTCGTCCGGATTTGGATGAATGGGACCGTCATAATAGCCAAAAAGTACGTAGTCTAGTTCATTTTCGATCAGACCGCCATCTAGTTGGGCACGGTAGATAAAATGAAAAGCAGGTTCTACCAAACAATCAATTCCCATTTCTTCGTTTAGCCTGCGATTTCCCGCAATCGCTACCGACTCTCCGGAACGTGGATGTGAACAACAGGTATTGGTCCATAATCCACTTGAATGATATTTGTTCAAGCTTCGTTGTTGGAGAAGAATTTTCCCGTCGCGGTGAATGAAAACAGAAAAAGCACGATGTAGAATACCTTTTTGGTGCGCTTCCATTTTTTCCATAGAGCCGATCACCTCATCCTGCTCATTAACCAATATAACTGTTTCCAAAACTTACAATAAATTCAAGTTATGACGAAGATAAGAAGTAAATAGCAAACGGTACTTTTTATTGTCGGGAATGCGGATTCGTTGCCCTAAAATAACTTTTGCATCTGTTTTTTGGATCTTGTGGAATAACTTGATGTAATAGCGATAAGCCATATAAACGCCAAATCGTGCATCTTTTGGAAGTAATTTGATCCCTTCATATCCGGCTTTAAAGTCCAAATCGATTTCGTGCTCAATTTTCGTTTTCATCGCACAATCAAATACGTCGAAATTCATTTCCGGGAAATAGGTTCTACCCAAGTGATGATAATCGGCATTCAGGTCTCTCAGGAAATTAATTTTTTGAAAAGCGGAGCCCAATTTCATGGCTGAATCTTTTAAACTAGCATAGGCATCCTCGTTTCCCCGAACAAAAATCTTCAAACACATCAATCCGACCACTTCTGCGGAGCCTAGAATATATTGCTCATAAACGTCCTGTTCGTATTGTGTTGTTTCCAAGTCCATTTCCATCGACTGAAGAAAAATTTCAATCAGTTTTGGGTCGATGTTGTATTTGTTCACCGCCCATTGAAAACTGTTTAGAATAGGATTCAGTGAAATTCCACGCTCGAGTGCCTTATATGTTTCTGCTTTGAATTCCTGAAGCAGTTCTTTCTTTTCGTATTCGTGGAAACTATCTACAATTTCATCAGCAAATCGCACGAATCCATAAACTGCATGAATAGGTGCTTGCAAGTCCTTGCTAAGGAAATGAATGCCGATAGAAAAGGAAGTGCTGTACCTTTTGGTAGTCATAGCACTCATATCGTGAGAAAGGGTGTCGAATAGTTGTTTCATAGTTGATTCCTTAGCGCTGTTTTTCAATTCGTTTAATCACATGTTTTGCAACCACTTCTCCCGAAATAATTGATGGCGGAACTCCAGGACCTGGAACCGTCAATTGACCCGTGTAAAACAGGTTTGATAAATGTTTATTCTTAATGCGGGGCTTCAGCAAGGCTGTTTGCTTTAAGGTATTTGCCAATCCATAGGCATTTCCTTTAAACGCATTGTAGTCATTTACAAAATCGGAAATGCAATAGCTACGTTTATAAACGATATGTGGATTGATGTCAAAACCAATTTTTTCAATGAGACGTTCCTTTAACAGTTCAAAGTAATATTCCCTTTTTTCTTCTGTGTCTTTCAGATCAGGAGCTATCGGAATCAGAAGAAACAGATTTTCACCATGTTCAGGAGCTACAGAAGGGTCTGTTTTGGATGGACAACTCAAATAGAAAAGGGGCTTGCTGGGCCACTTTGGATTTTTATAAATTTCAGAGGCATGTTTGTCAAAATCCTCATCAAAAAACAAGTTATGATGTTTGAGATTGGGAACCTTGCAATCCAATCCAATATAGAATAATAAAGAGGAGGGAGCCATGGTTCTTTTTTGCCAGTAAGCGGAATCGTAATTGGCTTTGTTCTCCAGTAATTGCTCGGTATGCTGATAATCTGCACCGGAAATGACATAATCACAAACCAATTCCCCTTTGGAGGTGTTAATTGATTTGACCTTTCCGTTCGAAGTATTGAATCCTAAAAGGCGATTGTTTAGCGAAAAAGTGACACCTTGTTCCAATGCGATTTTTTCAAAAGCCTTTACAAATTCAAACATTCCCCCCATCGGATACCATGTTCCCAATTGAATGTCTGCGTAATTCATCAGGGAATAAAGAGCAGGTGTATCTTTCGGTGTTGCACCAAGGAATAAAATGGGGAATTCCAATAAAGAAATGATTTTCGGGTTTTTGAAGTATTTCCGGATAAAGGATGCAAAGGAGGTGAATAAGTGCATTTTGAATAAACCACTTAGGATGCGGGTATCTGCAAATTCAGTCAATTTTAAGCTGGGACGATAGACCAGGTCTTTCATTCCAATTTGATATTTTTTTTCAGCATCCGCTAGAAACTCTCTCAGTTTTACGCTACTTCCTATTTCCAGTTTTTCAAAATACTCTTCCAATTCATGAATGGAAGCCGGAATGGAATCAATATCGTTTTTGTTCCAGATAATCTGATAGGATGGGTCTAATCGGATAAGTTCATAAAAGTCTGAAGTTGTATGACCGAATTGTTGATAGAAATTTTCAAAGATATCGGGCATCCAATACCAGCTTGGTCCCATGTCGAAGGTAAATCCGTTATCTGTTTTGAATTGACGAGCCCTTCCTCCGATACTGTCATTCTGCTCCACAATAACGACCTCATGACCTTCTTTTGCAAGAAAAGATGCGCAAGATAAACTTGAAATTCCCGAACCGATAACTACTATTTTCTTTCTTGACATCTCGCAGCCTTCATAAGATTTTTAGCGCAAGTAATGATTTGAATTTTACTAGCGTTGAAATATACAATTTTAAATGATTCAAGTGCATGAATCATTGTTTTGTTTAACAAATATACTAAAAGATTAAACAAAACAGGTTGAAGTATACCAGATAACTTATAATCAGATATTTTCCAAATCGGAAAGTGTATGAATCTGTTTAATGTTGTTTGGTAGAAGAGATCCTAATTGATCAATTTGATAACCACCTGCAAGAATGGTGATTGGTGCCAAATCCGTTTGAATCTGATTGAAATAATTACAGATGCCTTGAGGTTCCATTGCTGTCAACCAACTTGATATTACTGCTTTGGGCTTTAAAACCGCGACGGTTTTGAGCAAGGCTTCGTAGGGTAAGGCTTGACCAAGATAAACGCTGTTTAGTCCCATTGAGCGAAGATGATAATGGTAAACAAGCAAGCTGATCTCATGCCATTCGTGTTCCGGCAGGTAAAGGATTATTTTGGGCTGGTCCGGATGGGGAATAGGCAGTAAATCGATAGCCGCAATGATTTTCTGTCTGATGAGATTAGAAATGAAATGTTCTTGTGCCGGATTGATTGTTCCAACCAGCCACATCACTCCGATCCGTTGAAGAAAAGGAATAATATATTCCGTAAAGATAAGAGACAAGCTTTTTGTGTGACTTAATTCTTGAAACGTCAGCTGGAAGAGTTGTTCATCCAATTGCAAAACGGAAACGATAAATTGCTCAATGGAGGTATCTGTTTCTGCATGATCCTGCATCGATTTGGAAGTAGCGAAGATTTCTTCGATACTCATATCCGCAATTCTTGAAATTTTGTATCCTTTTTTATTGAGCAGGGAAACATTCAATAGAACCAATAACTCCTCGTCTGAATAAGTTCTGATGTGAGTATCTGTCCTTTGGGGTGTAAGCAGGCCATATCTTTTTTCCCACATCCGGATTGTGTGAGCTTTGATACCAGTGAGAATTTCGAGATCCCGGATTTTATATCCTGCCATATGAATGAGTTAACGAGCAATAAATGAATTTCTTCAATAGTAACAAACTTTGATGGTTCAATTAAATGAAACCATCAATTTGGGTCAAAATTGATAAAAAAACTATATTTGTCCTAATTACTTCTCCATTTGGAGTCGATTACATGGATTATAAAAAATAGGTATGAAAAAAATTTCGATCTTTTTGTTGCTTTTGGCAGTGTCCTTGGTTGCGGTTCGCTGTGGTGATTCAGAGGAAGGTAAAGAATTGACTGATGAGGAATTGTATGAGTTTCAGGGTTTTTCAATGAAGCCGTACGATATTCCGATTATGATCATGTTGCCTGATGAAACAGCTAATATTGGTGCATCAACACAACCTGAGATCATTCATGTGGAAGATGATTTTAAATGGGAGCTGATGGTTGGTCCGAACTTTCACATGATTATCGATGATTGGGGCTCCGACCGTGAAATGGTTTCTTCAGAGAAAAAACGATTGGCTGGTTTGAATTTCTATAAGATCAAGTATTTGGTGGATGAGCCTGATTTCGTTTTATACGAACGCGAGCTGAAAGTGGACGGAAAGAAAGGTGCGTCCAAATCAGTTGGGGTAGAGCATAAGACTTATCATGTATACGGACAAAAGGTAATTGATGGAATCACGTATGTTTTTAGAAGTCGTGATGATGGATTTGAAAAGATAATTATTGACCTGATGGCAAAATCGATTAAATCGGTGAAACCATTGAAAGGAAATTCATAATAGATATTTCATAAATAAATTGGATAGGGATGTCATGCATGTGCGGACATCCCTATTATTTTTTATAAAACGTTGCTTCCACTCGTCGGTTTGCTTGTTTGTGTGCTTCCGAATCTTCTACAAACAAGGGTTTTCTGTTTCCAAATCCAATTGCTGTGATTCTGCTGCCGGAAATATTCCCTTCCATTACCAGAATCTGTTTGATGCGTTCAGCCCGTTTTCCTGAGAGATTTTGACTATCCGTCCCGCAACAGACATGACCTGCAAGCGTGACATTTAATGATGGATCAGCACGAAGTGTTTCCATTAGAAATTGAATATCAACATACGAGCTTTTTATTACCTCATCCGTTCCGTAGATGAATTGAATTTCCAATTGGATCGGAACTCCCAGTTCAAAGGACTTCCTTTTTCCACTAGAAGATTTAGTTGTGTTTGAAGTGGAGAAAAGGATATCGACACGCCTTTTTTCGGCATCTGATCTTTTTGAAAGATCTTCGCCTAGGGCAATTTCTGTTCGAATAGAAAATTGACCCGGATAAGATTCGTTCAGAAACTTTTTGGTAGCTTCTAAACGTGCTTCGGCCAATTGGATGTTGTATTCCTTGGCTCCGGTTGAATCGGTATATGCACGAAGAACCAACGATTGATTTTTGATTTTTGAGAGTTTTGCTTTGGTGTCGGAGTTGTGCTTGTTTTGAAAACTGATTTCGTGACTGTTGAATTCGAAATACAAGGACATGGAGTCTGATGATGCACTGACTTGCGCAAATGTGAAGATAGGTGCGAGGATGAAAAGTGAATGTAAAAGTCCTTTCATAAGTTTGAATGTAGATAATACAAACTTACAGGATTGGTTACAAAATAAGTAAGGACAGGGTGCATCGCGTCCTTACTTATTTTTCATTACCATTCGAATGGTTTGTCTGGTTCTCTGCTCCAGTAGAATGTCTTTGTCGACGGTCACACGGTCAATTGTGGCTTGATCATAATGACGGATGGTTACCAATTCCAATCCTTCATTGTAGCGAATGGAATACTGGTCTTTAAACTTCTCCACGAGCCTCATTGGTTCTGTTTTAGATCGGTCGAACAAAATGGAAAAACTCAATGCGGAATTCTGCATCAGATTAATTTTTACGCCATAAAATGCCAGTTGCTGGAAGATGTCACCCAAATTTTCCTCCACGATGAATGAAAAGTCCTTTGGCGTGAAAGACATCAGTACCTGATCCATTTTGAAAATGAAGGAAGGTACCAAATGATCGTATTCGATAGATTCCTGAATGACTGTTCCTTCTGCATTTGGATGGATGAATGACTTTACATAAAGCGGAATTCCTTTGTTTTGAAGTGGTTTGATTGTTTTCGGGTGAATGACACTTGCTCCATAGTAAGAAAGTTCAATAGCCTCTTTGAATGAGATCTTTTCAAGTTTGATTGTGTCGTCAAACCATTTCGGATCCGCATTCAACATCCCCGGAACATCTTTCCAGATAGTTACTCCTTTTGCATTCGTGCAATATGCTAAGATCCCGGCTGTAAAGTCAGAACCTTCTCTTCCCAATGTCGTTGTGAAACCTTCCGAAGTGTGACCGATGAATCCTTGTGTAATTGCAATGCGTTTTTCTTTGAACAAAGGCACTAGGCGTTCGTTCACCAAAGCTTCTGTTTTTGCCCAGTCCACTTCAGCTTCCCGGTATTCGTGATTGGTGCGGATAATCTTTCTGCAATCTACCCAAACTGTTGCGTGACCTTCCTCTTTCATGAAAGCTTCGACGATCATGGTTGATAAAACCTCTCCCAAAGAAACGATCTGGTCGTATTCAAAATTATAATTGTCCGAAATTGGAAGGTGGTATCGATTCTTCAATGATTCAAACAATTCATCCATTTGCTGGTGAATGAAATAATGTTTTTCAGGGAATAATTCGGCAACAATCAACTGATGGAACTGATAACGGTCTTCAACTAATTCCATGTAACGTTTTTCGTCCTTTTTCCACAAGGAATCTACAATCTCTTCCATTGCATTGGTTGTCTTGCCCATTGCGGATACGACAACAATTAATTGGTCCTTAGGGAAAAGGGAAAGAATGTGTGATACATTCCTTACGGCATTGGCGTCTTTCACAGAAGCTCCACCAAACTTAAAAACGTTCATCTGAGAATTAATTTGGCGCAAAAATACTCCAAAAACATATCCGATGAATCAGTAAGATTTAATTTTCACATTATTTTAAATAAAAAACATAATGTATTAAATAAGCGTGATTGATTTCCTGATTGTGAAAAATGGTTTTTAAGGTTCTTGTAAATAGAAAAGGCTCTCCGTCTAACTGGAAAGCCTTTCAATGTTCTTATAAATAAGTGATTATTCTTTTGCTGATTCTGCTTTCAAGACCAAATTCAATTCGAAGTCAACTCCCGGTTTGATGTATTGGGTTTCTTTCCCTTTTTCAGTGCTCGGTTTGAAGCCTTCTGCATCTATTGCAGAGAAGTCGATCGTGAATTTACCCTTTGCGGTCAGTTCTTTGTCTGTTTTCTTAATCTTCACTGGCATTTTTGCGGGAACTTTTTTTCCGGCAACTTTTAGTGTTGCATCGATTTCCTTATCTGAAATGCTGTTTATTTTTACCTCGACATTCGGGAATTGAGCTGCATTGAACAAGCCTTCACCCATGATCGATTCGTTGAGATCACCAGCACCCTCTTCAGGAGTCAATTCATTCTCGATTGTTTTCATGTCCACAGTAAAGCTTCCCGTTTCGAACGCATCACCTTTGTAGCTGATTGAACCTTCAGAAATTTTCACAGTTCCGTTGTGTGTATGACCATCACCTGCATAGGTACCTTTCCATTTTAGGGTGCTTGCAGTTGCATCCAATTGGTAGGTTACCGGCAAGTTTTCCTCCGTTGCTGATTCTGTCGATCCTCCACATGCTGTCATTCCGAAAGCGATAAATGCAAGTGATGCTGCGTAAAATAGTCTTCTCTTCATCATAATCTTAATTAAAGTTGCTATAAATATAAACTATTCTAATTACCAAGGTAACGAATTTTAAAAAGGGGAACTTTGTTCATTTCTTCGTTAATAGCTTCTCAAATTAATAAAAAAGGATGTGACTAAAAAGTGTAATTTTGGTTTGATGAGTAAAGGAATCGAAAAGACAGGAAAGAAGGGACTACGAACTAGTTACATTTCAACCGTAATCGGAATTTCGTTGGTTTTGTTTATGATTGGGTTGGTTTTGGCAGGAGTGATCGGTTTGGATTCGCTGCAAAAACAAGCCAGGGAAAATCTGCATGGGGATCTGTTTTTTAAATCGGAATACAATGCGGAAGATATCAAGCAGGTAGGACAGGAGTTGAAATCATGGGATTGTTTCAAAGAAGTTGTTTTTGTTTCCCCGGAAAGGGCGATAGAAGAATTTAAGGGAGCAGATCAGAATTCAGATGAGATATTAGCCATTTTTGAAGGTGAAAATCCACTTCCTCCGACTATCAATTTCCGACCTGTCAGTTCTTTTGTTACCAAGAAAGGAATGAAGGAAATCGAAACCCGCCTGAATAACAAATATGGAGATATGTTGGCGGAGGTCAATTACGACAAAGTGGCATTGGAAGAGGTGAATCTCGGCTTCAAGCAATTTGTTTTTCTGATTTTATTGGTGGCATCCTTATTAATCGTGGTCGCAGTTGCAATGATCAATAATACTATCCGATTGGCATTGTACTCTAAGCGATTTACCATCAAGACCATGCAGTTGGTTGGTGCTACGAGTGGATTTATACGAAGACCCTTCTTGAAGCAGGCGATGTATCAGGGCTTGGTTTCCGGAATTATAGGAATGGCATTCTTGATGACGGTGTTTTTTGCATTGAATAATGTCCTGGATGTTGTGGAGATTGATTTGAAGCTGATTGATATTCTGCTCCTTTTTGCTTCCTTGTTGATAATTGGGTGTGTTTTAACGATTGTTTCGACCTGGTTTGCACTAAGCAAATATTTACGTGCAAAATTGGATGATTTATATTAATTTAGCCCCACATTCATTTATATCATGAACAATAAATTCGACTTTCCAATTAAAAAAGAGAACCTACGAATCATTTTCATTGGTTTAGCAATCAATATAATTGGCTATATCTTGATGATTGGCGGTGGTGCTGATTCTCCTAAAGAGTTTCATGAGGAAGAATTGTTTTCCACGGTTCGAATAACAGTTGCTCCTATTTTGATTGTAGCTGGTTTCGTCGTGATGATTTACGGAATCATGAAGAAAGCAAAAAATTCTAAATCCGAAGAATAATCCATGAATTGGTTTGAAGCAATTATATTGGCTCTCATTGAGGGCCTAACTGAGTTTTTGCCTGTTTCGTCAACCGGGCATATGATTTTAGGATCAGCTGCAATGGGTGTTGAAAATGATGATTTCACCAAATTGTTTATGATTGTAATTCAGTTGGGGGCTATCCTTGCTGTATTCGTTTTATACTTCAAGCGGTTTTTCCAAAGTGTTCAGTTCTATCTGAAATTGATTGTAGCATTTATTCCGGCTGCCATTTTAGGAGTATTGCTTTCTGATTATATTGATGAATTATTGGAAAATCCAATGGCAGTTGCCATCTCATTATTGGTTGGGGGAGTTCTTTTATTATTTGTAGACAACTGGTTCAATAAACCCAGGATCCATGAAATGGAAGAAATGACCTATTGGGATGCGTTTAAGGTCGGTTGTTTTCAGTGTATAGCAATGATTCCCGGTGTTTCACGTTCGGGGGCTTCAATCGTAGGAGGAATGAGTCAGAAAATGAGTCGTAAGCTGGCTGCAGAATTTTCATTCTTCCTTGCTTTACCGACAATGTTAGGAGCCACTGCGAAGAAGACCTTGGATTTTTTTGAAAAACATGATTCATTATCAGGTGATCAGGTTAATTTATTGATAGTTGGGAATGTAGTGGCTTTCATAGTTGCAATCATTGCAATCAAAGGATTTATCGGTTTTTTGAATAAACATGGATTCAAGTTATTCGGTTGGTATCGCATCATTGTTGGTGGTATAATTCTAATCCTGTTGTTATCCGGATATAAATTAACTATCATTTGATGATTACGGAATTTGCTCAGGGAAGCACCATCTTGGTGGATAAACCTTTGAAATGGACTTCTTTCGATGCGGTAAATAAACTGCGTTGGCATCTGCGCCAAAAGCTGGGAGTGAAAAAACTTAAAGTTGGTCATGCAGGGACACTAGATCCTTTGGCAACCGGTTTGTTGGTCATTTGTATCGGAAAGCATACCAAGCTCATCGAAGGTCTCACGTCTGATTCAAAGACATATACAGGAACGTTCTTGTTAGGCAAGACAACTCCTTCTTATGATTTGGAAACGCAGTATAATTCGGATAAGGAAACCAGTGGAATTACTTCGGAACAATTGGAAGAAGTTCGATTAAGTTTTTTAGGAGTACAACAACAAGTGCCACCCTTATTTTCTGCAAAACAAATTGACGGTAAACGTGCCTACGATTATGCCAGGGCTGGAATTGAAAAAGAACTGAAGGCGAATACAATCGAAATCATGGATTTCCAGATAGACACTGCCCGTTTTCCTGAAATCGATTTTGAGATTTCTTGTTCAAAAGGAACATATATCCGGTCCATTGCACACGACTTCGGACAAAAGTTGGGTTGTGGAGCAACATTAATTGCGTTGCGAAGAACCAAATCCGGAATTTATGACATTAATGATTCCAAGAGTGTGGAAGAATGGATCACATTCATTGAAGAACAACCTTTGTAAATACCCTGATTTTTTATACTTTTGCGCTCTTTTGATTTAAAGCGCTAAAAATACATCTTGTATGAATAAAATGAAGCTTTCTGAATTCAGTTTTGACCTTCCGGACGAACTGATTGCAGAGTACCCAAGTGAAAACCGTGATGAAGCACGTTTGATGGTAATCCACCGCGAGACCGGAAAAATTGAGCATCGCTTGTTTAAAGATATCATCAATTACTTTGGAGAAGGTGATGTGATGATTATGAACAATACACGTGTTTTTCCTGCTCGTATGTACGGGAACAAAGAAAAAACGGGTGCTAAGATTGAAGTGTTCTTGTTAAGAGAATTAAACCGTGAAAGCCTTTTGTGGGATGTATTGGTTGATCCTGCACGTAAAATCAGAATTGGAAACAAATTGTATTTCGGTGACGATGATTCATTGGTTGCTGAGGTAATTGATAATACAACATCACGAGGAAGAACATTACGTTTCTTATTTGATGGCCCTTATGAAGAGTTCAAAGCAAAGATTACTGAACTTGGAGAAACACCATTGCCTAAATACATTAAGCGTGAGGTTGAGGATACGGACGAAGAAAGATACCAGACAATTTATGCAAAAGAAGAAGGAGCTGTTGCAGCACCAACTGCCGGATTGCATTTTTCCCGCGAGTTATTGAAGCGTTTGGAATTGAAAGGCGTAAACTTTGCAGAAGTTACATTACACGTTGGATTGGGTACTTTCCGTTCTGTGGAAGTGGAGGATCTAACGAAACATAAAATGGACTCCGAGCAAGTTATCATTACGGAAAAGGCAGCCAATATCGTAAACGAAGCAAAGAAGAACAAGAAACGCGTTTGTGCTATCGGAACTACTTCTATGCGCGCTGTTGAAACATCTGTTTCTACTGACAATATGTTAAAAGCATTTGATGGTTGGACGAACAAATTTATTTTCCCTCCATATGAGTTCAGTATTGCCGATAGTTTGGTGACGAATTTTCATACACCTCTTTCAACTTTGTTGATGATGATTTCTGCTTTCTGTGGGCATGATTTAATGATGGAAGCCTATCATGAAGCAATTAAGGAAAAATATAAGTTCTATTCGTACGGTGATGCGATGCTAATATTGTAAAAGATTCCCCGAAAATTAGTCGGGGATTTTTTTATCCCGAAAAATTGACTAAATTTGTCAAAAATAATATTGTCAACAAAGATGAGTTTAGGGATGATTTTAAAAGATGCACGTAATCAATTCAATTTTACATTGAAGGAATTGTCGCATCTCTCCGGTATTGATGTTGCCTTATTAAATAAATATGAAAAAGGAGACAGGCAGCCTTCTGAAAAACATCTGGGTCTCTTAATTGAATATTTAAAATTAAATGAAGATACAACTCGATCCGTTTGGTTAGGGGAGCGCATTTATACCTTGTTTGAAGATAACGACCATTTGTTTGATCAAGCAATGAGTTTTGCAGAAGGACGAATAAAGTATAATAAGCTTAATAAGAAAAAACAAGAGAATTCAATCAGTTCCGAATTAACTGATCTATTAAAAGAATGTTCAGATTTACAAAAGGCTTGGTCTTCTAAAAAACCTTTGAACCAATTACAATTGCGTAAAATGGAAGAGTACTTCAATCTGAATTACACTTATGAAAGTAATCGAATTGAAGGAAACACATTGACTCTGCAAGAAACGTTTCTTGTCGTTAATGATGGGATTACCGTTGGGGGGAAATCCGTGAGGGAACATTTGGAGGTTATAAATCATACGGAGGCGATTCAGTATTTGAGTGAATTGATTCAGAATAAGACTGTATTTTCTGAACGTGTACTAAAGGAGATTCATTATTTGGTGCTTAAAGGGATTGATCGTGAGAATGCTGGAGTTTACCGTTCAATCGGTGTGCGTATTTCCGGAAGTTCCCATTTGCCTCCGGAACCATATTTATTGAATCCGCTCATGGAAGAAGCTTTTGTTTATTATAAAGAGAACAAATCAATTCTTCATCCAATCATTTTGGCCTCAGAAATGCATGAGCGCATTGTTCGAATTCATCCGTTTATTGATGGGAATGGTCGAACATGTCGATTGATTATGAATCTTATCCTCATGCAGAACGGTTATCCGATTGCAAACATCAAAGGGGAATTGGAAAATAGACTGCGCTATTACAATGCTTTGGAGACAGCTCCGGAGGACCATAAAAATGCATTTCATTCCCTAATTGCGGAAACTGTAATTCATGCATTAAAGGAGCACATAGCACTTAGTTCCTAGTGATTAATAAAGCTTGCCGCAATCGGGGCAAGCTTTGTGTTCAATCAATAATTCCCTATTGATAATAATACCAATGTACATGCAATTTCAGGATGAATCTTAGCTGCTCTTAATTTTTCAATAAACGGTGGATTCTCTGTTCCGGGATTGAAAATCACACGATTTGGTTTCAACGCTAAAATTCGATCAATATATGCTTCCTGATTTTGCGGATTCAGATACAAGGTAACGGTTTCGATCTCCCAATTCGGATTCCACTCTGTCTCAATCTCCACATCCTCTACTGTTCCGGGTTTTTGACCAAATGCCACAACAGGGTATTTGTGGCTTCTTAATGCCTTAATTGCCCTGTTTGCATAGCGATCTTCTTTTGTTGTTGCTCCGATGACTAATGTCTGTTCCATGTTGATTAACCTTTGTTTTGTAGCTTTAAGTTACAAATAATACACAAAAAAAGGCACTCTAATTGAATGCCTTTCTTGGATGTCCATCCACGAAATTATTTTCCGTCCAATATCTGATACAACTCATTTAAGTTTGGAGAGATAATCACTTCAATCCGTCTGTTTTTAGCTTTGTCCTTTGCATCAACAGGATGATATTCTCCTCTTCCTGCCGCCATTAATTGCATGGGATTCATTTTACTGTTTCCAATCATTATTTCAACAACAGCAGTAGAACGAAGAACGCTTAGTTCCCAATTGTTTTTTGGATGAGCCGTAGCAGCTAACTTATCGGTATCCGTATGTCCTTCCACGATAATTTCCAGATCTTTCTCAGTTTCCAGAACTTTTGCAAGGTCGATGAGTGCTTTTTTACCATCGGGCTCAACAGTTGTACTCCCAGAGGCAAAAAGCAATTTGGCTTCTAAAGAGACATATATCTTACCATTTTTTTCAACTACTGTCAATCCTTTATTCTCGAAACCTTTTAATGCAGCAGATACGCGCGTTTTTAATTGCTTCATGGCATCATCCTTACGTTTGATCATTTCTTCCAATTCCGTTACACGTTCTTCCCGCTCGATGAGCAACTTTTCTTTCGCAATCAATTCGCTTTCTAAAGTCTTAAGTGCATCCTCTTTCCGTTGAAGTTCTAAATTCTTTGAATCAATGTCTGCTTGATAGTTTGCGGATTCTTTTTGTCCCTTCATGCGCATTTGATCCAATTTTTGTTCATATGCTTCATTTTGGGCAACCATTAGATCGTATTGTGCTTGCAAGAAACGAAGATTGGAACCTAGTTCAAGGGTGTCTTTCTTCAATGAAATGATGTCCTTTCGAAATTGGTCCGCCATTACTTGTAAATCCTTTACTTTTCCTTCGTTTTCAATGCTTGAAATTTTGTATTTGTTTAGTTCTTCGCTGCAAACCTTTTCTCTTTCAAGAAGCTCATTGTATTTTTTTGCCGGTACACATGCGGCTAATGCACAAGTAAGCGCGATTATGGAAAGTTGTTTTTTCATTCAAAATGCTTTATTCTCAAATTTCGAAAGAAATAAGCCTATATCGAGAAGGGAAAGAGATACTTATAAACAGTGAAATCTGAATAGCCGGATAAATCAATCGAAATCGGCACAGCCGGAAGTACTTTCCTTTTGTTGCTTGCAAGGTGAAAAAGAAAGTGTTATTTCATGTGAATGAAAAGTGTTGGGTCTCATTTTGGATAGAATGAAATCGTAGGAATACCCCAGTTTCCACTTTTCTTTGAAACGGAACCCGACCATTGCAATCAAAGCATCCGTATTTCTCAAACCTAATCCAAGGTTGAATTTTCGTTGAAACTCGATGAGCCCATGAATTTGTAATTCAATGGGTGTATTCTTTGTGTAAGCAACGTAAATACCTGGATACACATCCACTTTTGGGTTGATGTTGAATTTATATCCACCGGTAACCATCCAATGCATTTGGGATTGTGCATTCATACCGATGACATTCCATTTTTGTGGAATCAATTCATACAATGTGAATCCTATAAAATAGTTCTTTGTGTTCCACCAAGCGCCAAAGGTAGCTGTTGGTAGAATTTGAGATGCGCTTCCGTTAATGGTCGGATCCGGAGTTAATGGTTTAGCTTCATTCAAATCAAAGGAAAGTTGTCTTGCTCCGACTGCTAAGCCTAGGGACAAGCGATTTGTCAAAGAGAAATTGAAATGTCCTGCGTAGGATAATTGCACCCGGATATCTTGAAACGGTCCAATCTGATCCAAATAAACCATTCCTCCTAAACCGTGTCTGGCACTTAAAAAATGGCGTCTCTTTGCTTGTAATGGAGCATGAACACTGACCCAGCCGGTATAAGGAGCTCCGTCTACCTTTATCCATTGACCTCTCAATGTGGATTGCGCTTCAAGACAGGTCTTAATTCCTGTATAAGCCGGATTAATGGCATACTGATGATGCATCCATTGGGACATGTGACTCACCTGTTGTCCATAAGAACAACTGCTAATCAAGGTGAGCAAACAAAGTAGCGTCTTTTTCATCAGCGGATTACTGTAATACTTCCTTTAAGCGGCTTGGTGTCGTTATTTTGGCGGAGATCCAATGAATAGAAATAGACTCCATCAGAAACCGGTTTTCCTTTATTGGTGCCATCCCAAGCTTTTGTGATGCTATATCCGGCAATTTCAGCAATTTTTTGTCCCCAGCGATCGTAAATGACCACTTGTGCATCGGGATAAAAACTGATTCCGTCAATTATCCATTTGTCGTTATGACCATCGCCATTTGGAGAGAAACTACCAGGTATATCCAAGTTGTCGGATACAAAAACAGTTACCTCATCTGAAAGCGAACAATTTGCATTTAAAGCAGTCAGAGTATAGGTGGTTGTTTCTTCCGGTGTTGCGTAGGTTGTTATCGAATACGGAGTATTCAGTGTCTGTGTCGGACTCCACATGAAATCGGTTCCGTTTGAAGTACCTGCGAGTTGAACACTGCTTCCTGCCTGAATAGTGAAATCAGAACCGGCATTAACGGTGATGGGGTCAACTGTAACAGGGGGATAAGAAAAATTCAACGTGTCCGGACAAATGGCAAAACAACTGCATTCAACAGAAACAACATCTCCGTTTTGTAAATCACTTGTAAGCCACAAGGAAGTTTGGGTCACTGCTTTCAAAATACCATTTACAGACCAAAAGAAATCACTCGTATCTGTGCAGTTAGTCAAATAAGCAGTGAAAGAAGCTGGGTTTTCCGGGCATAGGGTAATTGTTGGTCCACCTATTGAAAGTCCCGGAGCAGGTCTGTCAAATCCGGTTCCGGATCCGATCAAGTCAAATGTTGCTTCTGCAGATAAAACTGCTCCTGCATTTTTAGCACCATTGATTATGACATAGTAAGTAGTATTTGCAGGAAGTCCTAGCGCTGTTATAGAAAAGCCGACTGATGAACCCGCTTCACAGTTACTCACCATCGTATATGTTGCTGCATCACATTGGACAAGTGCCTGTACAATGGTTGCTTGTAATTCCGTGCCCCGCGTTGCTTGAAGATTGAATAGTAAATTGCTGAAGTTAAAAGTAACATCTCCTCCGGTTACATTGGTGTTGAATTGATACCAGACACTATTGGTTCCGGAAAAGCAAAAAGTGAAATCATCTTCACATCCCGGACATACAGTTGCCGTAGCACCTATATTTGAACCGGAAACAGTTACATTCGGACATAAAGGAATAGCTGAATTGCACCCATCATTTGTCAGCTGGGAAAAACCAGAAGTCACGCTAAAAAATGAGATTAACAATACTTTAACAGCCCGTATATTCATGTGCAAAAAATGCGTATATGATTGTAAAACTAATACATTCAGGGATATTTTAATGGTTTTTTCGTAGTTTCGCTCCGTCAATTTTGTTAAATGAAACCGTTTTTGTGCTTTTTTGGCACAATGATGGTTAGGCACGAAATAGATTAAACTTTGGACTATGAAATATTTTTACACGCTAATTGTAAGTCTACTGGTAACCACCTCCTTATTTTCTCAGAAAGTGAATTACGACAATGATAGTCGTTGGTTCTGGGGTTTGAACGTCGGTGCGACTTGGACTAAAACAGATGTTCCTCACAAATTGGATTTGGGATACGGTCTGATGCTCGGTCATCAATTCAATTACAACTACGGAAAACCAATCAGTTTTGATTTGCGTTTGCGTTATTTGACAGGATTATGGAAAGGGTATAATACCGATTCGACCAATGTCTCTGCGAATCCTGTTTACAATGAATACAATACTCAGGGGCAACCTGTAGTGTTGAATTTTGGCACAAGATTGCATGAATTGAGCCTGGAATTGGCAATTCATTTAAATAAACTGAGAGAAAGGACTGGTTGGGATCCATACATTTTTGGAGGTATCGGTTACACTTGGTACCGCACAAAAGGAGATTTACAAGGGTCTGACGGATACACTTATCTCTATGATTCCACCAAATTGGCTTCGAGTTCATATACTCAAAGTGAAATTCATGGACTGACAGATAAGAAATTCGAAACAGACTTGAATTCACCTGCAAGTATGGGGAAATTTATGCCAAGTGTCGGTATCGGTATCGGTTATCAGGTGGCTAAAGGTGTTTCTTTGGGAATCGAACACAAAACAACGTTTACGATGGCCGACAATTTCGATGGTCATATCCAGGCAAAAGGGAAATATGCGAATGATTGGTATCACTATACCAGTTTTTACTTGAAATTCCACATACGAAGTCATTACGACCATACTACTTATCAAGATACAGTTAGCCAGCCGGTTGTAACAAATCCTGATTGGACGCAGGCGAACAATAAACCACCTGTTGTGGATATTACCAATCCTAGTGTTACCGGAACAACGGTTAATTCTAGTAATTATGTGATCAAAGGACGGATCCAGAACGTAAATTCCAGCTCAAATGTCATTTTCAGACAAAATGGAAATTACATTTCGAACTTTACATTCAATCCTTCCACCCAGGAATTTCAAAGCATCGTAACTTTGGTTCCCGGTCAAAATACCTTTGAATTAACAGGAACAAATGACTTTGGTTCCGATTTGGATCAAACAGTGATCAACTATGTGAGAGAAACACCAACTCCTCCGGTTGTCACTTATTCAAACCCAAGTTCAAATCCGACAACAGTTCAGAATCCGATCTTCAACTTGGTTGGAACAGTCTTGAATGTGACTGGAAAGGACAAGATTACAATGACATTGAATGGGAATCCTGCAGTGTTTACGTACAATACTTCCACTAGAGGAATAAATGCGACGTTGAATCTGGCCACAGGGTCGAATATTGTCAGTACGACCGGTACAAATCAGTATGGATCGGATACCGAAACGGCAACAATTATTTATCAGCCGCAACAAACCGTTCAACCTCCGGTTGTCTACTTTGTCAATCCGAATATCAATCCGTATACGGTCAATCAAAACACGTTTGCTTTGACTGCCGATGTATTGAATGTGGCGGATGCACAACACGTGAGTTTCAAACAAAATGGAACAATCAACAATAACTTTGCATACAATGCACAAACAGATAAATTCACAAGTAATGTGATTTTGAATGCGGGTCAGAACGTATTCGAGGTGATTGGAACAAATGCGGCAGGTTCTGCTTCTGCGACAACGATTATCATTTATAATCGGATTGCTCCGAAACCTCCAATTGTTACGATCACAAATCCCGGAACAAATCCTTACGAGACTTCAAGCAGTGTTTTCAACTTGAATGCAACGGTATTGAATGTGACTCAGAAAAGTCAGGTGAAAGTGACTTTGAACGGAACGAATCTACCAAACTTCGTTTACAACGCTGCTTCGAACGGAGTAACAGAGCCGTTGAATCTGGTTACCGGAGCAAACGTTGTTACAGTTACAGGAACAAACACAGATGGAACAGATTCCAGACAAACAACGATCATTTACAAACCTGCTGCAACGATTCAGCCGCCGGTGGTACAGTTTACAAATCCGAATGTGGATCCTTATACGACCTCGAACGGTACGCACAATGTAGTGGCATCTGTGCTTCATGTAACAACTCAAAGCGGAGTCAATGTAAATGTGAATGGAACGAATGTTACCACTTTCACTTTTGTGAATAGTGCTGCTTCATTCCCTGTAACGTTGATTGAGGGTGCAAATATCATTACGGTAACTGGAACGAATAGTGCAGGAACCGCAAGTGAAACTCAAACGATCATTTATAGAAAACCCGTTGCAGTTCAACCTCCGATCGTTTCGTTTATCGATCCAAGTTTGAATCCTGCTGTCTCATTGAATGCGACATACCTGGTGAAAGCACGTGTTCGTTTTGTGACCGCAGCAAATCAAATTGTTTTGAAAATAAATGGTCAGACGACAACTAACTTTATTTATACTGCTTCAAGTGAGTTAATGGAATTCACAACCGGTTTGGTCAATGGAGCAAATGTGATTGAAATCACAGCAACAAATGCTGCAGGTTCAGACGCGGAAACGACGGTGATCAATTACAGAGCTCCGAATCCAACATTGCCTCCTGTTGTTACAATTACATATCCGGCTGCAAATCCTCAAACGGTGAATGTGCCGAATAGCAATGTTGCTGCAACGGTTTTGAATGTAGATAATCAGCAACAAATCCAGGTATTGGTCAATGGTGCTCCGTATTCCGGATTTACCTATTCGACTTCGACAAAAGTGTTGACGATGAATGTGTCACTGATTTTAGGAGCGAATAGTGTCACTATTACTGCAACGAATACCGCAGGGACCGCATCTGATGCTACTCAGATTATCTACAAACGCGATGAGGTGATTAACCCACCACTTGTGACATTCATTAATCCTGCAAGTCCGGGTCAAACGGTCTCTTCAGCAGCTTATGTCATGAAAGGACACGTAACAAATGTGACGAATCAGTCTCAGATCGTATTGAAAGAAGATGGTCTCATTGTTAATCCAAGCTTCTGGACATTTGATCCTGCAACTTTGGAAGTGACATTTAACCACACCTTGAATGCCGGGAATAATATTTTCGAGATTACCGGAACTAATGCAGGTGGAAGTCATACAGCATCCACTTCAATCATCTTCAAAAGAATTGAAGTTCCATGTAATAAGCCGGTCATTACTTTCAATAATCCTGCGACCCAGAACACCAGTGTTGAAAATGCGCAATTCACTTTGAAGGGAATAGTAACGAACATCACTTCTGTGAATCAGATCGAGGTTTATTTGAATGGAAGTCTGCAGGCAGCCGGAAGTTTGAATACAAGTACACTTGAATTTGAAAAAGTGTTGACATTGATTGAAGGGTCAAATTCAATCGAAATAAAAGCAAGCAATTCATGCGGTGTATCGACAAGTACAACAGTCGTAATAATGAAACCGAAAGTGATCCCTTGTTTCGCTCCGGAAATAACCCGATTGAAGCCAGTTTCTGAAGAAATGATTACGGAAGCAGAGTCAGTTTCAATTGCTGCCACTGCGAACAACATCACGCAAGTTTCTCAAATTCAATGCAAGTTGGATGGAGTTATCGTTCCATTCAATTACGATGAAGTTTCACATACTGTAACTTCAACAGTAGCATTAACAGAAGGAGCTCATACGATTACCGTTTATGTAAGAAATGAATGCGGTACGAAACAATTGGTTTGGAAAGTTACGCGTGCCGTTTGCAGACCTCCTGTAGTTACCATAACAAGTAGTTCCACTCCAAATGGGTCATCAGTTACTTCTGATGGATTTAATCTGTCCGGAACAGTTTCAAATGTGGAAAGTCAATCGGATATCACTGTTACTCAAAACGGACAAGTAATCGGATTTGTTTACAATCAGCAAACAGGAGTAATTACTGTGGATAGAAACTTGGTTTTTGGACCGAATGCATTTGTGATTCTTGCCAAGAATAAATGTGGTGAGAACAGCAAAGCGATCAATGTCCTGAGAAATGAGGTGATAACAGTTCCGCCTCCGACCATTCAAATTACAAGTCCATCCATGACACCTTTGGAAACAGATCAGTCCGCACAAACGATTCAAATCATGACGACGGGTGTCACTTCTGCATCACAAGTTTCTGTTACGTTGAATGGAGTGGCGACGAACTTTGAGTATAAATCTTCTGGTGGAGTTCGATTCAACGCTTCATTTGTAATCGGAGAAAACGTTATCCTGGCAACAGCAGTTACTCCCGGAGGGACGGCAGTGGATACCAAAACGGTTATCTACAATGCTCCGGAAGTAATCCCTGCACCGGTAATTACGATGAAAAACCCGAGTCGTTGTCCTGCAACATTCCAGGTTGGAAGTATAACCATGTCAGGAACGGTGCAAAATGTATCCAATGCAAGCCAAGTGAGTATTCTTTACAATGGAGCGAATGTTGAATTCACTTCAAGTATCGAGAGCAATGTGTTGACCTATTCATTTGTTGTGAATGTGACCTTGTCAACTGTTTCAGCACCATTGGTTGTTACAGCTACGAATGCCTCCGGTACAGATACCAAGTCATGTTTGATCAATGCTGCGCAACCAAGTGGAACGAATGGCACAGGGAATGGAAATGAAGGAGGTTCAACCGGTGGAGAAGGTACGGATGAGAAGGTCAAGACAGAACCTGTAAGACCATTGAAACCTGGAACAGTTGTGGAACCGACAACTAAACCGACAACACCGGCAACGAATCCCGGAAGACCGGTAGTAAGACCATAAAAGAAAAAGAAATATAGTTCTTGAAAATCCTTCCGCCACAGCGGAGGGATTTTTTGTTTAAATAGTTGTTAATCACCGCAGGGGTATTGTGTCTATCATTTTTTCCACAGAGAAACAGATGTACACGGAAGATAAAAATTGCTTCTGTGTTTGCCTTAAGCAAATCCGTGTTCCTCTCTGGGAGAATTTTAAAATTGGTTAGATTCTAATACAAAACTTGTTTTTTAAGAGAAGTTCCGGGAACGAATAGCTATTTTTGCAGGGTAAATAAATTACCATGACCAAGGAAGCAGTGTTGGAAGTATTGGGAACCATTTTGGAGCCCGATTTAAAGAAGGATATTGTAACGCTCAATTTTGTAGAAGACCTGCAGATTGAAGGTTCCAAAATTACCCTTGCGATTTATGTTTCTAATCCAGCATTACATGCCAGAAAACGCATGCAGGAAGCCGTTGAATTCAATTTGAAACGTGTTTTTGGAGAAGCTGTCGAAATCACTTGCATGGTGAAGGGATTGCCTTCTGAGGCTCGTGAGACACACCGTAAAATTCTTCCTGAAGTGAAGAATATCATTGCAATTGCTTCTGGAAAAGGTGGGGTAGGTAAATCTACCGTGACTGCAAACCTGGCAGGTGGACTTGCAAAAGCAGGATTCCGTGTCGGAATTGTGGATGCCGATATTTATGGCCCAAGTATTCCAACTATGTTCGATGTAGTTGGAGAAAGACCGACGATGATCGATGTGGATGGAAAACCCATGATCAATCCGGTGATGAGTTACGGGATCAAGATCTTGTCTATGGGATTCTTTTCCCAGAATGACGAAGCAATTGTCTGGAGAGGACCAATGGCAGCAAAAGCAATGACACAGTTGTTTACTGATGCTTATTGGGGCGAATTGGATTACCTGTTAATCGATCTTCCTCCGGGAACTGGCGATATTCATCTTTCCTTGGTGCAAACGGTTCCTTTGGATGGAGTTGTTATTGTGAGTACACCTCAGGAGGTTGCGCTTGCAGATGCCCGAAAAGGGGTCAACATGTTCAAGTTGGATACGATCAATGTCCCGATTATCGGATTGGTTGAAAATATGTCCTGGTTTACACCTGCTGAATTACCGGAAAACAGATACTACATTTTCGGAAGAGATGGAGTCAAAAATTTGGCGGCAGGCATGAATGAAACCTTTCTAGGACATATTCCATTGGTACAAGGTGTGCGTGAATCGGGTGATGTCGGTAGACCTGCTGTATTTCAGGAAAATACGCCAACAGCATTAGCATTTGAAGAATTAGTGCGTATCTTTGTGGAAGAGTTGAACGTGCTGAAAGCACGTAAAGCATTAAAAACACAAAAAGATGGTGTTAAATAAAATTGAATTGACTGATAAGATCAATCTTTCATTGAGTGAGTTAAGACCTCATCTCATTGCTGATGGAGGTGATATGGAATTGGTTGATATTACTGACGAAGGTGTTGTACAAGTGAGATTACTTGGAGCTTGTAGTGATTGTTCCATGAGTGTCATGACTATCAAGGCGGGTTTGGAAGAGGCTGTTAAAAAAGTTGCCCCGGAAATAACAGCTGTTATAGCCGTAAACTAACAACATTCAACTTATTACGGGTTGCTTAAGCAACTTTTTTTTGTCGCATGGCGTCTAGAATTATATCGAAAGAAAATAATCCGCGCTATGAAACAATTGAAAACAATTTTTGTAATTGCCCTCCTTTTATCTTATTCCAATCATTCCAATTCCCAATTAGTCTATTCGGGAGTTTCTAATCTAGAGGTGCTGATCACCAATATTTTTGGTGTCCAATGTCAAGGTATTTCCAATGTAGGTATTCAGGGAACTCAAGCCCAAATTGCCCGCTTTGAAAATGGTTCTGACCTTGGTGTAAACAGTGGTTTGGTCCTTTCAACAGGATTTCCAAACATGTCAAGTGCCCCATCATACACTTTTTCCAGTTACAACTTAAACATGCCTGGAGATAATGACATTATCTTGTATGGTAATTTATCCGGACAAGGAGCTTATAGCTATGATGCGATTGCTGTTCACTTTGATTTCACCCCGATTGTAACAGATACTATTCGTTTCAATTACATTTTTGCATCGGAAGAGTATCCGGAATATTCGAATACGACATACAATGATCGCTTCCTGTTTCTGGTTTCGGAGAATGGAGGTACGCCTGTAAATATTGCACAGGTTCCCGGAACAACAACTCCGGTAGAGATTAACTCAATCAATCAAATTGTGAATTCACAGTATTACAACGATAATTCAATCGGACTTAACTCTACAAACTTTGTGTTTGACGGTTATACGGTGCCTTTGGAAGCGAAGTTCTATGCACAAGTGGGAAATACGTATCACATCAAATTGGTGATCTCTGATGTCTCCGATGGTGTTTACGATTCTGCAATCTTTCTGGATGAACAAGAATCAAACAATGATATTTCAGGAAGCTTGACAGTAAACGGACAACCGGCTGAAGGTGTATTGGAAGTCTTTAATTTTGTTCAGGATACGGTAGTAGCAATTCCAGTCGAAACAGTCAATGTTACAAACGGGAATTACTTGGCAGATAGTTTACCTACCGGTTTGTATCATGTGCGCTTCACACCGGATCCCGTTTTATTCCCGGGTGCTGTTCCATTGTATTTTGCTACAAGTTCAACCTGGACTGGAGCGGACGCAATCGGTTTGCCATGCTTCTTAAGCAATGCGAACATCAACACAGACACATTGGATGTATTGGATGCTACCGGAAGTGTATCAGGAACGATTGTAGTTGATACATCGTATTTAAAATCCATGAATGTGCCGTTTGGTGGTGCGTTAATGCTTTTGAAAAATGCACAAACACACGAAACAAGAGGTTTTGCTTATACCGCGTCAAACGGAACATATACGATTGATCATGTGGAAGCAGGTTCTTATTATTTGTTAGTGGATGTTCCTTACATTCCGCACACAGATACCTTGTTCTTTCAGGTTCCTGTTGATGGAGAAGTTTTGGGTGCAGATTACGCGATCCTTGAAAATGGAATCACATCAAATGGAACGCCATACCTTGGTTTGAATGAATATGTAGAAGTTCAATGGAGTATTTCTCCGAATCCTGCAGATAAGATGATCGAGATTACTTCAGATCAGAAAGTGAAAGTGATTCAGATTATTGCAATTGATGGAGCGGTAGTAGCAGAAATTCAACCGAATGGATTAAAAACAAGCTTTGATATCAGTCAGTTGAAACAAGGAGTTTATCTGGTTCGTCTGGATCAGTCAGCACCAAAAAGATTGGTTGTAACGAAGTAATAAAATTCGATTAGTTACGTACAAAAAAGCCCTGACATTTATCGTCAGGGCTTTTTATTTTGATGAAAGTAGAACCACGATTAATCGCAACCCTACTTTTATACTCTATTTTAATTATTTCGCTGCTGCGTATTTCTTTGCAACCACATCCCAGTTCACTACATTGAAGAATGCATTGATGTAATCCGGACGACGGTTTTGGTAGTGCAAGTAGTAAGCATGTTCCCAAACATCCATTGCTAAGATTGGTGTTCCTTTACAACCTTCACCCATTACTGGGTTATCTTGGTTTGGTGTAGAGCAAACTACTAATTTTCCTCCTTCAACACACAACCATGCCCAACCGGAACCAAATCGTGTTGTTCCTGCTTTAGCAAACTCTTCTTTGAAATGCTCAAATGTTCCGAAAGCATCGTTGATTGCTTGTGCCAATTCACCTGTTGGAGTTCCTCCGGCATTTGGAGCCATTACTTCCCAAAACAAGTTGTGATTCCAGAAACCACCACCGTTATTGCGAACTGCCGGCTTATCCTTACAGTTTTGCAAGATGTACTCGATAGATTTTCCTTCTAAATCGGTACCTGCAATTGCATTGTTCAAGTTTGTTGCATATGCCTGGTGATGTTTTGTATAGTGGATCTCCATTGTGCGAGCATCAATATGTGGCTCAAGCGCATCGTATGCGTATCCTAATTTTGGTAATTCAAATGCCATGATATTTCTTTTTTATGTTGTCTAACAAAAATAGGAAACAAAATTGATAAAGCCGATTCAATCGGAATAAGCTTTTGTTAGGAAAGGTTAAATGAACGAAGTATCAATAGAATAGATAATTCTTTAAGGTACGCGAAACTTCACATCCCGAAAAACAATACGCTGAAGCTACCGGGATAAAATAAAAAATCCCTTCCACCGAAGCGAAAGGGATTCTGAATTCGTTTAAAAACGATTAGTTCTTTGTAATACGTTGAACAGAAATAGAACCATCTTTTCCATAAACTTTAACCAAGTACATACCTGAGTTTAAAGAAGAGATATTTACTTCTGCAGTTTTACTTTCATTCATTGAATGGTTCAATGTCAATTCGCCGGATACCGTGTAAAACTCAACTTGAGAGATTAACTCATCAGAGTTTAAGTGAAGAACGTCTGTTGAAGGATTTGGGAAAACAGATAGGTTAACCAATTCATTTTCTTCCAAACCTAAATTTGCAGGAACACTTGTGTAATAATTGGAATAAGTAGTGTTTCCGTTCGAAGTTGTTGCAGAAACGTTAGCAACTTCGTGGTGAACACCTGCTTTATACCAGTTGTATGAGATAATCGTGGAATTAATAGTTCCTAATGAATAAACGTCCGTGATTGTTTGAGTTGATTTTAAGCGAACAACGTTTGTATATGTTCCGTTTGGAGTAATCAATGTTCCATAACCTGAGAATTCAGTTTGTGTACTTCCGGTTCTTGTGAAATTGTAACCGCTTACACTATAAGTACATGCGAATTGATCGGTGTAATTTTGACTGGTAGTTACTGGAAATTGCAAATAAGTTGCAGGATTCGAATAAGTGAAAATAGTTCCTGCAGCATCTATTCCAACCGCATCCAAAACAGAATTTGTTACGTTGTAATAGATAATACCGCCATTTGATTGCGTCAACTTAAGGTTTGCAGACGGAAATGTTCCACCTGAATTAGTTGCAACAGCCACTGTTACCGGAGTTCCTGCTGTCAATGCAGATAAATCCCATGTAACTCCCGTTCCAGTTGTTCCCGGGTTTGTTTGAGTTGTTGAAGGATACATTGAAAAGTTTTCACCGGCAGTATAGCCAATGTCAGTGCGAGTTAAACTTTGAGCAAATAAAGCATTACTAGTGAAAAGCAATGCTGCGAAAATGTAAATTTTTTTCATAGATTTAGATAATTAATTTGAGCCAAAGTTATAGAATTGATTGAGTTAATAAGTTGTCTAATTGTTAAAAAAACAATTGAACTAAAACTCACTTTCCATATTTGGTTTTATACTTCTTATACAAGTCCGTTTGAAAGTTTGTTGTCGGAACAAAATTCCCATTTATCAAAATGACGGAAGCCTGGTTTCCTTTCATTTCCAAAGCTGAACCAACAGAGCCGAATAGGGTTGCTTTTTTTCCAATTTCAATGCTTCCATAGTTTTTGGAGATTCCCATAATTTCGCAAGCGCTCAATGTGATGGAGCGAATCGCTTCCTCTTCAGTTAATCCATAAGACATGGCTGTTCCTGCAAGGAAAGGCAGGTTGCGCGCATTCATTGCTTCCATATCTCCTTCATTCTGTAGGCAGAATTGAACACCAGCCTGTTGCAAGAGGAATGGAAGTTTGTAAGGTAAATCGACCGGATCATCGTCGTGTTGCGGAAGTGAGTGTAAGCGACCAATCATGACGGGCACTTTTTTGATTTTCAATCGGTCGGCAACCAAATAGCTTTCGGATCCTCCGACAATTACAGGGAATTTGATCTCCATTTCGGTAATCAGGTCCAGGATGTCATTGATCTGCTGAATCTCATTTGCATGAAAGTAAAAACGTTTCTCACCTGTAAAGCAATCACTCAAGGCGCTGTATTGAATAGGGGTGTTTTTGTCCTTGACATTTGTGCTTGCTTTTGCATTGGTCAGATAAGCGATCAATTCCCGTTTCTGATCTTCGTATGTCTCATTTGGTTTGGTAATCGGATCACCCCAGTTGCGACTGTAAGCGGAAGGCCATTCGATATGGATCCCATCGTCTGCTTTCACTGTTCCATCTTCCCAGTTCCAACAAGAACTGTTCATCAAACTCGATTGACCGGAAATCCTGCCGCCGCGTGGAGTGGTTTGGATCATCAGCACCCCATTGGTACGAACGGTTTCGATCACATCCGATTCACAATTATAAGCAATTTGAGCGCGAACATGCGGATTGAATGTTCCCATCTCATAGAAATCCCTGGAAGCCCTTACGGCATCAATTTCGGTTAGACCCAAAGTAGAATTTGGTGCAACAAATCCGGGATAAAGATGATGACCGCTTAAATTAATGATCGTGTCCCAATCGGATTTGTTGTATGTATAGGCAAGTGTGTTTTTTACCAATGTGATGACCCCGTTCTCAATTCCGATTGATCCCGTGCTGATTACCTGACCGTTTCCAATGTGTAAGGTTGCGCTTTCAAGTAAGATTTTATTGTATTTCTTTTGACCGTAAACGCTAGTGACACTTGCAATTAGAATCAAAAAAGTATAACTGATTGTTTTCATGTTCAATGATTTTGAATGCTTAGTGTTCATTTGCTTCGAATGATTCCTCTTCACCAAGTGTGTTGCAATGGAAATGACCTCTGCGTTTGCGATTGAACGGTTTTGTAGGTTCACCTTTTTTGCCTTCTTCGGTCATTTTTGCGATAATGCGTGCTCTTTCTGCAGCGATTTCCTGCTGAATCTGGAAGTCTTTCTGTGAATCAAATAGAATTTCACCATCCACAAGGGTGTACAATGGTTTGGCAGTCACGCTTAATGGGTTGTTTGTCCAAAGAACCAAATCTGCATCCTTTCCGACTTGAACCGTTCCCATGCGGTCATCCAGGTGCAATAATTTCGCCGGATTCAAAGTCACCATTTTCCATGCCTGATCTTCAGTTGCTCCACCATATTTAATGGTTTTTGCAGCTTCCTGGTTCAAACGGCGACCCATTTCAGCATCATCCGAATTGATAGCGACAATTAATCCCATATCTGTCATCAAGGATGCGTTTTGAGGAATGGCATCCATCACCTCGAATTTATATGCCCACCAATCAGAGAAGGTAGAAGCCCCAACTCCATGTTCCTTCATTTTATCCGCTAATTTATATCCTTCCAGGATGTGTGTGAATGTATTCACCTTGAATCCGAATGAGTCAGCGACATGCATTAGCATATTGATTTCAGATTGCACATAACTGTGACAAGTAATCTTCCGCTCTCCTGAAACAATTTCATACAATGCTTCCAGCTCCAGGTCAACTGCCGGTGGAACTGCATTTTTGTCCTTGTGTTTTGCGGTAGATCCATTCTTCGCCTGATGATATGCCAATGCTCTTGAAAATGCGTCGATGTAAACCTGTTCCACACCCATTCGTGTTTGTGGAAAGCGGTTACTTACTCCCCAGTTGGATTGTTTCACATTCTCTCCAAGTGCAAACTTCACAAACTTCGGTGCGTTTTTGATTTTATATTCATTCGGATAATGTCCCCACTTCAATTTGATAAGGGCTGATTGACCACCGATCGGGTTGGCAGACCCATGCAGCAACTGCGCAGCTGTTACGCCTCCCGCCAGTTGACGATAAACATCGATGTCCTCAGCATTGATTGCATCTTCCATGCGAACCTCACATGCAACTGCTTGTCCTCCTTCATTTACACCACGTGTCAAAGCAATGTGTGAATGTTCATCAATGATTCCTGTTGTCAGGATTTTTCCGCGTGCATTGATCACGACTGCATCATTGGGTTTCATGTATGTTCCCGAACCTTTGTGAATGGCTTTTATTTTTCCATTTTCTACCACAACGGTTCCTTCCTGAATGATTCCTTCGTCCGTATTCGTCCAGATAGTTGCTTGTTCGAAGATGATGACGGATTGTTTTGGAGGAGTTGTGAAACCATAGGCACTATTTGGGAAACGTGCACCCGGAATGGTTAGGGTGTCAGCAGTCCAGGCCTGTTTGTTTTCATCTTTCGCTTCGTATTTTTTGTTGCGTAAAGCACTCCATTTGATCCACTTTCCTTTGTTGTTGGTTCCCTCTCCTTCGAAAATGTAAACCCGCGGATTGATATCACCTTTCAAACTAAATGTTTGTTTTTCGCTATCTACTTGTTGAATGAAATGAATGGAAATATCATTGTTTACAAGCGTAATTTTCGCGATGGAAGTAAGTGTGTCGGATTTATTTGCAAGGGTCAATGAATCCTGGATTGTTCGAACCAACTTCACTTTTCCTTCCGGTTGATTCACTGTTCCATTGATTTCTAACCAATATTTGGCACCATCAATATTTAAACTATAGGTGCCGCGAATGTCTGAAATAGGAGCGTTTTGGTAAACTTTTCGTTCTCCTTTTGAAAAGACTTCAAGCACTGCTGCCTTGAATAGAAATGGGTTTTGGTCGTAAACAGTAAAGTTTGCCCATTTATCGATTTCGATTGTTCCCAATTCCTTTTGAACGCCCAGCAAAGTTGCAGGTGCAATGGTCAGAGAGCGCAAAACGTCATTGACTGCCCAACCGGTTGCTAATGCCTGATGGATGTGTTTCCAGAAATCAGCTGCTGTTGCATGACCAGCCGCAGAAGTAATGAATGGAACTTTGTGTTTGAATAGGAATCCCGGATTTCTTGGGGCCATTTCCCAGATTTTCAGTTCGCTGTAAGGAATTTCATGTGCCAGGTATGGGTCCTTCAAGTCAAATGCTTCAGGGAAATTGATCGGGATCACCAATTGAACTTTCAAGGTGTCCCAAGCGTTTCCTAAAAATTGCTCCTGACCAGTTCCAATAACCGTAAAATCGCGTTTGAATTCGTGCATGAATGATTTTACACGGAATACATCCGATTTGTCATCCAAACTAAAAAATGCAGGTTTTTTCAATTGAAGGGTTAAGGCATCCAAGCTGTAATTTGCGTCCTTTCCATATTCGGAATGCCACTGCGCATCGTAAAAAGATTGTCTTAACAAAGCGATTGAACCAACCAATGAACTGGGATATTCCAAAGGCGATGTTCCTTTTCGGAAAGAGTAAAAGGAAGCTGCCTTACTTAGGTATGGTTGATTGTCTGTATTGCTTGTTCCCAATTGCATTAAAGATCCATAACCTTGTGCCAAACCATCATTCCGGTGAATCAGGACAGAGCCGAAGCCCATTTTATGGTATTCCGCAATGAGTTTTTCATCCGCTTTGTACCAATCGATTGCATCAAATTCCGAACGGATGGAATGATTCCAATAATAAGGTCCTGTTTTGTTTTCTGCACGTTGTTCTGAAGGAATCCCCATCGTTGAGTTTACTTCTATGAATGAGGGTATTACGATCGCTCCATGTCCATCAATAACGACCAAATCTTTTGGAGTAATTAAGGAAATCTTGTCGACAGCCACAATTTTACCGTCTCTCACGGTGATGGTACCGTTTTCAATGGTTTTTTCCGGAGAGACAAAAATGGTCACATTTGTCAGTACAAATGAGTTTTGATTGGGTGCTTTAACTCCATTTTGAGGCTTCTCAGCTTGTGAAAAAACACTCAATGGAAATAAGAGGGCAAAGATATAGCGAATCATTTTTCGGCGACTTCTTGTTTTAAGGGCTGAAAAATAGTGATTCTATGTGGAAATAAGTGATTTCATTAGACCAATGAGGTTATTTTTTCGGTAATTTTGCCAAAAACTTACTTATTATGGGCGCATTAATACATTCGCATTCTGGATTACGTTGGGTAGCATTGGCTTTATTGGTATTTGCACTAGTGAATGCCATCCTGAAAATGAAAAGCGGGAAATACGAAAAAGGGGATAAGATGTTGAACTTGTTCGCAATGGTCATGCTTCACATCCAAATTACTTTGGGAATTATTGTGTCTTTTGTTTCAGGGAAGATTTCCTATGCAGAAGGCTGGATGAAAAATCCTCAATACCGTTTCTTCGGGTTGGAGCACATTTTAATGATGGTGATCGCAGTGACATTGGTTACAATAGGAAGAAAGAAAGCGGAGAAAGCTTTGGATCCTGCAAAAAAACACAAAACCATCTTGATTTGGTATACCATTGTATTGATTGTCATTTTTGCTGCAATTCCATGGCCGTTTAGAACAGCATTAGGAGGGTCATGGTTTTAAAGAGCAGTGTACTGATTCTTTCTTCGGTTTTGTTAATTGCCAGTTGTGATGAAACTGAAAAACCGGAAGGGGAAACCAAACCCATTTCAAACGAACCCGTTTCCATGGAAGATGCGCGGGCGATCTATACATTGAATTGTGCTTCGTGTCATGGACCGGATGGAACATTGCAGGCTTCAAACGCGAAGGATTTGTCTATCAGTAAGCTGAACGAAGGCGAAGTGGAGAAGATGATTCGAAAAGGAAATGATAAGGGGATGATGCCTTATGAAGATATGCTGAGTACAGCAGAAATTAAAGGAGTAGTAAAATTCGTTCAAAATTTACGGAAATAAGAAATGAGTGAAAGTGAAGGTCACGTTTTAGTTGATGCGGTTGAAGAAACCTGCGTACTTGTTGGAATTATTACATCTACTGTGACTGACGAACAAGCTCACGAATACCTGGACGAATTGGAATTCCTGGCAGAAACTGCCGGCGCCACTTCCGTCAAACGATTTACACAAAAACTTCCGATGGCTAACCCGAGAACCTTTGTTGGAACGGGTAAATTGGAAGAGATCAAGGAGTATGTGAAAGCGCATGGAGTGGAGCTAGTGATTTTTGATGATGAACTTTCTCCGTCCCAATTGCGGAATATTGAACGTGAATTGGAATGCAAGATCTTGGATCGGAACATTTTGATCCTGGATATCTTCGCTTCAAGAGCGCGAACTTCCCATGCAAAAACGCAGGTGGAATTGGCTCAGATGCAATACATGCTTCCCCGATTGAAACGACTTTGGACTCACTTGGAGCGTCAAAAGGGAGGAATTGGTTTGCGTGGTCCGGGAGAATCACAGATTGAAACGGATAGACGGATCATTCAAACACGGATTGCGCTCCTGAAAGAAAAATTGAAGGAGATCGATAAGCAAATGTCTGTTCAACGAGGTAATCGCGGACAATTGGTGCGCGTGGCTTTGGTCGGATACACCAACGTGGGGAAAAGCACCTTGATGAACTTATTGAGTAAATCGGAAGTTTTTGCTGAAAACAAATTATTTGCAACCTTGGATACGACTGTCCGAAAGGTGGTTATTGAAAATTTACCCTTTTTGTTGACAGACACAGTCGGATTCATCCGTAAATTACCTCATCAACTGGTGGAATCGTTCAAATCTACCTTGGATGAGGTTCGTGAAGCGGACCTGTTGATCCATGTAGTGGATATTTCTCACCCGAACTTCGAAGACCAGATCCATGTAGTAAGTGAAACATTGGCGGAATTGGATAACAAGGACAAACCGGTGATTCTCGTCTTTAATAAAATTGATGCTTATAAGTACCATCCCGGTACAGAAGGTGATCCGGAAGATGCTGCAAACATGACCCTGGATGAATTGAAGAAAACCTGGATGAACCGATTGCCGGCTACCAAATGTGTCTTCATTTCAGCTACGGATAAAGAGAATGTGGAAGAGTTGAAGGAAACGATGTATTCCGAGATCAAACGCATTTTTGCGGTTCGTTATCCCCGCAATAATTTCTTGTACTAAGAGATTTTCCGCAGGATTTCGGCCACTAATTCACGAATTTTTAATGGGCGCTTACCAGTCGCCCTATTCCAAATGCAAATTACACAAATGTGTTAAACAAACAAATGGTAATCAAAATAAGACGAGTGCGTTAGCCGAGCAATAATTCGTGCATTCGTGGTAGAGAAAGGAAGAGTAATCTTTTTGCATTTTGCATTCATAATTTTGAATTATCAGTATCTTCGACTATGCGAAGTTGGATTTTTGTCATAGCACTATTTACCTGTTCCATCTCTTTTGGTCAAACAGCGTATTTGGACAGCTTGAAGAACTCCCTTCAAAAACGGGTTTCTTCCGATACCATGCGCGTGTTTCAATACAATGAAATTGCCTGGTCCTATCTGGATTATTCCCTCGATTCAACCTATTTCTATCTTCAAAAAGGGCTCGCTTTAGCTCAGAAGAAGCACTATCCGAACGGAGTAATGGATGCCAAAAATACGCTGGGAATCTATTACCGTTTAAACTCCCGTTACCCGGAAGCAATCAAGATTTATGAAGAGTTAATCCAATTGCGAAAGAAATACCACCAGGAAGATAAGCTGATCGGTGTGTATTCCAATTTGGGATCTGTTTATTACGAAAAGCGGGAATTTGCTTTGGCATTGAAATACTACCAAAAGGCCATAGATGAAGCACGGAGAATAAAGGATGATAAGCGTATTTTGGTTCTTTACACCAATTTAGGAGTCACCTATAAAGCGGTCGGATTATACGATCAAGCCATTGTTGCATTTGAAGATGCCTTGAAACTCAATAAGGATATAAAAGGGGAAGAAAGTTCTATTTATCTCAATTTGGGAACAGTTTATCACGATCGTCAAATGTATCATCAATCGCTCAAATATTTCCTGATTGCAAAGGCGGAGGTCGAAAAATCAGGGGATTATCGTTTGTTGGAAACCATTCTTTATAATCTCAGTTTGGATTACCGCCATACCAAGCAGTTTCCGAAGGCGAAAAAGATGCTGGCTGAACTGAAAAAGGTTGCGCAGCGATTAGATGAGGAAGCGGTATGGTTTACCTATTATCACGGAGAAGCCAATTATTTGACAGATATAAAAAAATATCCGGAAGCCCTTCAATCTGCAGAAATGGCAGAACAGCTATCGGACAAGGAAGCAGATTTGATGAGCTACGCGGAAGTCCAATTGACGAAAGCATCGATCTATCAGGAAATGGGACAGTCGAAATTGGCCATAGAACACGCTGAGAGAGCTTTGGAGGCATTTAATGATAGTGAAGACGTAAATGCCCAGATAAGAACTTACAATACCTTGTCTGAGATTCTGAAATTAGCAGGAAATCATAAGAGAGCCCTGGAATATTTTGAAAAAGCGAATTCCCTGAAGGAGAAAATGGACTTGGAAGCGGTGACGAATCAGATAGCGACATTAAATTCCTTGAATGAATTGGAGCGAAAGGAGCAGGATTTGGCACTTTCAAAGCAAACGAATCAACTGATCACAGCTGAAAATGGTCGGAAGAGTAACCTCATTCTCGGTTTGTTCCTGATCGGGGGCTTGATTGTGATTTCGCTTGGGATCAGTTTTAAATCCAATCAGCAAAAGAAAAAAGCCAATGAGCTGCTGAATCGGCAAAATGAAGAGATTGAAAATCAGAAATCCCTGATCGAGGAAAAGCAAACAGAGATTCTGGATTCGATTCATTATGCGAAACGCATTCAGGAGTCCTTGTTGGTTCAGCAAAAACTATTGCAGGAATCCCTTCCGAACTCATTCATTTTCTTTCAGCCAAAGGATATCGTTTCCGGAGACTTTTACTGGGCAACCAAGCGGAATGGAAAGTTCTATCTGGCAATTTGTGATAGCACAGGACATGGCGTTCCCGGTGCATTCATGAGTGCCTTGAACATCACTTTTTTAAGTGAAGCGATCAACCAATTGGGAATTGTTGAACCTGGAAAGATCTTTAATCACGTCAGAAGCCGCTTGATAGAATCCATTTCCCATGATGGGGCAAAAGACGGAATGGATGGCATTCTATTCTGTTTTGATGAGACTGGCAAGAAGTTGACGTATGCAGCAGCTTACAACTATCCGGTTGTGATTCGCGACGGAGAACTGATTAAATTCCCTGCAGATAAAATGCCGGTTGGAAAAAGCGATATTATCCAGGAATTCCAGACTTATGAGATTCAGATAGAACCGGGAGATGAGCTGATCGCTTATACCGACGGTTATGCCGATCAGTTTGGAGGCGAAAAAGGGAAGAAGTTGAAATTGGCAAATCTACACGAGTATTTACTAACCATTTCGAATGAAAAAATGGCCGAACAACATGCACTACTGAAGGAATATTTCCACTCGTGGAAAGGGAATCTGGAGCAGGTGGATGATGTGTGCCTATTTGGAGTTAAACTAATCTAAGGAATGAAAGCAGCAAAAAAACAGAACATTTTATTACTTGTCTTAATTATTTTTTATACCGTTGGATTGATCGGTTTACATACCACTTCTCGCATGTCTTTTTTGGCTTTGACGCCATTCAATCTGCTTCTTTCATTTGCATGTCTGTATTTGTCATTCAGCAATTATTCGGTTAAAAAACACATCGATATACTTTTGATTGGTGTTTCCGGGTATGTTGTTGAGTGGATTGGAGTTCATACCTCTTTGCTTTTCGGACATTATCAGTATGGAACCGTTTTGGGGTTTAAGTTGGATGAAATTCCGCTTATAATCGGATTGAATTGGGTTCTGTTGACTTTTACTTCCACTGCAATTGTCAATAAGTGGCAAATTCCGACTCTTTTGAAAGCTTTGATTGCCGGAGCTTTGATGACTATTTTGGATTGGATCATCGAGCCCGTTGCAATTCGATCCGGATTTTGGTCTTGGCAGGACGGAATTATCCCACTTTACAATTATATTTGTTGGATGATTTTCTCTTCTGTTTTTTGTTACTGGGTTTTAAGCAGAAAATCAGTTGAGACGAATAAAGTGACTGTCGGATTATTTATGATACTAGTGATGTTTTTTGCAATTTTAAACAGATGATTCCAACTTGGGTAGGCATATTGATTTTTATAGGGACTTTTTTCTTAACCGAATTTGCAGCTTGGTCTGCACATAAATTCGCCATGCACGGATTCATGTGGTATTTCCATCGGGATCATCATAATAAGGGAGAGGAAGGTTTTTTTGAGCGAAATGATGTCTTTTTCCTGATTTTTGCTGTTCCCAGTTGGTTGGGAATTATGTTGGGACTGATGTATCAACAATACGGTTTCGTTTGGATGGGATTTGGGATCATGGCTTATGGATTCACCTATTTTTTAATCCACGATGTCTTTATTCATCGCCGGTTTAAATGGATTCGTGAAATCAATACACCTTATTTCCTTGCAATCAGACGTGCGCATAAAATGCATCACAAACATATCAATAAGGAGGATGGGGAATGTTTCGGTCTGTTAATAGTTCCATTTAAATATTACATGGATGCCAGACGCACATACAAACAAAACCAATCAGCCAAATGAGTCTGTACTTTTGGATTATCCTGGGAACGATTGTTTTTCCGTTCTTGTTGAGTTTTGATAAAAAAATCCACTTCTATACCCATTGGAGAACAATCTTTCCTGCAATTTTATTGGTTGGGTTATTCTTTTTGGTCTGGGATAATTATTTTGCGGAAAACGAAATTTGGGGGTTTAATTCGAGATACCTTCAAGGCATCTACTTGTTCCGTTTACCATTGGAGGAAGTGCTGTTTTTCTTGGTTGTTCCGTACGCTTGTTTGTTCGTTTACGAGGTTATCCGGGGATATTTCCCGAATCTGAAATTGGATCTGTTAGGTCGTGCATTCGCTTTTGCAATGGTGCTCTCCGGATTGTTGCTGACCATCTTTTACCTCCGTAATTGGTATACATTGACCGCTTGTTCTCTTTCGACCTTATTGATCATAGGAATTCATTTCAGGGCAAAGGCGCGATGGTTTAATTATTTCGCATTGACCTTCCTTGTTTGTTTGATTCCTTTTTTGATCGTCAATGGGATATTAACAGGCTTTTTCACAGATGAGCCGATTGTCTGGTATTCGGAAAATCACATCATGGGAATCCGGATTGGAACGATTCCTTTGGAAGACATTTATTACAACTTGAGTATGTTGCTTCCGATGGTACTTATTCATGAAGTTTTGCTCCGGAAAAAGACAAAAAAAAGCGACCTTAAAAGGGTCGCTAATACGGATTAAGAATAGAAAGAGATTAATTGTCTTTTTCAGTGTTCTTGTATTTCATGACGTCCAAAGTTGTTTCGTCCTGTAACCAAAGCTCCTTGCTTTTCAAGCGCATGATCTTATAGGTTAAACTGACATTCCCAATTTTAAATGTGACCTTTTCCTTATCACTTGCAAATTCCCAGTCACCACTTATTGTCAGGATGCCACTTGTATAGAAATATTCGAAATCTTCTGTCAATTCGATAATTTCATTAGAAGAATCATAAGTGACAGTTCCGTCTGAGTGATCCGTTTCTTTCAAATCCCATTGACCTTGCATCCGTTCCTTTTTCGTAAGAATGGTGAATTTAGGACCATCGGGATATTTATTACAAGAATGAATCAAGGGGAGTAAAAGTGATAAAACGATTGCGGATAGTGTTATTTTAAAGGTTTTCATAACTAGTATTTCTTTCAAATATAGATTTATTTTCAAACAATTTGTAGAATAATTGAATGTTCGAAGGTGTTTTTGATAGAAATTTGAACGAAATAATTGGTAATTATAACTTCCTTGTAATCAGGAATTGGGCTATTGATCTAAGTGTTCCGGTTTGCAATCCGTTTGATTCCAATTGATCCAGGTTTCCAATTGCATGGTCGTAATAATCATTCATTGCCTGCAAGCTTGCTTTTTTTGCACCCAAATTTTCAAACAGGATTTTTGCAAACTCAATTTTATCATTTGTAGGGGGCATCTGAACCAAGTCATTAAATCTTGAATCATTGGTTCTTTTTGCAATCTCTTTGGCTTTCAGGAAGAGCAAAGTCTTTTTGTTGGAGAGAATATCTCCACCAACTTGTTTTCCAAATAATTCCGGGTCACCATACAGATCCAGGATATCATCCTGAATTTGAAAGGCAATTCCCAATGAAACACCGAACTCGTATAAATTTCTTCTTGTTTCCTCATTCTGATTCCCCAAAATGGCGCCGAACTCCAAAGCACATCCCAATAGAACGGAAGTCTTCAATCGGATCATTTCAATGTATCGGGATTCTGATACATCGGGAAGATTTTCGAAATCCATATCCAATTGCTGTCCTTGACAAACTTCGATAGCCGTTTCATTGAAGCGCTTCAATAAAAGTGGGAAGCGCTTGTCGGGATAATTTTTCAATTGCTGATATGCCTCGACAAATAAGACATCTCCGGAAAGAATCGCAACACTTGAATTCCATTTGGTATGGACGGTCGGTTTTCCTCTTCGAACCGGAGCTTCATCCATAATATCGTCATGAATCAGGGAAAAGTTGTGAAACAGTTCGATGCAAAGTGCGGCATGGATACTTTCTTCCTTTGGAATATTGAAAATTTCCCCACTCATCAGTGTCAGAATTGGTCGCATGCGTTTTCCTCCCAATGAAAGGAAATAGCGCAAAGGGTCAAATAAATTGCTTGGCTCATAAGCCTGGTTCAAGCTCGAAATTTGATTTTCAAGATATTCCGTATATGGAGCCAGACCGTTCATTATTTCTTCAGTAATTGCAATAAATAAGCTCCGTAACCACTTTTCAAAAGAGGCTGAGCGATTTCCTGGAGTTGGCTTGCGGAGATAAATCCGTTGCGGTATGCAATTTCTTCAATGCAACCCACTTTCAATCCTTGGCGTTCTTCGATAACCTGAACAAATTGTCCGGCTTGCATCAAGGAAGGAAACGTTCCGGTATCCAGCCAGGCTGTTCCACGACTCAAAATAGCAACTTTCAAATTACCCCGTCTTAAGTATTCTGCATTCACGTCCGTGATTTCGTATTCTCCGCGGGCAGATGGTTTCAGATTCTTTGCGATTTCAATCACCGTATTGTCGTAGAAATACAAACCTGGAACGGCGTAGTTTGATTTGGGTTTGCTAGGCTTTTCTTCAATTGAGAGCACATTCATCACCTCATCGAATTCAACAACACCATAACGTTCCGGATCGCTTACATGATAAGCGTAAACTACACCACCGTTTGGCGAAGCGTGTTCCTTCAGTAATTCATCCATTCCAACACCGTAGAAGATATTATCTCCCAAGATCAATGCAACGGAATCATTTCCGATAAAAGACTCACCGATTACAAAGGCTTGTGCAAGTCCGTTCGGCTCTGCCTGTTCTGCATAAGAAAAAGTGCAGCCAAGTTTACTGCCATCACCCAATAATTTCTTAAATTGAGGCAAATCGTGAGGAGTTGAAATAATCAGGATTTCCCGAATTCCAGCTGTCATCAGAATCGACAAGGGATAATAAATCATCGGTTTATCATAAATCGGCATCAATTGTTTACTGATCGCCAATGTTAGAGGATGGAGTCTTGTTCCTGACCCACCAGCCAAAATGATTCCTTTCATGATTTAATCTTCTTTTGTTTCGTTTGAATCTTCCTCTTTTTTCGATTTCTCGATTGATTCGGATTTTTCAACTTCTAATAAGTCCCAATTGATATCCGAGTCTTCATCGTAAATCTCAAATAATGGCTCTTCAAATGATTTTGTTGTCAATCTGCGCTCATAACTTAATAACAAACATGGCAGTAAGATCAAATTGGTGAAAAGCGCTACAAAATAAGTGATTGCGGATAGATATCCTAAGGCTTGAGTTCCACCGAAATCAGAGAATACAAATACGATAAATCCGAAGAATAGAATGACAGAAGTATAGATGATACTTAATCCGGTTTCCCGAATAGAAATCGCAATACACTCTTTCAGATCCCATTTTTTCATTTTCAATTCATGCCTGTAATGGGCCAGGAAGTGAATGGTATTATCGACCGTGATTCCCAATGCAATGGAAAAAATCAATAGGGTAGACGGTTTCAAAGGAATTCCGAAAATCCCCATAATTCCAGCCGTAACAGCCATTGGAATCAAGTTCGGAATCATAGAGACAACGACCATTCTGAAGGAATAGAAAAGTAAAGCCATCAGGGCTGCAATCGAAATAGTTGCAAACACAATGCTTGAAGTCAGGTTGCTTACCAAATACTTGGTTCCTTCTGAAGCCACCACGGATGTTCCGGTAAGTGTGACATCGTAGTATTCGTTATCGATTGCTTTCCGAAGTGTTTTTTTGAAGGTCGGTTTACCAAAATAGTTGCGCACCAATTCGGGATCTGAGTCAAAGGCATATTGCATTTTCTCATTTCCATTGGATATCAATGACGTAACATTGTTGTAAACTCCGCTGGACAAATTGAAGATGGAATCAATGTATTGCTTTTTGCCTTTTTCAAATTTGGCATAGTATTTTTCCAAAGCAGGTTTATCCGGATTCATGATACTGTCAATGCGGTGTTCAATCAAATGCACCTGGTCTTCCACTTCATAAGACCCCAAATCTTTCATGGAAGTTCGGATTCGAAGAATGTGATTGGTAGTGTCCACCAATTCCTTAATCGAGAAAGTGGAATTATTGGTTGTTGTGGACAGATTCTTCAGGTAAGCATTCAGACGCAATTTGTCTTTGGTTGCAAAGATTTTATACTGTTCCGGATTGTTGTTGTAATAGGCCATGTTCACAACCTTCACAAAATCGACAATGGAAAGACTTTTTGCAAACAAGGTGTCTTTCGCAAGCATATCCTGAACTTGTTCAACACTTTGCATCGTGTTCTTTCCAAATAAGCGCCCTTTTTCCTTGTAGTTGATCAACACTTCAAAAGGAACTGCTCCACCGAAATTGGCTTCCATGAATTGGATGTCTTTCAGAATCGGGTCTCCTGAAGGTAAATCTCCCGTAATGTTACCGGTAACTTTCATGAAGAAGATTCCAACTCCTGTTCCAATGGTTAACAGGATTGTGATCACATAGACTGCACGTCTGTTATTAGCCGTTATTTTCACCAATCGCTCCAGGAACTTCACCGCCGCTTTGCGGTCAAGATGCTTCAAGTGTCTTGTTTTTGGCTGTTTGGAAAAGGAGGCGAAAATCGGAATCAAACACAAAGAAACCACATAACAGAGCATGATATTCACGGATGAGATCACTCCGAATTCAAAGAATTTGGTTGAATTTGTAAAGAGGAAAGTCATGAATCCGATAGCTGTAGTGACATTCGTTAACCACATGGCTGTTCCCGTTTTCCGGATAACCTGTGTTAGTGCCTTGATCTTATTTCCGTGCTGTTTGAATTCGTAATGGTATTTGTTGAACAGGTAGATACAGTTTGGAATTCCGATTACAATCATTAACGGAGGAATCAATGCCATCATAATTGAGATGTTATACTCAAACAATCCGATTGTTCCCATGGCCCAAATTACTGTAATCATTACGACTAGCACGCTAATGAGCGTAACGCGGACGGAACGGAAGAAGAAATACATGATTCCGAAAGAAACCAATAGGGAAAGGACTACGAAAATGTACATTTCAGACATGACGCGTTTCCCGATCAATACACGCATGTGAGGTAAACCGGCAAAGTGTACTTTGTTGAATTTGTTTTCGTAAGACTGAGCCAGTTTTTCAATTTCGATGACCACTTTCTGTTTTTCCTTATCGACCAAAAAGTTCTCATCAATGTTCACCATCATCAGGCTGACATGTGCGGAATCATTGTAAAGAAGTCCACTGTAAATAGGATTTCTTCTAATCTCCGTCTTTATTTGTTCAATGGATTTCTCTTTGAATGAAATATCAGAGAAAATGGGTTTGATAATAAACTGACTGGTGGCAGTATCATTTATGAGGTTGAACAATTTTGCTTCGGAAATGACAGAAGTTACACCATCAATTTGAAGGATGGAATCACCCAGGTTTTTCCAAAGCAGGAATTTTTCCTTTGAATACAAGTCCTTGTCCTGGATAGCGATGACCAATGCGGAACCATCTTCTCCAAACATTTTCTTGAAGTTCAGGTAAGTGATCTGTGTTGGACTATCCTTTGGAAGCATGTTTCCATACTTATTGTCGATCTTCAAACCGGTAATGGCATAATAACCGAATAATACGGTCAGCAATGCCATGATAGCAAGAATGATAAAACGATTTCTTAGAATGATATTGGCTATTCTATTCCACATATCTCTTTAATTTTTTATTTTTAGTCAGATCACATTAACGGATCTGTTTTTTTGTTACTTTCTTATTATGCTAATCTGCGACAGCGGATCCTTACTTTAAATAAGTATTTAACCAATCGAAAAACTCTCTATTCCACAACATGCTGTTTTGTGGCTTGGTTACCCAATGCCCTTCATCCGGGAAGTAAAGAAATTTACTTGGAATGCCTTTCAATTGAAGCACTTGGAAAGCCTGCATTCCTTCAGATTCCGGAACACGGAAGTCTTTTCCTCCATGAATGACAAGCATCGGAGTATTCCACTTGTCCACCAATTTGTGAGGGCTGTTTTTTGCATACAATTCCTTGTTTTCCGGCAACCAGTAAGGTCCACCGATATCCCAATTGGCGAAGAACAACTCTTCTGTTGTACCATACCAACTTTCCAGGTTGAATAATCCACAATGAGAAATGAATGCCTTGAATCGGTTTTCATGAATTCCAGCCAAATAATAAACTGAATACCCACCGTAACTTGCTCCTACAGCACCTAATTTATCCTTGTTGATAGCTGGAATCTGAGCAACACAACTGTCAATTGCAGTCAGATAATCCCGCATAGCCTGTCCACCCCAGTCTTTCGAAATGGCATCATTCCATTCCTGACCGAATCCGGGTAAGCCTCTTCTATTTGGAGCAACGACAATATAACCTTGAGAAGCCATCAATCTGAAATTCCAACGGTAGGAGAAATATTGGGAAACGGGACTTTGCGGACCACCTTGACAATAAAGTAAAGCAGGGTATTTTTTAGCGGGATCGTAATTTGGCGGATAAATCACCCAGGTGAGCATTTTCTTTCCGTCAGTTGTGGTTATCCATTTTTCCTGAACAGTCGGTTCCGCAATTCCATTCAATTCGTCTTTATTCGCATGCGTCAATTGTTCCAACAGGTTGGTTTTTGGTGTGAAGATCCAAATATCTGTCGGATGAATCATGTCTTGTCTTTCCAGTAAAATGCGCTCTTTCAAGACGCTGAAGCTGACATAGTCGCATCGGTCTGAAGTCAATTGCTGAATTTTTCCAGTCTTCACATCCAATGAATACAATTGCTTCGTTGCATTTGTTGTTGCTGTGAAATAGATGATTTCTTTTGAAGGATGCCAAGCAAATTCGTTTACACTGACATCGATATTTGCAGTCAGGTCTTTCTCCTGTCTGCTTTCCAGGTCCATGATCCGGATGCGATTTTTATCTGCCTCGAAACCGTCTTTTTCCATGCTTAACCATGCAAGGGTCTTTCCTGTGAAATTGATGGATGGATTGGTGTCGTATCCTTTGTGAGCGGAAGAAAGGGTTGTCGTTATTTTATCCGGAGTATGAAAAGCATAAATTTCCGAATTGGTGGATTGTGCAAAATTCTTCCCTGCCATTTTTTTGGTAGAGTAGAAAATAGTCTGACCATCCTTACTGAAACAAACGCTTTCAATTCCGCCGAAAGGACCTGTTACCGAAGGGAAATTTTCTCCCTGCATCACGTCTCCTTTTTTGGTGAATTTTCCTTCAACGGAACTTTCATACCAATACAAATGTGAAACACTTGGTGAAGACCATTGGTTCCAATGGCGGTACATCAAATCTGTTTCAACTCTTCCGGAAGTTTGTGGCAAATCAGGATATTTATCTTGAACTGTTTCTTTGATCTTGAGAGGTTCCAGGGTTGCAAATCGTTTTCCGTCCGGGCTTAAAGCCATTCCTTCTACTTCGGTTGTGCCGAAATGGTGAAGTGTATTCACTGCTTTACTGCTTGGATTCAAGCTTTGCAATTGAACTTCAGTTCCAACGGGTTGCAGGAAAATTAATTGATTGTTCGAATTCCAGATGAAATTCCATGCCCCGTCAATTGCTAAAACACTTGATTTTCCGGTTTTCAACTCCACCAGATACGTGTTGGTTTTCGATTTGTTTACGGTATAATCGGTTTTGGTGCTTTGGTAGATCATCCACTCCTCGTTGGGTGAGCCTATTGTCCCTGAAATTCGATTGAGAGACCACATTTTTTCCGGAGTAAATTCTTGAGCCGTTGCCAGAAAAGTTGTGTTAGCGCCTAAAATCAGCGCAAAGAAAATTGATAGTTTACCCATAGATATTCTTCAAGTTGTTCAAAAATACCTAAAAAAGTCAATCTTGGGACTAAAAAGATGCAGTAAAGAAGGGAATTTTAGGATTTTAACTTGGCTTTCTTTCTGCGTGAGCTGTTTTGAATGAAGACGTAGCTGAAAACGGTTAAAGTGACAATTCCCGTAAAGATAAATGTATTGGAGAGAATGTCCGGCAATGAATTGGTTCGCGAACTGGAGTAGAATAGCGAATTAATGGCTGCTAACAGTATAATTAGTGTTCTTTGAAATCGTTTTATTCGAATCATTAACAAACTGGTTTTGAACGAATTTATGAAAAAAAAGAATTGGTTTTGTAGGAAGTTAATAAATAAACAAAATAGTTTTGAACTTTTTAAGTTCTATACTGTACTACCAAAAAACAGACGATGAAAGCAAAAGCAATTAAATATTCCATTCAAAATCCTTGTGATAAAAGTTGGAACGATATGGTGCCTGAAACAGACGGGCGTTTTTGTAGATCTTGTGAAAAGACGGTGGTTGATTTTACAGGAATGTCTGATTTTTCAATCGTCAATTATTTGGAAAGTCACAAGACTGAAAAAGTATGTGGACGATTTACGAAACCTCAGCTGGATCGTGTTTATCAATTGAATCAACCTGTTTTTGCTCCAAGTTTTGACTTGCGTGCTGTGGTTCTAGGTTTGGCGCTGACCACTTTTTCAGCTGTTCATAGTTTTGCTCAAACAGAACCCCAAGAGCCCATTAAAATTGATACGAATTATCAGGTTCCACCCGTTGTTGTCGGAACCATTCAGGAAGTGGATCCGATAGCTGTCGAGCCATTTGTTGTAGGGAAAGTTGCACCAAGATACGATCATTCCAAAGAAAAGAAAGCTAGCGGTATCCTGACAACTTCAAGCAAAAATTTCAAAGGAATTACGGTTCGATTGAAAGATAAAGAAGGAAAGGTTTTGAAAACAACTCAACCTGATTCAAAAGGAAAATTTGCTTTTGATCTCGATTGGAAGTTGAACCCGGCTTTCATTGAAGTGAGTGGGGATAATTATGAGCAAACAACCCTTTATTTGAACCATTTACACTCCATTGCGGATATGAAAATTGAACTGGTGGATCAGGTTGAAATGATCCGTGGTGAAGTGATCCAGGGAGATGTTATCAGTGAATAATTTAAATTACTGAAATTATGAAGTCGAAAGGCGTAAACTATAAAATCGAAGAACCTTGTCATGCAGATTGGGGTCAGATGAAACCGGAAGTGAAAGGTCGTTTCTGCGAATTGTGCAGTAAAACGGTGGTGGATTTCAGTAAGATGTCTGATTTTTCCATTGTGACTTATCTCGAGAACAATAAACATCAATCGGTTTGTGGTCGTTTTGAAGAAAAGCAATTGGAGAAGACTTATCTGTTGCCGAAATCGCAATCTCCTGCACTTGGATTCGATTTGAAAGCAGTGGCTTTAGGTTTGGCTTTGAGTACGTTTTCGGCTTTACCGTCTCAGGCGCAAAATTCAGCAATTATTGAGCAGCATGATTCTATCAACGAACCAATAGTAATGCTTCAAGGTGAAGTTGCGATGGTTTATGATCATAGTGATGAATCATTTGCAAGTGGAAGGATTAAATTGGAAAGTAAAGAGTATGAAACTGTGAGAATTTCTCTGATGGATGGTGCATCCCATGAATTGGCTTCTTTCAAACCTGAAAAAAACGGAACTTTCAAGATTCCATTGGATTGGACTAAGGATCCGGTTTCTATTCGTGTGAGTTCACCTGGTTACGGCGCTCAAACAGTTTATTTCAGCAATCATAAGTCTTTGGGCAATTTGACAGTTACCTTATATGAGCAAAGAATGAAAATGGGTAAAGTTGTTTCTGATAGATAATCGTAAAAACCGAAATGATGAAAGCGAAAAAAATCAACTATTCCATAGAAGAACCCTGTCACGAAGATTGGAACCAAATGAAGCCGGAAGCAAAAGGAAGATTTTGCTCTTCATGCAGTAAAATCGTTGTGGATTTCAGTAATATGTCGGATGTTTCAATAGTCAATTACCTGGAAGGAAAAAAGAACGAGTCTGTTTGCGGTCGATTTAGACCTGCGCAGATGGAGAAGACATATGTATTGACGAAATGGAATCATTCCTTTTCGTTTGACTTGAAAGCAGTGGCCTTGGGTCTGGCTTTGACAACTTTCTCCGCCATTCATGTAAATGCACAAGTGACACCAATAGATACTACTCAGGTGATCTATCAGGAACCTTTAGATGGAATGGTCAGCGTCAGGGAATTTTACGATCATACAGATGAAAAATTTACCGGTGGAAGGATTTTGTTAGATGGAAAAGGATACGATCTTGTAACCATTCAATTGATGGATGTTTCGGGGAGTGTGATCTCTACAACGAGTCCTGACAAAGATGGAAAATTCAAAATTCCATTGGACTGGAGTAAAAGTAAAGATCCTGTTTCATTGGTGATCAGTGGTCAGGGTTTGATCTCTCACACGCTCTATTTCGATCAAAAAGAGTCAATAAAGGACATGAAAATTACGCTTTACAACGAAGAAATCATGTTAAAAGGGAATGTGATCTCCCGATAAACAAGTTCTACCAAACCCCAAATATGAAAAAGAGGAGGGATTATTTGCTATTGCAGATGATCCCTTTTTTTATTTAGAAATTCTCGAATTCGCTTGTTCGAGAATTTGCAAATTTACGAACAGATCTTGGTCTATATGTTTGATTTTTAATTGATTAGTTGTTTTTAGGTAAAACAAAAAAGGCTTCTGTCATTGACAAAAGCCTTCGTTTTTTATAGATCTTAATTACTCTACCGTTACCGATTTAGCCAAGTTTCTTGGCTGATCGACGTTGCAATCTCTCATAACAGCAATGTGATAACTCAATAATTGGAACGGAATCGTTGCCAGAATCGGAACCAAGTGCTCGTCCGTATCCGGAATTTCAATTACGTGATCAGCCATCGCTTTTACATCTACGTCACCTTCTGTCACGATTGCGATGATTTTTCCTTTCCGTGCTTTCACTTCCTGGATGTTGCTGACAACTTTCTCGTAGGAAGTTCCTTTTGTTGCAATAACGAAAACAGGCATTTCTTCATCGATCAAAGCGATCGGACCATGTTTCATTTCTGCAGCCGGGTAGCCCTCAGCGTGGATATAGGAAATCTCTTTCAATTTCAATGCGCCTTCCAAAGCTACCGGGAATGAGCTTCCTCTTCCCAAATAAAGTGCATTGTTTGCGTCTTTATAGATCTTGGCGATTTCTTCAATTTCCGCATTTCGTTCCAAAACACGTTTTACTTTATCCGGAATGATTTCCAATTCGGAAAGCATGGTTCTGAATTTGGATTCGCTTAAAGTTCCTTTTTTATGTGCCAGAGAAAGTGCCATCAAAGTCAGGACAGTAACCTGCGCTGTAAATGCTTTTGTAGAAGCAACTCCGATTTCAGGTCCTGCATGCGTATACGAACCTGCGTCCGTGATACGTGAAATGGAGGATCCAACCACATTACAAATTCCCAGGATCGTTGCACCTTTCGATTTTGCCAATTCAAGAGCTGCTAAGGTATCAGCAGTTTCACCGGATTGTGACACCGCAATGACGATATCATTTTCGTTGATGATCGGATTTCTATATCTGAATTCAGAAGCGTATTCAACTTCTACATTGATTCGGGCCAAATCCTCAAACAAATATTCTCCAACCAAACAAGCATGCCAGGATGTACCACAAGCAACCATGACAATGCGTTGTGCATTGATCATTTTTTGCTCATAATCCTTTATTCCTCCTAATGAAACCCATCCTTCAGCCGCATTTAAGCGTCCGCGGAAACAATCTTTAATGGAACGGGGTTGCTCATGAATTTCTTTCAACATGAAATGCTCGTATCCACCTTTTTCAAGTGCTTCCAATTGCATTTCCAATTCCTGAACGTAAGGTGTTTTCGGCTGATTGCGAAGATTGGTGATGTTTAATCCTGTTACCAGATCAACCACTGCAATTTCCTCATCCTCCAGATAAACCACCTGGTTAGTGTATTCTATAATCGGAGTGGCATCAGAAGCCAGATAGAAGTCATTCTCTTTACCGATTCCGACAACCAAAGGTGAACTTTTACGCGCAGCGATCAATTGATTCGGATTGTCTGAAGAAATAACCACGATGGCATAAGCTCCGATGACATTTTGCAAAGCCATGCGAACTGCTTCAGCCAAATCAACCTTTTCTTTCTTTTGAATATCGTCAATCAAGTGAACCAATACCTCGGTATCCGTTTGACTTTTGAAATGATATCCACGTACAATAAGCTCTTCTTTTAAGCTATTGTAATTTTCAATGATTCCGTTGTGAATTAATGCGATTTTTTCGTTGTTCGAAAAATGTGGATGTGCATTGATGTCATTCGGAGCTCCGTGAGTTGCCCAACGCGTATGACCAATTCCTGCATGTCCGGCAATATTTTTTCCAGCTACAAATTCTTCTAAATTGGATACTTTTCCCTGGCGTTTGTAAAGATTTACCTTTCCGGCGTCCAATAGGGCAATTCCTGCACTATCGTATCCACGATATTCCAAACGCTTTAGTCCTTTGATTAAGATAGGATAAGCTTCCTTCTTTCCGATATATGCTACAATTCCACACATGTCTATTTAAATTCGGTGTATTTAATAACTAATTTGGGTCTTGTTTTGTAAGGTGATGCAGGACCATTGAAGATAATTCTTTCTGCAGTACAATTGAAATAAAGCGAGGACTGGTTCAGATATAAACCTCTGTTTTCAGCTTTTCCTGACACGATATCCTGAATATAGTCTCTCAAATCAATGACGAATGCTTTCTGGTTATTATCGTACGAAGCAGTTCTAAATGTGACGATTTCTCCACTGTCGGTTTTATATCCGACTTCAAGTGTCACGCTTGGATAATAGTAGCTCCCATTTTGATACGAAACAGGGATGTAAAGCAAAGCGTTATTAATAAGTGAATTGCTTTTCAAATTGTTTACCGTTGGAAACTCCACTACAGCTCTGTTGTCTAAGGATTGCGTGTAGAATTGGGTTTGACCGTTTAAAGGATTTGCAAGAACATCAGCTATATGGTAACCTGTATGATCGATATCTGCATGATTGAAATCTGCACATTTAGAAGTATTCTTTAAGCTGATTTCCCGTTGTTCCGTGTCACCATTCATCTTAAAGTAAATGGTCATTTTTGTCTGACTATTTAGCAGATTGAAATAGATAATGGCACCTTGTCCGCTTGCAGGTGTTGTGTTTGCTACATTGATTTTCAATCCCTTGAAGTATTGTTCACTCAAAAACAGATCGCTACTTTGAAATGCGGTATTTCCGGCAAGGATATCGTTAATGAATTGTAGCCCCAATGAATTATCCAATCTTAAGCGAAGTTGAGGGTTTACTGAGTCACCATTACTAAGAACAAATTTATCGCCATCCGTCTTTGGAGTTTGTGTAGCAGATCCCGGATCAACCAGGTTTATACCCGTTGTCGTTTTGGTGCTGTTTCTATAATAATCGGTATCAAGGTCTAATGTGTCTGTAAGTTGATAAACTTCAAATGTTTGAGGACCTAGTTTTCCGTAATAGCCACCGTAGTTTAGACTAAGTACTACGGAATCAATGGTGTTTAAAGTTTCTCCACTACTAAATTGCGTCAGCCCGTCAATTGTAAACTGAGCATACAAAGAAGCATTTACTAACCCGAATTTCGGATCGTGATAAGCTCCTACCATTCCAAAAATTTGATTGTCGCTGGTTAATGAATCTTCTAAAACCGAATAGGTTTTCAGGTCGAAAGTATCCACACCGCCGGATGCCAATAAGTCATTGATGTCCAACGCTTCTGATCCAAACTTGGAAGATGTTTTCTTACAGCTGGGTAAAACGGAAAGTGTTAATACAAAACAAGCGGAAAGTAAAATTACTTTCCGCCAGTTGTTATGTAGGTTTTTTAAATTCATCATTGTATCAAAATGCCTTCTTCTATAACTTTATCAAAGAACTCTGATAGTCCTTTTGTTAAATGTTCTTCTGGTAAATAATTCAATTTCAAGCAAGTTGCTTCATCGTAGACTTTTTGCAATTCAGGTTGAATGACTTCGCTACTTTGAATAACCCCGTCAGAGAACGTTACAGCGGCTTTAGTTATTGCATCCAAAGTTGGTGATTTAACTAAATTTGTGACATCCTCATCAAATCCATCAAATTTCAACTTCTCATGGAAGCGTTCGTCCCATGCTGATTCGAATCCTTCCTTGTGGTCGTAAATACTATAAACTACTTTTGTATCAGCGAAATGCGGATCTTTATTGTAGATTTTTTTGATGTACAACGGCATTAGGGAAGTCATCCAGCCATGACAATGAATCACGTCCGGTTTCCAGCCCAATTTCTTCACTGTTTCCAAAACACCGCGACAGAAGAACATGCTTCTCTCGTCATTGTCAGAGAAATCAGCACCTTTATCATCTGCTACATTTGTTTTGCGTTTAAAAAACTCATCGTTATCGATGAAATAGACTTGCAAACGAGCAGTAGGAATTGACGCCACTTTAATAATCAACGGATGATCGTTATCGTCAATGATGATATTCATTCCCGAAAGGCGGATTACTTCATGAAGTTGATGTCTTCTTTCGTTAATACTGCCGAAGCGAGGTGTGAAAACACGGATTTCTTTACCGTTCTCTTGTGTTCCTTGCGGAAGCTTACGAGCGTTGTGAGAAATTTCTGTTTTAGCAAGAAATGGGAATATTTCTTGAGAAACAAAGAGAATCCTTTTTTTTTCCATAGAATTCGATAGGGGAATTTTTGAATATTATAAGTGCAAAATTAAGAAAAAAAGACGGAATCTTCAAGATATTAATATAGTTTTGCCAGCTTGTTTTGAATGAAAGGGTAGAAAAGTGGAAATAATCAACACGGTTGAGCGGCTAAAGCAGGCTCTGAATGCACTCCGAAAAGAAGGTAAAAGCATTGGTTTTGTACCAACTATGGGAGCTTTGCACCATGGTCATATGGACTTGGTAAGTCGCGCCAATGCTGAATGTGACGTTGTTGTGGTGAGCGTTTTCGTAAACCCGACACAGTTCAATAATTCATCCGATCTGGAACATTATCCAAGAACTCCCGAAGCGGATGCGGAATTGTTGAAAAAATTCGGGTGTGATCTTGCTTTTTTTCCTTCAATAACAGAAATTTATCCCGAAAATTGGGTATCTCCCCGGGTAGATTTAGAAGGATTGGATCAAGTAATGGAAGGTAAATTCAGACCCGGACATTTTAAAGGGGTGGTTGAAGTGGTTTCCCGTTTGTTCGAATTGGTTCTTCCTGGAAAAGCATTCTTCGGATTGAAGGATTTTCAGCAAGTGGCCGTGATAAAGAAAATGGTCGAACAGTTGAGCTTACCCGTTCAGATTATTGCATGCGAGACTTCCAGAACTGAAAAAGGGTTGGCAATGAGCAGCAGAAACAGTCGCTTATCCGAATCGCAGAAAGAAGAAGCATTGATTATTTACAGGACTTTGTCTCAGGCAAAGACAGATGCGAACCGATTTTCACCTGAAGAAACAAGGACTAAGGCGATTGCCTTTTTTGAAACGGGTTCACTTAAACTTGAATATCTGAATATTGTAGATCCGGTTACTTTGAAAGATCTGACAACTGATTGGGTTCCGGGAGCAAGCATGTGCATCGCCTGCTTTTGCGGAGAGGTCCGATTGATTGATAATTTAACACTGGTCTAATTCGTAATTTTGAATTCATAATTCGTAATTATAGTGCTATCTTTGCACTTCGATTTTTACAAACATGTTGATACAAGTAGTCAAATCAAAAATTCACCGCGTACGTGTTACTCAAGCTGAATTGAATTATGTAGGAAGTATTACCATTGATGAAGCATTGATGGAAGCTTCTAATCTGGTTGAAGGTGAGCGTGTTCAAGTTGTTAATATCAATAACGGTGAACGATTGGAAACGTACGTTATAAAAGGTGACAAAGGAAGTGGGACAATTTGTCTGAATGGTCCTGCAGCCAGAAAAGTTGCCGTTGGAGATATGATAATCATTATCGGTTATGGGTACATGACCATGGAAGAAGCAAGATCATTTAAACCGTCTTTGGTTTTTCCGAATGAATTGACTAATTTGATAGTCTGATGAAAAGAGTAGCAGGTATCCTTCTAAAGACAGTTTTACCACTGGTATTAGGCGTTTATCTGATCTGGTACCTTTTCACTTCTATGGACCCCGTGGTGAAAGCTGCTTTTTACAAGGCACTTCACGAAGCCAATTATTTCTGGATTTTCCTGTCATTACTATTGAGCTTCTTTGCTTTGCTTTCAAGAGCTTATCGTTGGAAGTATCTGCTGGAACCTCTTGGATACAAGACCTCTTTTTGGAACAGATATCATGCAATCATGATCGGTTACATTGTGAATCTTACCATTCCAAGGGCTGGAGAAGCTTCACGTGCTGCTATGCTGTATCGGTCGGATGGTGTCCCTTTTTCCAAATCTTTCGGAACTATTTTAGGAGAACGTGTTTTTGACCTCATCATGCTTTTTTCCGTTGCGCTGGTTGCTTCTGTAGTTGGAGCGGGAGACTTTTGGAAAATCAAGGAATTGATAGAGAACAGTAATCCGGAATCTGCATCTAAAGTTCAATTGGTCAAATGGATCATTGCAGGAGTTTTCTTACTCGGATTTGCAATTGTGTTCCTGATAAAATCCATCCGTCAAAAAGTGATTGGTTTCATAAAAGGCTTATTTGCAGGTGCTCTTTCTGTTTTTAAAACCAAAAATCCGGGAGCATTTATTGGACACACCTTATTTATTTGGGTACTCTATATCGTTTACTTCTCCATCTGCTTTTTTGCATTGGACGAAACAACCGATGTTCCGACGAAAGGAATGCTGCTTGCTTTTTTGGCCGGTTCATTAGGTATCACGTTAACCAATGGAGGGCTCGGAATTTTTCCGATAGTTGTAGGATTGGTCATTGAGTACTATCTCCAAGATCAATATGGCAGCGATGCAAAAGGAATCGGATATGCTTTGGGAATGATCATCTGGTCTTCGCAAACCATCCTAATCATTGTTCTAGGAGTAATATCCTTTTTTCTCTTACCAAAAAACTATTCAAAAGATGGGGAAATTCGAACAGATCAAGAGTAAAGTTACTTCGTTGGATGAAATGGTTCAATGCATTCGGGAATGGAAAAATGCAGGTGAAAAGGTGGTGTTTACCAATGGCTGTTTCGATATTTTGCATGAAGGACATGTCACTTACCTGGCAAAAGCTGCAGATTTCGGTTCCAAACTGATTATTGCAATCAATACGGATGCTTCCGTAAGAAGACAAGGAAAAGGGGAGGAGCGACCAATCAATCCCGAATCTTCCAGAGCCTTGATTTTGGCATCCCTGGAATTTGTGGACGGCGTTGTTTTTTTTGATGAGGATACCCCTGTTTCAGTTATCGAATTGTTGAAACCAAGTGTTTTGGTGAAAGGTGCGGATTACGATGCAGCTGAAGAAGACCCAAAAAGCAAAAAGTACATTGTCGGCAGAGATGTCATCCTGGCGAATGGTGGAGAAGTCAAAACTGTTGCCTTGGTTGAAGGTTTTAGCACCACGAATATTGTGAAGAGACTGAAGGTTTAGGAGAGATTAGAAGTCATAATCCGAATAATCCTTTGATTAAGATTTAGACCCTACTTTTCCCACTGTGTTGAAAACAGTGTACATATCGATATCAAAAAAGCTAACAGTTACAATATTATCTGAGTTCAGAATTAAATCTGTATCAAGTTCTTCAATTGATCTTACTTTACCTTCACTAATGTATTCTGCATAAACGGAAAGATAATGCGTAGTAAACACGACATTTTTTTGATCATCTCTGTATCCACTAATTATTGGTATTATTCTAACATATTTGGATACAGAAGGTATTGGGAGTTCCTTTACCCAAGCGATATAAATTTTCTCATTATCTAAAGTGAATAATAGAAGTTTATTATCTGTAAATGATGATTTTAGTAATAATTCAAATTCGTTTCCAATTGATTTGATAGCCTTTGTAATATATTTCTTTTCATCCAAAAACAAATTACTTATTTCAGTAGTACCGATTGAAAGAAGTAATACACATAAAGAGGTTCCTGTGTAAGGTGATTTTATTGGGATAGCTTTATAAATAATTTGCTGAAATTCAAACGAGGTTACAGATTCGTAAAGTAGCCTTAGTAGATAAGTTATTACGGAAGCCATGACAGCCAAAATAATACTCTCAAAGATTAATCTTTGTTGATCGAGCCTTTGTTGTTTGAATTTAAAAAGATATGATTTTGTGAATATGTAGTATCCCGCAACAAGGGGCAGCAATAGTAGGTTCCAAGGCATTTAAAACGTCATTTTTTGTTTTCTTTTTCCTTCTCGCGATTTTTTTGATATTCTTCAATGTCCTTGATCAGATCTGATTCGAGTAGCTCAAAAATGATCTTTTGAACCTTTTGTTGTCTGAAAAAATCTTGTGTACGAATATATAATCTTCCTTCTTTTGTAGATTGAATTACTTCATCACTATTACTTACAATTGCACTCATGACAGTAAAGTTATATTATCAAATTTAAATAAAAAAAAGAGTATGTCAAAATTTTATTTAGCTTGTAAATGAAGGGTTTTTAGTGATCTTCTGTTTCTTGGCTCCTCACATAAAATTTAATCCAAAAAACCAACGATAACAACCCAATAACCATGGAAGGATAATAACTCCAGAATCGGAAACTGGAATAGAAATCCAGTTCGTCTTCGGAAATATCGATCAGTTTTCGCAAGTGTTCGATTTCATAATCTTTCTTCGTGAGCAATTCGTATTTCAAGTCGAATGATTCCAATTTTTTCAGGAAACCGGCATTAACCGAAGAGGACAGGTCTGAAAGTTTATCTTCCAAGCGCTTTAATTTTTTTACTTCGTCAAAAAGTGTCCTGGATTCATTGTTTATGACGTTCAACTTGTAATTCAATTCACTTCTGCGTATTTCGACCTCCCGGATTTTATCGGTTGGATAGATGATATTGAAGAGAATGGTTCCGATGCACATGGTCAACAGGAATTTGAATACGTTATCTCCCGAAGCCAAAAAACTACTTGCTGTTTCCATCAGTGATATTTGTTAAGCGGTAAAAAATAGTGTCGTTCTCCACTTCCAGGTTTTTCCGGATGTTTTGAATGGAATCCATGTAAGGAATATACTCGGTGGGAATGTTTTCCCGGTTTATCTTCATACTGATTTCATCATTGGAGCACCCATTTAAGAACATGGACAAGATTAAACTGGTTATGATCAATGATTTTCCATCCGGTAGTTTGATATTTATGAATCCAGGAGAATTCAAACTCAGTTTGACCGTTGTGGTATCGATTTTTTCTCCGAAATTGAAATCGGAATTTACCTTAGAGATAAGTTCCAGGTAATTATCGAACAGATCTTTCAGGTCTTTCAGGCTGATTTCAGATTCCTTATTGATTCTCAGGGACAGGAAACAATCACCGTCTTTGATATATAGTTCCTCCATCAACGAATCAATGAAATCGGCGTGTTTTTTAATGGAAACAATGGTGTGTGAATGTTTTAGCAAATAGAACAGCGAATTGTAATAATGGTGTTTGACAGATGTTTTCAGCCAGTTCACTTTTCTTCTTTTGTGATATCCGCCTGTCGGTAAATCATCTTCCGATGCGTTATAGATTTCATCATCTGCAATTTCACCGATGCTGAAACAATCTGCTTCTTCAGAAGGGATAAGGATCACATCTCCTTTTTTCATGTTTTTGAATGTGAACAGTTTATTGATGGTTTTGGTGACGGATGATTTTTCTCCGGATCCCAGCCAGTCATAAGGAACATTTCGGTATTTGTAACTGTTTGTGATTACCGATTTTCGGAGATATTCCAAGTTCTCTTCGCGAATATCCGAAGCTGAAATGAAATTCCAACTGATCCCGATATATCCTTTTTGAATAAAGTCTGTGTAATGGTCTCCTCCATCTGTACGGAAGTACCAGTATTCTTTTTGGCTGTTTATCTCCGCAACATGATCGAAAATAGTGGTCGTATTTTTTTGGTTAAGCATGGTGGTGGTTGAGTGATTGGTTTTCAATTATTCAAGTTTGGAATGCAGAACATTGTCTGCATCCCAAACTTTTTCAGGCTCCTGTCTTAGAATGAGATGGTAACAGTAAGTACTAGCAAAGTACTTGTTGTGTTCACGAAAGTTCCAGCTTCAGGAATTTGACCTGTGATCGGTAATCCTTCTGCTGTTTCTTCATCTGTAATCAAGATTCCATCAGGAGTTCTTAATTCATAACTAATTCCAAGATCCTGGATCAGTTGTTTTGTTTCGGCACTCCACTCTTCCGCAACCAATTCCGGTACTTTGCAGATTTCTCCTAAAGTAATTACCAGAGGTGTTTTTGAGATGTTAGCGATTGTTCCCGCGTCTGGACTTTGTAACGAAATAGAAGATGTCAAATCTTCAGTGGTGATCAGTTCACCTGCAGGAGTTCTTAGTTCATAAGTAAATCCAAGATTATCAAGGAGTTCTTTTGTTTCTTCATTCCAGGTTCTGGTACTTAAATCAGGAACATTCCGGATTTCTGCAGCGTTTTGCGGAGGTGGAACGGGAACGATTTTGAATTTCAGTTTGGCCATTGCATTTGCCTGTAAGCCAAAACGATTGACATTTCCTGCATTTAACGGCGTTGCATTCACTTTGAATTTGGAAAGCGGAGTTCCGCCTATCGGGCTTGTTTGCTGAGATTTCAGATCCAAAGACAATGAAATTTGTGCTTCTACTTCTGTTTCCGGAATGGTGTAAAAAGTAGGCTGATACCCGATTTCTCGAATCAGCGTAAGTAATTTTAATTCGTCTTCCGGTCTTGTTCCATCTTTACTCAGATCATAGATCTCCAAAGTTTGTTCAAGTGCTCCCTGGTCAAGGGCAGCTTGTGCATCGCCGACTCCTTGTCCGACGGAACTGATTAATTCACCCAGCGGACTGCCAAGCAATTCGCTGAATAATTGTACGGGGTTAGTTGGTTCACTCATGTTTACTAAAAATTACGGTTACTAATTGATTTGGTTGGGCGCTTACTCCTTGTTGAGGGAATTGTTTAAAAGAATCTCCGTTAACGACAGAATCTTTTTTCTGATAAACCGGATTTAGTTTTAATCCCTGTTTTTTCAAGACTTTTCGAACTGCGGTTTCTGTTAATCCGATCAGGTTTGGAATACCTATTCCACCATTCTGCCTGTTTTGAGCAGGAGTGATGTCAAAAACCAACTCGCTGATCGCGTCCCCATTTACATTTTCGGAATTCTCAAAGTTCAGTAATGAAGCACTCATTGAACCGCCGTCTTCATGAATTAGTGCTTTCAGTTTCAATGAAATATTAGACAACTTAAACGGAGAATCTATGGATGTTTCGCTCGCTGAAGCGATTTCAGAAACAATGTTTGTATACAAATCCTGAATTGGAACCGGGGGAACCGCTGGTTGTTCGATGTTTACCGGGAAATAATTGGTAACTGGAAGAATATCAGCAAAGGTACTGCTTGAATCAACAATCAATTCATTGGGTACCATATATAGCGTACCGAAATCAATGACGAATTGTGTTTCTCCATCGACTACTTCCAGGTTAAAGACAAATGAACTTCCGATTACCGGTTGTTTATCAAATACTTCACGACCACCGATCTTGTCTCTTGGAACAACACGCATCGGAGGTAATTTTCCGGACTCGATTAGTGCATATAGATCCATCTCTGCCACATTTCCTGTCGTGGCGGTTTCTCCCACAATGAGCATCTCGCCAGTTTCGACCATGTCGCTAAAAGCATTCACCCATTGCGAGGCTGGAAAACTGTAATATTGCACGTTTAGAACCATACCGTCGACTGGTTCATTTAGCGAGTTATAAAGCTTCAGCTTTAAGATTAATTGATCAAATTCTATCATGGCTTACTAATTGCGATTGAGATAAATTGTGTTCCACTATTGGCTTTAAAAACGAAGGTCCTTCCTGCGTTGTATTCTGCGATTTTCAGTTTAACCTGTACATATACATTTCCATCGTCGGCTCTGGTATATCCATCTTTCGCACCAATAAAAACAGGTGCCGAAACCGACATTTTAGAATTGAGATCCATTGAAGTGGCTTCATCGAAATTGATCTCTATTCTCTGACCGATCACAAATTCATTGTTTGGTTGAACTGCTTTTACAGCGATTGAATAGATGGCATATTCGCTGTTGGTTTCATTGAATTTAGTAATTGCGCTGAGTGCGATTTGCGGTAATCCTTCATTCGGCATAACAGCAACAAAGCGTCCGGAAATATTGCTGGTAATTACTCCCTGGTTTTTGGTCGTTGTTTCGGTGCTGCGAAATGGTATGAAACGAATACCGTTTCCGCCGGTAGAGCTTCCCGTTTGACTTGTTTCAAACTGGGAGATAACTTCCAGATTAAAATCTAAATAGGGAAGTTGATAGAGTGTGTTTGGTCTTCCGTATTCATCGTACGGAGACACGCTGCGCAGGGTTTCCTGCGCTTCATTCAAACTGTCCGCGATGCTGAGAACTATTTCATGCAGGGCCAGCGAATTAGTGGTTGTTGTTGAACTCATTTTTAAGTGTATTTTTCGTTTTTGCGTTCTTTTTTTCTACTTGACCGTTCTTCTTCTTTTCGTTCGGCCTTTTTTCTGGTTAGAAATTGTTCTTTCAGTTTTTCTCTGCGATTGGTCTCTTTCTGTTCCATTTCTTTTTCCTCTGATTTTTTAGAGGAAATATTTTCGGAAACCTTGTTCTGACGATCATCCAAGGACAAGTCTTTTTCTAGATTATCCGTTAGCTCTCTGATTTCAGGAACTTTTTCTTCCAGGGAATCCAAAGAATTTTTGATTTCAGATTTTACAGATTGACCGAAACGTCTGGTTTCCTCCAGTTTTTCCGAAAGTTTTTTGACGTTTACTTTTTCCCGCAGTTTTTCTTTTTGGTTTTCACGTTTTTCATCCCAGTCATCTTTCATCCTGCGAATTCGCGTTGGAATTTCTACAGTTTTTTTCTCGGGGTCCAGTTTTTGTTGAAACTTCGCAAGATCCTTCTGTCCGAATGAATCAAGTGTGGATTTTAGCTCCCTGATTTTCTCAGGGAGTTTTTCCAACTTCTTGACCTTTTCGGTTAGCACTTTCTTCTTTCTTTCTATTTCATCTTTCTTTTTCCGGATTGTATCGGTGTCAAATAGCCGTTTCTCGGAACTTTTTTTAGTTGATTTGGGTGCTTTTAGGCTGGTTGAAGGATCTTGCTTGGCTTCTTTTTTTTCCGCCAGGGCGGATTTTTTTTGGAGGGTGAGTTTATTTTTCAGACGTTTCAGGTTCTGCTCCCACTTCTCCAATTCTTTGTTTTTTTGTAAGAGCCGTTCTTCGAGTTTTCTCTTCTGAACGGCTCTTTTTTTTTCTTTCTCACGTTTATTTTTAAACGAGTCGATAGTACTGGAGAACCGAGGATCTTCTGCTACAGGATTATTCGATTGAAGTAAATTTCCCATCTCCTTTTCCAAAGACTGCCGTTCCTTCAACAAATCATCCAATTCTTCATTTTGCGCTGCAATTTCATCCAGCGTTGATTGGATCTTACTAAAAGAGTTTTCGCTTCCGTTGTTTGAATCGGAATCAGTGGTTTTGACGAGTTTTTTCCAGCTTTTTGTCATAATCTTGTTTTAGAATGGTTAGTCTTTAATTTCCATTTGTTCTATTCCGCTTCGAGAGAAGGTTGAATTTGCGCTATTTGTGATTCTGTCATCAGTTCTTTCAAACGACTTTCGAACATTGCTGGCGAAGGAACTGTGACCAATTTGGTGCGCATTTCGGAACTTCCGTTTGCCTCATATTGATATTTCTGCGAATAACTGGCATTTACGGAGGCTGCAACGACACCAAATGGCGACCAGGCAACTCCCGCAACTTTTGAGCTTACAGAAGCTTCGGTCTCAGTTTTCATTGAAATAGCCAGTTTGAGTTCGATGTAGGTTTCTACAAATTGATAGAACGTAGGGGTAAAGCCCAGAGCCAATAAACTGACTCCTTCGTCTCCTTCTCTAAGAACGATCAATGCTGTTTCGTCCCTTTCCAGCGTTCCGTCGTCATTCACCTTGAATCCCGCCATTAACTGCGCGATCTTAATGGAAACACGATCGAGTGCATATTGAGCTTCAGCAATCCCTACACCAAGCGTGCGAACTAATTCGGGAAACGGAGCATTCAATAACTCTTTTCCAACATTTGCCATATGCTTATAGATTAAGGGTTAAAAGAGCAGCTGCCGCTTTGACAGCTGCCCGGGATTTATTGGTTTACGGAACCGGAGTAACGATTACATTATTAAACTCTTCATCCATCAATCGTTGGATGCGCTCCTCCAAAGCTGCTGGTGGTGGAAGTGGAACCAATTTGGTGCGAAGCAAACTCGACCCTTCAGCAGAATAGCTATACTTTTGAGAATAAGAAGCATTCACCTGTGAAATTTGCACGGTTTTTCCGGACTTCAGTTTTTTAAGTCCTGATCCAATACGTCTTGCAGGAGATTGGTTGGCAATAGAAACACTGCTGTTTGCATTCCCTTCTTGTGTATACTTGATGGAGATTTTAACCTCGATGATTGTATCCACGAATTGGTAGAAAGTGGGTGTGAAACCGCATTCCAACATGGAAATTCTGCGTGGAAGACTTAAAATTGTAGAATCGTCTGTTGATTCAACAGCAGATGAAATTTGAAAATCTCCCTTCGTTACAATTATTGCATCCGTTGAGGTTCCTGTTCCAATGTAAAAGGATCCGTTGAATTCTCCATAGGTATCTACCGCGATGTCTTGTCCGGCGTAAGGCGTATGGACTATTTGTAAAGCCGGTTTATATGCTGCCGGCCCTAATAAATCACGGATTTCAGCTTTTTCCTGTTGGTTACTCGTAGCATTGTGACGGGCAATAGCTTGACCTTTCGTCATTTTTTCCCGACCGAAATATACACGGCTGTCTTCGAAAGTAACGTTTCCGTTGTCATCTGTAACGGTTGTTAAACCGCCCATCATTTCAGCTACATCAATGGAGTTCTGATCTAGAACGATTTGTGCTTCTGCGATTGCAAAAGCCATTTGGCGAATCATGTCGCCCATAGGCACGTCAAGAAGTTCCTGACCAATGCGTGGTTTGGTGTTTTCAAACATACTTTGTTGTTTTTTTGTTGATTAAAAGATTACGTTGTTGTCGTGAGTCCTACCGGATTTAAATTTTTCAGAAGGGTCACTAAATTTTCAGGTGGAGGCAGTGAAACCATGCGGGCTGCAATACTCGAAGAAGCCGAAGCTGATTGATCGAATTTGCGGGCAAAACCTGCACTAACAGTAGCCGAAACTACTTGTGTTTGCACTGAAACCGTCGCGTCTGCGTTAAAGGAAGTCGATTCTGCTAGAGAAAAGTCCATTTTTGCATCGAAAGTTGCTTCCGTAAAAGCATAGAAACTGGGAACAAAGCCTAGGTTTAATAAGCTGATTTTATCTTCTCCGATTTCTACGGTGCTGGAAGCGAGACTTTTGAGCATTTCGATGGAGTTACTGTCCAACGCTGCCTGCGCTTTTGCTACGGAAATTCCCATGTTTTCAATCATTGATGAAAGCGGAGAATTCGTAAGCGTGTTTGTAATTGTTTCAATTGCTGCCATTTGCTAGAAGTTTAATAGTGAATATTATCCTTCTGTAGAGCTTCCGTATTTTCTATCCAGAAAAGCACGGAATGCATCCGGAGCAGGAAGTGAAATCAATCTTGCGGACATGGCAGAGTTTCCTTCCATCGACATTTCAAACTGGCGAGACATTCTGAAATCCACGCTTGCTGACATAGCAAATGACGAACTCTGATTACTGTTATTTGAACTTTCGCTTTCAGCAGCACTTTCATTTTTGGTTTTCGCCCACAAGTAAGAACTTTGGTTTTCAGATCCCTGACTTTCGCTTTCTGAGTTTTCTGCAATAGAAATCTCATCCGACTTATTGGAAAGCAAATGTAATTTGACAATCGCCTCGTCGTCCAGGGAATAGTAATAGGTATTCGAAATCTCTTCGTGTGAATGCGTCTCCAAACTTTCCTGAACACTTTCCCAAATTGAAGCAAAGGACGATGCTGAAGCCTGAAGGGCAGTTGAACCGTACATAACATCCAATACAGTGAAAGTACTGGCAGTCTCCGCACCTTTGTCATCCGCATAAACGAATTTGTTTACTCCGGTACTTGTTTTAGCAGGTGTTGCATCTTGTGTTACTTTACCGTCAATAAAGATCAGGTAATCAGAATTCAACTTAATTGAAGCATGACGTTTTAACAAGTCGCTGGCTCCAGCCGTATTCGTTATAGTATCAATCTCTACATTGACAGGTGCAGCTGATCCGAAGATATGATTACGCAACTTTTCAGCACGTCTTTTTGCCAAACTTTTGTTTTTCGGATTATCTCCGCCTTTCGGATCTGTCATACCGGTAATGGTAATGGACACATCTGAATCGTGGCTTTGGATCAAACGAAGCACTTTGTGAATTAACGGATGCTGATTGTGGTTTTGGTTATCTGCATCTACAATCGGATTCGGATAGGTGAATGTTAAGCTGGACGCATCATTTGGTCCGTTATTCAAATTCTGACCTATTGTAATCTCGTCGCTGTTGTAAGGGAAGTAAAGCTTGCTTGACAATTTGACCCAATCGGAGCCGAATTTAGCATGTAAATCTCCTTCTTTTGTTAAAGCATATAAGGTGGCTCCTGCTCCTGCCGAACCAAGAGTAGCAGTTAAAGAAGCATCCAAAAAGTCAACAGGCATTGCAAAACTTGCATTTGTACCATCTCCTCCATCAACATCAATAGTAGTTGCGGTGGCAAAGTTTTTAATTTTAAAGACCCCAACACCTAGTTTGTTGAAATGTAAGCCTTCTTCAACTCGAAGGAATCCTCCGTCCATCCAGACATCTACTCCGACACTTTTATTTTCGGTAAGTATTTTGGACTCTACTTCTTCATAGACCTGGTCCACAGATGCATCAGTTTTGATCCTTTGTTTGAAATCTTCCAAACGACTTTTCGAAACAAGAGACTCACTTTGGCTGATGAATTTGTTGTTGATCTTGATCGCCTTGTTTTCTTTTGCACGAAAGTTTAATTGTCTCACAGATTTGTATTCTTCCGTAGTTTCGGAATAACTGTTTGAACTCAAAAACGTTCGGTTAGCTGTGGTGTATCCTTTTTGGTTGGACAATTGGACATCCAATCCGAATCCGAATTCCAATGCTTCTTTCAGACCCATTCTCAAATTGATACTGGCACTGATGTCTGCATATTGGAATGCGTAAAAGACCGGAGCGAATCCTAAAGACAACAAGGATTCACCGTCGATGTTGGTTTCTGCCAATTTAATAGCCTGTGCTATCGAATTGTCATCTAGTTTCTGTTGAGCTTCCGCAATTCCCATGGCAAGGTTTGTAAAGATGTCGCTGACATCAACCTGCTGCAGAATGGAAGCTCCTTCACTGAATTTGGTTAAATCACTCATAAATTAATTGTTTTAATGTTTTACGAAATGCAGGTGGATCACTCTTGCCTGCCAAATTTTTTGGCGTAACAATCCTGACCCCGTTCTTTTCAGGGATGAGGAGACAGGTGGATATTCTTAGTTTCGCGCGCAACTAAAACCGCCTGCGATTTCGTATAAACGTTGGTTTAGAACGGATTGATCATTTCCGGCAGTTGTACTGCTATTTTTTCGTTGACATTTTCCTTACGAACCGTAAAGTAGCGATGTCTGTTTTGTAAATCACGCACTTGCTTGTGACTAATCGCATAGCCTCTTCGAAGCCAGTTCAGTAATTCTTTACTAAGCGGCAAGGCTGATGAATCCTTTGCTTCTTTAAGAGCTGAATCTAAAGCTTCGATCGCCTCTGTTTTTTCATCCAGGTAGATGCACTGGATTCCTTTCCGTTCCCAGAGTGATGCGAGGTTTTTCCTGAACCAATCATCGGTCCGATCGGCTTTTTTTGGTGTCAGGAAATCAATGCTTTTATCGCAATAAGTGATGATTTCTTCGTGAGCCCCCATCAATTCCAGTGATTCCATTGCACACAAACTGTAATGCTGCAGAAAAACTTCTGAATTTTCGGTCGATTGACACATGCGCATAGCCTCTTTGTAATGGCGTAATGCTTCTTTGTGGTCTCCTCGTAAAGCGAGTACTTTTCCGTTTTCAGCGATTTGGAGATGGAGGTTCGGTTTGTTTTCGTTCATAGTGGTTAGTATTCGTATTCGATTTCACATCCAATATATTCCAATTGTTTTTCAAGTAATCGACTCAAAGTGCCGCCGAGTGGCATAGGGGCTTTCCAGACATTTGTGATCTTGTCTAACTTGACATCTTCGTAAAATTTGCTCAGGATTTCCCTTGCTTTGTCGGAGTCACTAATATTACTCACTGAGAGGACATACTTTCCAAATGGAATTTGTTCTTCGGAACAGGTTAAACCCGCTTGCTTGTACAAGGCTAGTTTTTCCTCAAGGATTCCGTAGTTAACTGATTCATCCAATAAAACCGGAAGATTGGCGTGGATTTCTGAGAGTACTTCCGTCGGCATGCCGATTTCGTTCACCAAAAAGTTGGTTTGGGAAGTATTCGTCAGGTCAAAATTCTCCAGGAGAATACGATACCTGGAATAACTTTGATTGTAGATCTTAACATCATTTTGCGAACGATAGCGCGTGAGAAACTGGTTCATTTGGTTGTAGTTCAGGTTGCGAACCCATTTTGTTTCTCCTTCAGGAATAGTGATTTCCTTGTTTTTGATGAGGTTAATCAACTTTAAGCGTTCATTTTCTGATTCTGCAGTGAATTCAATGGTGTATAAATCCATTTTCGGGTTACTTGCAATCACTTCGGCATCTATTCGTTTTTGCAAGCTCTCTGCTGTGGCCATTGATACTCCGCCTAAAACCACACATGGTTCGCTAAGCAGGAGTTGCAGAGATTCGTTTTCAGTGCAGCCCAGAAATTCTGAGAGCTGTTTGTTGACGGTGCTTAATTTCACCGGATCATTGATATGGACGGCTATATCAAGAGATTCTTTTTGTACCGGAGCTTGTTCATCTACATTTTGGATCAGAACTTCCAGCCCGAGTTCTGTTAAAATAGTAAATGCCTTTTCTGCCAGGGCTTCATCTGCATGGTCTAAAAAGACAGCAGGTGCGTTGTAAAGAATTTTAAATAATAACTCCTTGTTGATTTCAAAAGCTTCAGAAAGTGCTTTGATAACTTTAGGGGTTGCCGTACCAACGGAAAGGATGATAATTCGTTTCACGATTCGATTTATAATAATGGTTAATAATAAGGTTGTTTTTGAGCAATTCTTTATCCGGACTTGCTACAATACAAAGATAAGTAATCTTATTCGATAAAACAAATTTTTTTGATTAAAAATTAATCTTTTTTTCGTTATTTTCTTATTTTTACTAGTAAAAATAAGAATTACGGAATGATTATATTTTAATCAAAATGAAAAATAGTCCATTTTAAAAGAGTTTTTTGGAAAGAAAAAAGGCAGCTCTTGAAAAGAACTGCCTGGGTTGTTTTTTGATTGAAAAAGTTATTTCATCAGATGTACAAATTTTTGTCCTTCCAAATATTCTCCGAGCATCCCGGTAACTTTATACTGGTAAAAATAAACGCCTTCTGAAGCTTGATTTCCATTTGGCATTGTCCCGTCCCACTTAAAGTGAACATCGGTAGATTTGAACATCAGGTTCCCCCAACGATTGGTAACGACCACCTCCAAACTTGCCACATTCGAGCTGGCAAATTCGAAGAAATCATTGTTCTGATCACCATTCGGAGTGAAAATGTTCGGGAAGTCAATAATCATTGGTTGCGTGGGCTCTACAACGACAATAGTCACATATGTCGTATCTGAACAACCATTTTGAGATGTGGCAACCAAAACAACAGTATATTGACCTACACTATCATATGTTTGGTTTTGACTATTGGTGTTTCCGGTAATCAAGTCAATTCCGTTTCCAAAGTACCAATGATATGCATTTGCATGTTGACTTCCATTCGTTAACGTAACAATCAGGGGAGCGATTCCCGTTGAAGGAGTTGCACCAACACTTGCTATCGGAGGAGCTACCAGACTAACTGGAGCGCTTGTTCCGGAACAACCGTTGGCATCTGTTACAGTTACTGTAATTGGAGCTGAACTTGTTGTTTGAATGGTTTGTTGATTTCCACCTGTGCTCCACGAATAACTTGAATAGGGACCTCCTGCATCAAGCGTTGCCTGATTTCCTTCGCAATACCATAAGTTTCCTGTAATTATTGGCGTAGGACTCGGATTTACAAGCAAGGTTACATTGGAGATGCTATCGCAACCTCCGGAGGATTGGAATGTCTGACTGTAAACTCCGGCAGTTGATTGCAGGTTCCCATGGATTGTAATAGTCTGTCCCTGACAAATGGTAAGATTCGAATTGGTAACAATTTGTGCTACGGATGTAACATTTACAGCCGGACTTGTTCCCTGACAACCATTGTTATCAGTAACCGTGACGCTGATTCCATTTTGTGCGGTTACATTGATTGTTTGAGTTGCCGGCCCGGTGCTCCAAGAATAAGAAGAGTAAGGTCCACCCGCACTTAAAGTGGTTTGTCCACCCGCACAATAGGTTAAATTACCTGAGATTACCGGAGTCGGCAAATCATAGACAGTTACTGTATGTGTCTGAGAGCTTGAACAAGCTCCCGGCGTGGTGTATTGAACGGTGTAAGTTGTTCCACCGACACCATTTGTAATTGTACCTGTTGTAGCATTGATACTTGCACCGTCTACCGGAACAGGATTGAATGCAAAAGTTCCTCCTGCGGTTACAATTCCAGTTGCACTATTTGCAGAGCCTTCACAGAAATTGGTTACTGCGAATGATGGATCTCCACCTCCGCCAGGAGCCGTAAGTGTTGCAAAATCAATTGCCGGGCAACTTGCCGCACTTGCTGTGATAATTTCGAAGTTATTTATTGCAACGGAAGGATCTGTTCCAACACCATCGTCATTGTTTTGCCAACGAATAGCAATTCGAAGGTTCGGAATATTCTCACATGAAGCCGGAAGAGCATTGGAATAGGCTGTCCAGACTCCCTGAGGAGAGCAAGCCCCTGTTCCAGAGAATAATGGAGCTCCAAGTTGTGTCCATCCGGAACCTGTGTTGTACCAGACCGTCGCTTGATCGTTTGGTATGTCTCCTTGCGCAATGAAGTTGAATTTCAATGTCAGGTTCGATTGCCCAACGGTATTGATTGCCGGGCTTTCTGCTTGCCGGTTTGTTTGTGGACAGAATAACAACCCACATAATCCTCCTGCATCATATGCTGCACCTCCTCCGGGGAAGAACACACTGGTGATATGAAGGGTAGCATCACCATTTCCGGCAACACCACAACCTCCCGGTGCAACGCCTCCTTCATCATCGCTGACAGTAAAGAAGTTGGGATCGGCACCTTCCGCACCTGTGGGAACATTGAATGTCCAGGTGGTTGCTCCACTTTCAAAATCTTCAAAGAACAACAGATTACTTGAGCCATTCGCATCCGTTACCTGAAGGGAATAGGTTCCTCCGCAAAGATTTGAGATAGTGGCTGAATTCGTACCAATCGGATTATTCGAAGCGTCAAACCATTGATAAGTGTAAGGAGTACTTCCGCCAGATACTGTCGCAGTTATCGAACCATTACATCCTCCTCCACAAGTTGGGTTGATAGTTTGAAGGTTGTCAATAGAAGGTCCGCCGATACTTCCCACGTTTTCAGTTCCTGTAGCTTGACATCCGGAATTATCAGCAATAACAACTGTGTAAGATCCTGCATTCAATCCGGTAAATGAGCCTGAACCTTGAGTTGGTCCACCATTTAAACTGTAAGTGTAATTTGGAGTTCCACCATTTGGAGTGATATTGATTTCTCCATTGGAATTGCCACAATTTTCATTTACGATAGCAGCGGTATAAGTAAATCCGGTTGCGGTAACGGTATGGGTCATTGATGAAGGACATGCACCACCGGTTGTGTACTGAACCGTATAAGTTGTTCCGGTTGTTGCATTTGAAATGGAGCCAGTTGAAGAATTGATAGTTGCCCCATCAGCCGGCACCGGATTGAAACTGAATGTTCCGCCGGGAGTAGCGATTCCTGTTGCCTGATTGGTTCCTCCGGGACAGAAGTTTGTCAAGGTAAATGCGGGGTTTGCGGCAGGAGTTATCGTTACTACAATTTGGGCGGTACCAAAACAAGTCGGATTCAAAGGGTCTTCGTAACGAAGCCAATAAGTTCCACTAGTCCCAACGGTTGTGGAAATCGGATTGACATCATTTTGTGCATCAGTCTGGGTGGCATGATAAGTCAAAGTTGCAGGAGCAGATCCGGCAGCAATAGCTGTGCTTAGATTGACAGTTCCGGGAGCACAAGTATTCAAGGGATTCACATTCACGACCGGTGGAACGCATCCACCACAAGGATCTACTATGATATTTACGTTTTCAGTATGAGTGGCACATCCGGGAGTTCCATTGCTGACTGTCAATACATAATTCGTAGTGGAAGTAGGGCAGGCCTGTGTATTGATACTCGTAGGATTGGAAAGTCCTGTTGTCGGTGACCAGGAATAATTTACCGGTGCATAAATCGGAGGATCGTTAAAGGTGATAGACCAACCTTGCAATGTTCCAAAACCAAGTCCCAGACCAGGTGCATTGAAAGTAAGTGTCCAAACACCATTTGGATCACATCCGTTAAGTCCTGAAAATGGTTCATTCGGATTCCATGGTCCGCCAGATGCGGGGAAAGTTCCGCCCATTGCACTTCCACCAACAGGAACGAAAACGGTGTTGTTGTAGTTTCCATTTGCAACACCAGCTGGAGCAAGAATGATATCACACCCACCAGGCGAAGTAAGCGTTACAGTGAATCCGCCTGCAGTCAGATTACAAGTTGATCCAAAACCGATGTTCGTGCCATTGCAGTTACATCCACCAAAAGAGGTGCAGAAAAAAGAACCGGAAAAACTAAATCCGTTGATGGTTACATTTTGAATGAGTCCGTTGGTAATATTGGTGGTATTGATTCCCTGTACATTGATATTTACAGAAGCACTTCCTGAAGCAACGACATTGAATTCATTGTTTTCATAGGTTTCTATGCCTCCCGGATCAATTATAATTTGTCCGGTACCTGTAATTGTTGAGCAATCACCCGAACAGATGGTAGTGGGATTTGCCGAAACGGTTATATCATAAACCGGATCAAGTACGGTTACCGTGACAGTTGTTGTACATACCTGTCCTGTACCGGTTGTGATTTGAGCCGTATAAGTTGTTGTTGTAGTTGGAGTAACGGCATTTGGATTCACACCTCCCGGGTTTCCTACGCCATAAGAGTATCCGTCGTGGAGCCATTCAACTTCGGCATTGATATCATTTTGGAAGATTTGAACATTGTCAATTCCCCAGTGATCATAATCCGCTCCTGAATCTGCTGTTTGATGCCAGCGAATCAGTGTATTTGCGGTAATCGCTCCGGGAGGAAGTGCAAAACACCAGTTGTTCCAGTTTGTCAATTGCGGATCATTCCCACCATTCGGATCGAAATAATGGATATCTATCCAGGTTGCTCCGCCATCAATGGAGTATTGCAAGAATACACCTTCGTCCGGTTCGTCCGGTCCTTCACAAGGAGCAGCATTACCTTGTTCGGCAAAAAGTAAATCGAAGCAAATGGAGACTCCGGCAGTTGCTGCCGTTAAATTGTATGGAGATGAGGTTAACGTTCTGGGAACACTCGTTGTACTTCCCATCCATGCATGTGGTGTTCCGTCAACTCCTCCGGGTGAACAAGGGTTGTTAAAATTAGTGGATCCTGGTGTAGCTCCCCATCCCGGACCAAAGGATCCCGTATTGAAGGTTTCATTCAATACCATTTGTCCTGTAGAAGAACCAAAAGCAGATAGATTCACACTCTGACCACAGGTAATGGTTGTTGCACTTGCACTCGCATTAATGTCACATTGAGCCAATAAGTGACCACCCACGATGAAAATCGGGGCAATTAGTAGTAGTAAGTATTTCATGGTCTAGTTTGTTGTAACGTCCCTGATATCAAAGTTTATCAAGGAGCGTTTGATTGTATTCTTTTTATCCTGGGCAAACAGGTAAAATGTTTTGTCCATTGAATTTGCCTGATTGTATTCTACACTTGAATTTGCAGGAATTGAAACATGGTATTTTTTTTCCTGGGGTTTAGCAGCTGTTTCACTATCTGAGTAAGTAATCAACCGGTTAAAATTCAATTGGACCTCCTTATCCGTTTTGTTTTCATAGCGAAACACAATTCGTTTATGACTGATCCCCAGTTGGGCATCATCAATCTCGGCAGGTCTGTATTGAATGGTAATACCCTGACCTTCGTAATAGGTTTGCCACTCTTGTGCTTTTGCATTCGATGCAAACAGAATTGCAAAAAATAATAATGTAATTGTTTTCATTTTTTGGTTTTAGTTTATGTTTAATCAGCTTCGTCGGATTAGTTAGTCCAGCCGATGCCAATCTTTGTTTAGTTTCTAATTATGAATTCTCTCATTCTCTCATTCTCTCATTATCCTCTACCGCGGATATATTTATCGAAAGCAGTGCTTTCTCTTATTTTAATAGATTAACGTGTCCAATGATTTCGTATCTCTTGTCTAAGTTTCTCTCTTTCAGGGTTATTTTATAAGTATAGATTCCTTCTTTAGAAATCAGATTGTTATAGGTTCCGTCCCATCCGACATTCATGTCTTTTGATTCGAAAATGATTTCACCCCAGCGATCAAAAATGAGGAAAGAGTAATCCTTTACATCAAATCCCGGACTGAAAATCGGCTTGAAATAATTGTTCACTTCATCCCCATCCGGAGTGAAGGTGTTTGGTACGAACCAGTATAATTCATCTACCACAGATATTACCATTGTTGCGGAATCTCTGCATCCAAAAGAATTACTTGCTGTTAGCATTACGGTATATACTCCTGCAACTTCATCGTATGCATGAACTGCATTTGTCAAGTTTGAATACGTCCCATCATCGAAATCCCAGGTGTAATTGGTTGCTCCGGTTGAGGTATTGGTGAATTGGAATAATGTATTCAAAACAGTTTGTTGAGTATGATCAACCGTGAAGTCTGCATCTACTTCCGGATGAATAGTGATCATATCTGTGTTTGTCAACGAACTAATGCATCCGTTTGCATTGGTAACTGTTAGGGTGATATCGTACACTCCTTCCTGATTAAATAGTTGAGTTACCGAACCGCATCCATTCTGAGTTCCAATCCCCTCAAAAGTCCATACACAGTTTGTAGAGGCAGAACCTGTATTGGTAAATACAATAGTTTGCGGGGCACAACCCTCGGACGCATTACTTGTAAATGAAACAATTGGAATGTCGAATACAGTAAAGAGAACAGTGCTGCTGCATCCACCACTATTCAAATAAGTTATGGTTGTTGTTCCCGGAGAAATACTAGTGACATTCCCGGAATTATCAATACTTGCAACAGCTGTGTTTGATGAGGTCCATGGAGTGATGGCATCCGGAATTCCAGCTCCGGTCAGAATGGAGTTTGTACCATTACAAACATTCGTAGTTCCATTGATTGCTGCACCTGGATTTACGGTAACCTGCACACTGTTATCACAAGAACCTGAGTTGGTATAAGTAATTGTCACCACTCCATTCGAAATACCGGTAACCAATCCGGTGTTTGTTACAGTAGCAATCGCAGGATTGGAACTTACCCACGGATTACTTGAGTTTGGAGTTCCGGAACCAGTAAGTTGAGTTGTATTTCCCAAACAAATAGTAAGGTTTCCGTTAATTGTTGGTGAATCCACCGAATTTAATGAGTAAGTGGAAGAACATCCATTGGAATTTGTAAAAGTGATAGTAACTGTTCCAACAGTTAAACCGGTTACCAATCCTGTATTATCAATAGAAGCAATAGTTGGATTAGACGAAACCCAAGGGTTGGTTGCATTCGGCGTTCCGGTTGCTGTTAATTGAACAGTAGATCCAACACATACTTCACTTCCTGTTATTGTTGGGATAGGGTAGACGGTTACCACGTGAGTTTGTGTTCCCGGGCAAGCGCCATTAGTGGTGTACTGAACAGTATAAGTTGTTCCGCCAATACCATTTGCAATTGCACCGGTAGAAGCATTAATCGTAGCTCCATCTGTTGGAATTGGATTGAAAGCAAACGTTCCACCTGCAGTTACAATTCCAGTGGCGCTATTTGTTGCACCCTCGCAATAATTGCTTACTGTAAATGATGGGTCATCTCCACCGGCAGGTGAAGTAAGAGTCGCAAAACCGATACTTGGACAACTTGTTGCACTAGCAGTAATTACTTCAAGATTGTTTATGGCAACTGAGGGATCAGTTCCAACTCCATCATCGTTATTTTGCCAGCGAATCGCAATTCGCAAGTTAGGAATGTTTTCGCAAACTGCTGGAAGAGGACTTGAATAAGCTGTCCAAATTCCTTGAGGAGAACAAACCCCTGTTCCGGAGAATAATGCAGCACCTAATTGTACCCAACCTGCACCTGCATTATACCAAACAGTGGCTTGGTCATTCGGGATATCTCCTTGGGCGATATAATCGAAGTTGAGTGTTAAATTGGATTGACCGACCGTATTGATAGCAGGACTTTCAGCTTGACGATCTGTTTGTGGACAGAAAAGAATTCCACATAATCCTCCTGCATCATAAGCTGCACCTCCACCAGGGAAGAATACACTGGTAATATGAAGTGTTGCATCACCATTTCCAGCAATTCCACAACCTCCGGGAGCAACTCCACCTTCGTCGTCATCTACTTCAAAGAAATTAGGATCACTGCCTTCCGGACCTTGAGGCATGTTGAAATTCCATCCTGCAATACCTGTTTCAAAATCGTCGTAAAATAATTGAGTACTTCCGCCACCGGCATCTGTTACCTGGAGGGAATAAGTTCCACCACAAAGATTTGAGATCGTAGCTGAATTCGTTCCAATTGGGTTATTGGAGGCATCAAACCATTCATAAGTATAAGGTGCTGTTCCACCAGATACTGTTGCTGTTATTGATCCATTGCATCCGGTACCACAGGTTGGGTTTACAGTTTGTAAGTTGTCAATGGTTGGTCCGCCAATACTACCCACATTTTCTGTTCCGGTACTTTGACAACCTGCATTATCTGTAATTAAGATGGAATAGACTCCCAGAGTTAGTCCGGTGAAGATTCCCGAACTTTGTGTTGCACCACCGTTTATACTAAAGGAATATGGGGCAGTTCCACCGGTTGGAGCAATATTTATTTCACCATTCGCATTTCCACAAGTTTCATCGGTAATGGATGCACTGTATGAGAAGCCAGATGCGCTTACAGGATGAGTAGTTGAAGCCGGACAAGTTCCATTCGTTGTATATTGAACGGTGTAAGTTGTTCCGGTAGTTGCATTTGAAATTGCACCGGTCGAAGTATTGATTGTCGCTCCATCTGTTGGTAGTGGATTGAAACTAAATGTCCCACCGGGAGTTGCTATTCCCGTAGCTTGATTTGTACTGCCAGTGCAAAAGTTTGTAAGTGTAAATGCAGGGTTATCAGCAGGATTAATTGTGACCACAATTTGAGTTACACCAAAACAAGTTGAATTCGTTGGGTCTTCATACCGAACCCAATAGCTTCCACTCGTGCCAACAGTTGTTGAAATCGGATTGACATCGTTTTGAGCATCTGCTTGAGTTGCGTGGTATGTCAACGTTGCAGGAGCGGATCCGGCAGCAATAGCGGTACTTAGATTGACAGTTCCCGGCGCACAGGTGTTTAATGGATTCACATTCACCACCGGCGGAATACATCCACCACAAGGATCAACGATGATATTTACATTTTCAGTGTGGGTTGGGCAACCTGGAGTTCCATTACTAACTGTAAGAACATAATTCGTGGTGCTAGTTGGACAAGCTTGGGTATTGATACTTGTTGGATTTGAAAGACCGGTAGTCGGTGACCAGGAATAGTTTACCGGAGCATAGATTGGAGGGTCGTTAAAAGTGATAGACCAACCTTGTAGCGTCCCGAAACCAAGACCAAGACCAGGGGCATTGAATGACAATGTCCAAACTCCATTTGGATCACAACCATTTAAACCTGAAAAAGGTTGGTTTGGGTTCCAAGGTCCACCCGATGCTGGAAAAGTACCTCCAAGAGCACTTCCTCCTACAGGAACAAATACGGTATTGTTATAGTTTCCGGAAGCTACGCCAGCTGGAGCAAGGATAATGTCACAACCTCCCGGAGAAGTAAGTGTTACAGTAAATCCGCTTGCTGTTAAGTTACAATTGGATCCGAATCCAATATTAGAACCGTTGCAGTTACATCCTCCAAAAGAAGTGCATAAGAAAGATCCGGAGAAATTGAATCCATTGATAGTTACGTTTTGAATGAGTCCATTGGTGATAGTGGTGGTATTGATTCCTTGTACATTGATGTTTACTTCAGCGCTTCCGGATGCCACGACATTAAACTCGTTGTTTTCATAGGTTTCTAGTCCTCCCGGATCAATGACAACTTGTCCTGTACCGGTAATCGTTGAGCAATCACCCGAACAAATGGTTGTTGGACTTGCCGAAACGGTTACATCATAAACCGGTGGAATGACATTTATCGTGATGGAAGTTGTACATACCTGTCCTGTACCGGTAGTGATTTGGGCTGTATAAGTAGTGGTTGTAGTTGGAGTAACGGCATTTGGATTTACACCACCTGGATTTCCTATTCCATAAGAATACCCATCATGAAGCCATTCAACTTCCGAGTTGATATCATTTTGGAAGATTTGAACATTGTCAATTCCCCAGTGGTCATAATCTGCTCCTGAGTCGGCAATTTGATGCCAACGAATTAAGGTGTTAGCAGTAATCGCTCCCGGAGGAAGGGCAAAGCACCAGTTATTCCAATTGGTAAGCTGTGGGTCATTTCCACCATTTGGATCGAAATAATGAATATCTATCCAGGTTGCTCCGCCATCAATGGAGTATTGTAAAAAAACGCCTTCGTCTGGTTCATCCGGACCTTCACAGGGTGATGCGTCTCCTTGTTCAGCAAAGAGTAAATCAAAGCAAATGGAAACTCCTGCAGTTGCTGCTGTCAGATTGTATGGAGCAGAAGTCAAGGTTCTGGGAACACTTGTATTATTATCCATCCACGCATGTGGTGTTCCATCCACTCCAGCAGGGGAACATGGATTAGAAAAATTAGTAGATCCTGGGGTTGCTCCCCATCCTGTGCCGAATCCACCCGTATTGAAAGTTTCATTCAATACCATTTGACCTGTAGAAGAACCAAAAGCAGATAGATTCACGCTCTGACCACAAGTGATCGTTGTTGCACTTGCTGAAGCGTTTATGTCGCATTGAGCAAAGCCTTTAAAATAAGATAAACTAACTAAAGAGCTTAGTAATAGCAGTTTTTTCATGTTTGGATTTTTTGGAAATAATTTGGTGATAATCCGGTAAAATGTATTTGCCGAATGAACTTAATCTAGGATACCAAAAAATAAACTTCACGAAAAATTTGTTCTCGAAATCGCTGGGGGGAGAGCAGCCATAAGAAAACTCGGTTACAAAAGCGTTTTGTAACTGTTTATATGCAGAAGTAGAGCCAATTGCAATAGCAATAAGCATTTTAGTAGTAGACGCCATTAATTAGTGTCTTAGAATAAGTACACCAAATTAACGAAGACTTTATATAAAAGGATGCCTGTTGTTTTTTATTTAACAGAAACAAATAAAAAAAGGACAAAATTAACCTGCTACAAACCTAGTCGGGATTTCAGTTCACCGTAGGAAGAACGTGAGATTGGAATACTTGTTCCGCTCTTTAAAATGGCGACATAGCTGTTCTTTTCGTAAGATTCGATTTTCGTTAACTGATTGACATTTAGAATGTAAGAACGATGGATTCGAATAAATTGATCTTTTGGAAGAACTTGTTCAAAATGATTCATCGTCTGTTTTTTTAAGATGTATTTTTTTCCTTGATAGATTTTTACGTAATCATCATAAGCTTCTATATAATCCACCTCATTGATTGGAATGATCTTGATTTCGGTTCCATCCTTTACAACGATTCGATTTTGTTCATGTATGATCTGAAGTGGAATGTCTTTTTTCAACTCACCACTGAGTTCTGTATTTCTTTTTTTGCTGACTGCTGAGTCAAAACGTTCTTCAGAGAAAGGTTTTAAGAGGTAATCCAAAGCATTTACTTCAAATGCTTTTAGAGCAAATTCGTCAAATGCGGTGGTGAAAATGACAGAAGGGTTTTCGGAAAGTAATTCCAATAATTCGAACCCGTTGATTTTCGGCATTTGAATATCCAAAAACAGTAAGTCGGGTTTTGCTTCAGGGATCAACTTCAATGCTTCAAATCCGTCGCTTGCTTCTCCAACAAGAACAATATCCGTATACTTTTGCAAGTGTTTTTTAACAACCTCTCTTGCCAATGGCTCGTCGTCTACTATGAATGCCTTAATCATTTCGGAATCAAAATTTTAGTGATGAATAGTTTATCTTGTTTCTCGGTGGTTAATAGATCGTATTGGTTGAAAAGAAGCATCAACCTGCGTTTGATACTGGTGAGTCCGAAGCCTTTACCTGTTTTGTACTGAGTGAAATCGGGATCAAAAGGATTTCTGACTTCGATTTCCAAGCCGTTTTCCTGGTGTTTAACCCCCACATAAATGATGACTTCATCCGTAGAGCCGTACAAGCCGAACTTGATGGCATTTTCAATTACCGGTTGCAATAAAAGGGGAGGGACCAAGGTTTCCAAACAGCCTTCATCAATGTCGAATTCTGTTTTTAACCGGTGTCCGAAACGGATCTTTTCAATTTCCAGGTAGCGTTTTACCTGCTCAATTTCTTCAGAGATGGGAATTAAGGTCTGTATGTCCTTGCGCAATGTTCCACGCAGGAAATCACTCAATAATAAGATCATCCGATTGGCTTCCTTTGGATTGATTTCCGTTAGTGCTCCAATTGAATTCAAACTGTTGAAGAGGAAATGCGGTTGCAATTGCTGGTGGATGTTGTCTAATTCCGCTTTCGTTAAAGCGCGTTCCTGTTCAATCAATTGCTGGTGCACCTGTGATTGTATCTGCTGATTCTTGTTGATCCACCAATACAAACTCACGGAAATCAGAATGAAGAAAACGATACAAGCCCGCGCTCCTTCAAACGGACGGATGTATTCGGTCCAACGTTCATTTCCCAAGACCAGTTTGAATGCGCTGGTTATTAAAAGTTGGTAGATTGCTGTTAGTACCAATACCAAACCGAAATTGGAAAAATTAACTGGTCTTTTTGCGTGAGAATACGTTTGGATGAAATAGAGAATCTGGGAAATAACTGAAATGATTATACCTGAAAAAAGGGCATCTTTCCAGGCAATGTCAAATGGGAAATGATTCCCCAACAAAGCAAAGAAAAGTACAAAACTTGCAATCACCGTCCAAACGATGAAGAGTAATTGCACTTTTGTACCGATCCTTAAAAACATCCTTTTTTATTTACTGAAACTATTTACTTCAATTCCTCCAAACATACAGGTTCCTCTTAATACAAGCACTTTGCGTTCTTCGTCTGCATCCCGCTGATGTTGTGGACGTTTGTCTTCAAATGATCCGAAGATGCTTGCAACTTCCGAAATGACTTCCCAGTGATTAGGGATCGTCAATGTAGTTCCTCCAAATACATTCGTGACATCGACTACAATCCGATCCTGAAAATCTGCCTGTGAAAGGTTTACATCTGTTCCACCGAAGAAAGAAACAATATCTGCTCCTTTAAAGTTCTTGCTAACTACCGTTTTTGTGATTCCTCCGAAAAAACTGACGCTGTCAATAAAGTCATTCTCGCTGTAATTGTATGCAGAGTAACCTCTTTTATGTGCTTCATGGATGTGTTTCCAGTTCTCCTTTGAAAAGCGGTGTCTTCTACTATTTCGACCACATCGCTTGTTTTTTGAAAAAACAACACACAGACCAACCAGAATTAATGCGATAGGGAATATGATCTTGCCATTAATGAGATTCGGATACCATTCTGCCAAAAGAAATAGTTTACCAATAATGATGAGAAGATATCCGTGAAATTTTCTGAATTTGTGCTTGACCAGTACAATGATCCCGATGACTATTAGAATCATTTGCCAACTAAGCAAATAGGAAGGAGTGTGGTAACCTAATTGTTCCAATAAGTAAACTGTTCCAAAGAAAACAATGGCCAATCCACCTGCTATTTTTCCGCGACGATGACTTTTCTGTGCTTTTAAAATTTCGTGTTCTATTTCCGTGCGAATGTTATCTGTTTCCATAATCTGAAAGATTTATAAGACAAAGGTATAAGACTAATCAGGAGTTGTTTAGTCAAAATCGGTCAACTGTGGACGAAAATCGGTTAACGCATGTATTTCCAGTCTTTTGACTTTCCTTCCAACAGGTTTTCAATTGTTTGCTGCAATCTGCGTTGTTTGGTCTCTTCCCGTTTTGCTTCCCTGATCCAATGGATATACTCTCTTTGATGGGAAGGGGGAAAGGAGTCGAATGTGGCTTTTGCTTTTGGATTGGCTTCCAATAATTCGATCAATTCCAAAGGTGGTTCCACAACCGGTTTTTTGACTTTCGGATTTAACTCCCGGGGCATTGTTCCCTGATCTGTCAATGTCATTGCTTCCAGGATGCAAGCTCCCAAATGGTCTGGTTTTGGTAAATCAGTAAGCGAAGTGATTTTTCCCAAACTACCCATTCCGCCATCTTCGGTGCGTTTGAATAGTCCATGAGGATCGCTCATTTCGGAATGAAGCCAGAATCCGAAAGAACAATGGTTTTTGAATGAAGCCATATTGCACAGGATTTTACCACGGTACATGAAAAATGGCATACTCCATTTCATTCCTTCCTCCACTTCAGGACAAAAAAGATGAACGGTTTCTCGTAGCTGATTCAATATGGGTTGCGCAAAATCAGCTGATTTTGAAATGTAATGTGTGATTCTTTCATCAAATCCCCTCATCCGTTTTCTTTTTGCGGATTAAAAAATAGGCAATGTATCCTATCGGAATGAAAATGAATAAACTGGAGATTAACATCCATTTTGGATATGGAGTTAAAATGACTTGGAGCAAAGTCAGAAAATTTAAGACGACAACTGCTGCAAGCATGGGAATGGAAGAGTCTCGGCCTGAAATGAACGTGCTGGCAATTGCAGCGACAAAAGCAGAAATCACCCAATTCAGTACGATCACAAATTTGAATCCAAAAGAAACCTCGTTTTCATAGAAGTCAGGGATTAGCGCACGGTCTGTTGGGATCGGGAACTCCAAAGGGAAAATATAAGCTGAGAAAATATCACCAAGCGCGATGAATAATCCTCCGATTATAATTCCTACTACAATTGCAAGTGTTCTTCTCTTCATGATATATTTCTTTCTAGTAAATATAAGAAAAAGCGTTAGCTTTTGATAACTGAACAAGCGTTAGTGCAGTTCAACAAAGGGGATTTATTTTAGAAAACACTCTTTTGAAGACCAAATTATGATCAGCCACGGCTGATCAGAGCGAAAGTAATTTGGGAAAAAGTGGCATGCATCATTGCAAATGCCGAATTACTCATCGACAATCTTCATTTTAAGGTAGATGATAATTCGTAATTACTAGCTATTTTGTACCCGAAATTGATTTTTAGCGTTAGAATAAAAAAGGGAAACATGATCAAATTGTATTTTATTGCTTTTATCTTATTTGTTGCTGCATGTACCTATAATCAAGCGCAAACATCCCAGTTGAATAGGGGGGATTCGGAAGAAATCATATCGGAATCCGATTATGACTCGACACGCTTTTTGAAGGTGCTTCCTCAGCAGATTGAATCGGTAAAGAATTACATTAAAAGCAAAGGGACATTTTATTCGAATCAGAAAGCCATTCTGATCGACATGCGGATTCCATCCAAGTATTTCCGATTGTTTGTAGTGGATTTAAAAACAGGTAAAGTCCTTTCCAAAGGACTTTGTGCACACGGGTCGGGATCCGAAATTGAAGGAACAGACTCACTCCGATTCAGCAACACTCCAAATTCATACATGACTTCGTTGGGCTTGTACAAAATAGGCGGCTCATATCAGGGGAATTTTGGAAAATCGTATAAATTGGCTGGTCTCGAAAAATCGAATGATCAAGCTGCAGCAAGGGCAATTGTGTTACATCGTTACAGCTGTGTTCCGGATGAAGAGCAATATTATCCGATTTGCACTAGTTTGGGTTGTGCCATGTTGTCGGAGAATTATTTCGAAGAGTTGATTCCGATGATAGACAAGGAACCGAAACCGATGATTTTGAAGATTTACTATTAACTGCCAATGCTACTTAGAAATTTACCACGAAGGCAGAAGGGCACGAGTATTTTATGTGTTAGTGTGTGTTGAAGATAATAAATTACGGAAAAACCACGAGATATTTATCAAATAGTGCCTTAGCGCCTTTGTGATAAACGGATGTCGTCAATAAGCTTAGTGTTTCTTCAGCGTCTCCTTGATCTCCTTCATAAAGTCTGAAGCGAACACAAAATCATTGATTTCCTTATTGTCAGTAGTAATGATCGATTTTCGATCTCCCTGCCACCAATTCTGACCTTGATTGATGAAAATCACACTTTCCCCGATCTCGATTACTGAGTTCATGTCGTGCGTAATGACAATGGTGGTGATAGCATATTCATGCGTAATCTCCCGGATGAGGTTATCAATCAGGATCGATGTTTGTGGATCAAGTCCTGAATTAGGCTCATCACAAAACAGGTATTTCGGGTTCATGGAAATAGCGCGGGCAATGGCAATACGTTTCTGCATCCCTCCGGAACATTCTGCCGGATAAAGTTTGTTCTTCCCTGTAAGATTTACTCTTTCCAAACAGAAATCAACACGTTCCTGCATTTCCTTTTGGCTCATTTTAGTGAACATCGTCAAAGGAAACATAATGTTCTGCTCAACCGTCATCGAATCAAACAGGGCTGATCCCTGGAATAACATTCCAATTTCCTGTCTGATTTCTTTGCGCTGTAAACGGCTCATTTCTGTAAAATTCCTTCCGTCATATAAGACTTGACCGGAATCGACCTCGTGCAGACCAACAATACATTTTGCAAGTACTGATTTCCCGGATCCCGATTGACCGATAATCAGGTTTACTTTTCCTTTTTCGAAGGATGCACTAACGTCTTTCAGGATTTTAGTATCACCAAAAGTTTTATTGATATTGACAACTTCTATCATTACAATAAGAACATTTGAGTTAGGAAGAAATTCGCGATCAAAATGGCAACACTGGAACTGACTACTGCTTCTGTGGAAGATTTACCCACATCCAGCGATCCGCCCTTTGTATAATAACCTTTGAAAGATGCTATAGAAGTAATTAGGAACGCAAAAACCACCGTTTTTGATAGTGCATAAACAATATCACTATCCCTGTAAAAGAAACGGATTCCGTAAATATATGTTTCTGTAGATGAAAGTCCGGAAAGCTTTAAAGACAACCAACCACCGATCAAACTTAAACCGATAGAGAAGATAATCAATACCGGGAAGAAGATCATTGCTGAAGTCACTTTTGGAAGAACCAGGTAGCTCAGGGAGTTTACACCCATAATTTCCAACGCGTCAATTTGCTCGGTAACACGCATGGTCCCAACCTCAGAGGCGATGTTCGAACCTACTTTTCCGGCTAAGATCAACGAAATAATCGTTGGAGAAAACTCCAGAATGGTAGATGAACGGGTAATGTACCCAACTGTGTAAGTAGGCAGAAGTGGGTTATCCATATTCGAAGCAGTCTGCAATGCAATTACGGCTCCCATAAACACAGACATCAACGCAACGATCGGAATGGATTTAATCCCGATCAATTCCATTTCTTCAAAAAAACGTCTACGGAATATTCTCCATTTTTCTGGCTTTGAGAACACGATCCACATCATCATGAAATACTTGCCGATATTTTGTATTACCCCCATTTCGGATATAAAGTTAAAAAAATATGAATGAGGAATTCAAAATGATGAATGCAAAATTCAAAACAAAGGATACGGCTTTCAATTTTGGGCATTTTGAGTTTGGCATTTGAAAGAAATGCTTATTCACCATTCTTGATTGATAACTTGTTGCCTTCTTGAAGTTTCGGATTGGAAAATCAACTTAACTTTGTATGATTGGAGGCAAAATTGACAAAGAAGGAAAAATATATTCAACAGTTGAAGCCATATCTACCAACTGGTTTTGAAGAGATGGTGGCGGATTTATTGCTGAATCACCCGGTGCGTTTTGCTATCACCAATCCTCGGGCAACCAAATTGGGCGATTACCGGGCTCCGCAATCTGGAGAAACTTTTCATCGAATATCTGTAAATGGAAATTTGAATCCGTATAATTTTTTAATCACCACCCTACACGAATTCGCTCACTTGCGCGTTTATCTCAGTTTTGGATTTCGGATCAAACCACATGGTGAAGAATGGAAAGCAGAATTCAGAAAGCTCTTGTGGCCGGCTATTCAAACGGGCTTGCTTCCAAAGGATATTGAAGTTGCCCTGATGACAAGCCTGACCAACATGAAAGCCTCTTCCTGCACCGACACACAACTGTCACGCGTTTTGAGACAATACGATAAGCGCGAAGGAGGGGAGATAATACTTGAAGAGATTCCAAAAAATGCTACTTTTGTTTTGCAAGGAAAAACCTTTGTAAAGGGAGAGTTGAGACGTACGCGTTTTTTATGTACCGAAGTACCTTCGAAGCGTCAGTTTTTGATTCACTCTCTTGCTACAGTTCAACTTTTAGAAAACACAAATGAAAGATAATTACTGCGTTATCATGGCTGGTGGAATCGGAAGCCGATTCTGGCCAATGTCAACTGTTCAACGACCAAAGCAATTTTTGGATGTTCTCGGAATTGGAAAATCATTACTGAGAATGACATTTGAACGCTTACTGCAAATTGCACCGGCCGAGAATATCTATATTGTTACCAATGCAAATTATGCCTCTTTGGTGAAGGAACAGCTTCCTGAACTGAAAGACAGTCAGATCCTGACGGAACCTGAAAGAAAGAATACGGCACCTTGTATCACCTATGCTGCAGCTAAAATCCATGCAATCAATCCGAATGCGACATTGGTGGTTGCTCCTTCAGATCACTTGATTTTGAAAGAAGATAAATTTACAGAGATTGTAAATACGGCAATTACAACAGCGAATAAGGAAGATCGTTTGGTCACTTTGGGAATTAAACCGACAAGACCTGATACCGGTTATGGTTATATCGAATTCGTTGAAGATGGAGATATTCTTCCAGGTCAGGTGAAAGATGTGAAGCATTTTACGGAAAAACCAAACAGGGAACTGGCTGAAATTTTCTTGAGAAGCGGAAATTATTATTGGAACTCCGGGATTTTTATCTGGCGTGCAAAAACAATTTTGAATGCCTTGGAGAAGTTCAAGCCGGAGCTGTTTCATTTGTTTACGGATCAATCCAATAAATACAATACACCGGAAGAGCAGGCATATGTGAATGCTTCCTTTGCTGCTTGTGAAGATATTTCAATTGACTTTGCAGTAATGGAAAATGCGAAGAATGTGGATGTCGTATTGTCCAACTTCGATTGGTCTGATTTGGGAACTTGGGGTAGTTTGTATTCTCACCTGGATAAAGATTACAATGGAAATGCGGTTATCGGTGACAATGTGCATATGATCAACTCTGAGAATTGCATTGTAAACTTACCAAACGACAAACTGGCTTTGATCCAGGGCTTGGAAAATTACATTATCGTGGAATCCGACAATATGTTGATGATCCTGAATCAGCACGACGAACAGAATTTGAAAAAATACATGACTCCGATGCAAGAATCGAGTCCGAAGTTTTTTCCGAAATAGATTAAAAACAAGTCGGGGCGAATCCGTCAGCTGACGGACGCCCCGACTTGTTTTTTGTAAAGGTTGGTTTATGGTCTGTTATTGTATTCTCTTAGTAAATCAAAGTAACTCAAGGTTTCCATAACCACAACTCCACCGGTCGTATCGCCATATTTTGCGGGAATTGCTCCGGAATAAACCATGACATATCCCAAAGCTGCACTCGGCACATTTTGAACATCGGTCATTTTCACCCCATCGATGTAATTGATTACGTCTCCTTTTCGAGCTCCTCTAAAGATCAATTGTCCGTCATCTGTCAGTTTCACATCGGAAGTCATGGATGCTACCATTTGTTTTGCATTAAACTTCACAGACATGTGCTGAATGTCTTTTTTGGTCAGTTTGATTTCCGGTGCAACACCAGTTGTAAGTCTATAAATGGGTGCTTCAATTGTCACAACGTCAATTTCCGTTGGATTTGTTTGGGCAACCAAACCATTGTTTCCAAAACCATCTGGTGAAACTTCCACCATGTCCTTAGAATAAGTTGTGTCCCCTTCGTAAATAAAGAAAACTTTATAGTTTCCTGCTGGAATGGCAGAAATACGGAATCTTCCATCTTCATCAGTTACTGCTTTATAGACTTGATCTCCTCTGAAGGTTACAGCATAGGCGCCATAGATTCCCTCTTTCTTATCCGGAGTGGTGAAGGTTCCGATGATATCTCCAAATGTGTTTTGTGCGAAAGTCATTCCTGTAAGGAAGAGTGTTGCGATAAATGTGATTGTTTTCATGATCTGAATTTTAATTGATTTCCATAGAGATGTCAGACATCCGGAAATTCCATAAAAGCACATGAACATTTTTTAAAATAAGAAGGGATGCAATGTGTGAAAAAGTGGGGAAGCAATTTAAAAAAAGTGGGGACGCGATGTGGGAAAAAAAGTGGGGACGCGATGCATCGCGTCCCCACCAGATATTTTTTTGTTCAGTAAATCTTACAAAGATTCTGCAACCACTTCTTTTACATCGGGTAAATGTTGTTTCAACAAGTTTTCAATTCCGCCTTTCAATGTTGCAGTACTGGAAGGGCAGCCTGAACAAGCACCACGAAGTGCCACTGTTACGGTTCCTTCTTCAAATCCGACAAAATCAATTGCGCCGCCGTCACCTTCCACTGCCGGACGAACATATTCATCCAATAAGGAACGGATCGCGTCATCGTATTCGGATGGAGCATATTCTTTGGCTGGTTTTGAATCGTCGCTGCCTGCAGGTTTTGATTTTGCAACCGGCATTTGGATCAGGATATCTTTTCCTTCAGCAATCCAGTTCTTAACGAATTCACGTAATTCCATGGTAACGAAATCCCAGGAAATAGTATCGTTTTTAGCAATTGTCACAAAATTTGCCGTGATGAAAACTGTTTTTACAAAAGGGAAATGAAATAATTCTTCTGCTAATGGTGAATAACCTTTGGCTTCTGCACCTGAATGAAATTCAACCGACTCTCCATTGATCAACAAATATTTGTTTGCAACGAATTTCATCGTGTTTGGATTGGGAGTCATTTCTACATATACTGTAACTGGAACTGATGTCATGATGTTTGTCTGTTTATTTGTGCAAAGATACGGCAAATTGAAAATTGAAAATGTAAAATTGAAAATATGTTCAAATGTTGCCTTCGACTGCGCTCAGTCAACTAGATTTCAAAAGTCATTTAGCGTAGTCGAAATGCCCTTTGAAATCATCCGATGGCTCCACGTGCACTAAAATATCTTCAATCTCCGGAATTTCATCCATCAGATGCTTTTTCAGGTTATGAGCAATGGTGTGCCCTTCATGAACGCTTAGTTTTCCGTCCACATGAATGTGCAGATCTACCCAGTAACGCATTCCCGATTTGCGAACCATGCATTTTTCGGTATCGATAATTCCTGCGACTTCGGTTGATTTATCACGAATAATCAGGATAAAATCATCATGTACATGTTCGTCCATGATTTCTCCCAAAGCAGGTCGGAATATTTTGTATGCATTATAAAGAATGATCAAGGAAGCAACGAGTGCCGCCCAATCATCTGCCTGAGCCCAGGAATCACCCATGTAAACTGCAATAGCAATTCCAACAAAAGCAAAAGCAGAAGTAATGGCATCACTTCGATGATGCCAGGCATCTGCTTTCAACGAAGTGCTTCCTGTTTCATCTCCTGATTTGGAGACAAAACGAAAAAAGAGTTCCTTGACGATAATGATTCCTCCTATAAACCAAAGCGTATAAGCCTTAGGAGCTTTGTGCGGAGTTTGAATGTTGTAAATGCTTTCGATGATGATTAATGTGGCTGAGGCAACTAAAAATCCAACAACTACAAAGGTGATTAAAGGTTCTACTTTTCCATGCCCATAAGGATGATTTTCATCAGGTGGCCTTTTTGCATATCGAAAGCCAATAATGACTAGTGCAGAAGCAAAAACGTCACCGGTAGATTCAATTGCGTCGGCAATCAATGCATAGGAGTTTCCGAAATATCCGACCAAGGCTTTCACAATGGCCATCAGGAAATTGCCTACTAAACTGAACCAGGCAGTTTTTTCTGCTTTTTCATGGTTGACACTCATTCCTCCGAACTTTTGCAGTTTTTACAGATCCCGGAAATGGTGAAGAAGGTTTCTTCTGCCTGAAATCCTTCAGGAAGTGAAAAAGACGGAATTACCTGATCCAGGCAAGTCAATTCACCGCAAACCCTGCAACTGAAATGAATATGTTCGTGATCATGCTGATGATTGTGATCGCAGGAATTGCAAGCAGCATAGTTGACAACACCGTTTACATTCACGATTTTGTGAATCAATCCGTCATCCAGTAAACGTTCCAAGACACGGTAAATAGTGACACGATCGCACAATCCATTCAATTTGTGTTGAATAGCAGGCTGAGACAAGGCTACATTCGAGTCATTAATGAGTTCTAAAATAGCGCTTCTCGCTGCTGTGTTTCGTGTTGTCTTCATCTTGATTTTCAGGATAACAAAAGTACGAAGTTTAATCCGTTGGCATTTCAAGTTAAAAGTTTTTTATGAATTTATCCCTACTTCTTTTTTTGTACTTTTGATTTCGATGAAACGAATGCTTCAAATAGGAATGATCGTAGTTGTGCTGATGGGCACGATTGGGATTCCTTTTTATCAGCATACCTGTTTACACGATAACAGCGTTTCGAATTCTGTTTTTGTTCCTTCCGGTGAATGTTCGGAAGAGCATCTGACGGTTGAAAAACCAGCTTGCTGTTCCGATAAGGAAGTAATCGTTTCTGATCAGGAGACCATTTCCGATAATTGTTGTTTGGATGAGGTTTCCAACTGGCAATTCTCTTTTTTCTTCTTTCAAAATGTACATCCGATCTTTTCCGAAGCGGTAGAAGAGATTTCCATTTTGTCGTTCTTCTCACATTTTGAAGTGCTTTGGGGAACTGATGACAACGAACTTTTTTCCGGTTCCGATCCTCCCACCATACTTTCAAGTCTCGAAAGATTAACTCATTTGTGTATTTGGCGTCTGTGATTCCTTCCTTTTGTTACAAAAGTGAAGTAGAATCAAACGTTAAAAACAATGAGATATATATTAATCGGTTTTTTCCTGTTTTTTCTTTCTAATAGTCAGGCCCAACTTCAAGGGATTGTATTTGGAATAAAAAATGGTGGAAAAATCCCGCTTAAACAAGCAAAAGTAATTTTAAGAAAAGCTCAAACCCAAGTCTACACAGAAGAAAATGGTCGTTTTGAGATGGTCTTACCTAAGGATTTACCTGATCTTCTGGTGATTTCTGCCCCCGGATATGAGAGTGATTCTGTCATTGTCACAAAAGAGGATCGTTTTTCCGGATTGGAAGTATTCCTTTTTGAAATCGATGAATTGGATGAGGTGATCATTGAGTTCAAACAGGATTCCAAAACCTTTTCCCGTTTAAAACCGCTTCAGGTTGAAAATCTGGGGGAGGGTGAATTGAAAAAAGCAGCCTGCTGTAATTTATCGGAGTCTTTTGAAACCAACGCAACAGTTGATGTGAATTTCACAGATGCAGTTTCCGGAGCAAAGAAAATCCAATTGTTGGGATTGGACGGTGTTTATACGCAATTGCAAATGGAAAACATTCCGTTTCTAACCGGTTTGGAAAGTAGTTTCGGATTGAATTCGGTTCCGGGAACCTGGGTTGAATCGATCCAGATAACGAAAGGAACAGGTTCCGTAGTGAATGGGTATGAATCCATGGCAGGATTGATCAATGTCGAATTTCGGAAACCAACCACCATGCAACGCCTTTTCGTGAATGGATATGGTTCCAGTTTGGGAAGAGCAGAATTGAATGTGCACGGAGGACAGATCATCAACGACAAATGGAGCACGGGAACGTTCGCACATGTTTCAACGCTTCAAAGCGAATGGGATGGGAACAAGGACGGTTTTCGCGATGCACCTTTAAGTAAATCGGGTTCTTTTATGAATCGCTGGGAATATACCGGTAAAAAGTTTGAGACCCGATTTGGTGTAAATGGGTATTATGATCAACGATTAGGAGGACAATTATTTGGAACTGCCAATCGATACAAAGCTGAAACAACCAATCAACACGCAGAGTTTTTTGCTAAGACAGGCTTCCTGTTCCCGAAAAAACGCTACCAGAGTTTAGGGATTGTTTACCAATTCAAATACCACCAATCGGATGGGTTGTATGGTTTACGTGATTTTGGAGGAAGGGAACTCCGTGGTTATGTCAACGCGATTTTCGATGGAATCATCGGATCCACCTCCCACAAATACAAAGTTGGGATTTCAGCCGTAGGTCAGGATTTGCAGCAACATGTGGACTCTGTGAATTTCAATCGGAATGTCATTACACCGGGTGCTTTCTTCGAATATACTTACACAGGAACCCGTTTGGTTTTGGTGGCAGGTATGCGTGCAGATTACCAAACCGCATTCAGTGACCAGAAAGAAAAATTCCAGTTTTCACCACGAGTGCATGCAAAATATACTTTGGATGAATTTACAGACATTCGCGTTACAACAGGAAAATCCTGGAGATTGCCAACAATAGTGATGGATAATTCCTCCTTATTGGCAACTTCGAAAGCATGGATCGTAAACGGCAGTAACGAACAGGAAGAAGTTTGGAACTCCGGAATTTCAGTTATACGAACCATGAGGTGGTGGAATCGTGCGGCAAGTATTTCAGCCGATTTTTATCATGCCCGCTTCACGAAGCAATTGATTATCGATCGGGAGCAATCAACAGATTCGATCTTCTTTGGTTTTCAGCGGAATGTTTCCAGAAGCAGTACTTTTCAGACAGAGTTGAGCTTCATGCCATGGAAAACGATCACTTTCCGTTTGGCTTATAAGTTCCTGGAGGTGAAAGCGGATTACGCTGGAAGTCTCAGACAACAGGTGATGATTCCTCAGCACAGAGGATTGTTCAATGTGGCATTTGCGAGCAGAAACAAGAAGTGGGAATTGGACGGTACGATTTCTGTATATAGTCCGATGCGTTTGCCGGATGTGACTTTACCGGATGGTTCGCGTTTAACGAACGAGAAGAGTAATGTTGTACCTGTTGGCTTGGCACAGATTACACGTCATTTCAAACGTTGGGATGTATATGTCGGAGGAGAGAACTTGTTTAACTTCAAGCAAAAAAATCCGATTATCAGCGCAAATAATCCTTACGACCCAACCTTCGATGCGACCCGTGTTTGGGCGTCGGTTATGGGAACGGTCGTTTACGCTGGATTTAGATATGAGATTAAACGGAAAGTAGAAAAAAAGTGATTGATAAAATTTAAATTTTAAAATAGAACCCTATGAAAAATAGTTTGTTAGTATTAGCTCTTTTGTTTGTAAGCAGCTTCGGATTTAGTCAAAAAACAGCCGCCAAGGTAGAAACAGTTGTCATTGCAACAAGTGCGGAATGCGATGAGTGTAAAGAGCGTATTGAAGGAGCATTGAATTATACGAAAGGAGTTAAATTCGCAGAATTAGATGTACCCTCGCGAAAATTGACTGTAAAGTTCAAGAACGATGTAATTTCATTAGCTGAGATCAAAAAACAGGTTTCCCTATTGGGTTACAATGCGGATGAGGTTTTGGCCGATCCCACAGCATTTGAAAAATTGCCTGCTTGTTGTAAACCGAATGGAATGGAGAAACACTAAGTAAGAACGCGGCGGTTATTGATTAACAGTTGCATTAAAGGATATTCCTCGTGTACTTCGTGATCCTAGTGGTTTATATTAACCACAAAGTACACGAGGAACACGAGGTTTTTATTTGTAGGAGTCATGGTTTCAACAATATCCGTACGATTTTTTTTTCAATCATCTCCAATAAAAAATATTCCTTTTGTGCTTCGTGCTCTTTGTGGTAATAACCACGAGGTATGCGAAGAGCACGAGGTTTTTAGTTTTTAGCGGTATTTTGATGAATGAACTGATGCTTGGAAATATTGGAAAGTGTCAAAAGACCACCGACAGTTAAGACTGCCCCACCAACAAATGGAAAACCTGCTCCTATCAAATCAGCAATGTTTGAAGAAAATAGGAAAGGAAGGCAGAATAACATACCAAAGATACCAGCTGTAACAGCACTAATCGCCCCATATTTTACAATCACTTTTAATGATAGTTCTGCTTTCTTTTGACAGCTCTCATTTTTTACAATCAGTTCTTTTAGTTCTGTTGTATTGAGATCTGCATATGCTTCAATTGTCCAGGTTTTGATTTTTTCACTTGTTCTACCTTTTTTAAAATCCTTGTAAAATGAAGTCCATTTATCAGGAAGGAGGATGATGCCGAAAGCTAAAATAGCAAAACAAGGGAAACTATAATTTCCGTTTCCGAGCATGAATGCCTGCATTCGAATTTCATCTAAGGGTGTCATCTCATAACCCAGTAAAACATGTTTCATATCATGGCTTTCATATTTAGGGACAAGGGTCAATTGATTTTGATCCAGACATTTTGCTATATCGTACCCCAAAGTTCCTTCCGGAAGTTTTCTTAAACGAATCATTTTTTCGTTATATTCTGACATATCATAAAATTGCTGAATGGTCCAAACGGATAAATTGAACGATTTCTTAATGACTTTTCGAGCTAGTTTTTGAAGGATGTTCATTAAAAGGATGTATTTACTGGTTTTTAATATAACGTAGGGATATTTAAATTATTGAGTCAGGTTTTCTTCCACGAATTTAACCTCCGATCTTGAAGGAGGCATTGCTAAGCATTAGTACAATAAATAAGGGTACTATTAGCAATGAACTCGTTTGTGCCAGATCAATTAACAGGTGTTTGAATTGATCATTTTTGAGATGCTTCACGATAAGTGCAATGGTTGTCCATAGCCAAAATAGGAGGATGGAAACCCCGCTTATAATGATGTGAAGAAGTCCGTCCAAATAGTCACTTTGAAAAGCAAAAGAGAGCATGAAGCTGATAATGGTACTTGCCAGATAAACCAGGATAACCGGGAGAATCAGTTTATTTCCCGGTTTGCCAATCAAACGGTGAAACCAAATAATACAAGCTGTAAATGCAATGAGATTCAGTATAATAGCCATGGTTGTTTTTAACTAATTAAATTCAATAGTGTAAATTGGAAACGATATATTCGCAAATAAGTTACTAATTGATGATAAATTTTTCCACATTACATCATTACGCCATGTCGTTGCCGGAAGCCAGTGAAGAACCTCATTTCGAGAAAAAATCTTACCGGGTGAAAAAGAAAATATTTGCAACTGTCGGAACAGAAGCGGATTTTTTTGTCGTGAAACTGACACCGATCCAACAATCCGTGTTTTGCAGTTGGGATGAAAGTGCGTGTCACCCAATTCCTAATAAATGGGGATTACAAGGTTGGACACAGGTTTATTTCGGGAAGGTGGATGAAGATTTTTTGAAAGATATTGTGAAGACTTCCTATTCGAATGTGGCACCTAAGAAATTGGTGGATTTGATCTCGGATTGAAAATCAATTACTCTTCCGTCTTCTTAAACATTCCCCCAACTTCTTTGGACAAACGCTGAATGGTTTCCACACCTGCGGCAAGCGGACTTCCGCTCATGTCGTCGTAAGCTGCGTAGGATAGATCAGCAGGGCTTTGGGACGGATAAATGAATAGGTGATCCAGGTTCGGATTCTCCTTCTCCATGCGCTGCGGCAAAGATTCCATTCCGGTAAAAGCAGAAACGGATCCGGAGCGTGCAAAAACGGATACAAACAATTGGTTTTCACCAAAACGAGGCAATTTCTCCACGATTTCTTCCGGCGACTCAATAGGAAAATGTGTCAGATCAGCGTTGAATTTCCGGTAGGTGCGATACGCCTTGAATTTCTCGAAAGTTTCGCGGGTGCTGTATACATCAATATCCAGGTTCAATTCTTTGGAAATACGCATCACACGTTCCAGCCATTGATTACAATCCTGCTCCAATTCGGCATAAACGGGACAGACTACCGAAATTTTGCGGTAACTGGAAAAAGAATGATTGAAATGACAGAAGAAAACGGTTTTCTCACACACGTTCAATAAGTGATCCCGGTCATCGCCGATGAGTCTCTGAAACAAGTTGGCTTTTGAGTTATCGTTGATCAATACGATATCCGCCACCAATTCTTTGGAAACTCGCGAAATTCCGCTGGATAGGTTGTGGTCGATTGTCGCCATGGCATGGACATTGATCTCACCGCTGTTGTAATGTGTGATGAAATCATCCATGTGTTTTCTGGAACGACGGATTCGCATTTCAGCTTCTTCATCGTTTTCGAGAACGCTCACTACCGAAATCGGGTTCATGACTGTTTTGTCTGTAATCAGAACCGAAAAGTCGAGCAATTGTTCATTTCCTTTCAGTTCATTTGCTGCAACCAATACATGTTGACTGCGCATGGAAGGTCCTTCCAATGGTTCATTCTTGGTTTGCGCAATGAGTAATTTTTTTCCTGCATTTTCGGTTACAAAAGAGGCGGTCATGCTGGTGATCAAAATGAGGATAACGGTTCCGTTGACAATTTCAATATCCAGAATTCCCATCGTGTATCCCACATTGATCACGGCCAATGTTGCAGCTGCGTGTGCGGTACTTAGACCAAAGATGAGTTGTCTTTCCGCACCTTTCAGTTTGAAAATAAGTTGGGTGATCAGAGCTGCAAGGAATTTGCTGAATATGGCAAAAGCACTCAGGATTCCGGCAACTGCCCAGGCCCAAGGTTCGTTTGCCAGCGCCTTCACGTTCACAACCATCCCGATAGAAATCAGGAAGAACGGAATGAATAAGGCATTTCCAATGAACTCAACCCGATTCATCAAGGTGGAAGAATGAGGAATCAACCGGTTCATGACCAATCCCGCAACGAATGCCCCGATAATGGCTTCTATTCCCGCAACTTCCGCAAGGAATGCAGAGAAGAAAAGGATGGATAATACATAAATGAATTGGGAGGATTTCTCCGATTCCAGTTTTCGAAAGAACCAGCGCGAAATTTTTGGAACTCCCCAAAACATGATCAAACTGAAAATGGAAAGGGTGATTGCCAAGTGAATTAAAACGTTGGTATTAATTACTCCATTATCTGAACCGGAAATAACCGCCAGGATAATCAGTACCGCAGTGTCTGTAAGAATTGTTCCTCCAACTGCAATTGCAACCGCTTCCATTTTGGAAATACCAAATTTGGAAACAATCGGATAGGCAACCAGGGTATGCGTAGCAAACATACTGGCAGTCAGCAAACTCGCAATTTCGCTTAAACCAAGTGCATATCTGCAGGTTGGATATCCCAAAAGAAGCGGAATGAAAAAGGTCAATGCCCCGAAAGTGATTGATTTGTTCCGGTAGCGCTTGAAATCCTGCATGTCCAATTCCAGACCGGCCATGAACATGATGTACAATAAGCCAATTTTGGAAAACATGTTCACGAATCCCGTTTTCATGTTGGCTTCCGAAATTAATTGAAATCCATTCGGACCAATAATGACTCCGGAAATGATCAATCCGATTAACCCGGGAATTTTGAATCTCCGCAAAATAATCGGAGAAAAAAGGATAATCAATAGGAGAAGGGAAAAGGTAAGAATCGGATTTTCCAAAGGAAGTTTAAACTCACCAATTAAGTTTTGAAATTCTTTAGAAAATTGCTCGAATAACCCGTTCATTTAATTGGAATAATCGCAACAAAAGTAATCGCATTTTTCACGAATTTTTGTGATTTGTCGGTTTGAATTAAAAAAACTTGTTTTTTTAACGCTTTAAAGTAATTCCGGGTTAGAGTTGTTGGATACCAAAATGCTTCTTATTTTTACGTTTGTATTGATTCAGAAACCATTTTTAATCCTGTAAAAGGCTTTGGCATCGTTTTTGAAATGCACTTGAAAAATTTAAAAATCGTTACTATGAAACAGTTATTTACACTATTTATCTTATTATTTATTTCACAGTTGTCCAATGCGCAACAGAATACCAATCTGGTTTTCTTCTCTGAGCAGGGTCAACAATTTTATGTCATATTGAATGGAATTCAGCAAAATGTGAATCCTGAAACGAATGTGAGAGTTACAAATCTGATTCAACCTTATTACAAAGTAAAAGTGAAATTTACGGATGGAATTACTCCGGATATTGATAAGACATTGAACTTCAACCCGGGAACAGAAACTACTTATACTATCAAAAGCAGCAATAAAGGAGAGACTGTTTTGAGATGGATGAGTGAAGTTCCAATTGCTGAGGCTCCAAGACCTATGGGAGGTCAGAATGTAATCGTTTATCACGATACACCTCTGGCAACCACAGTTACTCAGACAACGGTTATTTCGAATACCACTACAAATCCAACGAATTCGGATCAGATGAATGTGGGAATCAATGTGAATGATCCAATGACCGGTGGAGCAAACATTAACATGAACATCAATGTGAATGAAACGGGAATGAACACCCAAACTCAGAGTACTACAACAACGACGTATTCTTCCACAACGACAACTTCCGGGAATGTCGGAACGGTTGGAACTGTGCAACAATCAGGTTATGTGATGCCTGGTTACAACGGGAATGTTGGTTGTAACGGATATCCAATGAGCGAATCTCGTTTCAATGAAGTGGTTCAGTCAATCGAAGCTAAAAGTTTTGATGATTCCAAATTAACAATGGCGAAGCAAGTGATTAATACAAACTGTATGACAAGCAATCAGGTAAAGCGTTTGATGTTGTTGTTCAGTTTTGAAGATACACGTTTGGACTTGGCGAAATATGCATACGGTTATACACACGATATCGGAAATTATTATCAATTGAATGATGCATTCACATTCGAATCCAGCATTGAAGAATTGAATACCTATACAAGCGGTTTCAGAAGATAAGAATCACTTGGAGGAAATTTAAAATCCCATCTGTCAGCTGACGGATGGGATTTTTTTATTCGGTTTACTGGATGTGTGAAGATCAAAGTTGAGGAAAATACCCTTCAGACCTATTCGATTTGATGTTTAAAAAGTCTTATCTCTGAGCTTTCCCGTCTTTTCAGACGGAACCTCAGTCTTCGTCCGCCACGGCGGACTCTCCTCTAATATTCCATGCTTTTTAATCAACAATTATGGTTTTAGAATAAGTACTGAAGGGGTATTTGTTAGCCATAGGCTTTGTGTTTCAACTGCTTTTCGCCAACTGTCGTGACTGATCAACATCAAGTCTTGTTGACTCATGAATTCCTTGTCCAAACGAGGTTCTGTTTGCAGGGAAATGTGATTCGGGGCCACTTGTTCAATCATGCGAATAGATTCTTTCAATTCCGGATGTGTTTTTACAATTCCGGAAGAATCGATAATCGTTACCCGCGCATTGCTATGATGAATCAGTTTTTGAGCATAAACCAATAAGAAGCTGTCGTGAATGGAGAAAATAGGCAAGAACACATTTTCTACTTTTTCCAGGTCCTTATCGATTACGATACCAATTGGCAATTTGGCATTTTTGATCAATTGACGTGTTCGTTCATCAAAAACGGTGTTTTCAAACAAGGGTTCTTTACCTGTAATGGTTTCGTATAAGCGTTCCGGATTGATCAATTTCGTTGTAAATCCAAGAATTCTTCCAAGAAGGGATCCTTCAAAAACAGAGCTTCCGATCCCGATCAGCAACAAATCAAAGTTTCCTGCATTGGACGTGTCCGTAATCTCTTTGTCAATATCCACCGTTGGTTTGAACAAAGTGACTACCGGCATATGCAATTTCTGCGATTCTTCTGTGATCGGAGCAAAGCTTTCCCGCTCGTATGCTTCTGCCTTGAACTGGTTCAGATCAGTACTCAAAGAAACGTGTAAAGCGGTTACGTTTGCATTTTCAGGCGATTTCCGGATAAAGCTGTTTGCTAGCCTCAAGAGGGTTCTTCCTCTTTCCGGACTCCCGAACGAAAGTAGGATCGAATATTTCGTTGACAGTTTTTGACTGTCCTGGATTTCTTCGTCAGATTTCTTTTCAGGCATGATCCAGTTGATCAGGTCTAGCATTGGTCCGGTCATGAATGTGGTAATCAATGCCATGATCACCAACATGGCGAAAATCTCATCGGAAAGAACTCCCAGATCATATCCGATATTCAGAACGATCAATTCCATCAAACCACGTGTATTCATCAAGGCTCCAATGATCAGACTGTCTCTCCAGGATTGTCCCACAAATTTTGCTGCGAGCGCTGAACCCAGAAATTTTCCGGTTACCGCCACTGCAATGATGATGAAGGCGATTAACCACAAGTGCCAATCATTCAGCAAACCTATTTGAGTTCGTAGTCCTGTGAAAACAAAGAATAATGGAAGCAATAAGAGGACGGAAACATCTTCAATTTTTTCAATAAAGATCTTTCTGAAATTAATATTTGAAGGCATGATCACACCAGCTAGAAATGCTCCGAATAATGCGTGAATTCCGATTACTTCCGTTGCAAAAGCAGAAATCAATAAGGTGATGAAGAAAATGGCAACAACCGGTTTACTCAAACTTTCCTTGTTCGAATGCTTATCTCCCAATCGTTTCAAGAAAGGTTGAACGATCTTCAACATCAGGAATACATAAGCAATCGCCATGATAATGATATAGATCGCACTCAGGACAGAACCTGCCTTAACGATAGCTATCACTCCAGCTAGGATACACCAGGCGGTAATATCGTCTGCCGCCGCACAGGTAATGACAATGGATCCCAATTTGGTTTTACTTAAGCCTCGTTCCTGAACAATACGCGCCAGAACAGGGAAGGCGGTGATACTCATTGAGATTCCAATAAATAAAGCGAAAGACAGGAAGTTGACATTTGCAGGAGCGAATTCCGTATAGATAAAGTAGGCCAAGCTAACACCCAGAGTGAATGGGAAGATAATGCTCGCGTGACTAATCACTACCGCATCATTCGCTTTGTTTTTCAAGGTTTTCAATTCCAATTCCATCCCTACGACAAACATGAACAGGATCAATCCGATCTGACTTAGGAACTTGAGGTTATCTAGCGATTTTTCAGGGAAAACAAAATGAGAGAATTCAGGGAAATACATTCCGATAAAAGATGGTCCCAGGAAAATACCAGCAATGATTTCACCAATGACGGAAGGCTGACCGATTTTCTTACAGAAAAATCCGAAGATGCGCGCAACGACAATAATCGTTACGATTTGGAGAAGCAGAATTGCCAAAGGATGCGTCAGGTTATGGTAATACGTTTCAGTGAATTGTTGCCAGGTAGATGCCGTAGCCTCCGGTTTGAAAGTCGTTACTTTTCCTGTTTCCAAAGGTTTCCCCGAAAGGATCACACCAAAAATGATAGCGGCAAAACCACCAATCGTTAGAATGTAAAACAAGAGATTTCTGAGATTACGCATAGCTTAAATTTTGGAGCAAAAGTAAGCTTGTAGCTAGTAAAGTAATTACGACCTTTTTAAGAATGTACTGAAAGATGTTTTAATTGTACCAAGTGCGTTTTCACCGCAAATTGAATGCTTCAACAAATGCTTTTTTGTAGTTTTCACTCAAGGTGAATTCGACGTATTTTCCGTCCTTATTCCGGATTTTACTCCATACCACATCGCCTTGATAACCCTGAATGAATTCCCTGGAAAGCAATTCTGATTTTGAAATACGGATGAATGATTGCAGATCCAGTTCCTGTAGGAGTTGATCGAAGGATTTGTTTTTGACCACCAGTTCATCGCCATTTTCCAAAAGCATCAATTTGTCTCTTCGGTCGTAAGTGTCGGTTGAGAAACTGACAATGGTTGACAATTGGATGGTGAATTTCCCTTTATTCGTATTGACTGTCCAGGTAGCTTGTTTTTTGGCTTGGTTGATGCGGGTTCGTACTTTTTCAATGGCACGTTCCAAACGCTCACGTTGAACCGGTTTTCTCAGGTAATCAATGGCTTCGATATCAAATGCATCAGCTGCATATTCGTTATGGGCAGTCGTGAAAATGATTGGTTTGGAATGCAGTTTTTCAGCCACTTCCAATCCGCTGAGATTCGGCATCACGATATCCGAGATACAAAAATCGAATGAAAGATTTGGGACTTCCGCTAGAAAAATAACCGGATTATCAAATGCCTTGACAACTTCCAGGTTTGGAATTCCTTCGCACAACGTTCTCAAATAGCCCAGTGCAAGCAGCTCATCATCCAATAAAACGACTCTAAGGATAGATTTAGCCATTTAATTTCAGTTTGAGACGTGCGTGAAAAAGCGGTTTCTCATTTTTAAACGTGAGTTCATAGGCATTCGGGTAAGCAATTTTCAAACGCTCCTCCAGGTTTTTGATTCCTAATCCGCTGCGCTCTTTTTTCATCGGGACGCTTTCGGAAATGCGGTTGCTGACTTCCAATAAAAATTCGTTGTTCACAATCTCCAAATGAATGGAGATGAACGATTCACTTTTTTGAAAATCCGTATGCTTGAATGCATTCTCAATCAAATCGACTGTTATGAGCGGTAGAATCTTCAGACCACTGATTTTTTCATCGTTCAGATTGATCGTATTCCGAATGCGCAAGTCAAAGAGCGGACTCAACTTCAATCGGTTGATCTCAATGAAATTCGCAGCGAAATCCATTTCTTCCTGTAAGCTCACCAAAGGCTGATCACTTTCATATAAAATGTAATCCAATACTCCGGAAAGCTTGTCCATGGAGTAATAGGTTTGGTATGCGTGAGATTGAATGGAGTTCAGCGCATTCTTAAACAGGTGCGGATTCAGTTTGTAACGAATCATACTCAATTCGCTGGAGTGCGCCATGGTATTCAGTTCCTGGTTCCTGGTCGAAAGGTCGGTATTGGTTTTCCGTGCTTCCTTTAATTTCAAATAAAGAATCCGGCAATAGACCAAGAGTGCTAATGCAATGACGGAGACCACAAAAAATAAAACCAGAATCATAAATCTGGGTCGAAGATACGATTTTTGTAATTTGAAATATTTATTGCCCGTATATCCTCATCTGTAAGCAAGATGGATTCTTGACCGTTATTTCAGTTTGGGTTTTGGTCAAAAGCCCCGTTTTTAAATCGCGTTTAAAGACGATGAGGTTATTGGAAACCTGATTGGCAACAATGAGAAAATTGCCCGTTGGGTCGATTACAAAGTTTCTCGGATTGTCGCCTAAAGTGGATTGATGACCAACGAGTGTCAGCGTTCCGTTTCTCTGGTCGATTGAAAAAATGGAAAGTGTGTTTTCGTGGTCCCATCTGTTGGAAGCATAGAGGAATAGGCCGTCAGGGGAAATGTGAATGTCCGCGCTATTGTAATCTTCCTGCAATTTGGAGTAGGAAAAGATGCGTTGAATTGAGTCCAATTTCCCATTTTCAACCTGGAAAGCCGAAACCATTCCGCTTAATTCTTCCATGCAATAGGCAACTGGTTTGGTTGGGTGGAAAGTGAAATGCCTAGGCCCACTTCCGGGAATTGCAACGAAATCCAATTGTTCGCTTGCTTTTAAGGGCTGTTTTTTAGTCGGATCGAATTCGAAGACGTGAATCTTGTCGGAACCTAAATCGGGAAAGAAGAGGTAGTTGAAATCGGGTGAGAAAACGGTGGCATGAATATGCGCTTTTTCTTGTCGGCGGGTGTTGATGCTGCTTCCTTTAAACGGAATCAACTGGCTGAATGGATTTAAACTTCCATCTGTATTGGTGGAAAAGACAGAAACACTTCCGGCTGTGTAATTCGCATTGATGACAAACTCGTTGTTTTTGCTAGTTGTAACATAAACCGGATTTTCGCCGCCACTTGGTTGTTTGTTCAAAAAAGTCAATGAACCGGAAATGGAATCAAACCGGAAAGCACTCACACTTCCCGCATCGGGCATTTTGGTGTCGGTACACGCATAGATGTAGTTTCCGTTTGGAGAAATAGTCAGGAAAGACGGATTGGTGATGTTGCTTCCATGGCTTACAGGAGTTAAATTGCCTGTTGAAGCATTGAATTCATAAATGTAAATTCCGCTGTCTGGTTTGTCGCCTGTGAAGGTGCCAACAAACAGAACTGTTTTGGTGGATTGGGAAAAGGCAAAATTCACGAGTGCGAAAAAGAGGAATGCTAGCGTTTTGTTCATCATTTTGGGTTGAAGATGCTTTCTTATAAAGAATACTTATGAACTTATCTGACAGGTTGTCCAAAATCTGGGTCAGTTGACTCAAAGGAATCATTGTTTGAAAGATTCTGGTCATTTAAGATAATAATATATTGCACTAAAAAATAGTAACATTCGTAATGTTATATGCACAAATTCACAAAGTAATGATTCAAGTTGATTTTAGTATTGTTGATTTTCTCATTTTCTGAAACGAATTTTGCATATCTCAGGTCTTTAAAACCACAAGTATTCTTCAATAAGTCATTTGAAATCCATTTTAAAGAGGATGTTATTTTGCTGTCAATTAGTTCTTGAATCCAATTGTTAATAGATTTGTGCCAAAACTTCAAGTCTTCATTTTGAACATACCCAATTAAGGCACAATGATCTAAATTTACACCATGGATATTATATTTAAATCTTTCAATACCTCCAGTATATTTGGTTGGGTCGTTGCCTAAAACATATTCCTTCTTTCTGTTATTTGGGATTGAAGTTGACAACCTTTTTGCTTCAATTGTGAAGAAAGGATTGGGATCCGAAAAATGTCTAAACACACCTATATCTACTCGTCTATCAATCCCCTTTGGTTGCTTTTGTTTGGTTTCTGCTTGAAAAATAAAAGTTTGATCTTTTGAAAAATAACTTAGTGTTTTGCCTAGTTGTTCATTTAGATTTTCTTCAGATTCATTTACTTTACCTTTAAAATGCTCTTGAAATTTGGATAAAGTCTCTTCTAAAAAAGTAATTAGATTTTCTTTAATTGTACCCTTCTTTATAGAAGGATTAGGGATGTTAGATACTGAGTTATGGTTATCTTTTAGCATTAGTATCCAGCATTATAAAGATCAACAATAGTTTCATCAGCATCCCTTAACGCAATAGATTGAAGCCAATACCTTAATTCTTTAGGTTTAATTAAATAAATTAAGTCTCCATCATAAATTTTGACAACTCTATTTATTCTATAATTCGTTCCTAGGTTATTATATACAAGTTCTGCAATATGATTTTCAACATCAATTTCGGTTTCCAACATTATGGAAGTACTGTTTCGATTATCATATTCAAATACAGTACAAATGAAGGAATCTGTTTTATAAATGTTTTTTAAAGAATATTTTTTTGATTCTATTTCAAATAATGAATTTAAAACCTCACAAAAGATTTTTCCGAAACTAATTAGCTCTTGTTCAGAGGTTATTTTTAATACTTTTACATTAGTGTCTTTTCCTAAAAATTCCAAACCATATTTTAAAGTGTCGCTAACCAAAATTTCATCGAATTTTGTCAATTCAATATCTTTTTCATTTTCTGGAAAGGGGATGCCTAAAATATCTTTCTGCAATGTTGTTTTGGTTGATCGACTTACTCCACTTCTAGCACTTGTTGATAAAATATAAAATCGATAAATGGAATTACCTTTTATTCGATTAAACACTTTTTTGAGTTCTTCCTTTTCAATTTCGGGAGAGTGAATGCCTATTATTTCATTTTTATATCCTAATGCTGCATCACTAAAAAAAACAGGAATTGAGGTTGAACCAATGTTTTTCTTTATTAATAATAAAGAAGGTTTGAAAATATTTTCATTTCTAGGCCACTGAAAATATTTCGAAGTGTTTTTTCTTGTGTTCTGGATTCCATTTTCAGAAAAATCTTCAGGTTCTACATAATCCAAATTCGTAAGAAAAGAAGCTTCTGAATATCCTCCTTTTTTCTTTTCAAAGTCTGATGCAACTAATTCATCATCATTTTTTCCTTTAATAAACCCGTCTCCATAAATCCATCCGTTCTTCCTTTTCTTGTCAAGAAAATCTTTTAAACTTTGAAAACTAGTTAATCTACTAATAAAGGGCACTAATCTTCCTCCTCCGAGTAAATTGGATTTCCAAACGAAGGGATTATCTATAGCATCAGATTTACCAACTTTGTGGAAATCATAATGATCAATTTCAAAATACTGACGTTCTTTAGCCGTCTTTAATTTTTTAACCGTAATATGATAAATTGGATTTTTATCTGGGACTTTATTCTCTAGAAAAAATGCGGAAACAGCAACATTTTTTTCATTTCCTTTATTTTTGAAAAGAGTATTACTTAAATATGTAAAATCTATTATTTGTGGGATATTGTACTCACTAAATAACCACCTTCTAAAATTTATTGGTTTAGGTGAATTATTATATAATAAAGGACCAGAGGGTAAAATAAATGAAAGTAAGCCTTGCTCTTTTTTCACGAGGTTCATCCCTAGAATAGTAAATAATAATGCACTTTGATTATTGGGGACTTGTTCTATCAAATTCAATTCAGAAACCAAACTATTAATCTTAGTTTCTCTTAATCCATATTCTATAAAAGGCGGATTCCCTATAACTAAATCAAACTTTTTATTTTTATTCACTGGATACCAATCAAAGAAATCTGAGGCTACTACATTTTCACTCAAATTATCAAATCGCAAGTTTTCCCAAATAACTTTTGGAGATAAAATGTCGCACAAAGTCAAACTCAAACTAAAAATGGCTAAATCAACAGCTTCATTGGCAATGTCAATGCCATAGATACTTTCTTTTAGTAGACTTTTTAATTCGTCTAGATTTTCTTTTCCAGGTAAAATCCACTCTCCTGTTTGTTTATAATTTGAAACTCTCCACCAATCAATAATTCGTTTATAAGCAGAGACTAAAAAAATTCCGGAGCCACAGGCTGGATCTAAGATCTTAAAATTCTCTTTTGGTTGATTGATAGGCATACACTCATCTATCATAAAACTAACTAGGTAAGAAGGTGTGTATGCAACTCCTGTAGTATTGTCAGCCTCTAAGAACATTTCGTAAATGCTACTGATTAATTCAATAGGGAGATAATTAAATGAATATAATCTCCAAAAAACAAATTGATTATTATCCAACATTCCTGATAGAAAATCAGCTAATGGAGATAAATCTATTTCTTTTATTTGTTCTTTATATTCCTCCGATAAATAAAAAATCCGACCATTAAAATGATTACTAAGATATTCAAATAGGTTAAGGGTGAATTCGTTTCCTTTTCTTATGGTTTCCGTGAAGTCATTCGACCATCCAAATTTTTCTTGATTGAAAAAATCAGAAGTAAAAACTCTGGTTTCGTTTCCATTTTCATCAATATCAATTCTTTCTTCTAAGTATTTAACTAGAATCCCTAAAACAAGGAGCTTACTTGCGATAACCCTGTCGAGTTTTATTACTTCAAGAAATTGATTTCTTGTGATTTTAAGCTGAGAAATAAGTTTTTCATATGCAGTTTCACTATAACCAAAATCATACTTGGTTTCCTCCCAAAAAGAGCCGTTGTCAAATTTTTTTCCAGAATATTCTTTGTATTTTTTTATGGCTTCTCCTGCAATTTTTAAAGTCTCAAATGGAGATACATATAAATCGCCTCCTTTGAAATGTTCGACTGGCTTAGATGAATTAAAGAATTTTATTTCAGATTTATTAATGACAATGTATAATCGAACTTCCGTACTGCTCCATATGTTTTTATGAATTTCAACTATGTCTCTTTCAGATGAAGTGAAATCAAAAATGTATAATTGGGGTTTAGAAGGTCTTTGTGATTCGGGAAAATTCCTAAAATAAACTGCGTTGGCCCCAACTTTTTTAGCTTTTTCAAGGGAGAGTTTTTGGTAGAAATCGATGCTAGGATTTTCTAACTCAGAAATATGTATTAATCCAAAAGAATCTCCATTAGCATTCATTAACTCAAGTTGAGATAATCCACTAATATATTCTTTTGATTTTACATCCATTTAAATGCTTTTTATTGAAGATACAAAAATGCAAATAATATAATAGAATTTGAGAAGGAAATATACCTTTTTCGTTTACCGTCTTTATTTTCAGGTAAATACTGGTTTTTCGGGATAACAACTATAAAATATCAATTACAGCTCAAATACAACAAAAACAGATTGATTTTGAGTCATTTTGAGCAAGACTGATTAAAATCAAGGACTATTCCACTTGATTAATCTATTAATTTAATAGAATATTAATATCTGTTTTTTCAACATTCGCGAATCAATTTCTTTTTTTTCACTAATTTCGCGACCATAAATTTTATACTCACGGACTATGTCATACTTGTTTACCTCAGAATCTGTTTCTGAAGGTCACCCGGATAAAGTAGCGGATCAAATTTCAGATGCGCTAATCGATAACTTTATGGCTTTCGACCCAACATCGAAAGTCGCTTGCGAAACCTTAGTAACAACAGGGCAAGTTGTCTTGGCTGGTGAGGTAAAAACAAATACGTATTTGGATGTTCAGGCAATTGCCCGCGAAGTGATCCGTAAAATCGGTTACACGAAGTCCGAATACATGTTCGAAGCAAATTCTTGTGGGATTCTTTCTGCAATTCACGATCAGTCTTCCGATATCAATCAGGGAGTTGACCGTAAAGTTTCAAACGATGATTTCGAAGCGAAAGCAGAAGCTCAAGGTGCTGGTGACCAAGGAATGATGTTTGGTTACGCAACGAAAGAAACGGAGAATTACATGCCGTTGGCTTTGGATTTGGCGCACAATATCTTACAGGAATTGTCTAAAATCCGTAACAACGAATCTCATATCATCGGGTATTTGCGTCCGGATGCAAAATCTCAGGTAACGATCGAGTACTCTGATGACAATGTTCCTCAACGTATTGATACGATCGTAGTTTCTACACAGCACGATGATTTCGCTGCTGAAGCGGAGATGTTGAAAAAAATCAACGACGATATCGTGAACATCGTAATTCCTCGTGTGAAAGCGAAATTGAAACCGGAATTGCAAGCGTTGTTCAACGACCAGATCACTTACCATATCAACCCAACAGGGAAATTCGTAATCGGAGGACCTCACGGAGATACGGGATTGACGGGACGTAAGATCATCGTGGATACGTATGGTGGAAAAGGTGCTCACGGTGGTGGTGCTTTCTCCGGAAAAGATCCTTCAAAAGTAGACCGTTCTGCAGCATACGCTACACGTCACATCGCTAAAAACCTGGTTGCAGCTGGATTGTGTGATGAGGTGTTGGTTCAGGTTTCTTATGCGATTGGTGTTGCTAAACCTTGTGGTTTGTTCATCAATACTTACGGGACTTCTAAAGTGACAATGTCTGATGGAGATATCGCTAAGAAATGTGCTGAGATCTTCGACATGCGTCCATACGCTATCGAACAACGTTTGAAATTGAGAAACCCGATTTATTCTGAAACTGCTGCTTACGGACATATGGGACGTAAAAACGAAGTGGTTAAGAAAACATTCACTGCACCGGACGGAACACAAGTGGTGAAAGAAGTTGAATTGTTCACTTGGGAAAAATTGGATTTCGTAGATCAAGTAAAAGCAGCTTTTTCTTTGTAAGAAGTAGCAACCGAATAATAATTAGGAACCCCGAAGCGATGTAATTTGCTTCGGGGTTTTTTGTTACTTTTTGAAGTTATTGTGTTCTATGGTTAACAAAGTCATTTCAGTTGGTTGAATGACGAGTAGCTTTGGTAGTTTGGTGAAATCACATCTGTTTTTGCGGGTGTGATTTTTTTCGTACAATTTTGACGATTTGATAAAATAATCGTACAAATCAGACGATATTTTTGTGTCTTTCGAATTACTGATAACCTGAAACTATTAGCATGAATGAAAGTAAGGATTTTAGAAGTTGATTCGGGTCAGCTTGTTAGCGGAGAAATTAGAGAAGGAGATAAAAAGGAAATACCTTCGTTAGCTGATGGTTGGTCGTTCAATTTCAGTAAACATAGTTTAGTAAAAGGGAAACGAGCATTTATCCTGGTAAAAGAAAATTCTCCAAGCATTATTGAAGGATGTATGATTTTCTCGATTCATGAAACTTTTGGCCCGTTCATGGATTATTTGGAAGTAGCACCTTCTAATTGGGGAAGCAATGGGAAATATAAAGGAGTTGCTGGGTATTTGATTGCGTATGCTTGTA
>NZ_CALRYJ010000004.1:0-350664 GCF_943372375.1 Fluviicola taffensis DSM 16823 | reverse complement strand
GTTCCATTTTATATTAAGTTCATGAAAAAGATCATTGAAAGCAACTTAAATTGGTTTGTTCAAGAGGACAGGTCGACCGTTAGGCGACCTTAAAATTTGCGAATTTGCGGGAAAAGAACAAGAGACTGCCCTTTTTAGACAGCCTCTTTGATTTGATGTAACTCAAACTTTCAATCGTCGGGTAAAGCTCATGATTGCTGCCAGGACAACAAATAATCCCAAACTTCCAACCATCAAGGCGTAGGTTTCAAGATTTACGATGACATACAGGAAACCGTAAAGGATTGAAATCGCAATGAGAATGGTGAGCGCAAACTTCAGCGATCGAAGAACAGAATAAGCATACCAGCTTAATAAGGAGATAATTCCAATTCCCGCAGCTAAATAAGAACGTGCAAAACCGAATTGTTCCGAGAAGGAGAGTAGAATAATGTAAAATAAGATTAATGAGAGACCGATCATCAGGTAATGGATTGGATGAATACTCATTTTTCCGATTAATTCGATGAGGTAGAACACTGTAAAAGTCAAAAGAATGACCAGGATGGCGTATTTAACTGTTCGTTCATTGAGTTGATAATGATCGATTGCTTCCAGGAAATCCACCGATGCTTCAGCTGTTTTTCCGTATTGGTTGGAGTGGTCTATTCCTGTTTTGGGATTTTGAGCCATATTCATAATACTCCAGGAACTTGTGAAGCCGTTTTTAACTTCGAAAGAATCCGGATTTGGAAGAGAAGTACCGGAAAAGGATGGATTGTTCCAGTTTGAAGTCATTTTGTACGCACTTTTTTTGGCAAAACCATGGAGGATGATTTTCCCGGAACCATTTACGGTGTAGTTTGTATTGACATTGATTTGGGTGGTTGATTTGTCAATAGTGAATGGAGCGGTTGCGTAAAATAACTTTTCAGGACTGTTTTCAGCCATGGTTTGCTGTCCAATTTCCAATCCTAATCCGTTTACTTCTATTTTTTCCATATCGGAGATACGTGTTTCAGCTAGGGCGAGAAGACCAAATTGAGCCTTTGAAAGATCCAGGTTCGGATTGTTCAGGTTGGGAATGAATTCCGCCGAAGTATGATTGCGGGATTGAAATACAGGAAAATGATAAATGCCACGTTTTTTGATACTTGCATTGACATTGAGACTTGTTTTTTCGTTTTCCGGGAAAAAGAAGAGGTACTTTTTGTGCTTGCTGTTTTTGATTGGAATTCTTAGAACCAATCCTTTGTAGTTGAAATTACCGCCCCATTCGGAACGAATATCACTTTTGATAGCTAAGGCTCTGTTTTGTCGCTCATGAATAAGTGAGGTGACGTTGATCATCGGTATGAGCAGAACAATGGTTAAACCGGCAATCAGAGTTAATCGCCCGATCGAGGAATTCAGGAATTTCACGAACTCATTCGTTTCCTTGTTATTTGCTTCTTGGTTATTTTCCATGTTTTAATTTGTTTAAAAGAACTTTGAATTTCAAAGTAAATGAATAAAAAAATAGCTATTTGCTGGTTTTGATTAATTGCTCAAGCGCGGCCAAATGCTTGGCAAATGTCTGTTTTCCTAGTAATGTTGCTTCATAGGTCGTATTTGGTTTTTTTCCAATGAACTGTTTCTTGATGTCGATGTATTCGGAAAGCTCCAGGGCTTTTATGTGAGAGGCAAGGTTCCCATCGGTAACCTCCAATAGTTCTTTCAGTCGATTGAAGTCGACCGTGTCATTCACCATCAGAATAGACATGATTCCCAGTCTGATCCGATGGTCAAATGTTTTGTTGATATCTGAGATAATACTTGTCATTGCTTTTTATAATCGTATTTCAGATACATGTATGCACCATAGAATATGTGACAGATTCCGAAACCGAACATCCAAAAATACAAACCATAACCAATATACATGCTGTTTGCCAATCCGAGAATGATAAAGATGAATCCCAAATTTCGCAAGGTTTCATATGAATACCTACTGGCATTAACCAACGCTATCCCGTAAAACAATAAGGTGACAGGTGATACGAGTCCGATCGCACCTTTGGTTATTAATATGATGGCGAATAAACCTCCTGTAACCAAGGGAACCATGAAACTCATGATGAACAATTTCGATACCTGGTTCCAGATCACTTCTTGTCTTTTTCTTGCTTTTCGCACGGAGAATAGAATCCCGGTTACCAATGAAAGAACCATTACAAGCAGGGCAATACCTACCACGGTCAAAAATTCTACGGAATCATAGCTGATAGCAGAAGTAAGTCGCGCTCTCATCGAGTAAACAATACCTGCTCCAATTAAAGCGTAAGTGCCTGCAAGGATTCCGGACAAGCCTGACAAAGACAAAAACTTCGAAGATTTTTGCATCATCGATTGAATCTCCTGAAGTTGCGCTAAATATTTTTCACTTTCCATAAAAGAACTTTGAAATTCAAAGTAAAATAAAATAAATGGATTGGAGAAATAATTTTGTGTTTTTTTGGAATGAATAGTTTGAACAGCCTTTATTCTCTCATTTTTGGAGATTAAAAAAACATATCTTTGACCAAATCAAAATAATTAATAACTAAATCTTATGAAAATAATCTTACTTATTTTTGGAGCACTTCTATTAGTCCTCAATTCTTTTTCTCAAACATTCATTCCGCAAAATAGTGGTTTAACGAGCGTTTTTTCGGCAATTAACTTTGTGGATGATAATGTGGGAATGGCAGTTACCTATGGAGGTGAAATTGTCAAGACAACTAATGGAGGAACCAATTGGAATCAACAAAATTCGGGAGTTACTACCACTTTAAGAGACGTGCTGATGATTAATTCTACAACTGCATTAGCAATTGGATATAACGGTCTGATAATTAAAACTACTGATGGAGGAGCAACCTGGAGTTCAGTCAATTCAGGAACGACGTATAACCTTGACAACCTGTTTTTGAATGGATCTACCGTTTTTGTGGTTGGAAGTGGTGGTACCATATTGAAATCTGCGGATTCAGGTTCTACCTGGACATCTCTCAATTCAGGAACTAGTTTAGACCTGAAAAGTATTTACTTTTTGAATGCATCTACTGGTTATGTTGGAGGAAATTATAAAACGATTCTTAAAACAACCGATGGAGGTTCATCGTGGACCATTATGAATACGGATGTCGGAAATTCCATAATTTACCAGCTTGTGGGAATGTCTTTTTCAGATGCTAATACAGGATTTGCAGTAGGAGGGGATGCTCAGGGGAATCAAGGACTTATTCTGAAGACAACGGACGCTGGCGTTACCTGGACATCACAATATTTTGCGAATACTTATTTCGGATCAATTCAATTCTTGAATAATGCAACCGGATTTATTGCAGGCGGAAATATTACAAACAATACGAGTACCATTTTAAAAACAAACAATGGAGGAAATACCTGGGCGGTTCAACCAACTAGTTCCTCACGACAAGTAGGTGTTTCATTTCCAAGTTTTAATGCAGGCTACACTTGTGGGTTGGACGGAACCATCTTAAAGATTCGTGATATTAATTTAGGTGTTGCGGAGTATGCTTCAAATATGGACGTTAATGCATTTCCAAATCCAAATAAAGGGCGTTTTTCCTTATCTTTTGAAAATCACATCTTATCTGTAAATGCTGTAGCTGAGGTTTATAATGCAAGAGGAGAAATGATATTGAAACAGAACCCTTCCGAGGATTTTGATATTTCGAATTTTTCCAATGGAATTTACTTTGTTCGTTTAAAAGATGAAGATTTTATAGCGACTCAAAAAATTATCAAAGAATAAGATGTTCTGAAGTCAAACGTAAAGGGAAGTTGTTATTGCTTCCCTTTTTCATTGTCCTTACAATCACATCTTTTCTCCGGAACAGGATCATAGCCATGTCCGCCCCACGGATGACAGCGACTGATTCTGCGCGTTCCAAGCCACAACCCTTTGATTGGTCCATGAATTCTTAAAGCTTCAATCATGTATGCAGAACAAGTTGGATCATACCTGCACGAATTTGGAAGAATGGGACTGATCACCCATTGGTAAATCTTCACCGGGATGATTAATACGGAAATAAAAAACTGCTTGATGTATTTCATGATATTCTTCCGCACAAAGTTACGTAAGAATGGAACAACTATTTCAGTATTTTTACTCCATAACTATGGAAGAGATTCAAAAGAAGCGAAAGAAGAGCATTGCATTTCGACTGGGACATACCTATTTGAGTAAAAAAACCGCGGGCATTCAAAGCAATGAACGACATGGTTATACACTGAATGACCTTCAAAAAAAGCAATTAAAGAATCTGCAACTACGGATTTATTCAATCGCAGGGATCATTGGTGCTTGTGCTGTGATGGTTGTCATCTTCCCGTTTCATTTCACCAGTTTATTAGATGCACAACATTTCAATTTCTTCGGATACCAATTTGATTTTGAACTCTATTACACCATCTATGCGGTAGTGATGATCTTCCCTGAAATCTGGCTCTTGAATATGCTCAATATTTATGCGGTGAGACGAATCTGCGAGATCTACAAGTATCCATCAGTTTCCCAAAATGATTACCAGGATCAAGTTGCCTTACTTACTGAAGCCGGACTGGAGATGCCTGCGAAGCACATGCAGCTTTTAGAGATCAATCCTTATATCGGACTTACGAAGTTCTCGTATTATGCGCTTTTGATCGGGACAAAACTGAAGGCGACGCTTTCCAATGTATTGATGAAGTTTTTGGTAAGACGTTTACTCGGAAGATATGCTTTGCGAATTGTAACAGACTTGGTTGGGATTCCGATTTTTGCTTTTTGGAACGCATGGAGCAGCAGGAAAGTCATGAAGGAAACGAAAATGCGCATCGTATCAACTGCCGCTGCAAAGGATTTTATGGGTGAATTTTCAGAAGAGCAGCTTATTCTTGTTGAGGGGAGACTGAACAAATTGGTTCACTTCATTGCTCAGCAAAAGAGACAATACAATTTCGCTCTTTATTCTTTCATGAAGGAAATGCTGTTGATTCTTCCCGATTTGGATTTGAAATACGATCAGGAAGTGAAGATTGACGAGTTGTTTGGTTCTGACCCGCATGAAAATACAATCATTGCTCGATTGCTTGTTTTCGGGTTGATCGTTGATGGGACTCTTTCTGTTAAGGAACGATTGACTATCCGCAAGATCGCGAAGGAGTCTTGGTTTCCCGTTTCAATAGATGAGATAGAAGTGATTCTGAAAGGATATGTAAATGGAGAAGGATTGAAGCGATTTTGAGGTGAGTTTCGATGGCTATTTGGAAATGAACCGTTAAAATTTCACAGATGCATTGCATTTTTCACCACTTTTTCTTAATTTGCATCACCCAAAACCCACAATAACAATGAAACGCAAAACTCTCCTTGCAATACTTGCGTGTATTCCATTTATTGCTTCCTCTCAAAATTCCACTTGGGAAAAAGAAATGATTTCAGTTACGGAAGGAACTTCCGAACACATTATTATGGGGGCGGCAGGAATCGAATCCGCGCAATGGGATCAGCTTCAACATCCGAAATTCTGGCAACAGATCATGATACTTTCTCCGGATTCCGTTTTGGTGAATGTAGGATCTACGCGACAAATTATCGCTAAGATGTCGAACAAGGATTGGCATACGCAAACGGAAGCTGAAAAAACTGTTTTTAAAGATAGCGTCCGTACCTTATTAGGTTTGAATGCGGATGAACGAATCAACGTCACTACAGGCAAAAATGATTTTTACCGTTTCGACCTGGTTTTTGAAAGTTTACCTAAAGGAGTTTCGGCATTTGAGCAGTTTGGAGTGGATCCCTGGTATGCGCAATCCATTTTATTGATTGAAAGTCCGGGAAGGATGCAGAAATCATCTGTCGGAGCTTACGGACCTTTCCAACTAATGCCATCTGTGGCCCGATCTATGGGATTAACGGTGAATCGGTCGGTAGATGAACGAAAAGACTTTATGCGTTCTGCTTATGCTGCTTCCCAATTGCTAAAACGCATTTGCATTCCTTCTGCAAAAGGCATTGCAGAAAGTGCAGGTTTGGTGGTGGATGAACAAGCAATTTGGTTTCGTTTATTGACCATGCACGTATATCATGCCGGAGCATTGAATGTGAAAGCAGTCGTAAATGCAATCGGACAGGTTAGTTCGGGAGAAGAACTGATTCAAAAAATGTGGGTGACCAGTGCAGGAAGTTTCGGGAATTGCTCTCAGAACTATTCACAATTAGCATTGGCAGCACATATTCAATTGGCACAAATTATCTCCAACAAAGCCGCTTCTGTTTCTGTTTATCAGTGCAGACAAGCATTTATTGCAGATTGAACCATGAACCAATCCTTACCCGGAAAAGGATAAGGATTGATTGTTTTTTTTTTTAGAATTGGAAAATCAAACCCAAGGTTGGAGTAACGGTGGCTGATTGGTTTTTTAAAATTAAAGGGATTCCGTTCGAACCGTCTGATTTTAAAGGCTGACCATCAGTAGTGGCAAATGCACTGTTATCATCTGTTCGTTTGAAAGTGTAATAGGGTGTTCCTTGTTGTTTTGTTCCGAGAATATTCTGAATATCTATAAAAAAGACCAAACTGGTTGCTTTAAAGTTCCAGGTTTTGTCTACTCTCAAATCCAATTGACTGTAGATTTTTAGTCTTTCTGTGTTTACATTTGCATAATCCAACACCCCGTTTCCTGTTGTGGGATAAGCCAATTGAGAAGCCGTCAAGTTGAATGGGGTATATGGAACACCTCCCGCTAGACGATATTTTGCGCCGAGTTGCCAGTTTTTCTTGAATTTGTATCCCAATGTTCCTGAAAGTAAATGCTGATTGTCCCAAGCTGAAGGGATCAATAAGCCGTTGATGCCCGAGAATTTACTTCTTACATAGGTATAGCTTACAAAGTAAAATAGTTTTTTGACTAACTTTTGCTGAATGAAGATTTCAAATCCGTAGGTTTCTCCTTTTCCCGAACTTTGTACCCCTTCATTTCCTACAGCTCCATATTCTTGACCTTGATTTGCTAAAGAAATTCCGTTTGTCACTGAGACCGGGTAGTTTGAGTACCGTTTGTAAAAACCTTCCAAGGTGATCCGCAATGCATCATTTGGAAGAAATTGTCCGCCGAAAACGTAATGGGTTGATCGGATGTAATTGACGGATTGGTTTACCAGTTGATTGGTGTCATTGCGATAACCCAAAACGGTATAAGTAGGGATTTTGTAGTAAACTCCTGCACTTCCTGTCAATTCGAATTTCGGAGTGATCTTCAATGCAGCAGAAAGTCTTGGAGATAGCGTTGAAAGCGGATTTAGCCCATCGGTTGTGAATGTATTCATGTCGGAGCGAATTCCACCTGAAATTAATAATCGATCAGAGAAAAAATTACGTGAAAGTTGTGCAAATGCTCCGAATTTGAAAAAATCAATGGCGCTTTTGAAACGGATTTCCAGGGGAGGAGTTATTACATTACCTGCTGAATCGGAGCTTCCTTCATTGAGTTTGGAATAGATGTTTGTATTGTACTTGACATATTGTGCAGATATTCCGACGGAATATTTCCATCCATTGACGTATTTATTCAAGTCTGCACGGAACTTATTTTCAATTTCCTGAGATTGCAATCCGAAGTTGCGAAAAGCCTCATTGTCATATTGAGCATCCTTGAATTGATCCAATTGATTATTGAACATGTTTCGGCTAAGGGCAAAATTGAGGTATCCTTTTTTAATCAATCGTTTTAGAGTGATTCCGGTGGTATAATTCCATTGTTCGATGAATGGAAGTGAACGACGGAAATACTCGTTCTCCGGACTGGCTTTCCGGGTCGCTCCGAAGTTGAATTTATCAATAGCACCCAAACCAATAAATGTAAGGGTGGTCTTTTCATTCAGTTTGGTTGAAATTTTTAGCTGATAATCTTGATAACGTGGTCGGATGGGTAAATCAATTAATTTGAAAAGTAAGTCTAAGTAGGAGAATCTTCCGGCGACAAGGAAATCGGTTTTCTTTCCTATTGGACCCTCCAATGTAATGGCTGATTCTGTCAAGCTTGCTCTCACATTCCCTGAGAATTTTTGGTTATTTCCCTGTCTTTGTTTGATCACGAATGTGGAAGCTAATGCATTGTCATATCTTGCATCAAAAGCAGAAGAAGAAAGTTTTAATTCTTCAATAAAAGAAACGTTGATGATTCCTTGGGCTCCACCGGAACTTCCCTGGGTTTGGAAATGATTTAGGACGGGTATTTCAATTCCGTCTAAGTAATACACATTTTCATTCGGAGCACCTCCACGGATAATAATATCGTTTCGACCGGCTCCTCCGGTTGATCCTCCAACTCCGGGAAGTGATTGAACAACTTTAGAAACATCATAGTTTCCTCCCGGATTGCTTTTAATTTCTTCTGTTGTTAATCTCTGAACAGACAATGGGGTTACCATGTCTGTGGCATCCGCTCTGGTGGCATTTGAACTGGTAATAATGACTTCTTTTATCTCCGTTTCAACCTCTGCGGTTTCAAAGTTTACAATTTGTGCATTTCCGGAAGTTACGACGATATTATACTTGGTCAAACTTTCATACGTTGCCAAACTAAAAGTTACATTGTAAGTTCCTGTTGGAACTTCGAGTTGATAAGATCCATTTTCATCCGTTTTCACAGCAAAGTCGGTTCCTGCAACTTTTACAATTCCATCAATCAGGAGTTCTTGCGTGTTTTTATCACGAGCCACCCCCTGGATAATTCCTTTTGTTTGTGCATCTACTTTTGAATAAGCAAAGAAAAATAAAATGAGAAGTAACCGATTTAATTTCATGTGTTTTCGTATTAGTCGATACAAATTTAATACGAAATTGTAATATAAATCTGTTTTTTACAACATTTTTGTACAAGTTATTGTATTTTCGTACTACAGTAGTAAACAAATGGAGAGTACTTTAGTTCAATTAATCAAGCAGTATGAGGAATACAAACAATCAATAGCGAATGATTTGCAAGGAGATTCCTTAACTGGTTTTTTACTGTTCATGAACAAACGTTTGGGACAGACCGGAGATAACGGTATTGATTTTGGGATCTCAAGCTGGGAAAATTTTAACCGGCAGACACTGACTGAAATGGCAAGTGCATTTATCGGCAAAATGGGAAGATATGTGGATAATTATGCCCGAAAGGCGATGCCAAAAACCCAAGTTGCTTCCATTGAAGAATTCACTTATCTGATTGTAATGCTTCAAGAGCGAAGTATGACTAAAAGTGAATTGATTAATCACAACGCACATCAGATAACTACTGGTACGGAAATCATTAAGCGATTAATTGGTAAAGGTTATTTGGAGCAAACAGATGATTTGAGAGATAAACGAAGCGTTCGTGTTTCCATAACAGATAAAGGGCGCATTGCTGTTTATTCTACTGCTTCGACCACCAAATCACTTTCAACCATTGCGACAGGAATTTTGAGTGATGAAGAATTGCTATTCTTGGTTAATACTCTGCGTAAGCTAGATGATTTTCATAAAGAAATTTTTCAAGAATCAAAACACCTTGAATTGGATGAATTGGTTGAAAAGCATTTGAAAGATTAACTCCATTATTTTTTTACAAATAGAATGCTTAATGAATTGACGCAATGGCGTGTGTCTTTTGGGGTGAAGCGTTCTCCGTTAAAGACGTGTCCTAAGTGACCTTCGCAATTTGCACAAACAATTTCTACACGTCTTCCATCGGCATCAGGAATACGTTTGATACTTCCTGGAATTTCATCGTCGAAAGAAGGCCATCCGCATCCGGAATCAAATTTGTCTGAACTTTGATACAATGGGGCTTCGCAACGACGGCACACAAAAACACCTTCTTCATTCCATTTGTTGTATTGACCGGTGAAGGGATATTCGGTTCCTTTACGAACGATAATACGCTCTTCGTCAGGAGTCAATTGATTCCAATCTTTCTTTTCTTTCATCAGTTTAATTTGGCAGAACAAGATACGAAAAAAAAGAATGTGAATGGCACTTAATTGGAGTGAGCTGAAAATTTCAAAATTTCAGAATTCGCAAATTTGCTTGTTAGCGAAGATACGAACAGATTTTAGGTTAAAATACTGATTTTCAATAAATAATGTTTTTTAGTTTGAATAATAAAAAGCTGGAGTTTTAAGCGTTTTTCAGGAGCTTCCCAATAAAAAAGGCTGCCATTTACTGAGCAGCCTTTCCTAATAATAAAGCAATTCATTACGCTCCCATGGAATCAATTTTACCCATGATTTGTTTCGCGTAAAAATCAGTGACCTGTTTCAAAATATTGGTATTCTTATTTTTCGCAGCGATGACCATTTTGGAACCATCTCTGTTTACATTGATTGTAACGTACTGAAGGATTTCAACAACCTTTGCTTCGTCTTCCAGATCCAAACTGGCAACGTCCATTTTTTCGAATGCAATGAATAAGGAGAAGCTGTCTTCGCCAAAATTCTTAGCATAGGGAGGAAGGTTCAATTTTCCACCTGTTTCTTTTCCACTGGAAGCGAAAATGCCTTTTTTGTTCGACTGAACACGTAAATCTCCCATTACATAAGTATCTCCTTTCTTTTCTGCAAGAACAGAGAATTGCTGATCCAGTATTTGTTGCAGGATATCTCCTTTCGGACCAAGACCTAAGAAGCTGGTATACTCCAATTCCATTCCCATTGCTGATTTTGGATTCCCTTTTAAAACCACACCGGCCTGACCTGAGAATAATCTGGAGAAAGGGTTTTCTCCAAGAGCCAATAATGCAAATTTTGCTTCACCTGGAAAATCCTCCATCAAACGTTTTTGCGCAGTTGGTAAATAGTCGGTCAAGAAGCTTTCCCCTTTTCGTAAGTCCAGGTTCATTGCAACTCCCATCCATGGGTCACCACCACCAAGCTTACTGACTAATGTTGCGCCATTTTTATCCTTGAAGAACAACTCATCTTTCAAATCTTCGGAGAAGAGGTTAAAGGATTCGACTGTCGCCATTCCATTGGTGAAATTTGCAACCGTTTTGATGTAAGCATCTTCCACCAATTCGTCCAAATGATCTTTCTTTTCTGTCGATAATTTTGCTAGTTCGGTGTTTGAAGTATTTAATAAACGTGCAATGTCAACACCTGAAACGATATCTCCTTTTTGTTCGATGATTTCCTCTGCCTTATCTTCTGAAAGGTCACCTTCCGTCAGTTTGAATGCCTCTTTGATTTTTGCCTTACCGTCATACTCACCGGGCTTACTGATGATGATCAGGAGGTTGTTCCGAATACCGAAAGTCACATCATCTTCCTGATGGTATGAAATGTCACCATCCTTATCCAAGGAATATCCCATTTCACTGATGATGGATGAAAGACTATCTTGGTTCTTGACATTGATCAAGGCGTAAATGGTTTCCGGAGTACCATTTTTTGCAAATGGGGCTTCTAATGCGTAATAGATCGGTTTGTCAATTTCCAACCCTTTTTTCCAATTTCCCAAAACGCTTCCTAGGATCACATTCACTTTCGGGATACTCTTATAATCCGCATTGTTCAAAATATTCATGGCACTGATGTGACCGAAAGCAACAATTTTTTCATTACCTTCAATCAAAGCGGAAGTGGATTCAGCAGCATCCCGTTCTTTAGAATCAGAAGAGCATGAGCTAACGAATAAAATTCCACTCAAAGTGAAAATGGTGAGAATTAGCGATTTATTGTATTTTTTCATAGGTAAATTTTTGTTTCAAATTGACACTCAAATGTAGACTTTCTTTTTAATTTCGAAGTTCATTTTTACAATTTTTATTCCAAACTTAAAACGCTGATTCTGTGCATTTTATTGAGCCTTATTTTAATTGGAGACACTTGTACATCGCTTCTGAGGATTCACTTTCTCCATTTTACAATAGGGAATATAGCGAATTTGAATTTACAGACCGTATTTATAATTTCCTGATTCATCCACAATGGGACAATATTGGTTCCAGGACACTCTTTTCAAAAATCCTTTTTGTTGATTATGAGGAGGGATTTGCAATTATGGAATTCATAGGGGAGTGGAATGATGCCATTGAGAATGATATCATGACCCTTAAACGCAATGTGATTGAAGAAATTATGCTTCAGGGAATCAATAAGTTTATCCTGATAGGAGAAAACGTGTTGAATTTTCATTACTCAGACGATTGTTATTACGAGGAATGGTTTGATGATGTGGAAGATGGGTGGATTGCATTAATCAATTTTCACGATCATGTGATCAGCGAGTTTGAGAAAGCACGTGTAGATCATTACTTTGTGATGGGAGGAGATTTGGAAGACATTGAATGGAGAACTGCCACGCCTGCTCAGTTTTATGAACGGGTAGAGGAGTTGGTTCAGAGAAGAATAGGATAAAAATAGTTAGGGACGCGATGCTTCGCGTCCCCACATTTTTATCCGGATTAAAAAGTATACAGCTTTTTATTACTTCGAAATGAAAACCCGTTTCATGGTCATATTGTTATCTACAGAAACGTTGACTAGGTAAACACCGCTGTTTAATTCTCTGTCCAATCGAACAGAAAAGGCACTTTCACCGGAACTTACCGTTCCCATATTTTCGGTAAAAACGGATTTTCCGGACAGATCCACTACATTGACAAATACTGATCCGTCAACTTTACTGTCCAGCTGAATGTTTAATGAATTTGTGCTGGCTTGGTATCCGATACGTGTTTCAACTTTGCTTGCTTCTTCTTCAATACCCGCTTGGCTTCCAAACAGATGCTGAGAAGTACGGATAACATCTCCTGTATCATCACTGTTGCTATTTGTCTGGTTGGTTGCCAGGTAAAAAGTAACTGTTCCGACATTCGTAGCCGGAGAAGTCCAGTTGAATGACCAACTAGTCAGACTGGTGCCGGCAAGTTTATGAGTTACACGTGTTTTTCCTCCTGAAACAATTGTTTTAGTATGTGTCCCATCTGTAATTGCAAATGTACCCGCCATGGTATTACTTGGGTTTAGAGCGACAATCTCAAATCCGTTTTTGGCGTTGTTCGTCGACATGCTTACAGTAACCTGGTAGGTTGTACTTGGCAAATATTCCGTGACAGGATTTCCACCGGAGGTCAAGGTAACAAGATTGAATCCTGAACCGCTTTGGACTGTTCCTGAATGGCACTGCGTACAAGTTGCGTCTCCGGGAGCTCCGGTTCTTCCGCCAGGACTTCCAGCCTGATTCAATAAATGAAAATTGGTACTGAAATTTTTAACTGTCTGAATGGATTCTTTTCCTGAAAAACTTACTAGAAGCCCTGCTGATGCTAACAGTCCGATAAATAGGTAATTTTTGTTCATGATCTAATAAATTTGTTTTTATATAGTAGATGATTCATTCTGTATAATTGATTGTTACGAAGCTAGTTATCAGGAAGCTGTTTCTTGTTATGAAATTGCAGTGATAAATTATGAATTTCCAATCCTGATAGTTATTGGTGTGCGTGTTTGTCATTCACTTTTCAATTCAGATTGTAATTCGGATGGGGTTTTTCCTGTAGCCGTTTTAATGAAAGCACTGAAATTGGCCGTTGAGTCGAAGTTCATTTCATAGGAGATTTCTTTGAGGGACAAATTACCCAAAACCATGAGTCGTTTGATTTCAAGTAATAATTCTTCGTGAATAAGTCTCAGCGGAGTGATGCCGAAAGCATCCTTACACAAGGAGGTTAATCGGTCCGGGCTTAGATTCATCATTTCCGAGTAATCTGCGACTTTCTTTTTGGCTCTCACGTGCTGGCTTACAAGTTGCAGGAACTTACCGGCAAAATTGCTTGCGGTCTGATGGGGATTTTTATTCGAAAACTCAATGATTGAAATGAGGATAATTTGAAGATAACTGTACGATTTATGAATGGATAATGGAGAGAGGTTCTCGTTATTGCTCAAAGCAAAAATACTTTGGGCTAAAGCATATAGATGCTTGAAATCGGCAGGTGTCACTGCAATTTCAGATTCTTGTGAATACAGGTAATGATGCTGTATCGGGAAAATATGCTCAAAAATTTCCTTTTTGAATTGAATGATCAATCCATTGGCGCTTTCTCGTTTTAACAAGTGGATCTGTCCCGGATATACGACGTAAATATGGTCGGGTTTCAGTTCACTTCCGGTAAAATCGATCAGTTGATGTCCATTGCCACTTTCTACCAGAATAATCTCAAAATAATCGTGCCGATGGGGAGTGTGAAAATTGTAAGGATTGTCGTAATCCAAAGGCTCAATAATGAGAAATTTATTCGGATGAGGCAATGATACGATATTCATGGGAAAAACTGAGCAAGCAAAGATTAGTAATCCATTGGTCTACTTCGAAATAAAAATCCGTTTCAGGGTCATGTTATTGTCTACGGAAACGTTGACCATGTAAATACCGCTGTTTAATTCTTTATCCAATCGAACCGAAAATGCACTTTCACCTGAACTTACTGTTCCCAGATCTTCCGTAAAAACGGATTTTCCGGACAGATCCACGACATTGACAAATACAGATCCGTCCACTTTGCTGTCCAGCTGAATGTTCAACGAGTTTGTGCTTGCCTGATATCCGATACTGGTTTCAATTTTATTTGCAGCTTCCTGAATTCCGGCCTGCGATCCGAATGGATGCTGTGATGTGCGAATAACATCTCCGGTGGAACCTGCATTGGAATTTGTTTCGTTCGTTGCCAGATAAAAAGTGACTGTTCCTACATTCGTTGCTGGAGAAGTCCAGTTGAATGACCAACTAGTCAAGCTGGTTCCTGCAAGTTTATGAGTTACACGCGTCTTTCCCAAACTGGTAATTGTTTTGGTATGAGTTGCATCTGTAATTGCAAGCGTACCCGCCATGGTATTATTGGGGTTTAATGGGACGATCTCGAATCCGTTTTTTACATTGTTAGTCGACATAGTTACAGTTACCTGGTAGGTTGTGCTCGGCAAATATTCCGTCACAGGACTTCCACCTGAGGTCAGGGTCACAAGATTGAATCCGGAACCACTTTGTACGGATCCGGAATGACATTGTGTACAAGTTGCGTCTCCGGGAGCTCCGGTTTTTCCACCAGGGCTACCAGCCTGATTCAATAAATGAAAATTGGCACTGAAATTTTTAACTGTCTGAATGGATTCTTTCCCTGAAAAACTTAATAAAAGAGTTGATCCTAGCAGCAATCCAAAGTAAATGTAATTTTTGTGCATGACCGTTTTAGTTATTCATTTTTCCCTGTTGCATCCAGCATTGAAATTGTTGAATGAGTGAATCTGCAAGTGCAGGGCCACCTTCCGGCATTAATTGAGGAGTTCCACGCAAGGTATTGATTATTGCATCTGCATTCTCTGAAATTTCGGTGTAATTGGATAACACAGGCGTTGTTCCAGCTCCGGCTCCGTGACAACTTGAACAGTTTTCTTCAATCATCGGGGCAATTTGCTGACTGAACGAAATGGTGCTCGTACAAACAATCTGAGGCAGGGGAGCAGGGGCCTTTGCCTTTGAACAGCCGCTTGGCAGAAACAATGCAATTACCGTAAAGCTGCTCATAACGAAGAAAAGGGAAGTTGTTTTTTTCATCGACTATTTAATAAATAAAGGTTTAAAACTCATCCAGGAAAGTGCAGGAATAAATACAAAAGGAATCATGTATCCTTTGAAATAGTCAATCATAGCCATGGTATCTTCATTCTTAAATTCAGGGTCATCCATCAGGAATACATAGAAAACCAGTGAAACGGAAAATCCTGAAAGAATGAAATTGCAAATGAAAGCTGCCAATGACCTGTTTTTTAAAAGCGCATAGATTGCAGTTCCAATAATGCTGATTCCTAAAGTGATCATCAGGGAAAAGCATAACAAGTGCCAAAATCCGGTAACTTCTGTGAAGTCAGCTATCATACTCTTATAAACCGATGAATAAATCCATGCGACGAGCGATGCAAAGACTCCGGCAACAGCACCCAAGAAGAAAAAACGTTTAAACATGGAAATTCTATTTTTCTGATACAGGAATCGAATACGAAATATTCATCAAATCCGGAACAGCATCGCTTTTGTGTCCAACACCATAATCAATTCGATTCACAGTAAACTTACCAGTGAAAGTCAGATCGTTCCCTGATTTTGTAACAGTAGCAGGGATTTTTTTCTCTTTGGTAACCCCTTTCATTGTCAGTTTACCGGTAATGGAATATCCATCTCCGGATTTTTCGACTTTCGAAGAAACAAATTTGATGGTTGGGTATTTGGTTCCCTCAAACCACTCGGATGTCTGTGCTTTCTTGTTTTGCATGGAGTTTCCGGTGTTGATGGAATTCACATCAATGGAAATATCGAACTTGGCTTTGTCCAGATCACTTTCATCAAAAGTGATGGTTCCTTTGGCTTTTTTGAATTCACCGGAAGGGTCCTTGCTTTTAAATGAGATCGTAAATCCTTCTTTGAAGGTATAGTCCTTTGTTGCTGTAAGCGTTACAAATGCAGAGCCTGCAAAGATGCAAATGGCTAAAGCTGGATAAAGTAATTTTTTCATAATTAGTTGTTTTTATGTAAATGTTCAAAATGGATTTTCATTTTAAAGTCGCACTTTTCAGTTGAATCCTTTGAACTTTTTGCTATTGTCCGAACTCGAACTTACGTCCGATGCAAAAACCAATCCTAAATTGACCTTTCAACCAATTTTCATAGGTGTTGGTAATAAATTGTGTTTCTCCAAAACCGCGTGAGTTGGTTAAGTAAATGGTGAAATTGTGTCCGAATGTCAACCATTCCACGGCGAACCCAAGACTGTTGAAATTCGTTTTACGCATTCCTTTATCTTGAAAAACCTGATAATATTCCACCATGATTCCCAAACGCTGAGTAATCGACCACCGCATAGCTCCGCCTAAGGCAAAAAGGGTGTTTTGATCATCCGCAGCAACGTAATTGCGGTGAACAACAGTAGGCATTATTGCTAAGCTAACCAAGTCACCAAACTTACGAGCGATATTTAATGATGCGGAATAGGAAAAGCGGTATTCCTGTTTCGGGAAATGTGCAACAGCGTAAATATCAGGAAGGGCTTTCATGTAAGTATAAAACATGCTTCCGGTGACAGCTAACGAAATAGGCATTCCTTTTTTTCTCTGTTGAAGGAACCGGTACTTAGCAAAGCCATCAATCAGTGATCGGTAAGGGGTTCCGCTTCCTTTACTTCTTCCTACACCAACCATGATGTTATTTGTGATGCCATATTCAAATCCCAATCGGATATCACTTGAATTATCTAGTCCAAACCAATTTTGAACTCCTCCATTGGATCCAGCCAAATCACCAAAACGATGCTCTACACGGAATTCCAATACACCTTTTCGCAGACATTCCACAGAGTGACCGCTTACAATTCGGGTGGATTGAAACGTCTGTTCCACCAGATTTGTATCGACAGTACTTTCAGTTTCTTCTTCATCTTGCGCGATTGAATAATGCGTAAAACAGCATACTGCGCCTATAAATAATAGCTTTTGAATCATTTTGGTTCGTTTCATTTTGTTGCCAAGATAATATTTACCTAGATAAATAACTATGTTTCTAATGCTTAATTCTAGTGAAGGTTGGAATGCTTTCTGAAAATCAATCTACTTTATTGATAGGAAACTGGGGGTATAATAGGAATCCTAAAATACACCAAATCTGTATACAATAGTTCGGTTTATTCACTAACTTTGTAGTATTGAAATAGATATAGTGTTGAACTACTTCTTAACTTGCGTATTTGTGTTGCTTTTTTTGAATGCACATTCAAAAGAAAAGCTTGTAACTCTAGAATGGAAATTCAATGGGATAGAGGCAGGGTATGACCATTTGAATAGAAGCAAGATTTATATCGATGGAAAAGAACTCCCTATTTCGAAGTCTTATCATCAAAGTGAATGGGGAAGTTATCAATTGTCCCTTACGAAATCACCTCATACGATTAAATTGGTTAACGAAGCGTTTTACGAAGGTCGATGGAGAGAACACACCTTTGAGAATGAATTTAGCATAGATGCGGTTTGCGAGTTTCAACTGAATGGGAAAGGGATTTCAAAAGTCCAAATTGTATTTGACCTGAATAGTAAACCGACTTCAATTACCCGGTTTGATAAGAAAGGATTGGAAATAAAACCAAAGCCGATTGTTTTTAAGGGAAAACATTTGCCCTTGGTAATTGATTGGCGATTTATCAATATTGAACCCGGGTTTGATCATTTATCGCGCTTTTGTGTGTATGTCGGCGATGTGAAACTGTTTACTTCAACTGAATTTTTGGAAAGTGCAGGAGGTTCGTTTAAGGTGATGATCCCGAAAGGAGAGCATCAGATCCGGATAGTGAGCGAATGCCTGAGGAATTCAATCTGGCAGGAACATACGATCCTCAATGATTTTTCGGTGGATGTTGTTCTGGAACAAAACATGGTGGTGTCAAAAGCCCAAAAATTGAAATGGGTAATAGATCTGAATAATGAATCGACTGTGGTGCATTGGACGAGTAAATAACCTGAAATAGAATTAAATCAAGAGACAAAGAAAAAGGCTTCCAAATGTGGAAGCCTTTTATATTATTTAAGATAATTTTTTACTAAAGTCTCTGATCGAAGGATTTACCCATTCCAGACTCCCATTGAATTGAATTTCTCAATGCGTTCCTCGACACGTTGTTCCGGACTTTTAGGATCCAATTCTTTCAGGTATTCAATGATTTTTCCTTTTACATTTTGGAAGCTTGCTTCCTGATCTCTGTGAGCCCCTGCAAGTGGTTCGCTGATCACATCATCTACCAATTTCAGACGTTTCATATCTGTACTTGTCAGTTTCAATGCTTCAGCAGCTTTCTCTTTAAAGTCCCATGATCTCCACAAGATTGAAGAGCAAGATTCCGGAGAAATTACAGAGTACCAGGTATTTTCAAGCATCACGACCTTGTCTCCGACACCTATTCCCAAAGCTCCACCCGATGCACCTTCACCAATGATGATACAAATTACCGGAACTTTTAATTGCATCATTTCATAAATGTTACGTGCAATTGCTTCTCCTTGACCTCTTTCTTCCGCTTCAAGTCCCGGAAATGCTCCCGGAGTGTCGATAAATGTTACGATCGGTTTGTTGAACTTTTCAGCCAACTTCATCAAACGTAAAGCCTTGCGGTATCCTTCCGGATTCGGCATCCCGAAGTTACGATACTGACGCATTTTGGTATTGATTCCTTTTTGCTGACCGATGAACATTACTGTTCTTCCATCCAATAATCCGAAACCACCTATCATCGCTTTATCATCTTTTACAGTTCGGTCACCGTGTAATTCCTGAAAAGAAAAATCAGAGATTGCATTGATATAAGCTAATGTGTATGGTCTATCAGGATGACGGGATAATTGAACGCGTTGCCATGGGGTCAACTTGCCGAATATTTCCTGTGTTTTTTTAGTGAGATTCTCTTCTAAAACACGAATCTTGTCAGACATATCAACACCAGTGCTGTTTCCGATCTCTCGCGTTTGTTCAATTTGTTCTTCTAAAGCCTTCAATGGCTCTTCAAAATCTAAATACGTGGACATAATTGCTATATTGCTATTTTGAGGGGCGAAATTTACGAAAATAGTTCGCATCTATTAATTTTACGACATGATTAATTTTCCAACATGCAAAATAAACCTGGGTTTGCATATCTTGAAACGACGAGATGATGGCTACCATGACATTGAGACGGCACTATTGGAACTTCCGTTTAATGACATACTTGAGCTTGTTGAAAGCAAAGAATCCGGATTTACGACTTCAGGTCTTGAAATTCCTGGTTCGGGTAATCTGATTTTAGATGCGCTTGCTGAGTTTAAAAAGCACAAACCGATTCCACCGCTTTCTTTTCATTTGCATAAACTTATTCCGATGGGAGGAGGTTTGGGAGGAGGTTCTTCCGATGCTGCATTCGCTTTGAAATTGCTAAGAGATCATTATGCTCCTGAAATAGGAAATGCACAATTGATCGAAATGGCTTCAAAAATCGGTTCTGATTGCGCTTTTTTTATCGAGGGTGGATTGCAGTTTGCAACCGGAAGGGGAGAAGTCCTGACTCCTTTGAGCATCGATTTGAAAAATAAGTTTGTGGTTTTGGTGAACCTTGGAATCCATGTTTCAACAAAAGAGGCATATGAAGGGATTGCTCCAAATAGCAACCGGGTTTCACTGAAAACGGTTTTAGAGAAACCGATACATAACTGGAAAGATGAATTGGTAAATGACTTCGAACAATCTGTTTTCGCTAAGTATCCGGAGTTGGCTCTAATCAAAGATGAATTATATGCCCATGGAGCAGTTTATGCTGCAATGACCGGTTCCGGATCTACGCTGTTTGGAATTTTTGAGTCGGAAATCCAATCGATTCAATGGTCGCGGAAAGTACAATATGAAACCTATTTGAAACTCTAGTTTTACCCTTTGTAAATTTTAGAATTCACAAATTCACAAGATTCGCTTGTTCGCGAATTCGCAAAAACACGAACAGATTTAATGTTAAAATATTGATTTTTAATGCTTTATTGTTTTTGAACATGAAAAAATAAGCCGGCAATTTGATTTAGTTTTTAATAAAATTCAAGTGCTCAATTTTTCCATTGCTTTCCAAAACAAAGTAATAAGTTCCGATACTTAAGTTACTGACGTCAACGGTTATTCCGGAAAGTTCCAGATCTTGTTTTTGCCCCAAACCATTATAAACGCCATGAAGTTTCAGGTCTGCGGTGGTTCCTTCCTTTGACAGAATGCGGATCAGTTGATTTCCCGGATTTGGAGAGAGCACCAGGCTGGATTCGATATCAAATTCTTTAAGGGATACGGAGCTCAATGGATCTGCTTCAAACAGGAATAGCCCTCCCAGGTCTTGACCTACAAATAGGTTCAGGAAACCATTTCCATTGATGTCGTCTACGAAAACCGTGCTGTAAAGCCCTACTTCCAAATCGATGAAGCTATTCGAGTATAAACTGAAGGTATCTCCATCTGTTAGATGTCCGTCAATGTTCTTATAGTAATTGAGTTCGCCATTGTAGGCTCCAACGAACAGATGAGTTGTGTCATTTACCCGGAAGAAATGAGGTGCGGCATACCCATCCGGATTTGGTGAAATATCTACTTGACCAACGTTTTGTGAGATCAGTGTGAAAATGGCGTTGGAACCTGTTCCTGTATTTTGATAATAAGCTATTTCGCCCGTCTTTTTTCCGACAATCAGATCCAGCAATCCATCTTTGTTCAAGTCGAATAATTGCGGAAATGCATACGAAACCACCTGGATTGGAGTTCCCGTATGGTCATTCACAGAAACAGAAGTCCCGAAATTTAATGGGTTTCCTACTCCGGCAGTATTGGTGAAACGAACCAAAGTCCCGTTTTCTTTTCCAATGATCAGATCCTGGTCACCGTCACCATCCAAATCTCCAAAAGTGGGAGTTGCACGTAATCCTAATCCGAGTGAGGATAAACCCAAATAGTCGTTATTCACTAGTGTGAACTCCGGATTGGTTGCTGTTCCTGTATTTCGGTATAACTGAAAGACGGATTCCAAATTCAAAGTAGCTTTATATCGGACAAAATTTGCTACCAGCAAATCTTTCAATCCATCTGCGTTTTCATCAACCAGAACCGGGATACTTCCCAAACCATGATCGATCATATCCTTTTGCAGGAAATTGTTTTCCTGGTAGACGAAATTTGGAAGGGCATTTGTTCCCGTGTTTTTAAAAAACTGAACGCTGTTTTGATTTTCGGAAACGGTTCGCGCATTCGGAGCAACAATCAGGTCCTTTTTTCCGTCGAAGTCTACATCTTCCCAATACATGGCTGGAAATAACTGCATGTAAGCCGGATGAGCAACAGATGGATAATTGTGATCCTGGCTGATCATCGGCGAATTGGTATTCGGTGCTGTTCCTCCATTGACTAAAAGTGTGATGTTCGGATAAGCGACATCTCCCAAAATCAAATCCATCACTCCGTTGTTGTTTACATCCATCGCTAATAGCGTGGAACCGGAATGTCTTGTGACACTTTCATTCACGGAGTCTTTTCCAAGATGTGCGGGTCTTAATGGGTTTGCAATATCTCCATTTTCACATGGATAGGCCGTTTGATTTAAAAACAGGTCATTGTTGCTGGCGTCCTCACTGAATTTTCCCCAGCATTGATTTTTCAATTCAAAGATCAGGGAATCTGGGATCCCGTAGAGCTCCATGCTTTGATTCTGATGGTACTCGACATTTTGTCCGCCAATATGAAACGTCAGGATATCCATATCACCGTCGAAATCAATATCGCTGTATGCCGGGATATCACTTGCACTGACATATAGGTTCGAAATATTGCCGACATAATCGGTTTGAAGAATGTCTGTGATCAGTTGCCACTGTAACCCTAAAGATGCATTCCCGATGTTCCTGTAAACCTTGATTCCCCCGATTCCATAGGTGAACAGATCCTTTTTTCCGTCTGAATCATAATCTACGAATGCAGAGCGGTATTTACAGTCAGTAGGGAAGTAATCGAATCCTTTGTAAACATACTTGTAGCTGTGAACAGATGCATTGATGACGTGTTCCATCAGAACGAATTCATCCCCACTTCGGTCGAAGATGACCAAATCGTCCAATCCGTCGAAATTATAGTCGATGGTTGAAAATTGTCCGTAATTGATTCCTCCGGCCCAAGGATTTTGGAGTGTTGTACTTCCAACTTTAACAGGGATGTTCGGGTTGTATTCAAAACCTAAATATGTCTGAGATAGAATCGAATTGTAAAAGCCAAGGAAGGTAATTAAAATAAGAAATGTCTTTTTCATTCAATTAGGATTGCAATACTTCTTCCAAATTAAGGCAAAATAAAGAGCAACTCCAAAACTGTTTTGGGGTTTATGAATCAAATACAATAAACTATGAAAAAATTTCTCCTCCTCTTTTTCCTTCTTCCACTAACAATCCCATGCCTTTTAGCGCAAGATTCCATTTCGGTCCTGTTTATAGGAAACAGTTATACGTATGTGAACGATTTGCCGGGAACACTTGGTTCGCTTGCAAGCAGCTTGGGCAAAGAGATTACGATTGATTCCAAAACAAATGGCGGTTTTACATTTCAGAACCAGGTGAATGATCCGTTGACGTTTTCCAAGATTCATTCAAAACCTTGGGATGTGGTTGTCATTCAAGGTCAAAGTCAGGAACCCAGTTTCCCGGATTCTCAAGTGAATACGCAGACATTGCCATACGCACTTCAATTAACGGATAGCATTTGGGCGAACAATTCGTGTGGGAATGTAATGTACTACATGACATGGGGAAGGCAAAACGGAGATTCCCAATGGTCGGAAATAAACACTTTTGAAAAAATGAATACCCGTTTGTACAATGCATACATGCGTATGGCAGATTCGAGTGACCGGTCGATGGTTTCTCCTGTTGGAAGAGTCTGGTCATATGTCCGGGCAAATCATCCGACAATCAACCTGTACAATGCAGATCAATCCCACCCATCTTTGGAAGGGACGTATTTGGCTGCCTGTACATTTTACACTTCCCTTTTTCAGCAATCCCCTGTAGGTTCGAACTTTTATGGTGGACTTAATTCTGCAACTGCCGGGATTTTACAAAATGCTGCAGCTCTGGTTATTTTGGATTCTCTGGATCATTTTCATTTGCATCCGGTTGATGAGCCGACCCAAGCCGATTTCTCCATGGTACAAAATGGAGAGACTATTCAATTGACCAATGAAAGTTCACGCGCGGTAACTTATAGCTGGAATTTTGGGGATGGGCAAACAGCAACTACAACGGATGCGCAGCACGTTTTCAGTTCGAATGGAAACTATACCGTTCAATTGATTGCAACTTCTTCGTGCAATTCAGATACGATGTCTATCCAGGTGAATGTAACCTCCTTGGGGCTATCGGATTTGAATGTGGAGCAAGTCCGAATGATAACCCATGATGAGTTCATGGAGGTGATGAGTAACGAACCGGGTTTTTCACTGGAAGTATGGAGTGTTGATGGAAGAACCCTTTTCGAAAAACAAGAAGTTGGTCAAATTCCACTTTCAATTCCTCGAATAAATCAAGTGCAACTGTTCAGGTTTACCAATTCGGAAAGAGCTGCCAAAGTTGTTCGGATTTTCTAAAAGGATCGAAATAATTTACAAACAGATAAAGGCATCCATAAGATGCCTTTATCTGTTTAACGTCTTTGTTAAAATTTCATTTTTTAAAATGTTTGTATTAAAAAATAACATAAATAAGAGGATGATAACAAGTTTAAGCTTTTTGGAACCGGTTATTTTCACTTCAGTATCAATTATTGATAATTATTACGTTAAATAATTAACAATTCAATATTTTCTTTTTCCCCCTTGAATTAATCCAATTCACCCCATTTTCGCTCGGATTCAACTAGCTTTTTAAGTTTTTAATTTTCAGCTAAATCGGTTTACCAAATCAATTATTGTCCTATCAATTAGCATATCAATTTTTTTTGTAGCTGGGATAGTGACATTTTTGTAGTGTTACTTAAATTATAAGGCTATGGTTTGAAATGATCACTCTTGATTTTTTCATATTTCATCACCTACACATTTTAATTTTTACTTATGAAGAATAATACCTTTAAAAAGTGGTTAACGCTTTCGGCTTTATTTGCATTCATGTGTTTTTCTCCACATGCGCTGCTAAAAGCTCAGAGTTCAGCCAACTACACATTCTCTACCAATGCAACCGGATCTTTGGTTGATATGAGCACTGGTACGACACAATTGATTGGTCCGGGATTAGATGCGGCCACATCCGGGTTAGCTCCAATCGGATTTTCTTTTCAGTTGATGGGTAACGTGTTTACTCAATTTTCAGTTAATGAAGATGCGGTTATGCAACTTGGTGGTACTGCAATCGGTGCGAATATTTACACCATATCGGCTGGTACAATTGCACTTCCCCGATTAGCTGCATTCAATGCGGATCTTCGTACGGGAACAACTACCGGAAAAGTTCATTACAAAGTAATTGGCGCTGCTCCGAATCGTCAATTAGTAGTTGAGTTCCTAAACATGCAGTTATTCTATACAACTACTGGGACTGCTGGTACATCTACATTCCAAATGATTTTATCTGAAACAACAGGTCAAATAGATTACGTATATGGAACAATGTCTGCTACTGACGTCGCAACTGGAAACAGAGCTGCATCAATCGGATTTTACACTGGTGCGGCAACAAATTCTTTTGCTTCAGTTGCTTTTGCAACTCACACAAATTCTACAGTTGCGGCCTATGCCGCAAATCCGAATATTGCCGCAGTTGGTCCAATTACAGATTTAACTTCAGCTGCTGACGGATCTAGACGTGTATATTCATATGTTTCTCCAATGCCAGCTGCTCCGACCTCTCTTGCTTTTTCAGGAGTTGGAGGTTTTGGAATGACTCTAAACTGGGTTGATAATGCCACAACTGAAGTGGGGTATCAGATTTACCGTTCTTTGGATGGAATTACTTATAATTTAATTGCAACTACTGCTGCTAATGCGACATCTTATAACGCAACTTCTCTTACAACTTCGACACTTTATTATTGGAAAGTTTTAGCGATTAGTGAGGGTGCAACTAGTACACCTGACCTTCTTGGCTCACAAATGACACTTTCAACGGGAACACTAAGTGGTATTAAAACTGTTGGTTCAGGTGGAGATTATAATAACCTGACTACTGCTTTCAATACCATTAATGCGCAAGGTTTAATTGGTGATGTAGAGCTTCAGTTGATAGCAGGATACCCTGCTTCTCCGGAAACATACCCTATTCAAAGTTCAAACACAGCATCTGTTGGTGCATTTAACGTGAAAGTTTACCCGACAGTATCCGGTTTATCAATTACAAGTAGTAATACAACAGGAACTCTGAACTTGAACAATGCAAAGAACATTACATTTGATGGTCGTGTGAATCAGGCTGGGGCTAATGACTTGATTATCGCAAATACAAATGCAGGTACAAGTTATGCTATCTTGCTGAATAACGATGCAAGCACGAATGTTATTCAAAATTGTATCGTTCAAAGTACGAATACATCAACTTCTTCAGGTACGATTGTTTTTGGAACAACTACTGGAGCAAATGGAAATGATAACAATACTATTTCTGCTTGTGATATTCGCGATGGGGCAACAACACCTTTCAATGCAATTTATTCTGTCGGTACAACAGCTACAACAGCTCAGTTCAATGACAATAACATCATTACAGGTAATAACATCTCTAACTTCTTCAGTGCAGGAAGTTCTACTGTTGGTGTTTTTGTAGGTGGAGGTAATAGTACTTGGACAATTAGTAATAATAAATTGTTCCAAACTGCAACACGCACTTACACTTCAGGAAATACACATAATGGTATTCAAGTAAGTAACACTTCCGGTAACGGATTCGTAATCACGGGTAACACTATCGGTTATGCTTCTTCCACTGGAACAGGAACATATACGATGGCAGGTACAGTAGCCACAAGATTTATTGGAATCAATATCTCAGCTGGTACAACTGCACCTTCTTCGATCCAAAATAATACAATCACTAACTTTAGTTTAACCACTTCAAGCGGTGCGACTACAGGAAATGGTATTTTCGCTGGTATCAACGTTACAGGTGGTAATGTGAATGTGGGTAATATCACACCGAATACGATTGGTTCCGGAACAGGAACAGGTGCAATCGTTGCTACAACATCCACTGCTGGTGGTGTGGTAGTCGGTATCAATAGTTCCAGTTCAGGAACGGTTAATATTACAGGTAATACCATCGGATCAATCAATGGATTAGGTTCTACAGCTACATCACCTGCTTCAATAACTGGTATTCAGGTTTCAGGTGGTACTCCGACTATTAACGGTAATACTATCGGTAGTACAGCAACTGCAAACAGTATCAATGCAATTACAGTTGCTACATCTGGTGCGCAACTTGTCCGTGGAATTGATGTGACATCCGGAGTTACACTTGCAACAAGTATTCAATCCAATACGATTTCCAACTTAACTCAATCCGGTACAACTACTGGTGGATCGATTCGTGGAATCGCTTATGCAGGAACAGGAATTGCAACTATTTCACAAAATACCATTTCAGTGATTACTGGTGCGAATGCAAATACAAGTTTAGCTGGTACTGGAATTCAAGGGATTTTACACAGCGGTTCTGCAGCTGGAGGTACAATTTCAGGTAACCTAATCCATACCTTAATTGCAACAAATACTGGTACTGTTCAATCAAATGTAAATGGTATTGGGATTGCTGGTTTGTCTGCTGCTGTTGTTTCAGTGAATAAAATTTACAATTTACAGAATGCTTCAACAGGAGTAACTGCAACAACTCCTCCAACGGCTTCCGGAATTATGGTACGTTCAATTGGTGCTGGAAGTAATATCAGTAACAACATGATCTCACTTGGTGATGCTCAAACAACCAATACCCAATTCATTGGAGTTTGGAACAGTGCAACTTCTGCAAGTGCAATCAACATTTATCATAATTCAATTCATGTTGAAGGTACAGCTGGTGCTGGTGCTCTTCCTTCCTTTGCTTTGTTGAGAGGTGATAATAGTGGAACTTCAGTTACATCAACTGTCGATATTCGAAATAATATTTTCAACAATACACGTTCTGGAGGTACTGGAAAACACTATGCAATTGCAAACCAAAGTACAGCGCCAAGTGCAACCGGTTGGGGAGTGAATGCAAGTAACTTCAATATGTTAAATACTGCAAACACAGCCACTGTTGGTCTTTGGGGATCTACTGATGCAACATTTAATGCTTGGAGAGTAGCAGCATCAAGTGATGCAAATAGTTTTTCTGCGTTACCGGTTGTTTTTGTTAATACGGCAACTGGAGATCTTCACCTAAACATGGGGGTTAGTGCAACTCCAATGGAATCAGGTGGAACAACTATTGCAGCTGTAACTACTGATTTTGATGCTCAATCTCGTCCTGGTCCGGCTGGTTCAGTGAATGGTGGTGGTACTTCTCCTGATTTGGGAGCTGACGAATTTGATGGTGTTCCTGCTTTGCCAGTGATTACAATCAACTCTGTAACACCTCCTGCGGCTCCTCAATGTACTACAGCACCTCGTTTGGTTTCTGTTAACATTACAACTCCTACTGGAACTATCATTGCTGCGAATTTAGGTTATTCAATCAATGGTACGCCTCAGACTGCAATAGCAATGACAAACGTTTCTGGAACAACTTGGACAGCAACTATTCCTGCTTCAACACCTGCCAATGCAACTATTTCATGGGCGGTTTCAGCTACGAATTCATCTGCTTTAAGTGCTTCTATTAATGGAACAACTTATACAGATGAGCCTTTAACGGGTGTTACATCATCTGTGACAGCATCAACAACAACACTTTGTGCTGGAAGCCCAACTACACTAACTGCAAGTCTATCAAAGAATGTTAGTGCTGTAATTGGAACAGCAACAACTTTAACTGGTGCAACGGCTCAGCCAACAGCATTTTGTAACAGATGGTCATCATACCGTATGCAAACGATCTATACTGCTGCTGAGTTAACGGCTGCAGGTTTGAGTGCAGGTCCGATTACTTCCATGTCTTTCAATATTACAACTCTGGGTGATGGAGCAACAAATGCAAACTTTATTGTTAAAGTAGGTACGACTGGACTTACAGCGTTTACTGATTTTGTAGCTACAACAGGTTATACCACGGTTTTTCCATCTGCAATTTATACGCATGCAGTTGGAGTAAATGTAATCAACTTCTCGACTCCTTACATTTGGGACGGAACATCCAATATTGTTGTTGAAGTAAGCCATAGTGGAGCCAATTCAATAAATAACTCCCAAACATATTATACAGCTACCGCAGGAAACACGGTTGCTTGGTCAACAAATGGTGGGGCAACTGGAACACCTAGTACGAATAGATTAAATGTGGTCTTTACTGGAAATGGTGCGCCTGCAATCTCTGCAATTTCATGGTCAGATGGAGTAGGAACGGTTGGTACAACAACCCCATTGACTGTTACTCCAACAGCAACGACTACTTATACAGCAACAATAACGGCTGCCGGATGTACAGTTACTCCTGCACCAAGTGTCTCGGTAACAGTAAATCCTTTACCTGCGACACCAACAGCTGTAAACTCTGCACAATGTGGTACTCAGGTTCCAACAGCTTCTGTTACTTCAACTTCCGGGTTGCCAACTCCATCATTTAAATGGTATGATGCGGCTGTAGCAGGAACGGTGCTTCAATCCGGAACTTCAACAACTTACACATCTACGATTGCAGTTACCACTACATTCTATGTAAGTGAAATAAACACAGTCACTGGATGTGAAAGTGCAAGAGTGCCTGTTACAGTGAACGTTTCTTCACCGGATGCGATTTCAGCTTCAACTTCAGCTGCATCTGTTTGTGAGAATGGATCAGTAACATTGACTGCTGTAAATACAAATCCAACTCCATTCCAATCTTATACTTATTCTTGGGTAAGTGCAGCTGGAAGTGGTGCTGCAACACCTGTTGCTGGTAACCCGGTAGTTATCACTCCAACAGTGGCTGGAACATATACCTATACAGCAACTGGAACGGATGGTGGTTGTTCAACAACAAATACAGTTGTTGTAACAGTTAACCCGAATCCATCAGCAGTTGTTGCTGGTGCAAATGATACGGATATCTGTAATGGACAATTGGTTAATTTGTCAGTAACTTCTACAACAGGTTCGCCAATAAATCCGGTGACTATTCTGTCTCAAAACTTTGATGCAGGATTGGGTGCTTGGACGACAACTTATTCCGGAACAGCGCCTGCTGCGTCGGGATGGTTTGCACAAAATGCACCATTTACCTACACGACTTACTTCAATAACTTCGCAACACCACAAGGTGGTGGTTTCGCAATGACGAATGGGGATATCGGAGGATCTGGTCTTAAAACAAGAGCTGCTTTGATTTCGCCTACCTTCAGTACGGTTGGTATGACTTCTGCAACACTTACTTTCCAAAACCTTTACCAAAAATGGAACTCAGGAGATAGCTTAGTGCGCCTTGAAATATCTACTGATGGAGGTACTTCATGGGCTACATTGAAAGATTATCTTCCTTTGGGAAGCCAGGGGGTGGTGACATCCGGGGCACAAGTTCCTGCAAATGAAAGTATCGTTTTGGGAGCTCCTTACCTGAATCAATCAAACTTAAAAATCCGTTATAATTTCGTAACGGCATGGGGTTACTATTGGGTGATAGATGACGTGAAAATCATTTCAACTCCGGTTGATCCGACAACATACGCATGGACATCTGCTCCTGCTGGTTTCACATCATCAGTTCAAAATCCAACGGGAGTTGCCCCTACTGTAACAACGAATTACTCGGTTAATATTACAAATAGTTTCGGGTGTTCATCAACCGGTTCTGTTAACGTAGTTGTCAACCAACCTTCAAGCTCGTCTGTTTCTGCAACTGCATGTTCTTCTTATACATGGGCTCAAAACAGCACAACGTATACTACTTCAGGAGCATACACAGCTACCATTCCGAATGCTGCTGGTTGTGATTCAGTGATTACATTGAATTTGACTATCAACAGTCCTTCTGCATCATCTGTAAGCGTTGCGGCTTGTGACACGTATACATGGGCTCAAAACGGAATGACTTACGTTACTTCCGGTGCTTATACTGATACAGTTCTGAATGCGGTAGGTTGTGATTCTGTCATTACATTAAACTTGACAATCAATCATCCGACAACAGCGACGGTAAATCAGGTTGCTTGTCAAACGTATACATGGCCTATCAACAGTACAACTTACACAACTTCAGGAACGCATACTGCAACTATCCTGAATGCTGCTGGTTGTGATTCAGTGATTACATTGAATTTGACAATTGGTGCTCCTTCTGCATCTTTGGTTACTCAAACAGCTTGTGTATCCTATACATGGCCACAGACAGGGCAGACTTATACAGTGTCCGGAGCTTACAATGATACGGTTCCAAATATGTTTGGTTGTGACTCGGTAATTACCTTGAGTTTGACAATCAATCAACCAACTTCAAGTCTGGTTGTCGAATCGGAATGTGTTTCGTTCACTTGGGCTCAAAACGGAATGACGTATACCACTTCAGGCATCTATACAGACACGATTACAAATGCTGCAGGTTGTGATTCAGTGATCACATTGAATTTGACAATCGTTCAACCGACATCGTCAAGTGTTTCAGCAACTGCGTGTACAACTTACACATGGGCTCAAAACGGAATGACGTATACTGCTTCTGGTGCTTACACGGATACCATTCCGAACATGGCTGGTTGTGATTCGATTATCACATTGAATTTAACTATCAACCAACCGACAACGGCAACGGTAACTGTTTCGACTTGTAACCCATCTTATACATGGGCACAAAGCGGAATGACTTACACTGCTTCCGGAATGTATAATGATACGATTACAAATGCTGCGGGTTGTGACTCAGTGGTTACATTGAACTTGACAATCGCACCGTTTGTTGCAACAGCAACGGATAATGGAAATGCTACAGCTACTGCATCTGCCGGTACAACTTACCAATGGATCAACTGTACGACAAATTCACCGATTGCAGGAGCAACAGCACAAACGTTTGTTGCAACAGCAAATGGAACGTATGCTGCGATCGTATCAAATGGAACATGTTCGGATACAACGAACTGTGTGACTATTGCAAACGTTGGAATCAAGGAAAGTATGATCTCAACGATTTCAGTTCATCCGAATCCGACTCACGATGTAGTTGTCGTGACAATGGAAGCTGCTTCAGCAACTGTTGAAGTGATGGATGTTCAAGGAAAATTGATCCAAACAACTCAAATCAAGTCCGGAGATCAAATTGATCTTAGCACTTACGAAAGAGGTGTTTATACATTAAGAATTAAAACCGAATTCGGCACTTCTCTGGAACGAATTGTGAAGAACTAATAATCTGATCTTCTTCTAAGAAGTGAAAGCGGTCATTCGAAAGAGTGGCCGCTTTTTTTGTTGAGTGTGATTAATAAATTTTCTTCGTGTGCTTTGTGTTCCTTGTGGTTGATTTTAATTAACACGAGGAACACGAAGAGCACGAGGCATTGATTGAATTTGATGAATAGATTTACTAATTGATTATACAAAAAAAAGCCCTCGTCTATGACGAAGGCCTTTCTTATATTGTGTTCTTATTTATCCTTTAACCAATTGGATCTCTCCGCGTAATTTCACGTCTTCTCCAACTAGTACACCACCTGTTTCAAGAGCAGAGTTCCAGGTCAACCCAAAATCTTTACGGTTAATAGAAGATTCAAAGCTGAATGCCGCTTTTTCATTTCCCCATGGATCTTTTCCTTCCCCGTGGAACTCGATATCCAAAGGAATGCGTTTCGTTACCCCGTGAAGAGAAAACTCTCCTTCGATCTTTCCTGACTTCAATTCAGGAAGTTCTGCTTTAAATGTAATTTGTGGGTGGTTCTCCACGTCGAAGAAATCGCCACTTTTCAAATGTCCGTCACGTTGTTCGTTTCTTGTGTTAACAGAATCCGTGTCAATGTTTGCATGGATTACTACATTTTTGAATCCGTCTTCTGCTTCTACCGTTGCATCCACTTTGTCAAATGTTCCGGTTACTTTTGTAAACATCATGTGCTTTACGCTAAATCCTACTTCACTGTGAGAAGGGTCAATTGTCCATTTAGTTGTACTCATTTTGATTGAATTTTAATTATTAATTGTTTGTTTTACTTGTTATCCGAAGATCCTAAAATCTACTTAATCGTTACTAATTGTTCTAAAGTCTTGCGGACTTTTTTGTGATGTTGTGTGTGATCTTCATCCGAACGATAACCGAAGGTTAAGACCAGGACCGAATGGTCGTCTGTCAAACCTAAGATCTCGTCGTATTTCTCTTTTTGAAAGCCTTCCATCGGCGTGCTGTCAATTCCTAAAGTTGCTGCCATGACCAATCCGAATCCCAATCCGATATATGCCTGTTTGGTATTCCAGGCAATCAGTTCTTCGGAGCTCAAGTTGGACAAGGTGCCCGCGATGTTTTCCTGGAATCGGTTCAGTCTTTCACGTTCTACTTCCCGAACTTCTACAATGCGCTGCATGTATGAATCGATGTGCTGATGCGCTACGCTGCGATTTACCGTGAAAACGACCAAATCTGAAGCATCTGTAACGGGAGACTGATCGAAGGCAGCAGACCGCAACTGTGCGCGTAATTCCGGAGACTTCACGTGTATCAGTTTGAAGGGTTGCAGACCATAGGAAGTTGGAGCGCTATTGATCGCTTCCAAAATTTCCTGCATATCCTCGTTACTTATTTTCTTCGTTGGATCGTATTTCTGTGTGGCATACCGCCATGCTAATGCATTCTTCATTTCTCTTTTGTTACAATTTCACTTCCATCGGAACTTCCATGAGTAGGAGAGTAGCGCCTTTCGTTAGTTGCAAAGTTACGGAGGAAGTATCCATTATTCCTAATGCGTCCCGACGATTTAATTGCTGACCGTCGATAACCGAGCTTCCTTCCACTTGCATCACATACAGGCCATTCGCTGGATTTTTAAGTTCATAAGTGATTGTTTTGTCTTCCGTGAATTTTCCCATGTGAAACCAAGCATCCTGATGGATCCAAACTCCTGCATCGTCTTTATTCGGTGAAAGGATCTGAACCAATTCATTCGGATGCTCATCTACCTCGATTTTTTGCTGGTCGTAACGAGGTTCCACATTGCGTTTGTTCGGGAACAACCAGATTTGAAATAGTTTCAGGTCTTTATCCTCGTTCGGATTGAATTCCGAGTGTTGTACGCCTGTTCCTGCGCTCATTACCTGGATTTCTCCGGCATTGATCGTTGCACTGTTCCCCATGGAATCCTTGTGTGCGATAGCTCCCTCCAATGGAATCGTGATGATCTCCATATTATCGTGAGGGTGTGTTCCAAACCCCATTCCCGGTGAAACAGTGTCATCGTTCAATACACGTAAAGTACCGAAGTGAACTCTGTCCGGGTTATACCAAGAAGCGAAGCTAAAAGAATGTTTCGCATTCAACCAACCGTGATTGGCATGACCTCTTGAGTTTTCTGAGTGGAAGATTGTTTTCATATTGTTTTCTCCTTTTTGGATTATTTGACATGACAAAGGTACAACAACTTTTGAATTAATTACCATGGTAAATAATATTTTTTGATTTTTTAAGAATTTCTTCATACAAACGGAACATGAAATCCATCAATAATCTTCTGATTTCTAGTGATAATGGGAATTTGAAAGAATAAAAATGATTTTTTTTTCAAGATTCCCTTGCTAAAATGAAAATACAGTGTATCTTTGCAACGCTTTTAACGTAAAGCATTACACAATTTCTTAATCAAGCTGTTGCTTGATTCGTGAAAGCGGAAAGAAAATTGGTTTGGTAGTTCAGTTGGTTAGAATACATGCCTGTCACGCATGGGGTCGCGGGTTCGAGTCCCGTCCAGACCGCTAAAAAAACGTTAGAAGAAAATAGCTTATATGGCTGTAAGCTTAGAAACCCTCAAGATGTATCAAATGTCTTGAGGGTTTTGTCTTTTTAAATTAACACCAATTTATATGGTTAAATACGTCAATTTATTTCTTGGTGTTATTTTACTCACGGTTTGTTCCTCGTGTGAACAAAAAAAATCGAATGTTTTTCACTTTCCGCAATTGAATAGAACCCAGTACTTGCTCAGTAATGAGATCAGTATGAAGAATAGAAGCTTGGCTTCTGGAGCATCATCCTATTTACTTGAATTTGACGGATCCACTTATCTGGTTACTGCAAAACATCTAACAAGAGATGAAATGGGTTTTAGTCCTGCTCTGGACTTGGAAACATATTCTGATAGCGTGAATTACTGGTATGGACTTTCAAGGACCAGGACATTGTCAAAAGAAATCATTGAAACAACTGATTTGTTATACGGTGAAGATATCATGGATGATTTGATAATGTTGAAATTAAAGAATGAACCGAAAGAAATAGGAATATTTAAACCAAATTTTAACCGTTTGAAGCCAGGGGATCGGGTTTCGATAATAGGGTGTGAATATTCTGATCCCGATTGTAATCAAAAACAATTCTTTGGCACTTTTCAACAGTATACGGTTGTTGACCAAATGGAAATTTTTATGGATTCTTCCAACATTGAACCTGCAGGTATGAGTGGAGCTCCGGTAGTTGATGATCAGTTTAGAGTAGTGGGCCATGTCTTGGGTGGAATGGTGGGAGAGAAGGGGATTCTGAAACTTTATCTTGCTCCGATTGATCTGGTGAAGAGAGTTAAGCATTAATATGGTTGAAAATCAATGTGTATTAGATGAGAATAACTAAGAAAGTGTTGGTTTTAATCTAAATTAATAACTCATGAAATCAGCTATATTATCCTTCGTACTTTCAGGTGTCTTTTCCTTTGTGATGGCTCAGGATACGAGTCGGTTTGAAAATCGTGAAAAATTTGATCAATGGATTCAGTATTCATTTAAGTACTTAACGGGTGGTCTTAACAAAGATATTCGAAAGAAAATTGACAAAGAATTTAAAAAGTATGATTTTACAGCAGAGAAATATGAATGTAACTTTCACTTTGATTTTAATGTGAAACTAGATTCACTTGGAAGAATAAAAAAATGCGAACAATCTGTGAAGTATGAAGATGAACAATTTGAGCGCTTAGCAAATAATATTAGGCAAATCATTCTGACTTCCAATTGGCAACCAGCCAATTGGGTTCATTTAAAGGATACCAGCTACCTCATTGACTTTTTCCATGTTACAATATCCGGAGATTGTGAGTCTGCTACTTTATCTTATAATATAAGTGATAGAGAGAGGAATCATAAACCTTATGTTTGGGTGGTGAAGGATAAAAATGAAGATTTATATTTTACCGGGTTTGAGTATTATATGGATGCTTCAAAGAAGTGTAAAAAAGAAGATAAATAATTATTTGAGATCGGATTATGAAATACACTAAATTTTCTGACGAAGACCTATTTGAAAGTTACCAAACAACTTTGGACTATTCCGGCAAGGTAAACAATGAATTAATTCTTGAAATAGAACGCAGAGGTGGTCTTGATCAGTTAAAGAAGAACATTGAGTTGAAAGAAAGGTTTCCGCTGGAAATGAAGAGAATCTATAAAATTGTAGTGCAAATGAGACTTCATGGGAAGAACTTGGAAGTGATTCAATCCGAGATTACCTCCGATTTAATTCCTTCGGAGGAATTAACTGAGATTATTGCCAAACAATTCAATAGTATTGAGGCACATGAAAAAGACCTTTCAATTCATTGGGGAATCATTATCCGAACACTAGTTGGAATAGTAATTGCCAGCTTGATTAATACCCTAATCTGGTTCTATTCCATCGTTTATTCAGGTCATATGTTTTTCATTTTAATACCTGGATTTGTGCTGATTTCTTACGGTATCCTGAAACTTCTAACTGGAAAATCATCTAGAAATGTCATTGTGTATCTCGGAACATTTTTCTCTGTGCTAGTTGGTGTGATAATAGGAACTGCACTCTGTAGATAAAAGCCCCAACTCTTTCGAATCAGGGCTGTGTCACTAATTATATAATTCTCAATCCCTTGAAACCACCACTTTTTCGTTGAACGTTTTTTGTGGTGTTTTTCTCTGCTGTCAGAATGTTTGCAATACTCTTCGCCGGATTCGATTCCCTTAAAAATGGGAGCAAATAATCAAAATCCCCCAAACTGTGCCAACGGTTTGAGGGATTTTAATGACATACATCGGAGTGGTTAACCAGCTTCCTGATCTTCCGGTCTTCCGTCTATCGGTGGATTGCTTTTTGCTTTTTGGATTTCTTCAACTTGCTGGACGAACTCGGATACTTTCTGGTCTGTGTAAACGCCGTAAGCATCTGTTAGTGTTCCTTTTTCACCCGTGCTGGTTTCAATAACGTATAGAATCGCACTGTCTGCCGGATCAGATTCTCCTTCAAAACGATAAAAATTGATAATTTTCACTTCGTCAGGTTTAAATACTTCATGTGTTTCCAAGGATTCTAATCCGCTTTTGGATGCTTTGAACTGCGTGTGGTAACCCTCTTGCGAAAGTTTGTTCGTAGTTGAGGACAATGTTTTCATTGAATCGTGATCGCTTCCTTCTCCTTTATCCGGTCTGTCCTTAAATTCTTGAAATTCCTGATTGTTCTCTCTTCCCATCTTGCACGTTTTAATGAATATTCCCAACCTGAATATCAGGTCACTTTCTTAAAGTTAGGACATTCAATCCCAGAGAAAAAGTGCTTCGGAATCATTTAGCATAATTTGGCGATGTCTGCAAATGAATGTGTGAATTGTGTAAGGTTTTTAGCGGTCCAAAGTGTTATTTTAGGATAGAGAAATAGAAGAAAATCCTAAAAATAGAGAAGATGAAAGCAATTGAAAATAAAACGAAGAGCAAAAAGAAATCCGGAAGTTTTTCTAAAATCGTAAAGGCATTTGCAATCGGTACCGTAACAGGAGTGGGGATTGGGATGTGGCTCTCAACTGAAAAAGGAAACGCGTTCAAAGGCAAGGTTATAGGTTCTATTCAGGATTGGGTGGAAGAAGGGAGGTCATAGGAATTTGGATTAGTGAGGTACTTGTTTTTGACAGTCGACATTTATACGTAAAAGCTCAGCTGCTTTAAAACATCCGGACATCAGATGGAAATGGTTATTTCTATAAGTTGATAACTGAATAGAAAATAATGCAAGGTGCGCTTAAACCTTTTGAATCTTAACAAATCTCAAAATGATGTAAATAACCTCAGAAATGATATAAGCAGATTGTCTTTTCACCGTTCTATTTTTAGAATGAAGAAAAGATAGAGGTTAAAGAGTTAGGTAGCGTTAAGAAGGGGGAGATTGAGGTGAAGGTTAAAATCCCCCTTTTTGCATCTGGAAATCCCAATTGTCGGATTTAGAAATCTCTGTTAATCGATTACACCATTCCCGCTTTCGCAGCGATAAATCATCAGATGTTTTAAGGAGATCCATTCGTGGTAGATGGGTCAACGTTGAAGGAGGGAGATGCACCCCTCCTTTGAACTGATGCATATCCCCAATTTGCGAATCAGTTATTCTTCCTGTTCCTCTTTAATTAAATGTAATCTGGGTATGCGGGAGGTTCTCAGTTTCCTTTGATCCGCAACCGTCATTCGTGCAATTAGGTAACTCACGGTGGATTCTGCCCCCTGATTCAAATTCACATGTTTTTGTTCGAGACCATCGTAACAGCCACCTGTGCAAGGATTGTAGATTACTTGTGAGAGGTGATTATTTCCTAAAAACCAACTGAAAGCGCTTTGTGATTTTGCCAGGTAGCTCAGATCACCGAATACTTCATAAAATCGGTCAAGTGCCAGGATAGTATAGGTTACATCAATCGGTTGTTCTCCAAATTCCTCCGATTTATGGCCTTTTAGCAGCCAACTCTTGTTGGAGATTAACTTGATTCCGGTTTTGTTGAATGTCATCGATAATAGGAAGTCGAAGGATGTTTTTGCAACCATCTTATAAAATTGATCTCCTGTTTCTTTCCAGGCATACAATAATGCTTCCGGCAAAACACTATTGGCATAGGTTAGATAACTTTCAAACCAAGGCCAATTCTCTTCTGATTCGTGACGATAAATCTGAACCAGTCGGTCTGCTAATAATTTGATTAGCGCAGTCACCTCTTCGGACTTGTTTTCCAGGTTGCTATAGTACAATCCTTTAATAGTAAAAGCCATAGCACGAGGAGAATGCATTTCTTCAACTCTTTTCAATGCCATCTGAAGGATGGAATTTGCCTGTTCTCCGAAATGTTCCGGAAAAATGGCCTGTTTTGAGATCAAATATCCCAATGCCCAAATCGCTCTTCCGTTTGAATCGGAAAGGTTTACTTCGTCATTCTGAGGTGTGAATTGGTGGTTTTCATCAACATAGTTGAGAAACTCGCCTTCCGGTTGCTGACAAAATTCAATGAAATCCAGATAAGTCCGGATTGCTACCAGGCTTGCACCATCCATTGTCGCTTCATAATACATCGAGCTGGCGATCATTGCCCGGGCGTTGTCATCCAGTGTATATCCTGATTGGAGGTCAGGCTGGTTGATCTTGGAGAATTGAATCATTCCGAATCGGGTAGTCAGTTTGCTGAAATGTGACAGGTTAATTTCGGGCAAACTATACTGCAATTGTATTTTATCAGCAATCAATTCTTGAAAAAGTGCAACGTGAGCGAGTGAAGAATTTTCCCAGGCAGTAGAGGCAATCCGTTCCAAACCATTGATGCGGCAAGCGTTTCTCAAAGGCTCGTCTTCCAGCAGTCTGTTAACCGCACTGACCAATTGATCGGAGTTGTTGAAATCGACAATGATACCGGTTTCCTCATTCAAAAACTCTTTTGCATGAGGAATTGGTGTGGAGATGATAGGGCAGCCACAACTCATTGCATAGGAAAAAGTTCCGCTAACCGCTTGGTTTCGGTCCAGGGAAGTGAAGAGATAGATGTCAGTCAGTTGGAGGTATTCCAGCAAATCTTTCAATGATAGGTATTCATTGATGAACAGAACATGCTCTTCCAGATTCAATTCCTTTATTTTGGACTTCAAGCTGTTGCGGTAAACTTCTCCTTCTACTGCAATTACTCCCGGATGAGTCTTTCCGATAATCAGGAAGATTACCTCCGGATTTTGATGAATGATTGGAGGAAGCGAATCGAGTGTGGTGTCAATTCCTTTGCCGGAACTTAACAGCCCGAAAGTGGAGAGTATGGTTCTTCCCTTCAGGCTATACTTTTGCTTCAGCGCTTCTTTATCCAGATGATGTACCAGATGCGTTCCGTGAGGAATGATCGTTATTTTTTTCGGAGGAATGGCATATTCGTTTTTCAGGATTTCCGCAGAATGATGGGTCATGACAATGATGGAATCTGAGATAAGCCCAATGTTTCGGACAAGTGCTCTGCGTTTCCCATCCGGGTTTGGCAATACCGTATGAAAAACGGTGATTACCGGTTTCTCGATTGCCTGGATGAATTTCAGGAAAACAGTTTCGTCCTCCGTTTGGAAAAGCCCGAACTCATGTTGGATGACTATCAGACTAATCCGGTCATTCTGATTGATCTTATTTGCAAGTGCTGCATATTCAATAGTCTGGTCCGTCTTAAGTTTGTAAGTGACTTCTTCAGGATAAGAAGGGTAGTTTATCGATCCGGTTTCAAGAGCACAGACCTGTACTTCAAATGAATGCTCAAATTGTTTCTCCAAAGCATGGTACAAATCCTGAGAATAGGTCGCAATTCCACATTCTCTTGGGGGATAGGAAGTAACCAATAAAACGACAGGAACGTCCTGGTTTGATAACTTTAAATTATTCATGGGGATATGATTCAAGAGCGCAGGTCTTGCCATTGAAGGTTTATTGTTAAACTGTTTCATCTTTAATTGTATTTAATTTGAGTTCTGAAATGAGTTCTGAAAGGCTTAAGGAAGCGTATGCGATTTGTTCATCTGCAGCTCCGTAATAAATGTATAAGGTGTCGCCGAAAAGTGTGGTTCCGCATGGGAAACAAACATTGTCAACTTCTCCTTTGAGTTCCCAGGGATACTCCGGTTCGAATAATGGATAATTTAAACGTGCAATTTCTTTCTTGGGATCATGCAGATCCAATAAGGATGCGCAGGCTGAATAGATGTTCCCTTCAGGAGTGCATTTCACTCCATGATAGATCAACAGCCATCCCGATTCTGTTTCTATCGGAGGAGCCCCTCCACCGATATAACTTATTTCATGGTCGTATCTTGGAGTAAGGATGGTGTTGTTTTTCAGGTCCGAAAGATAAGACGTCCAGAATTCAGGAGTCAGGTCACTTAATTCATCGATCAACACCAATTGGATGTCCGGTTTGATGCGGTGGAGAAAACACAGTTTTCCCTGAATGCGTTGCGGAAAGAAAAACACATCCTTATCCCACATCAGATTGGCCTGATTCCTTTCCGGAATGAAGCTGATTGAGTTGCAGTAACCCAAATAGTGTTCTTTTTCGATTCCGGCTTTTTCCAATAATTTTTCGAAGTCGGAATAGGAAAGCTGAGGTACGATGATCCCCTGTTTTTCAAAAGTTATCAGGTCCTGTGAAGTCGCCAGGGAGCCCAATGCGTTCTTCCCATCATAAGCGGTATAAGTTAAATAATAGGTATCGTCAATTTTACAAACCCGGGCATCTTCCACTCCATGAACTTCGTAAGGGAATTCAGGAAAAAGAATGGGATTCGTATTACGGCTGACAATTTGATGAGGACCGTCCAGTGTGCAATGACCGATTGATGAATAATTCCCTTCCTTAACAGCCCGGTAAAATAGATGTACCACACTTCCTTCGCGGATCGCCCCCGGATTGAGCACCCCATGACTCTCAAAGTCATGAGCCGTTTTTTCCAATAGGATACCTTCTTTTATAACCTGAACCATAGCTGTGTTTCTAGTGGGAACGTGATGGTGTAAAGATCAACTCTGGAGTTCTCAAATGGGTTACACAACTTCCGGTAGATGTTGCATTATTTTTGGTTTTAAAATAAATTGTGATTTGCCGGGAAAATCTTCCGACATCTTTTAACAAAAAATAGAACTTTCTCTTTTTCAATTGTCCTAACTTCTTTCTTTAAAGCATTCGTTATGGCAAAGTATGGAGAGAAGGCTGGTGAGAAAGTGGAAAAAGCCATGCATGAAATGAAAGAGGGAACGTTGAAATCAGGTTCCGGAAAAAAAGTTACAAGCAAGAAGCAGGCTATTGCGATCGGACTTTCGGAGGCACGGAAAGAAGGAGGAAAGGTTCCGAAGGAAAAAGATAAATCCTGAAATGAATGAGGATAAAATTGGGGTAGCCGGTACTGTAGAAAAATTTCACTTAAAAAGTTAACCATGGACATTGAAATAAATAGTGCGCAATTGGTGGGATTCCTGCTAATGGTGGTGGGTTTGATTCTCAATACATTGATCTTTTTATTTTCTTATTATAAGATAGTTGCTCATATAAAACAACTGAATGATGAGAAAGAAGAAAAGGGGGAGAAGGAGAAGAACAGTTTTCCGATTATCCGGTTCATTCTCCGGTTTAGAGCAGTTTTGAAAGAAATTCAGGAGAGTGAAACGAAGGAAAGATATGACCTCGTTATCGCCTTTTTAAAATGGTCGTTATTAGTGGCGACTTGTATGATTTTCTTCGGACTTCTGCTGTTTTTGATCGGTTTCTTCTTTTAATTTGATTCTTATGGTTTTTATTGATATGTTTGAGTAACCGATAACTTTCACTATGAACACAATAGGAGCAAAAGAGAATAAAGCAGTCGCTCAAACGGATTCTCGTACCAAGGATGGAGGCACAGCAAGTCATCAGCATGTGGATAACCGTCCGCAAGTAGCTCAACAACATCAAATACAGCAAGCTGCTTTGAATAGTGGAAATTCGAAACAATTGAAAGCTTGCCAGAGTATGGCCGATTGCAGCCCATTGGGTGAATCTGTAAAGCAATTGAAAGAAAAAAACAATAATACAGGCTTGCCGGATCAATTGAAAAGTGGAGTCGAATCACTTTCAGGAATGAGTTTGGATTCGGTGAAGGTGCATTACAATTCTGCAAAACCGGCACAAATGCAGGCTCACGCCTATGCACAAGGAACGGATATTCACGTGGCTTCAGGTCAGGAAAAACATTTGCCACATGAAGCATGGCACGTAGTTCAGCAGGCTCAAGGTCGTGTAAAACCAACAACTCAACTCAAAGGGACTTCCATAAACGATGATTCAGGACTGGAAAAGGAAGCAGATGTAATGGGCGCGAAAGCACTCGGAACCAGCTCCTCTGTTAATCATGCAACTCAGTTAAAAGAACTATCAGGAGTAAGCCAGCTGATGCCGATTCAATATTATGCTTATGCCAGAGGTACCACTCGAAAGATTAAAGTAATTGGAAACAATGACACTAAAACCTTTGAAGAATGCACCAAAAATACGGTAAGTTACAATAAAGGAGAAAAGAAAAAAGAAGGTACAATTACGGGAGATTCTGATTGGGCTGGTTGGTTAGTGAATCAGGCAAATACCGGTAGAAATGCGACACAGCTCCATGTAGTAAATAAGCGTTGGGGAGGTCTTGGAGGAGCAACCGATGGGAATATCGTTCCCGGGTCGCCTGCAGCTAACAGTCATCACCTGCATGAAGCGGAAAAGGAATTCGACAAGTGTTTTGACGGGCAAAATGAAGCTAAAGAAAATTGTTCTTATGAATGTGTAGCTGCACCGGCTTATGGACCAGGAGATATCGATGTGAAAGGCGGAGTGCAAAATTACAATGACCCTACGCTTACTGTGAAAGTGACCGATAATGGTGTAACTACACAATATGACCCTCGCTTAGGTGGAGGAATTCAATTCAAGGATGGAAGCTAGAAAGTGCGGTTTCTGTGATTTGTAGAAGGGAATTAACTTCCTTGTTTTTTGTAAAGTCGATCATACCACCATGCCGTCACTCCTCCAATCAACGAAAACAGGGCCAGCATCCAAAATACATGCTGATGCCCGACCATTCCCTTTGAACCATCCAATAAAAATCCCATGACCGGTCCGGCAAAGATATCCGGTGTATATCCGACCAAAGAAATCAACCCTACAGCTGTTCCTGTGAGTTCCAATGGAATCCGACCTTTTTCCATCACGGCAAAATACAGACAGCGAGTTGCGTAAACGCCACTTGCTACAATCAGGATCGAGAGGATAAACAGAAAGGTGGTGGAAGCCGTAACAAGCCCCATTGCAAATAAGAGTGCTCCGAAGAAACTGATAATGAAACTTACGAATAACAACGAAGTGGTTTGCCATCGGTCTGCCAGGATCCCGATAACAACTCCGATGATCGGTCGGATAAAAAGCAGGAATGTACCCACTTGCGCAGATTTTACCTGGTCGTATTTCATCACATCCTGCGCATACAGGGAGAACACATCCGTTATTTTGTAGCCTACATAAGCGCACAGGATGATAATCATCAACAACCAAACGGAAGGCAAACTGATCACTCTTCGGATTTGGGAGGACGTGATCCTGTCCAGTTCGAGTTCTTGTTCTGTTTTTGGATCCAGTTTCATGAAAAACCAGACCAGGATCCCAACCAGAATGATCAGGAAGGAAGAGATCAGGATGACCTGTTTGAAAGCCAGTTTACTTTCATGGATGGATGCATGAGAATTATTTGAAGTGAGGAAAAACGAAAAGACCAAAACTCCCATTGTTCCGAATAATGCACCTACCAATCCGCGTCCACCGTCCAAAAAACCGAATGCTTTTCCTTGTGAGGTGGAACCGCCCCAAACGCGGGTAGCTTTGATCATTGGTGCCCAGAACAGGAAAATGGTAGTGAATCCCCAATAACCATAAAGGACTTTCAAAACGATGAAATCCGGAAATGTTGCATAAACAAATCCACCCAAAGCTGTCATCCACAAAGCGACTGCTATCAGTCTTCTTGGCGGGAATTTATCAGCAATCGGTCCACCGAAAAGGTAAGAGAATAAGGCGACAATTCCGTAAATAGAGAAGCAGATACCCAGTTGGAAATTGTCCAGATCGAATGCCTCCAATACAATCGGGCGGAATACACGCGAAAGCACAAATGGAAGAATAAATACCGATTCACCAGCCAGAATAAGCAGCAAGAGGAAATACCACGGAGCCTTTTTGGGATTCATTTTCTTTCAGGATTTGCATGATAAACTTACACATAACAATTGAAAAGAGAGAGGATCCGTTCAAATGAAGGAGACTTAAAGTCCTGGTGTCTTGCCTCAAAAAACTTTTTTTACTATTTTTCCCAAATGAATTTGGACGCAACATCTTTTCTGATTGAGCAGAGCCTTGCTGAGTTGGGAGTGGATCCGGGATTATGTCGAGGCGATAAACCCGGACAATGGAACATGACCTATAAAGGGTCGACAGTGTGGATTGATGTATTCAACTTTCCACAGAATCCGGATAAGTATTATTTCCAGGTAATGAGCCCTTTGTTGCGCATTCCGGATCGCAATCAGGAAGCATTTTTCAAGAATACATTGGAAATCAATCACACGATGTATGGTTCAGCAATAAGCGTTAAAGCAGATTGGACTTATGTGCTTTCCTTGCGCGAAGCAGATAACCTGGATAAAAGTGAGATCGATGCAACCTTGGATCGCGTTGCTTTTTACTCTTCTGATTATTTTGGTAAACTGACCTTCAAATTTGAAGGGAGTTGGGATCCGAAACCAACAGACAAACCGGTAAATTTTAATTGATTCCGGGAACCTTACTGAAAATAAGCATTTACAAACAGCACAATTTTCGCAATATAATCATTTGATTGTGCTGTGTCCCAATTGCCATGTCCTGCTCCTTGATACATGGTTGCCTGGTTATAGACTCCATTTGCATTCAATGCGTCGTGTAACCGAGCCATTTGTGTCGAAGGAACCAAGGGGTCTGCACTTCCATAAAACGAGATGGTTGGAGGAGAAGCAGCAGTAACACGAAGAGCTGGACTCACCGTTTCAATTCCAGCCTGATTTTGTGTTCCTCCGTTGATTAATATCGGATAAACAGAACTGTAAACCGGATTGTTCAGGTAATTCGGATCTGTCAGATCTGACGGTCCAACCGTATTGCAAATTCCCTTCACATGATGGTTCGGGTCATACCCATAGGCATAAAGCATAGAAAGATGTCCACCGGCAGAAGCTCCAAACAAAAGGAATTGGGATGAAACACTGTATTTCGGAAGACTGATTTCTGTCAAAGCCGACTGGATATCGTCGATCTGTTTCGGGAATGCCGGACTGGCTTGTGTTGCCAAACGATAATTGATATTGATAATTGCGTGATCGGGATAATAGGCTTTCAATGAATTCAATAAACTGGTGAAATCAGCTTTGTCTCCACCGCTCCATCCACCACCATGAATCAAAACAAACACTTTGGTGTTCGAATTTCTGTTGGCAGGAAGGTAGATGTCCATTTTTTGCTGATTGTCCGCTCCATAAGAGATATTCTGCAAATTATATTCCTGAGCAGCTTCGTAACTTGTTTCAGGTGTGGGATTGTTCTTTTTACAGGCAACGGTAAAGACCGTAAACAGCAAACCAATAATAGGAATCAATCCTTTCGGAAAACGGAAATTCAAGAGCATCATAATTGGAGTTCTTTGGACTAAGATACCTGTTTTTCTTTTGGTATCAAAGAATCATTCAATGACAAACAGTCCGTTCTTTACAGCATACATGACTAATCCTGCCACATTTTTCGCGCCTGTCTTGGCGATTAGACTTCTTCGGTGATTGTTTATCGTGAGCGGTGATACAAACAGGTTGGAAGCAATTTCTTCCGTTGAAAATTCACGACAGATCATTTGCAAGACCTCGATTTCGCGTGATGTCAGCTTATTGGCTTTATCTATGAATGTATGTTCCCTGCGACTCAGTTCTTTTAAAAATGGAGTGCGAATTGCGTTTGAATAGTATTCTTCCCCTTGAATGACAGTTTCAATGGCTAAAACGACTTCCTTGATGGAGGAATCTTTTGTCAGATAACCGTTAGCTCCCAAATCATAAGCTTGTATCATGTGGTTCAATTGATTGTGCATCGTCAACATGACCACGGGAATAGACGCGAAAGGACCTTTTTTCAAAGCTTTCAAACATTCCAAACCGTTCATTTCCGGCATTTCGGCGTCCATTAGAATGGCATCAATGGTCGTCCTATTGATAATCGACAAAGCTTCTTTTCCATTGGATGCTTCCATTATTTCGAAATCCGGATTGGATTGCTCCAATAGTAGATGCAAACCTTCCCGGAAAACAAAATGGTCGTCAACAATTAGTACTTTCATAAAATGATCTTTTGAAGTGGAATCATGATTTGTAAATTCATCCCGGAAGTGTTCGTTCCTTCATTCCACAGTTGTTTTCCACCAATGATTTCAATACGTTTGGTAATGTTCTGGATCCCTAATCCAAGTGGGATCGATTTCAACTGAAAGCCTAAGCCATTATCTTGATAACTGAAAAACAAATGATCCGGTGTTTTCTCAATCTGGATAGTTACCTGAGTTGCTTCAGCATGGCGAACGGTATTGATCAGTAGTTCCTGAAAAACCCGAACGAGTGAGGTTCCTTTTGCCGGATCAATTGCCGGAAAGTCATTCGGAATGGTAAGAACGATTTGAATATTTCCAAATTCATTGATAAATGCGATTTGCTCCTGAAGGACAGTATGAAAGGATTTGGACGAATTGACTTCGGAAGAGATCATGTGCGAAATGTTTCGACACTGTTTGATTGCCTCTTGAACCTGCTTCTGCATTTTGACCAAGAGCTCTTTTTGGGTTGAAGCTTCTGTCTGTTCTATTAAATATCCAATCTGCATTTGTGTGATAGATAGCATTGGTCCCAAATTGTCATGTACCTCTCTGGAAATACTCGTTCGTTCGCGTTCTTGTGAAGTAATAATAGATTCAATAGCTTCAGCTTCCCCCTTTCGAAGTTGCTTGTAAAGCCTCGTAATCACGAAATAAATCCCTATTCCCAATATAATCAGGAGGAGAATCACAACAATTAATATGATGAAAACAGCACTATCCACGACGTAATTTTAGGATTTCAATAATAAAAATAAATGCAAACGAAAGATAAAGAAGTGTATTACTGAAAGCATTCGTAACATAGAAAAAGTCAAAGTAAAGCCTGCTTTCTTCGGTATGAGAGGACATAAAGGAAGTAATGATGGTTGAAAGGAGTGCCCAAATCAAGAAGACCAAATTAATTTTTAATTGAAATTTGAAATAATCTAATTTCGGTGTCACGAGTAAATCTATTAGGTGTAATAAGGCTGCAAGGAAATAAATACTGTTAATAAGTAATTCAGTTGTAGTTGTATAAACGCTTCTTGGATGATAATAACCTCCTGAAATAAGATATCCGACAAGAATCAGATAGAGAACAACATAACAAAATTGTTTCCAGGATTTTTGCGTATTAATAAACAGAAAACCGAATAGAAAAGGTGTCGATATGGTGAAATAAATACTAAATACAAAATGATTGTAAATATGATGTCTGGAAAGATAGGTACCCACAACATCACTTGTAAGAACATTCACTAAGAAGATCATTAAAAAGCAAATGCTAAGACGAAACTTCTTTAATGATTTTGAATTTCGCCATACTTCGGGCAGTTTTGAAGCAGATTTGCGTAATGCGAATAGTAGTATTATAGAAGTAATAATCCCCAGTACTACTGTAAAGAAATAGATGCTAAGAATACTGTTTTCAAATGACACGCTTGTTTCGATATAAAAGGTTCAAACTACTTGATGGCACAACAAATCCAAAGAAACCGTTTATGGGGTTGACTTAATCTCTAATTTCTTTCTAACCTTAAAAATAGATTTTTTTGCACATAATTAATTGTTATCATTAGAATAGACTGAACAACCCATACCAACCGCAAGATGTGTTAGGTTCATCTTACGGTCGTTGAGTGTTGATAAGGTGGCGGATAATGTGATCAAATATGATAAGTTCAATTTGTTCCTGTGATTATCTGATAACAAAGATACCAGCGATAAAGAGATTAAATATGCTTAGTTCTAAGCATATTTAAAAAGAAGCGTCAGTGATTTTACAAGTTTATTTCGAAAATCCTTTATTGTGGCGAAGTTTCAAGATTTCAATGATGATTGTAATTGCCAATGAAAGATAAAATAAGATTAGAAAAGTAAAATGGATATCGAAAACGAGCTTGTAATCAAACTGTGGGTCTTCCTTAGTAAACCACACAAAAGAACCGACTACAGATGCTAAAAGCATGTAAATCAAAATGCTGAAGCTAATTTTTACATGAAATTTGAAATGATCTGGTCGGGAAGCAACAAGCAAATCCGTTAGATAAATAAGCGCTGCTAAGAAATGAGAAACGTATACAATCACAGCAAAAATGCCGGGTAGTATACATTTTGGATGGTAATATCCTCCGGATATTAAATAGAGAACAATAATTAGGTAGAACACAACGTAAAGATATCGCTTCCAGAGTTTGGGGGTATTGATGAAAAAATATCCAAATAGAAATGGAATAGATAAGGTATTGTTAATACTCATTACATAACTATTGTAAATGCCATTCCTTGCAAGATGAAGTGAAATAAATTCACCCAAAAACTCGATAAAAAGATAACCCATTAAAAGAAAAACACTTCGTTTAAAGAGTTGGAATGAAGAAGATGTTCTCCAACCTTCAGGTAGTTTTGAATTCGCTCTCACCAATAGGTATAAAAGGATTGTAGCGGAAAAGGCCGCTAGACCTAATGTGAATAGATATAAAATATCTTCAAGTGACATGGATTTTTAGTTACAAGATTTAATATGGAACAGATCGAATGAGGTATTTGTGTTATTAAAATTCTAAAATAGTCTTTTTCCAAAACAATGAATTGGAATCATCCGAGTGAAGCCTTAATTTTGAATAATTCGTCTATTTTTTATAGGGAGTTTCTGGCATTAATTTTGCTTATGGTTCATTTTTTATAGCGTATGCATAAAGCCTTACTTTTATTCATTTTATTGGGATCAACCGCAGCTTTCGGTCAGATTGTACTGGGAAATTCTGGCGCACAGCAGGTTTTTGGAGCTGTTTCCAGTGTAGGAAGAGAGGTCGTCCGTGCTGCGGAATACAAGAAGACCAAGGAAGAACGGGAACAGCGCGATGCGGAATACAGCGTTTTGGTTCAACAAGGAGATCAGCTTTTTGATCAGGGAAAATACCGAGAAGCAAACCAAAAGTACAACCTGGCATTGCAAAACAAACAGGAACAATATGTGAGAGATCAAATAGCTCGCTGCAATGCAGAGTTGGCACGTATTGAACGCGAAGAATACCAGCTCTTCATCGATAAAGCCGATAGTTTGTATGCACAATTGAATTTTTCAGCAGCTATTGAATCTTATACGGAAGCACTGACAAAAAAAGAGGTGCAATACCCGAAAGACAAGATCAAAGAAGCAAAAGCAGATCAGGAACGCTGGGAAAAAGTACATTTCAGTGGTTTGCTTATTTCAGATAAACGGGAAGATGATTTAGCTTCTAAGGCCTTTTCCAAAGATCCTTATTCCGATTTCATCAAACCTGGAAAATACAATATCATAGATGATTTTCTGACGTATTCCAACTATCAAACCCTGGATGGTATTGCAGTTCCCGCAAATATGCACCTGGTCATTTACAGTGAGCCACAATTCAAAGGAACTGTACTCGTTGATGTAGTAGGACCGGCAATCATCAATAATATGAACAAAAAGAATACATCGAATGCGAAAGAAATTCAGACCCATGAATTTACTGCCCCACTTCAAGGTAAATTTCCGCAATACGTTAGAACCTGGAGTGTGAGTGATATGAAATCATGGGTGAAAGGCTCCATGGAAATTACTACACCTTAAAATAACAGATATGAAACTAACAAGTGCAATTGTTGCAATACTTTGTTCTTCAGTCTTGTTTGCACAACAACCCCAAGAAAGAATACCTGGCACAGAAGAAGTGTTCGGAAATGAACAAACTGTAGCCGTTCGTGACGCAGCGGGTTCTCGTGACGCATCTGAGGCAGTCGCAGTAATTAATTCGATCCGTATGGGAGTGAAAACTGCAACGAAAGAAACAAATCCCAAAGGGGGTTATAGCGAAGCCGATTATCTGACGCTTACGACTAAAGCAGATGATTTCATGATACAACAAAAGTATGATGCGGCGATACAGCTGTATAAGGAAATCTTGAAAGAACGAGAAGATCGTTATGCGAAAGACCGAATATTGGAGGCTGAAGCGCTCATCGAAAAACAGCAAAAGGACGAAGAAATCCGTAAAAAAGATAAAATGCTTTATGAAAAAGCAGAACTAGCTTCGTCCAACAAGCTTGATAAGCATACGGTTCATTTTACAGGAGCTTTGATGTCTGATGTATCCTCTTCCAAATACTGGACGAGTGAGGCGTTCAATAAAAAAGACCCTTATTCGGATTTTTTGCAAGAGGGACGATACAATGACATTGCGCATGATCTTCAAAAATCAACTGACTTTACTTTGGATGGGATTGCGATTCCGGCAAATACGCGTCTGATCGTTTATGAAAAACCGAATTTCACAGGTGAGATCTTTTTAGATGTCACAGGTCCGGCGATTGTTAATAATGGATACAGGATCAGTAATAAGCAATTTAAAGAATTGAGCTCGAAACAGTTCTATGATGCGCTTCAATCTAATTTCCCGCAATCGGTCCGAAGCTGGAGTAAAACAAATATGCATACTTGGCTGAATGGTTCAATGGAAATTAAGACGGCAGATGAAAAGTAAGGTAATTTCCGCTGACAAATTCTTTTTGATTACTTTGAAAGAGGAATTATATTTGCTTGGGTGGAATTTAGTTTGTTCAATTTGAATGGGTTACTGGAATTAGTTCTATCAATAAACAGTTTTTTAAGCATGCGTAAACTCTTACTTGTATTTCTTTTGTTTGGATCCCCAGTCGCTTTTGGCCAGTTCAATATCGGCGTTCAGGGAGCATACCAAATCATCAATGCTGTTTCCACTTTAGGAAGGGAAGCTGTAAATGCCGCTGAATACAGGAAATCGAAGAAAGAAGAGCAAGCGCATGAAGCAGAGTACATGACTGCTATCCAAAGTGCGGATTCGCTGTTCGTTCAAGAAAAATATACGGAAGCAGCGGAGCAATATAACCGGGCTTTGCAGTTTCGAAGGGATGAATATCCGATGGAACAGATTGCCCGATGCAACACGGAATCGACCCGGGTAACCCTTCAGAAATACGAAGCCTTACTGGATACTGCAGATGCCGAATATACGAAGTTGAATTATGCTAAAGCCATTCGCTACTACGCAAAAGCACTTGAAATCAGGGAGGAGGAATACCCGAGAGCTAAAATTGATTTGGCCCAAACAAAACGGGAACGTTGGAAAACGGTTCATATCAGTAGTTTGCCTATTTCTGATTCCAGCATCAATGAACTTTCATCCCAAGCCTACAACGTTGATTCGTATTCGAATTTCATTCCCCAGGGAAAATATCCGGTTATCAATCAATACTACATGGATGCAATCGCCATTCCGGATAGTACCCGTTTGATCATTTACAGCGAACCCAACTACCAGGGAAAAATTGTGTTGGATATCACCGGTCCTGCCATCATCAGCAACAGCAGTAGAAAGAATGATTTGATTTTCAAGGAAATCCAGTCAAAGGAATTCAAGGGCGCACTGCAACGGATTTTCCCGCAAACGGTAAGAAGTTGGAGTTCATCCGATATGCACGAATGGGCGAAAGGATCGATGGAGATTCGAAGAGAGGTGGAGGAGTGATTATAAGAAATCCGATTCCTTACGGAACTCATTAATTATAAACGAACAAATCCAATGGAATCCATTGGATTTGTTCGTTTTGGGTAGTAGTAGATAATGAGAATATCAATTCACAACTAACTTGTATCGGAATAATTTGCGAGTCTGAATTTCTACAATATACGTTCCGGCCGGTAGTTGCTCTGAAACCATCGAATATTTTTGGTTGGCAACATTGTCTGTTCTATAAACGACTTTCCCGGCGTTGTCAATTAATTGAATGTACTCAATGGGATATTCGGAAGAGAATAGAGTGAGGTTTTCCTTATTCAAAGGATTTGGATAGATACTTACTCCGTGATCCACATTTGTTTCAACTCCAGCGCTTTGGTCGATGATAGAAAAGTAATTTCTATTAGATACTTCTGTATAGGAATCGTTCGTAAACATGACGATGAAATAATTCCCAATGCTTGAAGGTAATAAGGAATCCGTCAATGTTTTGGTTCCGGAAGCTTGTCCGTTGAAATAGGAGTAGCTCACCAGAGGATCCACATTCGGATTGTCCTGAGCATGATAAATCCCAAGCCAATCTTTGGCAATTCCGGGGGCATCCGTCCAAGTTGCAATAATGGATTCTCCTAAATCATAAATTGGTTGATCAATCCACAAATTGGTAATGGTGTCTCCGACACTGAAAAAATAAGGTTCCCCAATGACTTCGATTCCTTTGAAATAGTATTTCACGCTGTAATATCCTTTTGGGATCGGGTTTACCGTAAATGTCTCGGAAGTTTGATTCACTTGTGCAGCAAATGCAGCCGGTTGAACCCCGTGTGTAAATCCAACTTTAATCACTTCGATTGAATCGGCAACATGAGGAGCATTGTCAACAGATAATAGAATGGATTGACCAACCGGATAGGAATTGGTGTCTGAAGTAATTGTCGGAATCAAACCGTAATAGAAATAATCTCTTGGTGCAATTTCATTGTATCCATCCAGTTCAAAATACGCAGCATAATAAATGTCAGAAGAAGTGAGTGCGTTTGAAGCAAAGTTCATCGTTCCATTGCCACCGGAACAATATTGCCAGGAAGTTGAGTTTACTTGTCCTGGTGTTTGTCCGGTATGATAAATTCCAATCCAGTCTGTAGCATTTCCGGGTCCATTGGCATACAACGCCTGCATGGGAGCGCCTAACGGATAAGCCGTAGAATCCATGGTAAGGCTCGGCAATGATGCAAATGAATTGTAAACAATCATCGAATCCGTCAAACTCCAGTTGGACCAATTCAGGTTTCGGTCGCGATGACGAACGCGGATATAATGTTTTCCGTTTCCAATTGAACCAACTGGAATCGTATAATCTAAAATGTTTACTCCAGCATTCAAATCTTGTGTGGAATCGGCAGCCTGACCTGGAGCCTGACCGAATAAGTTTTCATAATCTCGCAGTTTATCCAGTTCCAAAACAGAGAAATTACTTGTTTGAGAAACCTGGAATTCGGTTGAATTCAACAATTCAGTAGTAGTTGTTGAGAAGGAAGTCGATTGGACAGCAACCGGCAATTGCAGTGAATCCCCAAAATTGGTAGTGATGGAAGGAGTATTGGGAATGGGTTGGTTTTTATACCGGTGGAACTCATCAACCAATTGATTATCCTTCCATTCTGAATTGGCAAATAGCATAGGACTTCCGATGGAATAAGTTTCAATATCCACTTTTCCATTGGTCACATCAAAATCCATGATTTGGTAACACCAATTGGAGATGGTTTTTTGAATGTATTCGAAATCCTGTTCGGTAGATTGTCCCCAATATTGATCCCATGCAGTTCCACCGGAAATGATATTGTAGACAGGTTCTTCTTTGAACTGACCTCTGGAGTAAATGTGGTGGTGTGCACCAACATGCATAAAGTATTTTTCATGTTGCATACACATGGGAACAGCATTGTTTTTAATCCAGGAAGAAATATCTCCGACATATTGTTCCGACTCATATGGGCGATGGCTGAATGTTAAAATCCAGTCTACTGTATTGTCATTGTCTGCTGCATTCAGGACCGATTGTAACCAGTTGTATTGAGCAGTTCCTGTGTGTTCCGAACTCAAACTGATGAACAATACATTCCCAACCTGCATGGAATAATAATTTTCTGTTCCGGAGCTAATTCCTTGATAAGCCAGTTGATCCAGGTAAAAGTGAGCGTAGTAAGCGTTCATTCCCATGGAACCGTATGTTTCATGATTACCAACCGTTGTTTGAATAGGAATATACCCCGATAACTCTTGATTGTAAGCAAAATGAATGTTTTTGTACTGCGTCAAATTTCCTAAATCTACCTGGTCACCAACCATGAAGGTCAACTCAATGAAATCGGAGGGATCACCACCATATTTTTCGAAAATTTTCTCTTTTGCACGATGAACCAAGGTGTCATATCTTCCCGTAGTTTGAATTTGGTTGTCTCCCATGATCAGGAAACGCAAATGACCGTCAGCTGAAGCTGCCTGACCAGGAAGAGGTTTTGTTTTAAAACTCAAGGTGTCTGATGAAAGCCCATTGGAATGGACACAATAATAATACTTCGTATTTGCGTTCAATCCATTCAATAACCCGGTGTTGTAATAATAACTGATAGTACCGTCATTAAATAAGGATTGATTTCCTGTTACCGTCAAATTCAAATTGGTAGGAGAAGTTCCCAATGAGATAGTTGAGCTTCCCGAGTTTTGTGAAATCCAATTGACATAAATCGAATTGGGAGTTGGAGCCTGTAAATATGGTTTGATATTTTGAGCTAATGCAGCAAAGGAAAAACCAAATAGGCACAATAAAATAACTGATTTCATAGAAATTTTTCTTTTCTACAAAGGAATGTTAGATAAATTACTTGCTCATTAAGGACTTGTTATATGACTGGCAAGAAACGGTAAGTTAAATGATAAATCGATTTAGTTTTTTGGTAGAGAAAAGTATCAGGAAGTGACTGAACATTTTCAAATAATTTGAAAACTCAAGTCATAAATGTCTTGAGTTTTTTTGTTTTTGCTCCCCTTTTTTCATCAAGTCAGCTTGTTTAGTTGAATGGTAAATTCTAAAAAATGGTGTTTCGATAGCTTATTCTCACTTCATAAATATTTTTTTCAAAAAAAATAATTTCTTTTTTAAATTAAAACCATGATTATCAAGGCTTTAATTTAAAACCGATTTTCGGTTTTTTGCGGTTCTCTATTGTCCTTTTTTCGGGCGCACCAATTATAAATCTTTGCATTGTTGATGAGTTGATAAGCTTGCCAGTTTAGCTAAAAGGTAAGCAGTGCACTTTCAGATACCGGATCTGAGATCAATTTCATTGCATGCCGACTTTCTCTTTGCTTTTGGGAGAAGAGTCAAAAGGAAGGTCGGTTTTTCTCCCAATTAAAATGCGTGTTTCAAGACATAAGTCAAGACACGCAAGCAATTAATTTTTAACAGAGAAAAACAATGAAAAATTATAATTTCATGCTTGCCTCTTTACTTATTTTAGTAGGGGTTGGAGCAATAACAGTGTCTTGTAAAAAACAAGTAGTAAAGAACCACAAGACCCAGGTAGAAGTAGTAACCTCAAAAGATGTAGGTGAAGATGATGAAGACCCGATCATTCAAGGTAGGGTAAAAAAGAAACATAGTTTGTCAGTAATTGATGATGCATATGTGGAAACGATATCTTATACTACTAATGAGATTGCGAGAGCTTCATATTCAGACGATGATGGTGAATTCGAACATCAGGTACCAGTGGATGTTTATTATTTCAGAGTAACAGTTCCGGGAGAGTCGACTCCATTTATTACGGATACAGTTACAATAAATGAAAATTCCATAGTAACTATTCTTATAGATTTGTAAGATTCTTTTAATAAGTTCAGGACGGATATTTCCGTCCTGAATTTTATAATTGGACGACAACTTCAGCAGTGCAGCCATTTTGGTTTTTGAAGTCAATAGACCCGTTGATTTTTTGTAATAACTTTCCAATTAAATTCAACCCTTTCGTATTGGATTTTTGCAGGTATTCTTCCGAGATACCTGTTCCATTGTCTGAAATTGTAAGATGAATTCTTTTTTGTTTTTGTATAACAGATATTTGTAGTTCAGCATCTTCTACATGTTCTAAACCGTGCTCAACGGCATTGCATACCAGTTCATTTAAAACAATAGCTAATCGCATAGCAATGTCATAGTCAACATAAATCATTTTCAAATCCTTTTTTACTTGAATAGAATGGTTTTGAGACAAAAGATTGAGTAAAAGCAAATCAATCAGATTGTTTAAGTAGGAGTCTAAACGAACTTCTTTATTGTGTTTTGTAGAATCGTCCAGTAAATAATGTTGAATAAGAGACATGGCATCCAGCCTTCGAATATTTTCTTCTAATACTTGAATAGTTTCTGGATTAGTGACATTGGATTTATCAGATTTTAAGATCCCCGACAACATTCCAAAGTAGTTTTTTGTTCGATGGCTTAATTCGCTGTGAAGATTGATTATTTCCTCTTTCTGGATTTCAAGTTCATTTTTTTGAGTTTCTATGAGCAGTTTGCGTTTCCTAAGTAGATACCAGGAAACGATAATAAACATTGTCACTAAAAGAGTTCCAATTAACCAGGTAACCAGTCGTTGACTATATAACTGTTGATTCTCTAATTCAATTCGACTTATTTTAGCCTGCTTTTTTTGAAGCTTTATTTCGCGATTCTTTCGTTCCACATCATAGGCAATCTCTAAGCGTGCAATCTCTTTTTGGTTTTCTTCAAAAACTACTCGTTCTCTTGCAATAGTTAATTTTTGGTACTTCGTTAGTAATACATTGACATTTTGATTCTTTAGAAGCTCGATTTCTTCTAACAATACATTTGCTAATAATTGTTGATCGTTTAATTCGTTAGCCAGTATTTCAGCCTGACGAAAAGATTCAACAGCCTTATTTAACTCCTTTGTTTTTGAATAATAACTTCCTAAATAATAAAGACTGGATGCAATTTTGATAGTGTTTCCAGCTTCCATCCGCATATTGTACGCTGCATTTAGATATTCAAAAGCTTTCTTAGGTTTGTCAAGTTCCAAATATAGCTGACCTAATAAGGTAAGAGTGGTCATGGAGTTCCATTCATTGCCTAATTCTTTTTTGAGCTTCAAGGCTTGTTGCAAATACCATTCTGCCTTATCGGGTTGATGAAAATCTAAGTAAACTGAACCAATATTGTTATAAGAATCGGCGATTCCTTTTAGATAGTGAATCTGTTGTCTGATTTTTAGAGCTTTGTGATGGTATTCCAGTGATTTATTGAAGTTCCCTATTTTTCGTTGAATGTTTCCAATTGCATTCCATGCAGATGAAAGTGCTTTTTCATTTTTAATCCGTTCAAAGATAGCTGCTGCATTTAAAATGGTTTTTGTTGCACGATCAAACGAACCAATGTCTTTATAGGCAAGTCCTAAATTGAGCAATGATTCTGCAATAAGAGTATCATTTCCCAGTTTTCGATAGAGTATTAATGAATGTGTGTATTGATCAATTCCTTTTTTGAATTCTCCCAATTGATAATAACAAACCCCTAGATTATTGAATAAGATCGCCTTTTCACGCAAATCTGTTTTATTACTGATGAAGGTTGTTGCCTTTTCCAAGATTTGCTTAGCATCCCGAAAATTTCCATTTTCCAATTCGGAATACCCCTTATCAAGAAGTTGATTCATATTGGATTGCCCGGAAACGATTAGGTTTATCAGGCAGGCGATTGCGAATAGTGCATAATGTCCCATAATGTCTAAATTTCAGTTAAATTAGGGCTGTTCAAAGGTATTAAACTTTCGTTATGAAAATTCTGGTTGTGGAGGATGATCCATTGGTTGCTGATGATTTAGTTGACAAGCTTAATACATTGGCATACCGTGTGACGGCTATTGCAGAAAGTTATGAAACCGCATTACTGGCTGTGAAAACAGAAAAACCTGATCTAGCACTTTTAGACATCGAATTGAAAGGAGAGTTAACAGGAATAGATCTGGCACAGGTACTTTCTCAAATGGGAATCCCATTTATCTATTTGACAAGTATTCAGGATATGTCAACTTACTTACTTGCCAAAAACACGGCACCATTAAAAAATCTTCCCAAACCAGTAAACTTGCTTAGTTTGAGAAATGCAATTTTGGAGATTGATTTGTCAACACAAATGGTTGCTGACATTGCTCAAATTTTACTCATGACAACAAAGGATGGGGTTAAATTGCAAATAGATCCGGATTCGATTACTCATTTAATTGCTGCCGGAAGCTATTGTGATATTCATTTTGTTGATGGAAAGAAAAATACCGTTGTTTCTTCAATGAAAGAAGTATACGAAAAACTGGAACATCCTAACATTGTAAGAATAGCTCGTTCACATTGCGTCCATTTGAAACACATTGTTGCGGTTAGAGGTAATGATGTCGAAATGCCTCACAATGTGCGTTTAGGGATTACAGAATCATATAAATCTGATTTTAGTCGTCATTTGAAACAATTGTAATTTTTCGGAAAGAATAATTCTTGGTTCGGAAACTAATCCGGTCCATTCGGAAAGAATAATTTGTCTCCCTTTTTCTTTGAGTTCTATTTGAGTTAAAATTCAAATATGCTCGAAATGTCCCAATATGAAGCGGATAAAGTTATAGCACTTCTGCAATTTTGTTGTTGGAGTTCGCGTGTAGAAATGAACCATCCCGGACTTCTTAGCTTAAGAGCTAAATTAGTTGCGAGGTGCGAAGAAATCAATGCTTTTGAAAAAGCAGACAAGGGACCAAAAGCAAAGGAATTAAAACCTCCGAATGAAAAGTATCTGGTGGATCTCTTAAGCGAGGCAAATAAGGCCTCAAAGAATGATAACAAACTTTCAAAAAGTAAATTACACATAGAACTTCTCTTAGGATGTGGTGGTTTTGACAGCTGGAAAACCTGGGAAGACTATTTTTTCAATGCCAATGAATTTATTTCTTCAGGAAATCTCGATTTATCTGGTTTTTCGGCGATTGAGATTGGAATTTCTTTTCCTTCCATATTGGAAAAAGATTTACTTCCGCATCTAGCTTTTGCAAGAAAAACATCGGTATATCCCATTCACTTATGTTCTTCAAATGAAGAATCGATATCAGAACATCTGACTCATACAATGAACCTTCTAAAGGAGTACCCGTTTGTCATTTGGGCGATCCCGGTACTTTGGAATAACCAGTTGGAAATATTGGATAATCCCCTTTGGAAAGAAATGCTGCAATCCAGACGTGTACTCCCTGTTTGGATCGATGAATCGAATGTATGGGAAATCCAGACGTCAAAGATTCCATGGCTAAAGAATCATCAAACTATTGGAGGTCTTCGAGGACTCTTTTGTGGTTTGCTGTATATCTATGAAGCAATCAAAAAAGTTCACGATGGTGGAACTTCCTTACTGCAACAAGCCTCTGATGAAGTAAGGAACTCCCGTACTCAAAATTTTCAAGGTAGTCGTGGAACATTCTTTCTGGGAGATATTAAAATCACAAGTGCAAATACCTCATTAGGAGACATTCATCAAACTATTCATAATAATAACACAAAAAAAGATGACACAAATAAATGAAAATGCAAGCCAGTCGAATATCATTTCTACAGGTTCAATCCAAACTGATAACTTGTCAATGGGAGATTTTCATCAGTACAATTACACGAATAAAAGTAAATTGACTGAGGTGAGTTATAATAATTCAGATAAGCAATATTTGCCGCCAAATTATATGGAGAATTTGCTTCAGCTCGCACTGGAAAAACGGATTGTATTTATAGCAGGAGATAACATTTTTGGACAAAATGATCTGGCAAGATACCTTGCTTTTCAAATTAAAGCCAAAGAGGAGTTTCAGGATAAAGAAATAGTAGAACTATTTGATAAAAATGAAAATCAGGAAGAAAGAAAATCTCTTTTTGATTTGTTGTATAATGAAAAGTGCCACCAAAAAATTGTGCTGCTCACTAATTTACATCCAGAGAAAATTGATTATAATTTTGACCGCTTGCTGGATTATTCCATAGACGAATCTTGTTTGTTTATCATATCAATGGATTATGGCTTGGAGATCTGGAAAAAAGCGGGAAAATTGGTGGTCGATTATTGGTTTGAAATACCAGAAGGGCGTCATTACAGTGAGATCCAACTGCAAAGTTACTTTTTACAAAGATTTCACAAAGAACGTCCTAAGTTTTGGCTTTTATCAATGGAAGCTACGAATCAAGACAGTTTGTTAAGTGAAACTTGGAGCGTTGAAAGTACTATTAATCGCTTTGGGAATATTGATCAGGTGAATCTTTTCCTGAATTATTATGTTGGATTATCAGAGTTTCCGGATGACAGGAAGTTATTGGAGCTTGTAGAAGCATTATGCCAAGGAAATTCAAAAATGGTGCGTTCTTGGTTTTATCAACTAAACCATCGGAATAAAATGGTTGTTTTAGGAGCTACAATGTTTGACGGAATGTTGGTAGATCAATTTTTTGAAGCCTTAAATGATATAAATATTCAAACATTTTGGGAAACCAGCGATCCAACATTGAAAGCATTGGATTATTTTCAATTGTCATTCCTGGATCCCTTCTTTCAGATACAGCTTCGCAACGAGGAACAGTATATCTTTTGTAAAACGCCTCAAGTCAAATCTGTTTTATTGGATTTGGGGAGGGTTGAGTATCGCAGGCATTTTAAAGCCGCTATGGATGTTTTCTATCGTTTAATGAGGAACTCATACTTAAGACAAAGTATTAATTGGGAATTATACGGAACCTCTTCCAGACGTGTATTAATCAGAAAGTCGTTTGGGGATATTCTGCATGATGCGGGTGCCGTTGAATTTAACCTGGTAGAAAGCCATCTACTTGAATTGGCAGCATCAGGAAACTTACATCTGCAGAATATTTGTGCGAAATCAATAGCTCAATGGCGTTTGTCAGGTAAAGAAGAGCAGTTTTTTGAAACTTTGAAAAAGTGGCAGGAAGACAATGATATCCAAGATAGAATCAAAGATTTGTTCGAAAGAAGTATCAAAGACTCTTCTACTGATGCCAAAAATGCAATAGATTTAATTAAAACGACCGCTGTTTTAGCATTAGGACATGCCTCATATTATGATCAGCCAAATAAACTCCATGAAGAAATCGTTCAAGGAATGGTTCACTTTGCAAAGGAACCTTATTCAGGAGTCCATAATAGTATTTGCCAGGCATTACCAAAATTTATTCATCATCATTCTTTGCAGTTACAGCATGTTCTTTTCCAGGAATTGATGCCAATCGGAGCATTACGAGAACCGATTGTTGAAGGTTTAGTACTGGCAATGGAGAGTTATCCGGAGCAAGTTTCCGAAGCAATAAATAAATGGTTCGATTGGTGTATGAAAGATGCTTCTAAAGATAATCGTAGATATTCTCCAACACAACGTGATAATGTATTGATTGCAATTCTGGATGTATTGGGAGAAGCAAATCTTACTGAAAATAAATATTTTGAAATTGAGAGATTGTATACAAATTTCCTCATTCCATTAATTCAACAGGAAATGAGAGGAGAGGTTATTCAACATGTTCTTAATTTCTTGGTGAAAGTTCAGTCATTGGATTTTAATCTCGCTTTAAGATTTTTGAATCAAACCATCGGTAAATTGAATAAGACTCAGCGGCTATTTGTTGTTATGGGCTGGGGTATGATTTATCGTAAGCAAAGACTTGAGTCAACAAAGACGACTTATGAAATCGATTTCATAACTTATCCGGTTTGGGATGAGGGACAACAATTGAGGCCTCTTACAACTGTGGAAAAAACTTTGTATTCCTGGATGGATGGAGAATCGACGGAACGTCGTTTTGCGACACTGACATTTCTAGAATTAACAAAATCCCATGACAGATATGAACGTGAGGCCTATATTTTACTAAAACGTGAACAAGACCTATACCGTTTTCAGCAGCAATCTCCAGCTCCATCAGCTACTCGCCCAATGCCATCTTTATCAGCAGAAGTGGGATTACATTTATCATTGCGAATTCGTATTTTCTTCTATTTCCTGTTCTCTTCAAACACCAATAAGTTTCTGTTGAAAGACACCATCCTGTTGTTTTTGAATGTGAACCGCTATACATCTGATGATTTGATGAGCCTGATCCAGCGTTGGAAAAACAGTTCACAGCAAGGAGTTACAAGTAGGCTAGCTAAGTGGTTGACACGCTTCTTTTAATTTTCGGAAACCAAACTCCCCGGTTCGGAAAGTTAAAAACGAGATTCGGAGAATAAATTTTACGGGCCACCTAAATCAACTCAATTTTGAGGAAATAATTAAATAACAAATCACATGAGAAAACCTCTTGGAACAACAGCAAAAACGGGTGAGAAGTGCCCGGAAAGCGGAAAATGGGAAGTAGTGGGAACGCCTTCTACAACAGCACCAATTGCAGAAGGAGACACAATGCCACCTTATGCCGGAAAAGCAGTAACATGGAAATTGGTTAGCTACGCGTAAAGGAAAAGAGGAGGAAACTCCTCTTTTTCAGTTTTACCAGTTAATATTAATTATTTCTAGTTTCTCTAAAGTTATTAATACATAAGTAATTGATTTTTTGGATATATTTATTATATAATTAACACTATTCACAAATGACAGAACCAGCGCAACAATTAAAACTTGTAGAAGTCGAAGACGCAAAAAAAGATACTCGCAAATTAAAGCAAAGAATAAATGATACTCACACTGAGGAATTGGTAATTGGTTTGTGTGGACCTATTGGAACTGATATTTCTTTTGTTTCAGATAGATTAATTGAAATTTTGGAGAGCAAATATGGTTATCAATGTAGAAGAATTAAATTAAGTGATTTGATCATTCGCCATAGTAATAATTCTTTAAAACTTGAAAAAATAAAGGGTTTTGAAAGATATAATAACCTCATTGATGAAGGAAATGCTTTAAGAGAAAAGTATGACAATTCAGTTTTAGCTGAATTAGCAATAAATGAAATAGCTGTTAATAGAGAAGAACTTAAACAAACTGACACTGAATTCGAATCAAATAGAATTTGTTATATTATTGATTCAATTAAAAATAAAGAAGAATTAAATTTATTTAGGCTTATTTATCGTGATATATTTTATTTTTTTGGTGTTTATTCTCCTACTGATGTTCGAGTAAAGATTCTTAAGGATAAAGGTCTGAAAGAAGAAGAAATCTACAGATTGATTGATAGAGATTCAGGAGAAGAAACTCATCATGGACAAATGGTGACAGATACATTTGTGAATTCAGATTTCTTTCTGCGTATTGAAGATAACTCTCCAAATGTAATTGATCCTAAAATTAAGCGATTTTTAAATTTATTATTTAATAATGAGATTGTTACTCCTACAGCTAATGAAACGGCAATGTACTTAGCCTCTTCAGCTGCAGGGAATTCAGCATGTTTAAGTAGGCAAGTAGGAGCTTGTATTACGGATGAAAAAGGTGAAATATTGTCAATAGGTTGGAATGATGTGCCAAAAGTGAACGGCGGTGTTTATCAGACGGATATGAACAATGTTTCAAGTGATAAAAGATGTATGCATAAAGGAGCAGGATTATGTTTTAATGATAAAGAAAAGGAAATAATTCGTGATTTATTGGTCAACTCATTAATTTCTAGAGGCTTAGTCTTGAGTGCTAGAAGGGATGAGCTAGATGAATTAATAAAAAATTCTAGAATTAAAGAATTAATTGAATTTTCGCGTGCAGTACATGCAGAAATGCTAGCAATTATTTCAGGCAGTCAAAAGTCAGGTACACAAATGATAGGAGGTAAATTATTTTGTACAACATACCCTTGCCATAATTGTGCAAGACATATCATTGCAGCGGGGATTAAGGAAGTCTATTATATAGAACCTTATAGAAAAAGTCTCGCAATTAAATTACACGATGACGCTCTTACAGAAAATGAATCAGATACGACATTGGTAAGAGTTTTAATGTATGATGGTGTTTCACCAAGAAGATACTTAGATTTCTTTAAAATGGATGGTTATAAACGTAAACATAACGGTGTTAAAATCTCTATTCCACCAAAAGAAGTTAAACCAAAAAATACTTTATCTTTACGAGCAATTCCTTTTTTAGAAAGTCAGGTAACTCAAGAATTGAAAAATAAAGAATTAATATCATTGACATGAAAAAAAACTTGAAAAAACAAGTTGATAATAATCAACAATTAAGTTTTGATTTCAATTCAAGTACAAAACTTAGTTATTCAAATCCCGTAAATGAAGCAAGAATAATTCATTTAAATCCACGTAAAGAAATATATTGTAAAATCTTAAATCGTAGATAACAAAAATTAAGTGAAAAATGTCTAGTGTAAAATTTTCTAAATAGTTTATTGTAGTTCAAAAAATCTAAAAACAAATTGGGAAATCGGATCAAATAGGATGTTAAATTATTCTTTGGTAAGATTTAATTTCATACAAATTAAATAAAAGCCCATTCTCGATTTGCAGAATGGGCTTTTATTTTCTAAATCACTCTTTTCTTTCCGGATTATATTTTCCCTCACTTTTTTCTTTAGCACTAAGTGGGCTGGGAACTTGTTTGTTATTTAAAGCGTTCATATAATGTTTATTCATCCAAACAACTTCAATCCTCTCTTTGAACTTTCCATTTGAACCTTTAGTAGAAGTGACGATCTCCTTTTTACACCACCAGCCATCCGAAAGCATTTTTTCATAAAGAGGATGTTCATAGGCACTTATAAAAATCATGCAATTAGAACGATTTGCTAATTCCAATAGTTTGGTGTGAAATTCTATGTCATTTGCATCATTGTTATATCCATTTGATCGGTTCCCTAAGTATGGTGGATCTAAATAGACCAAAGTATTGGGTCTATCAATATACCTTTTTAGAACTTTCAGAGCATCTTTATTTTCAATCCGAACCTTTTTTAACCTTTGAACAACAAGTGCGAGCCTTTCAGGTAAGTTGTTCCATCTGCTTACTCTTGCATCCTGACCGTTTCTTGAGAAAGAATCTGAGTAAGAAAAGCCGCTTCGAGCTTCCCCAAATATTCCATTAATAGACATCATGGATTGTACAAGAAACCGACGGGCTCTTTCCAAATCGTTTAATCCGTCTGAAGGGATTCTTGCATTAAGAAGTTCTTGCTCGGCATATGGTGTTAAGCTAGTGACCCGGATAAGCTCTGCTGGATTTTTTCGTAATTGCTGAAAAAAGTTGTAAATCTCATTGTCTATGTCATTAATGATTTCAATCGGGGCAGGTTCTTTTCTTAAAGTCAGTGCTGCTGAACCACAAAATGCCTCAACCCAACAATTATGAGGTGGTAAGTCTCCGCATAACTGCAAAGCAATTTTATTTTTAGAGCCAAAATAACCAAAGGGAGTATTGATCTTTTTCGGTTTGTTTGATAGTTTAATTAATGATGTTTCCATATTCAGTGTTTAGTGAAAAGTCTTTTGTAAGCTGTGATATCGTCTTGCTCATTATCATATAGATCTAGGTCGTAGATACTGTAATCCTGTTCGATTACATCGTACATTTTTTGAGCTTTTTCGTCCAGGTTGCGCTTGATATCCTGATCTATAGAATTTGCATATTGCAAGAAGTAATAGTTTGCTTCATTAACTTCAGAACCACCAACGCGATGAATTCTATCTAAGGATTGAAGGTATTGGGCACAGTTATATGATAAATCGTAGTAAATTGCATGAAAACATGTTTTGTGTAAAGAGATGGATTCTGCACATGCTGCAGGATTCGCAATTAGTATATCGAGATTACTTTTCATATCCAGAAATTCATCTCGAATGTCTTCCCTAGTTTTTTCTTCTCCTATAATAATTGTATCATCCTTTCGAATAGGTGTTTTCCCATAAATGAGTTCAGCTCCATACCCTAATGTGATAAAATGATTTTTAATTAATTCCAATGTTCCAACGAAATTAGACCAAATCAATATTTTTTTGTCCGTTTTTCGTATTGTGGAAACTAAATCAGTTAATGTTTGTAGTTTCCCCGGTAGTTCTAATGTGTTGTAGTTTATTATTTTAGAGTTTAAATCCTCATTATTTATAAAAGCTTCAGTATAATCCTCTACTGAGGATGAGAGTAATCCAGAATACGAAACAGCTTGTCTTAAACGAATCATTCGACCTCTCCATAAATTGGTTAATGTATTTTCATTTTTGAAATAGTCCTGTTCATTTAAATCAAGAATTTTAGCTCGGACATAATCATAAATGCACTTTTCTGTTTCATTCATTTTCACAACTATAGGAGGGTGAAATTTGGCAGGGATTAATCCAAGGTCCTTTTTTCGAACCCGATAAAATAATGGGCCGATTTTTTGATTCAGAATCTTCTTTATTTCTAGGGTATTCTTTTGTTTCTCCCAAACTTCAATCTGAATCTTTTCATTTTCTGTGAGTGAAGAGTTTGCTTCCCATAGAAAATCGAACAGATTAAATAGATCTTTATAACTTTTGGGAATAGGAGTACCTGTAAGAATTCCTTTATAAAATGCATGTTGTCCAATCTCCAATAAAGAATTTGCCCAGGACCCACCCAATTGCTTCATATAATGAGCCTCATCAATAATCATGAGCGCATTTACACCATTTTGAGAAAGGAATTTTATAATATCCTTAGTATCATTTAAGGCTGTATGGAAAGTACACAGATATAGTTCCGAAGCGCTTTCTCTAGGTCTTTGATATTCACTTTTTCTAAATTGCTTATTTCCTCCGGAAAGGATCAGTGAGTCAGGGGTGCGACCGAGAGTTTCTTTAAATTCATTTTTCCAAGGTTGAAAACAAGATGGAGGACCAACTATAAAAAGTAAATTACATTTACCTTCCGTTCGAAGCTTTTCATATACTGATAAAACAGTTGAGGTTTTTCCACTTCCCGGCACAGAAAAATTGGCTCCGTTTTTTAATGCATAGAAATGATATGCGGATTTCAATTGATGTGGCTTCAATTTTCTAGGTAGTGTATCCGTGAATTTTTTAAACTCAACAAATGTTTCATCAAGCAAAGCATCTTCTTTTATTGACTTTACTTTCGCGAACACCTCATTTAAAGCCTGCCTTTTTTTTTGAAATGAATTAATCATACTGGCTAAGGAATTCGAGAGGGTATAATTTAAATTCTCTTCATCCAGATAATCAATAGTTTTGATAATATCTTGAATAGGTAAATCCGAATGTTTGTATAGGTTATTTTCATTTGGTTTATAACCATAGAATTCAAATTGAGCAAGTTGGTATTTTTGTAAGATGGTACCACCTGAAATTGAAATTACAGACTCAAATAGGTCTATTCTGAGACTATTTACCTTTTTTTTCTGATTGCTTGAAATTGTAGCGCGCATGATCAATTGCTTTATAGATTTCATCAGCTTTAATACTAATCATCTGAGTTAATTCCAGTCCGTGTTCAAAATATTCTGATCCCATATTTTCTATTTTCAAGTTATTATGGTTCAATTTTTTCAAAGCATCTTCTAACAATTCGAGAGGTTTATCTCTATTTTCCTGATTGTTTAGATGGCGTTGTGCTTGAAATAGATTACTTAATATCTCGGTTTCATGAAGTGCTCCCCATCTACTATCTATTTCGCGTTCAGGTGATTTATTTCCTTGTTTGTCTTGCTTTAATTCTTGAGAAATCTCATCAGAAATATTGGCAATCTTCAAAATATTTATTGCGGCTTCCGTATTGCTAAGATATTTGGGTAGTTTCCTAATGAATTCATGGAGTTTTCCTACTGGACTGTCTCCAGAACGACTACTAAGACTACGTTTTCTTATGATTTTGAAAATTGCCGTTTCGAGTTTTCCAACTTCGCTTTCTTTGATTTTGAGTTGAGCGAGTTTTGATTTGCTAGCTAAAGTGCCATTATAAAAATTGCTGTAATCCACAAAAGCTTGCCAACGACCCTCTCTGTCATTGATGCTTTCCGTAATTGTGTTATACATTCCTTTACGATTTAACCCTCCTAGGTAACGATCAATACAAACTAAGGGATTAAGAAAGTTTTTTTCGAATGCCAAGACAACCTTTTTAAACTCACTGGGGGGGAGTTCATGGTAATTGGGGTCATCCTTCAATTGGGCTTCGAGTGAAAAACCATTTTCGATGTTACGTTTGTATTTAATTGCACGATTTAGACCTTGATATTCAGATTTTCCTTCGTTTTGAAGTTGATAACGATTTTCTATTTGTTGAATTTCTAGTTCGCTTACTCCCTCGGGTAAAATAATAACTCTCATACTTTCAAAACGAGGGTCTTGATTGTAAATTCGGAATAACTCTTCCAGAATCATTTTTCTGCGATTTCCATTAATTAGAAAACCATCGCATGTGATTATCGCAGGCCGTTGTTGTCCTTTATGTGTAAGTAATCGCTTTAATTCTTCATTACGTTCTTTATCATTGTTTAATAAAAAGGAACGTAATATCTCTTGGGTTTGGTCACTCTCCTCGTCCAATTTAATATGGTATTCTTGCTCATAACTCTCAACATCCGCAATGATACGACCGTTATTCTTTCTAAAACGAAGATGTTTTGTAGGCACTAATTGGATATTTCTTTCAAATCGTTCTCGAAGTTCATCTCTGAAATCTATTACATCAGTTAAAGGAGGACTTGCTTGACGCTTAACTTTATCAATTATTTTTTTGAGCTTGGGATTGATTTCTCTTGCACCTTCAATGTCTACCTTTTCAGTTTTTGTACTGTAGTAATTATTTACAATTTTTTGAGTGGCAACATTACTATTTTGATTATACAAATGCGGACTAATGCCACTGGTAGTATTTTCTTGTTCCATAAGTTATGAGTTTAGATTTATATTATTTGAGTAGTAGAAATCCAATGTTAATTTTTGGTGTGATAATTAGTTATTGTTTGGACGGTGTTATTTTGATTACTTATGTTTCCTTGATTTATAAAACCACTACTGTTATCATGAAAGTGTTGTGTACTTGGCGTTACAGGATTAGAATTCTCAGTATCCGAGTGATTCAAATTGGAATCGGTTTTGAATAATTCATCTATCTGGAGTAGTGAGCAAATTATTCCTGGGATTCCTCCGATTATTTCTTTTTGTTTCAAATAGCTGATAAATGGAGGGTCTGTTTCCCATACATCAATTGGGTCAATCCAAACCGGGATAACCCCTTTTGACTTTGATAGTTCTTGTAAGGTTGAACTTTTCATCCGTTCAGTCCAAGAGGTTGATGTAACCCAAATAATAAAATGATATTCATTAAACTGAATCAGTTCCTGTTTAATATCATTTTCCTCAATTTCATCCCTATAGAAGAAATGTTCTAATGACAAAGACGAAGTCTTTTGAAGTTGTATTAATAAAGCACGGAGTTGCTTTCCTAATGATTCCGGTACCCATATTGCTGTTTTCATTTGATGAATAGGAGTTGATTCAAAATCTTTAGAATGAATATATTCGTTAGATATATAGAATTTATTTTTCCAGTCTCTCCAACTGTTATATCCGGAATAATTTAATAATAGATCAATATAACTTTTCCGTTTACGGATAATATTATCTTGCTTGATTGCTGACTTTGCATCACTAAGTAGATCCACAAGATATTTTTCGTTTGGATATTTTTCTTTTTCACCAGGTAATTCACCTAGCTTAGATGCTAATTCGATAAGTCCACTGTGGCTCATGGAAGTGTGTGCTTTCCATGAACAAAATTGAAGAAGCTGAATGATTTTATCAGCTTCGTATTGACCTCCCATGCTCTGTTTTTTTTGTTCGAGTCAAAGAGAATGTAGGAGCATTGAATGACGAAATTTAATTTCCGAATCACTAAAATTTATTTCCCAATTGGTGTTTTTTGTTTCCGAACTAAAAAATAACCTTTAAAGCTATATAGAGATAACATGAAAACATGAATTAAAGGAGTTTATTAAATTGGACATAATCGCAATTCGCAATTAATTCTCCTATTTTTGGCATTACTTTTAGTAATCACTAAAACCAAACTGAAATATGCATCATTTATTCTTATTCGTTCTATTCGTTGTTTGTTCGTTCCATTCAATCTTCGCTCAGGAAGCCGAGAAATTGAAAAAGTATCAGTCAACTGTCTCGAAGCATACGTATTCCAAAGGAGATACGATCGTTGTTGGTGAAACGGGAAAGAATGTATTCAGTGCAAAAAAGAAATACGCAGGGATTTTTATCAAGGACAAGAAAAATGTATGTGGATACCGTGAACTGGACACGGTAATTACCGGATCGAAATGCGTCATCAAGAATATCTTGTCGTTCCAGGAGCATTGTACATTTGAGTTTAAAAATTCGGTAGTTTTTGAGTTGCAAGGACCGAATGGTTTGACTTTGTATATGCCTATCGAGAAAGCACTGCAGGCAAAAGAACTGATTGTTTTCACGAATCCGAACAAATCGGTAGGATTTGATTTCTTGGATGAACGAACGATTTTTTTGCTGAACCTGGAACAATCGAAAGGAAGCTCTGCAGATAACGCTTTGAAATATTGTAAGATTGTTGATCCGTCAAAGGGAAAAGCATTCGAGTTGAACCTGAATGGGTTTGAAAAGGAAAAGAAGGAATGGATTCAGAAATTGGATCTTGCCCGGAAAGAGGTGCGTTTAAAAGATACTTTCTTCATCACCTTACCTGCTTATTTGAGTAAGTATGCTTTTGATAAAGGGGAGTTTCAAATTGTAGACAATCCGACAGTTTATGGTTCCAAGCCTCTGAAATATTCCGGAGATAATAAAGTGCTTTTCGACAACTCCAAAAACTTTACAACCATCAAATCCGCAAAAGAAAATGCAGATTTTTTCCTCAATGTAAACACAGCGGATTACAATGGAAACAGAAAGGCTTTCGCTCAAATCAAAGTGATTTGCACTTCCATAACGAAAGAGCCGGTTCCGGGTGGAGCGACTGCTGAAAATCCGGGAAACAACATCTTTCACCTCACCATTTTAGAGATGTCGATGGTGGATTCTGAAAACCAGAACTACAATTATATTGGTATGAAAAGGTTGAAGTAATTTGCTTTACGATCAACTTTTCGGCCTTTCTTGCAAATATTGTTCATAAGCCAGTTTGAATCTTCCACGAATGCGGTTTCTCAAAATCTTTGGTTTGAGAACTTCAATGGAAGGTCCGAATCCCAAAATCAAGCGATCAAATTCCATGTTCAGATGAACACGCAGTTGAATGATGACTGCTCCGTCCTCCAATGTTTCCAGTAACACTTGTGAATGATGAAAAGGTTTGGTTAGTACGTACGGAGCATTACTTCGATCAATTTTTAAAGTCACATCCATTAACATGGAATCATTTAGAACCGTTACTCCGTAAGTATCCTTGTAAAAGTCATCTCCGTTGAAATTCTGAGTAGTATAATCCAGTTCCAGGTTGTAATCGACCTGTTCAATCCGATCCAAAGCAAAAGTCATAATCTGTGTTCTGCCTTCTTCTCTTCCAACAACAAACCAACGGTTATTGAATTGTTTTAGAATATAGGGGTGGAAGAGAACCTGAATCGGCTCGCGTGCTTTGAATGATCGATAACTTAATACCAAACAGATTTGTTTTACGATTGCCTGATAGATCGAATCGAAGTGTTCCAGTCCTTTTAATTGCTCATTCTTGTCCAAATGAATGATGGCTGAACGATGTGTTTTTTCCACATAGATCGTATCTTCCAAGCGCTGGATCACCCCGTCCAGATCATGGAATAGGGAAAAATTCTTAAACTGTTTCAGCATTTCGACCGATTCATTGAGAATCGTCATATCGTTTTCCGTTAAGGGAATATTGGTGATGGAGTAATCCTCATCGGCATATCGGTAAAAGCGTTTGTCATATACTTCGATCGGGGCATTGTAACCCAATTTATCACTGCGCATGAGTTGAATATCTAGCTGGGTAGTGCGCAAACTCACATTCACATCGCGACCTTCGTATTCATAAAGTGCATCGGAGCAGGCTTCAACCAGATCCTGAAGCGTCCATTGACGGTATTTATTTTGTAAACATTTATCAATGGTTTTGTAGCGGATCAGCGCGTTTTTATTTTGTGCCATCAACAAAAGTAAAATTTATTTTTATCTACGCAAAATGATTGCGTAGACACTTCTAACCTTTGCTTCATCAAACTTGGTAACGTTACTACGAAACAAATTTAGAACATGGAAAATTACAAAAATATATCAGGAGATACATTGATCAAATTGGGATACCGTCCAGGAAAATGGTTTAAAGAAGCCATCGAATACATCAATGAAAATAAATTGACAGAAGAAGCAATGACGGAATATTTGTTGCCTTATGTTTCACAACCGATCATTCCATTGAATAAAGCAGGTGCTCCGTTTGCGATCAATATCCGGGCGGAAGAAGAGGTGGAAATCTCCAATGTGGAAAGTGTTATTGCATCCATGCAGGAAATCGTGAAAACACCGACAGTGGTCGGTGGGGCGATTATGCCGGATGCTTGTCCAACAGGCCCTATCGGAACTATTCCGGTAGGTGGCGTGGTGGTGACAAGAAACTCCATTCACCCGGGAATGCATAGCGCGGATATTTGTTGTTCGGTCTTATTGACAGATTTTGGAAAAACAAATCCTCAAGATGTCTTGGATGCAGCACATTCAATAACGCATTTCGGACCGGGTGGAAGAGATCGGGATACACAATTCCGTTTTCCAACGGAGTTATTGGAAGCATTTGAACAAAATGCCTTCTTGAAAGATCAGCAGATGATTGCAGCGGCACGTTCTCATTTAGGAACACAAGGAGATGGAAATCACTTTTTGTTTGTGGGGACTTCCAAATTGACCGGAAACACGATGATGATCACGCATCACGGTTCGCGTGGGGTAGGAGCCCGTTTGTATGATAAAGGAATGAAAATAGCAGAGAAATTCAGAAAAGAAATTTCTCCGGATACCTTGAAACAAAATGCTTGGATTCCATTCGAAACCGAAGAAGGGAAAGCCTATTGGGATGCTCTACAGGTGATCAGATCCTGGACCAAAGCAAATCATGAAGTGATTCATAATGCAACAGCTGAAAAATTAGGTGCTGAAGTGGAGAACAGATTTTGGAACGAACATAATTTTGTTTTCAAAAAAGACGATTTGTTTTATCACGCAAAAGGTGCGACGCCATTGGATGCTGCATTTATGCCGGATATCACCGGACCGCGTTTGATTCCTTTGAATATGTCGGAGCCGGTTTTGATCGTAGAAGGTGAAACAACGGGTTCGAATTTAGGATTCGCTCCACACGGAGCAGGACGGAATTTGAGTAGAACGCAACACCGTCGATCAAAAGGAGATCAATCGATCGAATCTATTTTTGCAGAAGAGACTGCTGGTTTGGATGTGCGTTTTTTCTCGAAAGAGATCGATATCACGGAATTGCCATCAGCATATAAAAATGCAACAACAGTTCGAAACCAGATGGACGAGTTCGGTTTAGGGAAGGTGATCGATGAGGTGATGCCATTTGGGTGTATCATGGCAGGCGACTGGGAGAAAAATGCTCCATGGAAACAAAAAAGACTTCGTAAAATGGAAGAAAGACAAAAAAACGAAAAATAATCAAACTTAATCCATCGCTCTCGAATTCCTATATTCATTTTTATCGAGAGCTCACCCCAAGACAATCCGGTTTTGGGGTTTTAGTTTTGAATGAGAATCAAGAAGAGAAATCGTTAGTTGCTCAAATTTTTCACCATTGCATAGAGTATTCTTGATAATTCATCCGCTTTTTTCAAGAATGAGTCAAAAGTGTCTTTATTAATGGAATTGGAGTCATATAAGGTATCTATGATAGCTATGCATTCAAAAACAGATATCCCCTTGAAATAACAAAGAAATGTCGTCTGTCAGGATTAGAATATCTTCCGGAGCCTTCCGCAATGTTTAGCACAATGCTGAAAGAGGCACGGAATAATTGATTTCCTGTTATTTTGTCTAATTGAATAGAGTTTATTAATTGCTTTGATTCCAGGTGAAATGTTTTTGCCTTTTTATAGACTTCAAGATTCTGAAATTCGAACATAGTAGTAAAAGATTGTTGTTACTATTAAGATAATAATTCTTTTTCAGAACTACAATCTTCCTCCTCATTCTCCTTCTCCTACTTTTATTGAGAAATTCTCAGAATAAGAACTCAGATCATTATCTTTTACTAGAATCCCTCCTCATTTTCATTCTCTTTCTCATTCTGTTTCTGTTTCTCATTCTGTTTCTGTTTCTCATTCTGAATTATGGGAGTTTTTTGTTCCGCGTAAATTGCCGCATCAAAGGCAAAACGACGACCATCAAAATCGGCATGCAGAAAAGGATCCAGGAGTTCTTGCTGGATGAAATTTCATCATCTTCCGTGCACATGTAATTGAAAAGAGCTGCTACCAGTATGAAGAATTCAAGAGCAAAAATAATAGCTGAAGCCAAAATGATTCCCATATTCTGATTCAATAAATAGGAGAAGGGAGGATAGAGCAGGTATAACAAGATAATCAAAACAATGAGGAATACTAAACCGATCAGGAACCATAAATAGGATTCCCAGTTATTATTTGGATTATCACCCATGACAACAGGTCGGATGGAATTTACTGAGAAATTACTCAGAGTGCCTTTATAGGAAGCCGTATCACTGGTACTGTACTTTGCCAGGTAAAAATGACTGTTAATCTGAGTAAATAAACTGAGATCCTCAATTTCCGACCAGGTAAAAGGATCGCCTTTTACGTAGTAATCATCCATGATATTGGTAGGGTCCAATAAGATTACATCATCAGCCATTAGAGTCAACGCATACATGAAATCTTCACCGATGATCTCGCGATCTTTCGGCTCATGAAAAAATACCTTGAGTTTCATATTTGTAATAGACGGATACTTGGAAGCATCCATGACTCTCCGGATCGATTTTGTGAATTGAGCCATTGCTCTTTTTTCCTTGAAATTGAAATCCGGGAAGTATAAGCTGATCGTTTTGATTTTGGAACTATCTTGTTGAAGTGCGGTGAATATGTAAGAAATTGCCCGGATTACAACCTCTTCATTGGTGAGAAAACGATTAGTCCGGGAAGCTCCGTTGAAACGAAAGAGAAGGCCGTCATTTAAATTTCCGGATCCGCCATATTCTTTCTCCTGAAACCGTTTTTGAAATTGAAGGTCTTCTCCCAGTGAAAATTCCTTGATGGAAATACTGTTGGATAAAGCTCTCGGATATCGATGATTCCCAAAGTAATTGTAGAATAGTTCTTTCCCGGAAACCTTGCTGAGATCTTGTAAAATGCTGTCGAGTATTTTTTGGTTTTTAATCAGATCGTTCAGATTGACTTTCCCCTTGTAATACTTTTTCAGGAAAGCATCTGCATTCGTAACATAAACGGTGTCGTGGATGTAAATAGTGTCAAAATAAGGTTCGAAAAAGTAAGGATCCTCCAATGCCGGAATATCCCATGGAGCAGTATATGTTTGACCACGTTGTCCTTGTACCTGACCAGCAACTTGAACTGAAACAACCAATAATATCAATAACCCTGCAATAGTTTTCATAATTCAATTCTTAATTCACCAATTTTCCTTCTTTTTCCAGTTCCTTCTTAATCGTATTTTTAAGCATGTCCAGACTCAATTTATTGGAAGTTTTCGGATTGTATAATTGTAAGGCACACGATTGGACGACATTCAGCATGCTACCACCCGAAAGCTTGATCATGGCAGCTTCCTGCAATAGTTCGGCAGCTTGTTCATCAAGCCACTCCTGTGGAATTAAGCGCTTCCATAAATCATAACGCAACTGTTGATTGGGAACAGGGAAGTACAAAATCGATTGAAATCTGCGGAAAAAGGCTTCATCCAAATTGTCTTTGATGTTCGTTGCCAGAATCACCATTCCGGGAAAGTCTTCAATCCGTTGGAGTAGGTAGGCCACTTCCTGATTGGCATGTCGGTCATTGGAATCCGAAGTTTCCGTTCGTTTTCCAAACAAGGCATCTGCTTCATCAAAAAATAAAATCCAGTTTTGGTGTTCTGCCCGGTCGAATATTTTTGCCAGGTTCTTTTCCGTTTCACCGATGTATTTGGAAACTACCATAGACAAATCAATTCGGTAGACATCCATTCCGTGCTGTTTTCCAAGTAAACATGCCGTCAGGGTTTTTCCTGTTCCCGGAGGACCATAAAATAAACAGCGGTAACCGGGTTTCAGGAATTTGTCCAACTTCCATTGCTCCCGAATCTCATTACCATGTTCCAACCATTGGGTAATTTGTTCAATTTCCTCTTTTAGATTGTATTGCAACACCAGATCATCCCATTCCAAAGGTGTTTCCATCCGTCGTGCCGGGAAATCGCTACTGTAATCCGGTCTGTAATTCCCATCGCGGTAAACTTTTGCCAGGAATTCATCCGAAACGCACAACTTCCCACTTAAATACGGTTCACCAATTCCCTGACCTTCCAATCGGATCACATTCTCTTTGTAAAACCAATGTGTCTGATCAAAGAGATTCACCACCACCTTGCGCTTTTCCTCCGAATTGAGCGCCAATAGAAAAGCTGCTGTTTCACCGGTCGGTAAGAATCCTGAATGCGATGTTCCCTTCCAGCCACCAAACTCGGTGTATGGACGATCCAGGTTCTTATTCAGAATGAAAAACAGATCCAGTGTTTGAGGGCTGACATGTGGCATGAGCGCCAATAATAAAGCTATTTTCTCTTCCCATAAAAGCTCTTTTCCCGTCCATTTTTCCAATTCATTGCTTTTGGGAAACGGAATTTCCTCCAGTGTTTTGTACTCACTTTCCTGCCCGAAATAGAGGGCGAAAGCTGTATGAAGCAAAGTTTGGAAGTATTGAATGGAGTTTTTCATGGTTTGAGCTTATAGATCGGCATTGATTGTCATGTTTTCATTTTCCGTAGCATATTTATTTGCAGGATCATAACTTGCATAATAATAATCCACATCATTAGTGAATGTTCCTGGAAAAGCATTATCCTGGAAATTATTGGTGAAGTTTGCAATTTTGCCCAATAACATGTTTCGTTGTTTTGTCTTTTTGCTTTGAGCGAACAAAGTTTCCGTATTGATATTTGTTCCAATGTGGCCAGGTGCTCCAGCATAATTCGGAGTTACAGTATATTCAAGCCAAAGATGTCTTAATCCGATATATCCGTTAAGGTCTAGATATTTTCCGGTTGGAATTCCGGGTTTCTTTTTGTTGACACCTGTTACAATACTGGGAGGAGTAATAACATCATTGTTGAGATCAAGAGCTGCTTGATTTAGATTATTTGCTGGAATAGCTGCAGGTGCGGGGATTACAGCATTTGGCCAGTAAAGTACCGGGTTACCGTTTGGTTCTTGCAATTGTTGAGCGTTTAGCATAGCAGTCTCATATTGAGCATTCGCGCCAGATTTATAATTTGTAACAGAATTAATTACTGGATTTTCCACTTGGTGAAGATGTGTCGGGTTATTGGTTTTCTGTGTTCCAAGAAAAATATTTGAGGCGTTATTTTGGGTTTTGTTACTGTTTTCTAAACGATGATTAATCAAATGCATTTTAGTAGAAGCCTGATTCAGATTTTTATCCCGAACTAAGCCTCCACCTCTGGAAAAACCGCCACGATAAAGGTTCATACTTGTTGGTGTCCCCGGTTTGGATGCCGCACCCGGGGCCAGACGCTCTCCAGCTGTCCTGATGGTGTTAGAACTTCCGCAGCCCGTATTTGGCTGAGTACCATTATTGGTAAACAGGTGAGTCGGATAATTACCATTGTGAGTTCCTGCCTGATTGAATTGCGGACCAGTGAAAGCCATTTGTTTGGTTTTGTTATCCGGAGTTTTGAATTGTAGTTGGGTGTCACTTGAAACGGTATTCAAGGCCTTAGCACCCATCACATCTGCTTCTTTTTCCAACCCGGCATCGTCATTGATATTGGTAGTTCCTTTCAATTGCTTTGTTGGTTGTACGCGACCTTGCTTTTGCTGTACCACATGCCACGCCTCGTGAGGCAGGTGTTTTTCCTGTCCGGGAGCCACGTGAATATCTGTTCCTTGTGCATAAGCATGTGCTTGAAGAGAAGCCGGTTGCGAAGAATTGTAATGAACCTTCACATCATCCAAACTATGCCCCGAAAGGTTTTCGACCCCGGATTTCAAGTTATCAGGTAAGCCCGTTTTATTTTCTTTTTTCTGTATGGAGTTTTCATCTTCTGCTAACTGAGAAATACCGGCTTTATAAGCTTGAAGAATGTGCCCTTCATTGGCTTGATTCTGAGCTTTTGCCTGAATGGAAGAACTTTCCGTTTGTTTGGATTGCGAATGTGTTTTCATGACGTTTCAAATTTTATTTAAGTGTCTCTTGGGATCAGGAAATCTCTTCTTCCTCTTCTGCCAATTGCGCCGTATCAAACTTTCCCTGTACAGGTTCTTCCTTATCAGCAGCAAGCTGGGCGGTTCCTTTTTTGTAAGCCTGAAGAATAGAACCTTCATTCCCTTGATTTCGCGCTTTCGATTGAATCGCCGAATTTTGCTTTCCGTCCGTGATGTTACTTTTACTTGTTTTCATAATTTATCTTTTTAAGATTTTGAATTTTTATCCCGATAGCTATCGGGATTGAATTTTTTTCACCTCCACTTTGCTTGAATTGCTTTCTGCATCCAACTGAATTTGACGGTCCTGAAATTCCAGGGTACGTGATCCAATAACATGTCATATCCTTTGGATTCAACTGTCAATAAATAAGTTTCTTCCAATTCTTCCAGTCTTCCTTCTCTGCGTAAAAAACCTTCCTGTAATCCTGCAACGGTGGTGTTGGTCAAGCGTCCCCAATTTTGTAGGACACCTTCCAGCATACTATCAACAATGGTTTTGTCCTCATCCGTCAGAACGGATTTTCTTGGGATAGGAACGCCTGTTTTGAAATCGGTCAGGAGTTTATTCAGTTGTAATGTATATTCAGGAAATTCTCCGTTTCCAAAAACAGCATATTGGGTAAGGAAAATAGCCTTTATCTGAGCATCCCTGTTTTTGAATTTTCCGTTTTCGGTGAGTTCCAACATGGTGAAAAGTCTCGGTAGGAAAGGAGAAAGCAGGATCAATCCTGCATTGTCGATAAATACATTGGCGTTGTTGTTTTCTTCTTCCATCAATTCTTCCTCTTCATCGATTAGAGCTGCTTCAATTTCCTCTTCCGTCTCGTTAGCGGTATTTTTCTTAAGAGTTGAATTCAATTCTTTAAGCAAGGTCTCCTGACTGTTCGAGGATAGGAATTCCTTCATCAATTGAATCCGTTGGGTGCGACTCAGGCTCTTCTGAATCAGATTCCATAATTCAACCATCAATTCTTTTTGACTTCGGTGTGAAGCATTTTTTGAGAACTGAAAAACGGTTTGCAGCAGCAATTGATTATTGATCCGAATTCTCCACTTGAGCTGAATGTAATCCACCAATCGCTTTGTCGCATCCAAAATCGGGGAGAGGAACTTCATCCACTCCAAATCCTGTGAAATAGCATTGATCATCGGCATGCTTTGCTCGTTTTCAGTGAAATAGTGTATCAATAGCTTCCTGTTCTCAACTTGAATCTTTGAATCGAATGATTGGTCAGCTGATTTTTTGTCCGCAGTGACTGATTCATCCGAATCGATTTTCAACTTGATGGAAGCCAGTATTTTAAACAGGTTAAAAGGTAGTGAAAAATTGGAATGTCTGAAATCCAAATAGAAGTAATCCACCAATTGTTTCAAGGTCAGGTTATAATGGGCTCCTGTCCGTTCCAAAATACGCGTGACAATCGCTTCCTGGTTAAAGACTTGATTTTTCACGTTTTCCAGTACATCAAACAGGAAGGACCACTTCAATCGTTGAATGGAACCGATTGTGCGACCTTCTATTTTCGCTCCGTTTCCGGATTGATTCAGAACATGCATGAATGCGGAAAGCTCAATGGATTTGGAAGGCAGGACGATGGCGAGTAAACGGTGCCGTGCAGATTCACCCAAACTGTCAAGCAGGATTTCCCTGAATAAGGAAGAGCTTAGTTTGGATTTCAATTCAAGCAATTGGTCTTTGTTCAATTTGGTTTTTTCCTCCAATAATCGGATTTGGAAATGTACCGAATCGAATGTCTTGGTCTCCTCCCTTTTGGGTTTCCCCTGAACCAATTCAAGATAAAGTTGCAGCACTAATTCCCGAAGCCCGTTCTGGACTTTCCAGGTACTGGTTTCTTTGTATGCAAAGGCGATTATTTGCCAGATTTCAATGTTGTAACGGGCAGATAACCTTTTGAAAACTTGCCAGACTAAGTATTCCCTGTTGATAGCTGAACTCTTCGAAAGTGCGAGCAAGGGAAGGATGACCTGCCATTTGAAAAGTAAAAAATCACCACTTGATTTTCCTTGCAGTGCACCGCTTTGGTTTTGCGTATTCAAATGCTTGGCATATTCGATCACAAAAGGAGCATCCGAAGGAACGAGTATACGAACCAGGTCGAAGATCTCTGTTTCGTTGAGCGGTTTGATGATTTGAAGTACATTTTTCTCGTTTTCGAGCAAGGTGCGCAATTGTTCCAAATCAGTATCCTGCAATTTGAAATCTTGTTTCGAGGATTTCATTTCACGCAAAATATGTGGCCACTCATCCGGTTTTTGAATCCGGAGCGCCATGTAAGAACTGTATTCTTCCTCTTTCAGCTCGCGTAATACAACTTGCAAACCGGAGGGAATCGCACTTCCGAAACCATTGTCCAGGAAAAAAGTGAGCGTCTTCAGCAATTGGCCATAACTCAAATTAATGTGTGAAGCCAGGTTCCCGATGGTTTCACGGACAAACAATTTCGTGTTGAAAGTCGAACTTTGGTTATTCAATAAATAGGAATAGACGACTTTCCAGATCACAACTCTTCGCTCTTCTTCCCGAATGGTACTATTTGGAACCTCCGCATATTTGATACGCAAGTACATCACATAGGATTGAATGAAGGAAAACTCTTCGGGAGCCATCAATTTCACGACCTGGAACAAACTCGGATCTTCAAATTGGTAGATCATGCGGTGCTGAAGACTGGTGAAATGACCATAAGATTTCAGGAATGAATTCAGTTCTTTAGTCCTGTTTTTGAGTACCTGCTGAAATAGTTCTGTGATGTTCTTGAAACGTTTGGCAAGGTTCCAGTTCAAGGTTCCATGTAATAGGAACTGCTTCAGCGCCTCCAGTTGATAATCCGATTCCTCTAATCGTTTATCCTCTTTCTTAGTGGGATAAAGAATTTCCCGGATTAAGCATTCTTCCAGTTTTTCTTCCAGAATCCGCTCAAAATCCGCCTCAAAATTATCTTCCAGAATACTTCCCAGATCAATGTCCAATTTTGAAATTTCAATTTCGAATCCGTATTGGTCACAGCGCATCAATACCCGATCTACCACCGCAGTGATGTGCTTCTCGCAGAAAAGGTCAAAATCCCGATACCAGTTTTGAATAAAGGATTCATCGCTGGCAGTGACATGGAGCGCTATGGACGAAATGCTGTTCATTGGATGTTGTGCAGAAATGGTTTGCTCACACGGAAAAATGCCTGAATCGATTCCGAAAAATGGATCAGTTTCTTCGTGTTCCGATCTGCTAAAGCTTCACGCCATTTGTAATAGATCTGCTCGAAATCATAGATGTGATCCGGTTCAACGGAATACAATCTGATTCTCAAATGTGCAGGAAGTCGCTCTCGTAACAATTGTTCCAAACGGGCCTGCATTTCTTTGTTTTCAAAACGGCTGGAAGCTACAATCGATAAGGTGTTTCCTTCTTCCCTGGTTCGTTTGTTCGGATAAGCAACCTGCAATAAACGATGTTCAACCAGGTAAAACAGATGTCTTTCCGGATTTAAAAAACGCATGAATGCCCAAAAGCGGTTAGCGGAACGGATCAGATGCTCTTTGGTCCGATAGGAACCTAAAATCATCCAATCTTCCTTTCCGGGATAGCGAAATACCAAAATCCAGCGATTGTTTTCACTCAGTTGGATCATGCGGTAATTTCTGGGATTGGCTCCAACTTCCAGGAAACTTTCAAAGATGGCATTTCTCCGGATCAGACTGATTTCTGCTTGCAAGGAGGCAAAATACTCTTCTTTCCACTCCATTTCCTGTTCGGGAATGTTCTGTGGAGTTTCATTGAAGATAGGGTTATAGAAAACTCCCGAAATCGGAGCAATGTCAAGATAAACCTCATATTGCTCAAAGAATATGGAGTCTGGAAGTAAATCCAGGTCTCGTTTTCTGAGCAGTTCGCGAATAGGAATTTCCGATTCAATTTTACTTCCGTGAAGAAGTGAAAACAATTCCTTGAAAACGATATTGCTTTCAGTAGGTTTCAGTTTGTTGAATGAACGGAAACGGTTCCTGTTCAGCTCCGGTAATTCCTGGGTAAGGGTAGAGCGATAATTGATCTTCGATTTCGGAGGTTGAAAATCCTGGAAAAACCGGGCAGTGTCTTCCCCATACAAGGTGTCCAGGATATCCAGAAATCCGGATTTTTTGCTCTGGATCGAAGCAGCCGTTTGCAATTGATTATTCTTGCTGAATTTGGCGCGATCGACCACTTTTGCCACGTCGGGAATAGAAACCAAAGAAACCGTTCCTGCCGGAGAAGGATCATTGAAACTTAGTAGTTTCGGTGTGTTCTGGATCTGTTCAGTGACATTTGCAATCAGGAAATCCATCATCAACAGATATCCTTTCAGCTGCAATACATGCGCCTTGTTGCGTTCTGTGGCTTCATAAGGAAGCCCTCTTTGACCAAGTCCGTACACATCCGGGAAATCCAATTGGAACGAATGGTAATTATGAATTTTGATTGGCTCTTCCGAATGGCTTGAATGATCCGTCTTTTCAATTTGAGGAGTGTCTTCGGCTCTTTTTTTGCGTTTTCCCGTCAGTTTTGTCAGAATTTGGATATCATCCCAACGCAAGTCTTCACACAGATTTCGGTTTTCATGATACAAGACGAAGATTTCCTCCTTGATATTTTCGCTGGTGATGGAAGGATTCCTAACTGAAACGCAAGCACGGATGTGGTAAAATCCCTTGTCAAATTCAACCGAACAGCTTTCCAGATTTTCAATGGTATCTATAAATAACTGTTCATAATCTTCGGGTGTCACAATGGATTGGGAAAACAGGGTTTCGGCGGACAAAATCCCTTTGCTAGCATAGTCCCTGCTATCCGGACCAATGAACGAGCGAAAAGGAAGCTCTAGTTTGTATTGGAGTTCAAACAAAGCATAATTCATATTGTCCGAAATGGTGACACCGGGATCGTGGATATTGAAATCTGTCCAGACATCTCCACTGAGTTCTTGCAGTCGCTCAAGGGTTTTCTCCTGGAGCTCCTGGTAAAAATTATCCGTACGTTCTCGTTTCTTGATAAACATGGCCTACAAATTTTCCAGCAATGGATTGTCCCAAAGTGAGGTGATAGATCCCTGGATCAGGATGTCATTTCCAAGCATGAACCGTGTTCTGACTTGTAACTTACAAGCACGCTCATTTTTAGCCTTCACCCAACGGATGAGCAGCTTATTTCCAAAGACTCCAAAATGTGACCTGATTTTCCGGATGCGTGGTTTTGCTCCAAAACAATGCGTGGCGTATGCAACTAAGACGGCGTGTTTTCCGGTATGTCGTTTTCCCATAACGCAAACCACTTCCAAGGCATGGATTCCTTCCAAAAAGTCTGTCAGATCATGCCATTTTCCATCTGCCGGAATTTTCTTGTCTACTTTTTTTCCGGAGCGCTGTTCTGTATTCAAGGTTCCTTTTACCGTGAAATCACAAGCGTCTTTTCCAATCTCGATCTCCCCATTTTGTTTTAAAAGGATCAGCTGTCCCTTTCCTGTTTTGTTGACATGGCTGATTTTTAGGTCGTTGTTTAGAACGTCGAATTCCCATCGGCCGCCAATCTCGTCTGTCATGTTCTGGAGGAAAGTCATTACGGTTCCTTCCTGTTCGGAAATGGGAGCAAGTTTGATTCCGGATTGTGCATCTTTTGAAAAACCGTCATCCAGAATATTGACACTCGAATCAATTAGATTCTTAAAATCATCAGCAGTCGGACGTTGCCCTTTACTAAAACCCTCAATTAATGTATTTCTGTTTCTAATAGCCATGATCCTGATTTTTTCAAAGGATAAATGTTTTTCCAATTTCCATATCGCCTAAGCCATAAGGGGAACAGGATTTGTCTTTTTCCTCCACTTGTATGATGTGTGTTTCTGCCGGAACGAATAGTTTGTATGGTTGGTCGGGAATCAAAATATCGTCTTCTTCCTCGTGTTTGTATAAATGATAGAACATCCGTTTTCCGGATGGTGTCTTGTCTTGTGATACTCTGATTACAGCAAAATATGCTATTTCAGCTACGAAGTCAATCTCTTTGATTGCATTGTAAACCCGTGAAAGGTGAATCCCTTCTCCGAATTTGGGAAGCATCTCCCTGGATTGCCAGGGTGCAATGAAATTGTCGCAGATTTCCTGAATGGATTCCAAAGAAACGGCCTGATTTGCATCAACCAGGCGGATGACACATTTCACTTGGAGTTCCTCATAAACCGGATTGATCACATCTACCAATACATTTTTTGAAGTCCGCTCACTCAAAAAATCCTCAATTCGTGAAAGTAATCCCGAAGGAACCATCGGTTTTGAATTTTCGATCGTTTTGAATGTGTTTTGAGGAACGACCACTACGGTGACAACTCCTTGTTTGTCGTTCTTCAGGTTGGTATTCGGCAGACACAATACTTTACCGACATCTGAAAATTCCTGAAGTGTTATCAATTCAAAATCCCTGGCAGTTACAGCTCTTCCGCGATGCGTTACAAATTCCGAAACACGTGCTTGCATGCTTTTCAAATCTTCCAATTCCTGACCGGCATAATAGGAAGTGATTTGTTTAATACTCGTAATTCCGGGTAATTTTTTCTCCGGTTCCAAGGCTCCCTGAGAGGTTTTAAACGACTGCAATTTTTCGATTGAGGTATCATCCGTTTCCAGAATGACCAAACCGGCATTGTTGTGAATCGCTTGTATTTCCGGAACAAATTCATGATTCTTTACGAAACCTGTTCGAATCCATAAAATTCCATCCTTGTCGTATAGATTGGGTGGAATGTGTATCGGGAAATTGTAAACCAGATTCCCACTTACCGTCATTTGTTTGGTATCGTCCTTCAGGATAAATCCCCTGGGAATTTCTTCCCAGTAGTATCCATCTCCCCAATACATGACAATCTTTGGAATGTCATCCAGGGTCATTTCATTGCTGATCGCCTTGAAAACAATATAAGTTGAAAAGATTTCTCCTCCTTTCACGTTCTTGAACCCCATCAGGATGCTTGCATCGGTTGCTTGGGAGAAAACAAAAGGGATTCCGGTATTGGTGCTTGAGTCAAGTGAGGAAACAACTCCAAATGGATGCAGTTGATCCACAATAACCTGACTGTTCCGGGTGTTTTTCCGCAAATCAATGATGTCTTCAGCAGTGTAATCCAAGGTAATATTCTCTACATGTGGAAAGATTGGAGGATGCAATACAGGAAGGCGTTTTTTCCTCCATTTCTTCATCATCATGCGCTCGGTGAACAAGTCCCGGTATTCCTGATTACCAAATCCCATATCCGGACTTACCAGGGTTAACTTTACAAAGCCGGTGCGCGTTTTAATGGTGTATTTGTATGCGTCTTCGGGTAGTTCGAAAGGAACCATTTTTTTGATAATGATTTTATTGAAATCACTGTCATCTGAAACAGCTTTGTCCAGTTTTGCGGCATTCGAATCCAATACTTCCGCGTCCCTGAATAAAGGAAAGAGACTTTTTCCGGTTGTGGGAAACCAGCTGTTGTCACTCAAATAACGGGTCCGGATTTTAAACGACTCATTATCGATATTTCCCGAATAGGCAGCATAATGCCCTTTCAAGCCTTTTGGATGCAAAGGAAGTTGGTTCCATTTGACGCAAATATCAATGCTGCTGGTATTTTTAATAGCCATTTCATAATTTCCAATTGCCATCCAGGTTCCTGCAGAAGTATTGATTCCGAAAGGAGGGAAGGACTTGGTATTATCAATTTTCCCCAATTCATTGTAAACCTGTACATCATTGATTCCTTCAACCGCTGTGCGGATAATGATTCGTTGAATACACAATTTATGGATCCAGGAGAAAGGATAAAGCCAGGCATCGAAATTGAGACGGATCTGAATGGCAGGAAACTCGGATTGAAAATGATGCACATCCTGTGTACATCCGACTGTGGAAGGGAAATCTTCAGGAAGTAAAAACTCGAGGATCAACCTGTTTTTGGTAGTATCTTTTCGGATCTTAAAAATCGACACATTCGTCCAGCCGGTCGCCGTACTGATTGTGATGTAGAACAGGTTGTTGAAAATATTTGCTCTTAATTTTTGAAGGTTATTTTCAACTTTCAGTAATTCCTCTTCCGTTTTTTCAAGTAGTTTCAACCATTCCTTATTTTCAGCTTCGAAATAGATTTTGACGATTCGTTTTCCTTCACGAAGCAAAAGCGAAGGGGCTGAAATCCGGATTCCAATGGCCCTTGTCTCATTCGAATGAAATTGGTGGTCGAACATCAATGTACGATCCTCAACCGGTTTGTCGTGAATCAGATTACGGGTCTTAATGGCTGTTACAAAATTCAGATTTGCAGCAGGATAATGGTAAGGGTTCCGTTCGAAACACACGGAATATGCGCTTATAGCAGCAATGTCCTGAACTGTCAACTCATCTTCCAATCGATAAGTCAATATATTCTGGTCTCCATTTTTCCGATTGAACCCGGTGTTCTTTTCGATCGTGATTGTGCCCGGAGTTGCTTTATCAAATGCCAACCAGACACGATCTCCTTTTACGGAAAGCGGACTAACCTTCAGGTATTCTGTCAGGTACCAATTCGCAAAATCATTCCAGCGACCATTGTAACTCTCGGTCACCTTTTGCAGGTTTTCTACAAAGGCAAGGAGCAAAGCCTGAGAAGGTTCCATTTTTCCGATTGCTTCATGAGCATGCTTCATGTGCATACCTTTAAGCACATCTTCCAACTCATGCAGAAACCCTTTGAAATAGCCCTCGGGAATTTCCCGTTCGTTGTAAAAACGGATCCAACCGGCGATCTGAATCAGCTTTTGGAGCATGACAGCCTTATCGTTATCCAGCATTTTGAATGTGCTGGGAACGTTCAGGCGATCTAAACGATCTTTTCTGCTATGTCCATCCTTTGGTTCCATCTATTTCCTATTCACATGTTGCCTTCGACTCGGCTGCGCCTATGCTTTAGCTTCAGCGCAAGCATTCAGTCACCTTGGCTCAAAAGGTCATTGAGCGAAGTCGAAATGCCCTTTTCAATTTTTAATTAAAGTTGTGTTCCTTCCAAAAAGTAGAATGGATAAACCATACTACTTCTACTATTTGTTTGACGGATGGTGAAATCAATTTTAATCCACAAAATCCCTTCCATCTCATCCCGAATTTCCACGTCCACTGAATCTGTAATAATTCGTGGTTCTCCTTCACGGATCGCTTGCTCAATGATGTCAATAATCATGGTGCGTTCCGAAAGATCGATTTTCGAGAAAACCCATTTGTCAATCGGGCAACCGTAGTTATAGCGAAAAACACGTTCACCCGGAATGGTAGAGAATAGAATCCGTAAACTCTCCCAAATGTCTTCTTCATCGGAAACCAGGTGCACTCCGCGCTGATTGAATCGCACGGGAAATCCCCAACCGGTTCCTAAATAAGTCTTATCATCCATCTTATCCTCCAATTAGTACAGTTGGACATCCCAATACAATAGCACCACCATGAGCGCAGGTATCACCCATTCGGGCGGCAGGTTTTCCGCTGATCAGAACAGTGGCCGATCCCATCACGATACTATCAGGAGGACCAACGCATACACACATGTCACCCATCACTGCGGCAGGTAATCCACCGATCAAAACGGTCGGAGCTCCCGGTCCGGTAATTGGTCCGCCAACATGTGGTATCGGAGGAACTCCGGGTGTCACCATGGGGCAAGTATGCATGTCTGTTAATCGTGCGGCTAAACTCATATTCGTTTAATTTATCATTACAATTGCGCCTTTTACGGTAGTTTGTCCGGCAGCGGATAATTCTGCAGAGGCATTTCCTTTTGCTGTAAAGCTTGCATCGGCAGTCAGTTCTACATTCGTACCTTTTACTGCCACATTGACTCCTGCCTTAACATTGGCATTTGTTCCTGCATCTACTTTTACTTCTGTACCGGCTTTGATGGTAATCTCTTTGGCTGACTGGATCAATATTCCACTATCGGAAAGCACGATCTTGTTTCCATTTTGATCTGCCAGGGTGACAGACTTTTCTTTGTCACTCAGAACCATTTTATTTGCGCCGGGAGTGTTTACAGTTACCACTTTGTTTTCATCATCCATTTCGAACTTGATTCCATTTTTGGTCTGCATCAGTTGAATCGGATTCTTTGTATCTATTTCTAGGGGAGCAGCATTTGCCGAACTGTACATACTTCCCAAAATGATGGGGTAGGTAGGGTCGTTATTTAGAAATCCGAGCACCACTTCATCACCAATGTTCGGAATGAAAAATGCTCCGAAGCTTTTACTGCTCCAGAAATTACTCAGGCGCGCCCAAACCAGATTCTTGTCTGCGTTCAGGAGCGGAATCTCCACTTGAATGCGGTATTCCTTTGCCGGGTCACCATCAATTTTGCGAACCACTCCAATATGTAAACCTTCAATCCCCGGAAGAAGCCCTGATGCCGGAGGAGTAACCACATCCGGATTTTGTGTTGCCATTTCGGGGTCAATACCCATTCCTGCAGTAGTAATCCATTCACCATCTGCAATTTCGTGTTCAACAAACCCGATAAAGGCATCTCCATTAAATCGTTTTCCAAGACCATCCAATGTGATCAGACAGCCCGGAACTGCAAGTGAGCTTCCTTGAAATTTGATTTCTCCCCGAATGCGTGCCAAACCGGCTTTCAACGATTGGGCGTCTGCCCAGGTTTGGAGTTGTGAGGAATCACCGTAACTTTCCGTCTGTATATTCCAGCGATCACCGCCTACTGATTCAGATAAAGCGGAAGGAGTTTGATCTCCTTGTTCATTTAATGTCGGAGTTGCTGATGCGGCTTTAACTATTGCCTGAGAGGCGATGTCCCAGGCATAGGCATCCACTCCCATTGTTTGGTCGGAGGTTTGAAGTTCTCCTCTGAATGCAATCAAATCTTCACCATAGGTAACTTTCAAAACAGGAGAAGCTGAGACAAGTGGTTTGATGACCTTCACTGCTTTTCCATCCGAAAGAATAATGAGTCCGTTCGCATCTGCGCGCGAACAAATGAAATCCCAATCGGAACAGTAGTATTGGACCAGTTCCGGGTGAGTAACCGTTGTTGCATCTACAGTGGCTGAAATATCCGAATAAGTACCGAGAATCTCTTTGATGATGGCACTGTCCGTTTTTTGCTCATAGAAATTGTTCTTTCGGGAAAAGGTTGAGGGGAAAACAAAGTCGGCACATTCGATTTCCAAAGTAGCTGCTCCTTCTTCCGGAATATCTACATTGTGTGCGATGACAATTCCCTCAAAAACGATTTGCTCATTACTTTGATAACCTGCTTCCACACGAATATTTTTCCCCGGAGCAAATGTATCGTCGTCACTTTCGGGAATTTCTTTCATGGGCATGTTTCCTGCTTCAAAAACCAAGGTTGCGCGACCAATACGGTTCACTTCCTTATGAATCAGGATAGAAACCGGTTCGAATGAATCGTTGATTCTATTCCCTTCGCTATAAATGGAATAAGTTACAAGCCCTTCGCTATTTTTTTCTGGAGATACGCTCATCGTCTGGCTAATGGAGGAAATTGGATTTTTGTCCCGGGTTCAATTTTTCGAAATTCACTGAGATTGTTGTATGCTGCTATTTCATGACAAAAAGATGCGTCGCCGTAAATTTCATCGCAATAACGGGCAATACTATCCCCGGCACGGAAGGTGATCACTCGTGAAAGATCGGGAGAGTTCATTTGCGTGGTATCTTTGTCAAAATGACCTGCAAAAGAGAAGGAAACCTTGACCCTTAGCGGAGCTCCTTCCGGTGAAAACAAGCTGTAATCGTAACTGATACTTTCAACTCGTCCGCGAAAGATGAATGTCCCCCATATTACTTTGGTATAGCTTGGTTCATGACTTTCGGAATTAATGCGGTAAATGGCTTTTTCCAATTGATTGATCCGGTCTTTGATTTTCCCCGTTTTACTAGGGATAATTCCGGTATCGTCCATCAAAACATCAAAAGAAAGGCTGTCAAGTGCCTGGGATTTGAATTTTTTCAAATTCGCTATGCCATGAGCTTCCCCATTCTCGGAATAGTTCAGTTTTTTTCCAAGTTTCAAGGTTGCAGGATTCACTTGTGTTGTAAATTCTCCACTCTTTTTTGCCTCGGAATAACTTTCTGTTTCGTATCCCGCTATTTTCAACTTGACCAATTCACCCATTACCGCTCTCCTTTTCTAATTCGTTGTTTACGTAATGTTTCGTGTACTTCTCTCAAAATGTCTTTTTTGAGTTTGGCCACCTTTAAATCAAGATCACCCGTTGAGGTCGATTTTCGCTCAATGGTAGTTCGGATACTGATTTCTTTAATAATTATCGACATGCTATTTAAGATCGTTTCAAGGTCGTGTATGCGAATTCTATCGTTTCAATTAAAATGGTGTTGGATTGCGAATCAAGACCTGCAATGTCCCATTTTACAGGATATGCTTTTGAGCAAGTCCAGGTGTAAATAGGTTTTCCATCTTGTCCCAACAAATTCACGATGATGTCTCGCGGAACGATGGGTTGTGAAAAATCACCTTCCAGTATTTTCTTGATCCAAACCACATCATTGCGGTTAATCGGATTCAAGGCCCTTTTCAGACTCAGATTACCATGCTTCAATTGTTTGGGAAGGAGGTACGTAAATTCATTCATACCTCCTTCTTTAACACTTTCTGTTTCTATTTCAGCTGATAATCCGGTGACTTCTTTGAACGCAAATTCTTCATTTCCAATTTTCACCTGGAAATAAAAAGCAACGGGAAGTTCCCAAGTTTGACCGGCCATGTTTTCGTATTATTAACTGTTAGCAATACTTAATCCTTCGTGAGCGATCTCCAATGTTTCAACCGCTACTTCATTGCCGTCGGATTTCATATCCGTTCCGCTGATTTTTGTCGGCCAGGCATTGTTGAGCGTCCAAACCATCGTTGGTTTTCCTGCCTCGTCCAATAAACTGATCACCACCGTCTGACGTTCAATCGTATTCATCTTGATCTTGTTGAACCAATCCCAGAATCCGTTGTCTTTCACGAAAACACCTTTTTTCAAGGTCACATTTCCTGTTTTCTTGATTCCGGGCATCTTAATCGTTGAAAACTCCTTACTGTTTCCATGTCTGTACTCTATAATCTGAGCTTCAATGTCTAATCCGGACACTTCCTGGAAAGGAACTTCCTTATCGCCTAATTTTACCTGGAAGTAAAACTTCGGTAGAGGCCATACATTGTCTTGCTTTTCTCCTGCCATGATTTCTTATATTTTAATTTAAATTTTTTAAAAGTTCAAAGTGTTTCCGCCGCGGCGGATTTATTTAGCTTTTTTGCATTTGTTGTTGGAATGTGATCTCAATGAACTCAGCCGGTCTTGAAATTGCAACCAGAATGGTGATACGCATGATACCTTCCAAAATGTCTTCCGGAGTCATGGTGTCTCCCAATCCGATGTGAACACTGTAGGCATCATCCGCAGTGGATCCTGCCAATCCACCTCTTTTCCAGATACCGTTCAGGAAATTGTAGATCATACTTTTTACCGTTACCCAGGTATTTGCTGTATTTGGTTCGAAGACGTATGCTTTTGCTGCATTTTTAATGGATTCCTCCAACATGATCATGGTTCTGCGAACATTGATGTACCTCCAATCCAATGAGTTTCCGTCCAGGGTGCGTGCTCCCCAAACTTTCACACCTTCACCTACGAAATAGCGGATTGCGTTCACTGCTTTACCGTTCATAGGAACGTTCAAATCTTCCTGATTCTTGAATGAGATACTTACTGTCGGGCTGATAACATTGTTAACCCCAACATTAGCTGGCGCTTTCCAAACTTCTTTGGTAGCATCCACCATTGTATAGATTCCAGCCATAGCTGTTGAAGGAGGTAACATGTTTACGATTAGCAACATTTCGCGCATTAATTCACTGTAAGCGGAAGAATGGCGAGCCAAGACCTTGTGTGTCGTTTCAATATCCAAAACAGCCAATTCCTCCGGCTTTTTACCCACATTTGCTATGAAATCCGTTAATTTACCGTCTTTGTCAGCCTCCGTAAGGATAGGAACGATTTTGTCAACCTCCGTGAAATTCAGGAAAGTGATATCCGTATCCGGAACAATGGAAGTGTTCAACCAAGGATAATAGACTGTTCCATAATCCAGGAATTCCGTACCGATTTTCTCACGGAAGTCATTTACTTTGGTATCATCATCCATGAAACCATTGAAAACATCGAATATAGCTACCCGGTTTTTCATGTCTCCACCGGCATGTGTCAATGCAGCTACCTGAGCATTTGAACAGGAGTCAACCGTTTCCAGATAAACCGCTTCCGGAATCAAAACCATCGTTGGCTCTTCCTCTTTCAAAAGTGCAGCGATTCCATTTGTCAATTTTTCTTCTGACAAATCATTGGTGTATTTTTCATCTACAGAGACAATGTAACAGGTAGCCCCGCCATTAGCAAAGAAAAAACGCATCTGGTAGTAGAAGTTGTACTTATCGTCTCGTTGTACAGAGTACTTCTTTCCGTTTAATTCAAGAAAAGAGATTCCTAATTTAGGATCTTCTTCATCGCCTTCTTTTGCTTCGGTTACGGTAAACTTTGGAGTCGGAGCTCCACCGAAATATTGTCTGAATTCTGCCAGGGAATTAACCTTCCATGGCTTATTCAACAAAGATTTGTTTCCGTCCTTGGCAAACTCCGTATACCCGATAAATGCGGGTACGGCAGTAGCAGCTTCAACAACGGAATTTGGAAACGCGTTCTTCTCAACGACGTATACTCCTGGTGTTTTCATTGTACTCATATTGGATTTATTGTATTGATTTATAAATAGATGTAGCTTGTTATAGTATCCTTCGGACTGAAAGGTGAAAGCGATTGGACCAGTGGGAAATCAGGAAGTCTGCTCAGTAAGTTTTCTCCGCTGTTTCGAAGTTCCCACAAATGGAATTGATAGGCACTCTGTTGTTTCAAGGGCAATGTCTCCGAAGAAACAAAGCGGAATACTGTTTTCTCCGTTCCCGGAAGGGGCAGTTCTTCCCGTTTATCAAACAGTACTTTCCCACGGTGCTCGCGTACTTCCAAGGGTTCCATGGGGTAGGACTGATTCGGGAATACCAGGAATTCAATGTGTTTTAAAGCACTGTTCAGTTGAATTTCAATTGTTTCGGGATCGGTTGCACCAATTCGTTTATCAGTAACAGGAATCATCAATAATTTCCAGATTCCGGATTTATTATAGTCTGAAAGTGACCAGGATTTATCGTCAACCGTAGATTGGTCTGTGTAATAGTAAAAATCCGCTTGTTTCGTTTTGAGTTGAAAACACAAATTGATTTCCGTATCTAACTTGATTTCATCTTCCGCTACCAGGATCCAGGTACATGAATTTTGCTGTTTCAGTAGAATCCCCGCCTTTTGAAGCAATCTGTTTGTAATGGAATCCGGTTCCAGAATCAAGCCGCATTGTTGCGTATCGAAATAGGCATGCTTGATGACAAGCTTAAGCCAGATACGATATGCCCCTTGCCGATTCATTTCAATTGCGTATTACTTTCCGGTTTGGAAATAATGTGAGAAAGATCGATGATCTCTCCGGCGTCTACTTCCAGCAATCGGATCTTGCAAACCACAGACGGATAATAGTTTTCCCCCGAAATACTCCAAAGGTTGGATAGTTCATGTAAGCTCAGATTCACAACCTCCAGGGAAAAAGACAGGTTTTCATTTGCCGACCGGATCATGTTGTTCTTTTGGATGAACGCAATGACAGCTGAAAATAAGCGGAGTGATTCTTCGTATTGTTTTTCCTGGAAAATGACGGAGATCAATAGGTTCAAACTGACTTGCCAGGATGGAGCACTTTGTGCCGAAGTGGAATCTGAAATGGTCCTCCTTTGAAAGCTGATTCCTCCCGCTGTTTCACGTTCCAATCCTACGAGTGTTATCCCAACCCGGTTCGGGAAGGCTTTCGCTGAATCCTTGATCGGTGAAATGAAGACAATATCCTCCGTCAACCTGAAGCGGATCTTCAAGTAGTCGTTCAATTGTACGGAAAGCAGTTGTATTGCCTCGAAAATCATAACTCGGTGAATGGTGAAAAATAATATAGCTTACAAGGATAAGTTCAGATGGCGAAATTTTATTTCGCCATATATCTTTTCTTGATTTTAAACAGGACGTCTCCAAGAATGATCCGTTGGTCCGGTTTCAAATGGCTTGCAGCGATTTTGCAGACATTCTCAAGCAGATCCACTTCCGTGAGATTCAATTGCTGATAACCGAATTGATAATCCGAATCCTTGTAGTAATAGGCCTTTCTCTTGGTGCAATATTCAATCGGGGCGAGTAATCCGAGAAAGGTATCGTTCTTCATCGAATTCAAATCCAGCTGAATAGTCCGCTGGGAAACCTCATATCCGAGATTCCGTTTGCAGGTTTCAGTAATGGTGGAGGTTTTTACATAGGGATTTTTCTGAAGCAACTCATCGATGAGTGCATAGCGGGCAATGGCAAATTTGTTTTGAGGCATGTTGTGTGTATAGTGTCATTCCGATCAATCCCAAAAGGATGATACACCAAGTTTAAACTCGTTACGCAAGAGATTGTGAAAAATGGTATAATGGTTTTGACCATTGGAATTAGTGAACAGTGAGCGATAAAGGTAATAATTGTTTGAAACCGACAAGGGGTTCCCCGAAAAATAAATGAAATTTCAACAGAAAGTTTAAAATATGAAATTAGCAATGATTGAATTATCAAGGTAGTTTGTAGGTAGAAACTGCTTGATAATTGATAATTCGACCATTCATAATTGCACCTTACCCGAAAAGGTCTCCCGTTTGTCCGATCAGTTTTGGCGGGGTGAGCGATAGACCACAGTGCTTGTTCAATTCCCTGATCAGATAATCCGTCAATTGTGGTGTATAGAGTTCATCCGGCTGATGCATATAGAAATGAATTTCTCTAATGTCCTTTTGTAGCCAGGATTTCATTCGCTTTACCCAGTCGTCAATTCGTTCATAATCAGAAGTGTGAAGCCCATTTCCAACAAACCGGATAAATGTAACCGGAGAAGTGACTTCCATGTGCGTACAATCTCTCCTTCCGGAAACATCCGTGATAACAGCTCCAATGGATAATTCATGGAGAACCTGGAACAATTCGGTTCGGATTTCAGGATTTCCAAACCAATCCGGATGACGGACTTCCAGGGTTACGGGAAAGTCTTTAGGTAATTTTTGAAGGTAATTGAAAAGTGCCTCTCTTCGTTGCGGACCGAATCGCTCACTTAGTTGAAGAAATGATGGACCCAAGTGTGCACCGAAGTTGAAAATGGAGCCCAGGAAACGGTCGGTTTCTGCAAATGCTTTCGTACCGGAAAGGTCGCTGTAATGACTGATGGATTGAGGAAATTTCGGACAGAACTTGAAATCTGTTCCTGCAGCTTTATCCGTCCATTTCTGAATGGTCGCCGCGGGATAGATCTGGTAATGGGTTGTATTGAGTTCAATTCCGTTGAAGTTTTTGATGTAATGATCCAGGAATTCGGATTCTTTCGTTTTGGCGGGGTAAATGAGTCCGACCCACTCTTTTCTTCCCCATTTTGCTCCACCGAGAAACAGTTTCGGTTGCTCAATCGCAGGTTTCAATTGTTGAGTATACAAACCATCATTTGGTAGACGAAAGTTTACCTTATCCAGTAAAGCGCGATCTATTTTCCCGAATTCCATAAACGAAATTACTTAAAAATGTGTTTCGTACCGATTGATTGAAGAAGAGGTGGTTTTGAACAACTTGAAAATGGAATTCACGGATAGAATAGAGGAATGCAATGTGAACAGAATGTTAAGTTTTAAATCTGTTCAAAAGTTCTTGTTCAGGGCACTGATAAAAAGTCGTAACTTTCCGGTGTATTCTAAAAACAGCAGATTGAAATTTACCTATAATTAGCTGAAAATAAAAATGTTGTGTTATGGCTATACCTGTTAGACTTGTCAAGGATTTGATAGAATTCTCTGACATCATTCCGGATCTGCAAGGAATCGGATTGAAAGTTTTTTCTTACGGTAAAATCAAGAATATTTACTGGTTGGGAGAAGACATTATCAAGAGCGTGGAGATCGTTCAATACAGAAACCTGGAATCTTATTTTAGCGAAGGAACAGGTGATCCTGTTTCCAGATTGTTCGGTCGGACAAACTTACCCGCTGAAATCAAATTTTTTATAAATCAAGAAGAGGAATACCCGGCTTTGTTTGTGAAGTAGTTCAAATTTAGCTGATTCTGCTATTGCCTAATTTCTATTGGCTACTGCCTGATTAGTTTGAACATTTTGAACACTGACTCAATGTCTGTTGTATTCGCTATTTGTATAGTTATCATCACCCGTTTCCCAGCTGCCCTGGTTTCCCATATATTTCTTGTTCGGTTCGTAAGTCCCGCCCTTCATGTCTTTCATCATTTTATTGGCTCTCCGTTGGTTTCCTCTGGCAGTTAGCCAATTGACCAAAATGATAATCACAACAGCAAGAATCACAAACCCGCCAATACAAAGCCATACAATGGTATCTTCACTCATAATGCATTGAAAAACAATTCGGAACGAAATATATTGAAATTATTGATTTTGAGGAACTATTTCATCCCGTCTTTGATTTAAAATGCAAAAAAGATATAAAAATATACCAAATGGTATTTAATTAAAAAAATCAATTACATTTGCTTTGGATTTGAATCAACATTCATGACAAAAGCAGAACGTACGCGACAATTCATCATAGAAACAACGGCTCCCATTTTCAATAGCAAGGGATACGAGGGAACTTCTATTTCGGATATCACGGCTGCAACGAAGCTTACAAAAGGAAGTATTTACGGAAACTTCAAAGACAAGAATGAATTGGCAGCGGCAGCTTTTGATTACAACCTGGAAAAAATCAGGAATGGGATCGTGAGCCGTTCTCTTGGATTGAAGGATCCCACAGAACAGTTATTGGTTTATGTGGATTTCTATGCGGATGTTTTTGAAAAAGTGGTGTTCGCTGGTGGCTGTCCCATTTTGAATACAGCAACTGATTGTGATGATAGTAATCCCATGTTATACCAAAGAGTTCGTTCTGCATTAGTCGAATGGCACCGACATGTGGAAAGTGTGGTTGAATATGGTGTGAAGAAGTCATTTTTTACTTCAGAGACCAATCCGGGAGAATTTGCTGACAATTTCCTGTCTTTGATTGAAGGAGGAGTTTTGCTTTCCAAGACACTGAACAATAAAAGGCATCTAATGTCGAACTTGAACCTGATCCGGAAAATGATTTCGGAAATAAGGAATTGAAATTTTTTTACCTAAAAATATACCGATTGGTATATTGTGATAATATAAAAAACAAAATGGAAAACAACGCATACATCTTAGCAGCTAAAAGAACCGGAACCGGAGGTTTCATGGGGTCTTTGGCATCATTCTCCGCGCCTCAGTTGGCAGCGGAAGTCATCAAAAATGCACTCAGTTCAGCCGGAATCAAACCAGGTGATGTGAATGAGGTGATTTTGGGAAATGTACTTTCTGCAAATGTAGGTCAGGCTCCGGCCAGGCAAGCCGCCCGTGCTGCCGGAATTCCGGATGAAGTCGATGCGACAACGATCAATAAGATCTGTTCTTCTGGGATCAAATCGGTTTCCTATGCCGTTCAATCGGTTCTTTTAGGAGAAAGCGATGTAGTTGTTGCTGGTGGAATGGAAAGCATGTCGAATGCACCTTATTACATCGAAAATCATCGCGAGGGACACAAAACAGGGAATCAGCAGTTTATTGATGGAATGCTCAAGGATGGGCTATGGGATCCATACCACGATTTCCATATGGGAAGTGCTGCTGAATTGGCCAATACGAAGTATGGGATTTCCAGGGAAGAACAGGATGAATACACCTTGAAGTCTTTTTCAAAAGCGAAAAATGCTCGCCTATCAGGAAGTTTTAAGGATGAGATCACCCCGGTTACAGTGAAAACGAAAAGGGGCGAATTCGTTTACGATACGGATGAAGATATCGAGAAACTGAATCCGGAAAAAGTCAGCCAGTTGAAACCGATTTTTGAATCCGACGGCTCAATTACTGCTGCCAATGCTTCCAATTTGAATGATGGTGCTGCAATCCTGATTATCGTTTCGGAAAAGTTTCTGAAAGAACACCACTTGAAACCTTTGGCCAAAATCGTCGCTTTTTCAGATGCAGCCCAAGCTCCCGAATGGTTCACCACTTCGCCGTCAATTGCGATGGAGAAAACCCTTCAAAAAGCCGGTGTCGGAGTGGATGAGATCGATTACTTCGAACTAAACGAAGCGTATTCCAATGTTCCGATCATCAACTCACGTTTAGCTGGCATAGATCTGGAAAAAGTGAATGTGAAAGGCGGTGCTGTCGCAATCGGACATCCTTTGGGAGCTTCAGGTGCACGTATCTTAGTCACGCTCACACATACCTTGCAACAACAAAACGCCAAATACGGAATGGCAGCTATCTGTAACGGCGGCGGCGGCGCTACGGCGATGCTGATTGAGAACGTACAATAAATTCAAAATTCAAAAGGCAAAATTCAAAAGTGAGGGTATTCAACTTTGAACCTTTTTATTGAACCCTTTTAACCTAAGAAGTATGGAATTAACAAAGCAACGTGAACGTGTCTATTCTTGGGGAAACCCCTTGGAAGGAGTAGAATTATCTAAAGGCCTTTCAGGCTTGGAATATTTATTGGCAATCAAAAGAGGGGAGGCTCCGGCTTCTCCTTTGATTAATACACTTGATTTTTCATTGGGTGAATTGGAAGAAGGAAAAGCGAGTTTTTATTTTGAGCCGCAGGAATTTCATTACAATCCCAATGGAAGTGTGCACGGTGGAGTGATCACAGCTATCCTGGACTCAGCAATGGGCTGCACACTTCACTCCTTGTTACCAAAAGGAACGGTTTATACGACTTTGGAACTGAAGGTCAATTTTTTGAAAATGGTGCATGCTAAATCAGGAGTTTTGACCGCAACAGGAAAAATGATCCATTTGGGAAATTCGACAGCTTTGGTGGAAGCCGAGTTAACCGATTCACAAGGCAAAAAATATGCGTATGGAGTTTCGACTTGTATGCTTTTAAGTAATAGTTGAAAATGTTCAAAAGTTCAAAAGTTCAAAAGTTCAAATGTTCGAATTGAACACTTTAACTTTTTGAACCTTTTGATTGAATTCTTAAACTAACACCTGTAGTTTCGGCAAGGTTGAAATTGCTCTTGATAATTACGTTCATAATTGATAATTTGAAAAGCTGTATATTTGAAAAACATAATTCTACGCCATGAATGGGTTATTGACTTTACAGGAATTTTATGCAAGTATTTTGAACAAGGGAACGATGGAACAGTTTTCCCACTTGTCTAAAATGAGTCACTTCAATGTCTTTAAGCGAGGACAAATCCAGTGTGCCCGTATCACGGAGCTGCACCGGACTGATTTTAACAAGATTTCACTGGTAGTAGGAGACGGGATCATTCATTTCGAAGATTCGAAAGTCCCGATTTCCGGAAAAACACTTGTTTTTTATCATCGAAATGTTCCGCATGTCTGGGAGCCGATTTCCGAAGACCAGCAAGGATCTTTCTGCTTGTTCAATAGTCATTTTATTGAAAACTACTTGTTGGATACGCTTTTCAGGGATACCCCATTGATGAATATGGCAATGAATCCGGTATATCCGTTAACGGATGAACAAGCGAAGATTTTTGAGTTCATCTTTGAGCAGATTCACGATGAGGTGGAAGGGGATTATGTCAAAAAATACGAAGTGATCGTTCATTATTTACACCTCTTACTCCATCATACAAACAAACTGTGTTTCCAAAATATCCATGAAGATAAAAAGCCCGCTGCATCCGTTGTGTTAACTGCTTTATTCATGGAAATGCTCGAAAGACAATTCCCGATCGACTCTTCGGATCAATCCCTGGCGTTGAAAAAGCCAAGTGATTTTGCGGAGAAACTGGAGATTCATGTGAATCATCTGAATCGCTCCATTAAAGACGTTACGGGACGAAGTACTACAGAAATCATTTCCTCACGACTTGCCAATGAAGCCAAGGCTTTACTGCGACATACGGATAGTTCCGTTGCTGAGATTGCTTATACCTTAGGGTTTGAGCATCCATCCAATTTCAATAATTTCTTCAAGAAGCAAACACAACTGACTCCCAAATCGTTTCGGGAATCTGTGTAAGATGTAGATTATCAGCATCTTGTGTTATGCGGGCTTAGTTGTAAAATAAATTGGATAGTATAAGAGGAATAAGCGCTAACGGTAGGAGCGCAAAAAAATCGTGTCCCGATAGCTATCAGGATCGTGGCAATCGAGTAATTAGTTAAAAAAAGTGAATTGTTTGATTTACATAATTAATTGCATGAATTGAATAAGTTTTTATTCTGACTTTGAAACACCTTTGCATTGGAATTTGCCCCAATAGTTAACAACAGTAACAAGATTCAAACTCTTACTAAGCCCCATTGTAGAGTTTTAAAAAGACAAAAATTTATGATTGTAATGAAAACAAACCACTTACTGGCGGCATTGTCGTTAGTACTTCTGGCTTCTTGTAGTTCAGAAGAAGTTCCCGCGCCAGCTGGCGGAATCAGGCCTTATCAGGTGTTAACCCTTGAACAACAAAATACAACGATCCAAACAACTTACCCTGCAACTTTAGAAGGAATAGAAAATGTGGATATTCATCCTAAAATTGACGGATTTGTAGAAAAGATCTTCGTTGATGAAGGTCAGTTTGTTAAAAAAGGTCAGGTATTATTCACTATTTCAGCACCACAATACGAACAATTGGTGCGCACAGCGCGTGCATCCGTAAAAAGTGCCGAGGCTGGAGTAAGCGTAGCACGTTTACAGGTTCAAAAAACCAAATCCCTGGTAGATAAGAACATTGTGAATAAGTACGAATTACAGGAAGCTGATTTGACTCTACAATCACGCTTGGCTGATTTGGCTCAGGCAGAAGCAACATTAGTCAATGCCAATGTGAATTTGGGATATACACGTATCTCCAGTCCGGTTGACGGAGTGATCGGAAGTTTGACCTTTAAGACGGGAAGCCTGGTTTCAAGTAACATGGCGAAACCTTTGACGACCGTTTCCAATATTTCGAAGATCTATGCGTATTTCTCCATGAATGAGAAACAATTACTGGAATTCATCCGCAACACAAAAGGAGCAGACCTGAAAGCGAAAATTGCAAACACACCGGCTGTTTCATTGATTCTTTCGGATGGCTCTTTATACCCGGACAAAGGAGTGATCGGTTCTATCAATGGATTGATCGATCAACAAACCGGATCAGCCCGAATCCGTGCAACATTCTCAAACAGTTTGAATTTGCTACGCAGTGGGGGAAGTGCTCAAATCCAGATCCCGCAAGAAATTTCCCAAGGCTTTTTAATTCCGCAACGCGCAGTAGCCGACGTACAAGGGAAGAAATTCGTTTATACAGTTGGAAAAGGTGGAGCGATCAGCATGGTGAATGTAGAAGTGATGGAAGCAACAAGCGGTCATTTCTATATTGTAACCAAAGGCGTGAAATTGGGAGATCAAGTCGTACTGGAAGGAATTCAATTCTTGAAAGACGGAATGAAGATCAAACCTGTAAAGGCAGACCCAAAAGCTATTTATACAGAATTGAATCCATAAGATTCTTCCGTATCATTCAATTCTTAAAATCGAATTATGTTTAAAAGATTCATAGAAAAACCCGTGTTATCTACGGTTATCTCGATATTGATCGTGATTCTTGGAATTTTGGGCCTTGTGGCTATTCCAGTTTCCCAATATCCGGATATTGCACCGCCAACAGTCCAGGTTTCTGCTTCCTATCAGGGAGCAAACGCGGATGTGGTACTCAACAATGTCGTTATCCCGCTCGAAGAACAAATCAATGGAGTGGAGGATATGACTTACATGACTTCCACTGCCGGAAATGACGGAACGGCAACCATCACCGTTTATTTCAAACTGGGAACCAACCCGGATCTGGCTGCGGTGAATGTTCAAAACCGTGTTTCGAGAGCGACGAGTTTGCTTCCTGCAGAGGTAACTCGCGCCGGAGTAGTTACCACCAAACGTCAGGCGAGTAACTTGTTGATCTTTAACTTGTACAGTGAAGATTCCACATACGATCAAACCTTTTTGCAGAACTACGCAAACATCAACCTGATTCCTCAAATCAAACGGATCAAAGGGGTTGGAGATGCAACTGCTTTCGGGTTAATGGATTACTCCATGCGGATTTGGCTCAGACCGGATGCGATGGCGAGTTACGGTTTGGTACCAGATGATGTCAACAAGGCTTTGGCGGAGCAGAATATCGAAGCGGCTCCTGGTCAATTCGGTGAGCAGGGAGATCAAAGTTATCAGTACACCATCAAGTACAAAGGTCGTCTGAAAGAGGAAACCGAATTCAGCAATATCGTGATCCGGGTAGGAGAAGATGGTGAGATCTTATATTTGAAAGACATTGCTCGCATTGAACTGGGAGCGCAAAGTTATGCCAGTTCGGTAAGAGTAAATGGAAAATTCGGTTTAGGAGTTGCAGTGAATCAAACTGCCGGATCGAATGCACAGGAAGTAATTGAAGGAACCTTGAAAGTACTGGATGACGCACAGGCATCCTTTCCGAAAGGAGTGAAATATACCACTATCGTAAACGTAAACGATTTCCTGGATGCGTCCATTGAGAAAGTATTCCATACGCTTATCGAAGCATTTATATTGGTGTTCCTGGTAGTATTCCTGTTCTTACAGGATTTCCGTTCCACGCTCATTCCGGCAATCAGTGTTCCGGTAGCGATTATCGGTACGTTCTTCTTTCTGAACCTGTTTGGATTCAGTATCAACCTCCTGACCTTGTTCGCATTGGTTCTGGCAATCGGTATCGTGGTGGATGACGCCATCGTGGTGGTGGAAGCCGTTCATGCGAAACTGGATGAAGGATATAAATCGTCCAAAAAAGCAACGATCGATGCAATGGATGAAATCACCGGAGCCATTGTTTCAATCACATTGGTTATGGCTGCGGTATTTGTCCCGGTAAGCTTTATTCAAGGATCGACAGGAGTTTTTTACAAACAATTCGGGTTGACATTGGCCATTGCTATTATTCTTTCGGCTGTAAATGCCTTGACGCTGAGTCCGGCGCTTTGTGCGTTGTTATTGAAACCGCATAAGGACGAACAGGGTCAGAAGAAAACCTTCATGATGCGTTTCAATGTGGCGTTCAATACTTCTTTTGGTAAATTGACGAATCGTTACAAGCGTTCGGTTTCTTTCCTGAGTGGAAAAAAATGGATTGTTGTTTTCATCTTAGCCATATTTACCGGCTTACTGGTTTGGGGAATGAAAACCACACCAAAAGGATTTGTTCCGGCAGAAGATATGGGAACCATTTTCTCCGATATCACTTTAGCTCCGGGAACTTCGCAGGAACGCACAGCAGAAGTGCTTTCAGAAATTGACAACATCGTTCGCTCTGTTCCGGAAACAAAATTCACCTTGCGAGTAGTGGGTCGTTCAATCATCTCCGGTTCGGGAAGTTCCTACGGAATGGTTCTGGCTAGATTGAAACTATGGGATGAACGCAAACGCGATGTGAAACAAATTATTGAAGAACTGTTCGCGAAAACAGCACACATCAAAGATGCCCGAATCATATTCTTCTCTCCGCCAACGATTCAAGGATTCGGAAATACTGCCGGATTTGAATTCCAGTTACAGGATAAATCCGGAGGAGATATCAATGAATTCAACAATGTGGCGCAGAACTTCTTGGGAGCTTTGGCTCAACGACCGGAAATTCAATATGCAACAACCTCGTTCAATCCGAATTTCCCGCAATATCAGATTGATATCAATGTGCCGAAAATCAAACAGGCCGGAATGACCGTGAATGATGTGATGAGTGTGTTGCAAGGATATTACGGTGGAGTCTATGCTTCCAACTTCAATAAGTTTGGAAAACAATACCGCGTCATTTACCAGGCAGAACCGGGAAGCAGAAAGAATATCCAAAGTTTGAATTCGATCTATGTCCGGAATACAACCGGAGAAATGGCTCCGATCTCCGAATTCATCACGATGAAACAGGTCTACGGTCCGCAAGTGATTTCCCGTTTCAACTTATTCACCGCAATCTCCGTGAATGGTACGCCGAATAAAGGATTCAGTTCCGGAGATGCCATGAAGGCAATCGAAGAAGTCGCCAAAACGAGTCTGCCTGCAGGATATTCCTATGAGTTTTCCGGGTTGACAAGAGAAGAAAGTGCCGGAGGAAATCAGACCTTGTATATTTTCTTATTGGTGGTGGTCTTTGTTTACTTCCTGTTGTGTGCACAATACGAAAGTTACATTCTGCCGCTTGCCGTTCTGATTTCACTTCCAATCGGTTTGTCCGGAGTATTCATCTTCGATAAAATCTTTGAAGTGGACAATAACATCTATACGCAGATCACCATCGTGATGTTGGTGGGACTTCTGGCAAAAAATGCGATCCTGATTGTAGAATATGCACTGGATCGCAGAAAGAACGGAATGAGCATTGTGGATGCTGCTGTAAGTGGTGCAACTGCCCGTCTTCGACCGATCCTGATGACTTCATTTGCCTTTATCTTCGGATTATTGCCGTTGATGCTTTCAACCGGAGTTGGAGCTGCAGGAAATACGTCGATCGGAACGGGAGCAGTCGGAGGAATGTTGATAGGAACTATTTTCGGAGTCCTGGTGATTCCAATCCTGTTCATCGTTTTCCAAAGATTGCAGGAAAGAGTGAGACCAATCCAAGATGAATCTGCTGAGGCAGATGAAGAAATCGCACATTAAAATGAATCAATCCATGAAAATGAAACGAACAATAGATACCGTCTTATTTGCTTTGATACTCGTTGTTTCCAGTTGTGTGACAACCCGTTATGAGCGACCGGATGAGGTGAAATCAGCTGAATTGTACCGTGATAATACATCGACGGATACCACTTCAATGGCTGACTTGGAATGGAAAAAGCTTTTTTCAGATCCAATCTTACAAGACCTGATTGAAAAGGGGCTTGCACAAAACCTGAACCTGAAACAAGCCGTTGAGCGAATCAATAGCAGTCAGGCGTATTTGAAGCAAACTAAAATGGCTTTTTTGCCGAGTTTGCAGTTGGATGTCAATTCCACAGATGCAAAACAGTCAGGTCGTGCTGTCAATGCGCCTATTGGTTTTATCAAATTGACCACGCATACCAATCGTATCCAGTTGGGAACATCCTGGGAAGCAGATATTTGGGGAAAACTGCGAAGCGCCAAGAGAGGTGCCATTGCAGGAATGTTGCAAAGCGATGCCTCGAAACGCGCTATCCAGACCCAATTGATTGTTGACATTTCCAATGCGTATTACAACTTGTTGGCTTTCGACAAGCAATTGAAAATCACACAGGAAACCATTGAAATCCGCAAAAAAGAGGTGGAAACACTAACCGCTTTACAGGAATCAGGGAAGATTACCAGTGCTGAAGTATTGCAAAGTCAAGCGAATCAATATGCGGCAGAAGTCATGGTTCCGGAACTGCAAAACCAAATCTGGCAAGCAGAAAACCTATTGAATTACCTCCTGGCTCGTGGTCCTGAAAAGATTACACGCGGCACATTGGATGAGCAGGTAATCTATACGGATTTGCGTTTGGGAGTTTCCTCTCAATTATTGAAAAACAGACCGGATGTTCAGGCTGCGGAATATTCATTCATTGCAGCTTTTGAAAACACCAATGTGGCAAAAACATATTTCTATCCGTCGTTGACATTAACGGCGAATGGTGGGTTTGCAAGCTTCAAGATTCAGGATTTGTTCAGTCAGTCCATTTTCTATAACATCATTGGTGGGCTCACTCAGCCCATTTTTAACAGAGGTCAGAATAAAGCGCGTTTGAGAACAGCGAAGGCGGATCAACAAATTGCATTCTACAATTTTCAGGATGTGATTTTACGAAGTGGGATGGAAGTCTCGAACGCGCTTTATGCCTACCAGAATGCTACCGAAAGAGAGCGGATCCGCAAAATGCAGATCGAATCCTTGACAGTGGCAGTTGAAAACACCCAGGAATTGATCAGTAACCGTTCCGGAACGAATTACACAGACGTTTTAAGCTCCGAGCAAAATCTCATTTCAGCTCAAATGAATGGGATCAACGACAAATTGGATCAGTTGCAATCCGTTGTCAATTTGTACCGGGCACTTGGAGGAGGCTGGAAATAGTTGATTTATCAATAAAATGAAAGGCGGTTAATTTGAAGATTAATCGCCTTTTTTATTTGTAATAAACGCAACTGATCGGGTTGAGCTACGTCTTTCAATGGACTGAACTGATTTTTTATTTAAGCTTAGCTATACACACCTCCATGAAGTTTTCGATACTTATTTCTTTTTTGTTTCTGATATCAGGAACACTTTTTGGTCAGTTAACGGTAACTGCCGTTACACCTTCGGTGAGTACCTGCGCCAACAATGGCGGTATTACAATAACTGCTTCAACTTCAAATCCACCACTTACTTACAGTATTGTTTCAGGTCCTGTAACTCAACCTGTTCAAACCAATAATTCATTTACGTCACTTCCTCCAGGGAATTATTCGATTGATGTTACTGACGCAGCCGGACACCATTCTCCCCAAAATGTGACGGTTGCCGGAACGTATTCCATTGTCGATTTTGATCCTGTGAAAGTTGCGCCCTATTGTCCCGGAGATAATACCGGAAGTTTGGTCGGAAACCTAATCCCGAATACAGGATTAGCGCCATTTACCTGGCAATTGTTTCCTGCATCCGGTCCTGCCAGCCCCATTCAAAGCAGTTCTTTATTTCCGAATCTTTCAGCTGGAAATTACAGTATACGGGCAATAGATGCCTGCAACAACCTGCGAACGATTGCCGTGACTATTGAGGATCCCGGTACCGATATGATGTTTGGAAGTGATTTGACTGCTGAAAAGATTGGATGTGATACTATGCGCATTTCATTTTATCTGACGTTGGATGAATTACGTTATCCATTGACTTATCAATACACTACTTCAAACGGAACTTTCACAACAGCAACAGAGACTTTTATCGATTCATCCCAATTGGATCTTCACGGGTATATTCAGATTGCACAAACAATTCCGGGATTGACCTATGGGGATTTTGTTCAGGTAACTGTTACCAATAGCTGCGGGTACCAGGTGACTTCACCTTTACTAAATTCTTATCCGTTTAACTTTTATCCGAGTTACAGTTTTAACCAATGTGGGAATTCGGTCAATGCATCATTTACAAATCTTCCAAACCCTTATTTAACTTATCACACCTTTCTGATGCCTCCGGTAAGTTATACGTTGACCGATTTATCCACAGGAATTGTTACTTCCGTAACTGTTCCCGGAAATTCAATGATTGCCGGAGTATCGATTGTGGATGAATTGGTACCTGGAGAAAACTATCATTTGGTGATTACGGATGGCTGTGGTCAGACATTCGAAGAAGATTATTTAATTCCAGGTGAAGCTCCGCCAGTTATAAACGGTGGGAGTGTCCTATACGATGCCTGTATTGATTCTGTTGTTGGAACTTACCGAGTCGGAACCAGTGGTTTCGGCACGAATTCAAGACTTGTTTTGCTCTCCGGCCCTGCAACTTTAGGAAGTACAAATCCTGAATTTGCTTATTCCGACACCTATTCCTATCCCGATACTATTCCAGGAATAAATTACTTCTTTATAAGCAATCTGGCAGTAGGAACTTATACCTACCAAGTAATAGACGATTGCGGAAATGAACTTCCGGGTTCGTTTACCATTCTTCCACAGGATGTGACCAGTTTGGGTTACAATCATAGTTATAGAAAAGGCTGTCCGGGTGAGAACCGAATTTACTATACCATGAATGGCGGCGGACATGTAATAATCCGTGATCTTATCAATGATACAATCCTGAAGGATCAAATCTTTAGTTTTTATGGGGCATTTAACAATGATTCCCTTTTAAATTTACCGGACGGACCATACGAGATTACCTTTCTGTATGAAGCCATCCCACAATATGAGATCAATGATACTCCTATGCCTTGTGCCCTGATCATTGATACAATCAACATTGAACCCTATGAATTTCCGGATGTTTTGACCAATAATACCATCTTGTGCAACAATAGTTTACACCTGGAATTGATTCCCGATACCAGTAAAGGAGTTGCTCCGTACCAATACGAGATTATTGCAGGACCTCAATTATTCCCGCTTCAAAACAGCAATACTTTTTTGGTAAGTATTGCTGGAATTTACACCGTTCGGATTTTTGATGCGTGTGGAAATGCCTCCTCTAAACAAGTAACAGTAGATTCGATCACCTTTATCGATCCGCAAGCAATTACAGACTGCAATAATTCACACATTGTTTTTCCATCATCTGTTCATACAACCTATGAATGGGTTACACCTTCCAATCAGATATTCATTGGAGATAGTTTGGTTCTTATTCCGGTGACTCCTGCTGATACGGGAATCTACCAGATCTCAAAAATTGTCAATATCAATGGTTGTATCGATACGTTTTACATGAACTATCATGTAACAATGAACGGCATCGTTAACCACGATTATTTTGTTTGTCCGGAAGATTCTATCTTGATTTCGGGAACCTATTACGAACCCGGAGTCTATAACGAAGTTTTGCAGTCAGTGAACGGATGTGACAGCATCATCCAGACTTCTGTTTTGATTCTGGAATCGCAAATTGATACCAATCAGGTGGTGATTTGTTATGGAGATAGTCTGGAAATCAGACCGGGAGTTTTTGTCAACAGTTCAGGTATTTATATTGATTCGCTCCAAAATGTGGCCGGTTGTTATGATTTCACAGTTACTTATTTGAGTGTAAATGGAGTTCCGTCAGTAATGGATTCAACCATTTGCAGTGGGGACAGTGTGTTGCTGGGAAATAACTATTATCAAAACACCGGAACATATATCGAGACCATTACAACGGTTTCTGGTTGTGATAGCATTGCCACACTACATTTAACCGTTTTACCGGCTAAATTTTCCACGATTACACATACTATATGTGTTGGTGAGACCTTTATTCACAATAATGTCCCTTACACGCAAGCAGGAACCTATACGCAAACATTTCCTACAGGCACTTGTGATAGTGTTGTGACGATTCAGATTATGCTTTACCCGCCATTGTCTGTCAATGCAACAGCTACAAATGCACTGGATGTGCAATATGGGAATGTCGTTCATCTGGATGCTCAAACTACTGGGGGAACAGCGCCATTGGTTTACTTTTGGTCGAGTGAAGGAAGCCTGAATGATAACGCGATCAAAAATCCATTCACAACAGTTATCAGCTCCAATTGGTTTGCTGTTACAGTAATGGATGCGAATGGGTGTATTGTAGTTGACAGCATCTATGTCGGGTTATCCGAAACGTCCACCTTGTATGTTCCAAATTCGTTCACCCCGGGAACAGGAGATGGATTCAACGATATTTTCCGGGTGAAGTACACCAATATCTCCGAATTCCGTATCCTCATTTTTGACCGGTGGGGAGAAGTGATCTATGAATCGAAAGAGGTGGATTTTGGTTGGGATGCAACTTATAAAGGAAAGGTGGTTCAGGATGGAATTTACACGTACAAAATTGCAGCGCTTGGAAAAGATGATGTGCACTATGATCTGACAGGTCATATTACGGTGATAAAGTAAGCTGTTGACATCATAGTTAGCCTGAAGCAATCGGAGTATTCCGAAAGATGACCTCTAGAATTCGTAACTCGGCATTCGGCATTCGGAATTATATTACTATGTTTACTCAACTTAAATTCAGAGGAATGAAAAATTTAAAACTAATTGCCGTAATCGGATTGGGATTCATGACGATTCAATCTTGTACAAAACAGAGTGAATTGTGCGAATGTACTGACATGGCTACGGAAATGATGAAAGGTGATCGTGAGCATAATTTTGACGGTACTTTCCAAAAGAAATTTATCGAAGGACATAAAGCGGAAGAAGCGAAATGTAAGAAAATTTACGAAGGAAAGAATGACAAGGAAAGTCAGGAGAAATTGCGTAAAGAAATGAAAGAATGCAGCGGTTACGGTGAGTTTAAGGAAGAGACAATCAAGTCTATGGAAAACCTGAAAAAACAAATGCCGGAACTTTCGAAAGAAATTGATGAGTCTATCAAGCAATTGAAAGCGGAATAATTCATTCAAGAATTTAAAAAATCCCCAATCCCGTGCATGCGAGATTGGGGATTTTTTTGTTTAGAAGTTTCTATATACGGATGTGATTGCTGGTAGGTGTGAAAAATTTTTCACACCTACCAGCAAAAAACTACTTCTTCCAACGTTAAGAGGGGATTCTTTTGTGTTTTTGATTAGCCGCAAGGAGGAATTTTAGCTTGCAGGTTAATTGAAATTACACACAATTGAGTAAATTAGTTGTAAAAGTCTACCGAACTGATTTTTAGTGCGCAAAAGTGTAACTAAAAATCAAAAAAGCATTAAACTTGCAAAGTCAAGAGCTAATTCACTGAAATGACATTTTCCACTATTTTGAAAATTTGTACCCATGAAAAAACAGATCATACTACTTTGTTGCTCATTATCATTTTTAGGAAGTGCTCAAAATAGATATTCAAACGAAAAGTTAGATAATAATTTGTCGTACTCTACCAATTACAACGTGTTGGTTGATTCCATTCGTGAGGATGAAGAAAAAGAAATCTCCAAAAAACTTGTAAGATATGGTTTTGCCCTTAATCTATCGGTAACGTCTGATGGATTACCCGCTTCGGTTTTGTTTACTATCAATTATAAAAAACACCAAATTGATTTAGGTCCACGGTTTGGGCTTGGTGATTTCGCAGTGGGGTCATATCAAAAAGTCATTGGTGGAGAATTGAATTACAAGTTTTATCCAACTGGAGATGAGAAATGGTTTAGTTCATTTGTATTATTTCATATGGGGTATTTTTATCGTAGATTAAATTATTCTACTGTTTTTGAACCATCTGCAAAAGAAACGAAAATCGGTACTGAAGCATACCTTGGATATGGGGTGAAATTCACAATTGTAAAAGGATTCTATTTAGGCTCTTATTTTGGTATTGGTTGGTATCAATCTAAAACGGATGTTAGAGATGGAATACTATCATATAAAAGGACCGATAATGGATGGGGAGGTATAGCTTCTGTTTTTATTGGGTATAAATTTTAAACACCAACTTTGATTCCGATCCCACCTTCGATGTTGTGACTCAAATTGTTTTGGTATTTGATCTGCAAATGAGCTGATTATTGCTCAACTACCGGGCAAGCTTTTCGAGTGTTTACTTAAGAGGCGACTGGTAAGCGCCTCCAATATCTGTGCATCTGTGGTAAAGTATACCCTGAAAGTCATCTTTTCAAGGTATTCTTTGTATTTTCGTTATTGAATAGTCGAAAGCAGGAATCTCTCTCATGAAAAATAAAATCACTGAACTTTTTCAAATAAAATATCCCCTGATCCAGGCAGGAATGATCTGGTGTTCCGGATGGGAATTAGCCAGCGCTGTTTCCAATGCCGGCGGACTCGGAATCATCGGTTCCGGATCCATGTATCCTGAAATTCTGGATGAACATATCCGCAAATGCAAAGAAGCAACGCAGAAACCATTTGCGGTAAACCTTCCGATGCTTTACCCGAATATTGAAGCACATATCGAAACGATCATCAAACACCAGGTTCCCATTGTTTTCACTTCAGCGGGAAATCCGAAAACATACACCGCTCGCTTGAAAGAAGCCGGAATTACCGTTGTTCATGTGGTTTCTTCGGCAAAATTCGCTTTGAAGGCACAGGAAGCCGGAGTGGATGCCATTGTTGCAGAAGGATTTGAAGCAGGTGGTCACAACGGTCGCGATGAAACAACGACTATGTGCCTGATTCCACTTGTGAAAGCTGTTGTCTCGATTCCATTGATTGCCGCCGGAGGAATTGGAACAGGAAGAGGAATGCTTGCCGCAATGACACTAGGAGCAGACGCGGTTCAGATCGGATCCCGTTTTATCGCATCACCGGAATCATCCGCACATCCGAATTTCAAGGAAGAAGTATTGAAAACGAATGAAGGAGATACGATGTTGACTCTGAAAGAATTGACACCTGTTCGACTCATCAAGAACCCATTTTTTGAAAAAGTGGAGGAAGCTTATGAACGCTGCGCTACGAATGAAGAGTTGCATGAGTTGTTGGGAAGAGGAAGAGCAAAAAAGGGCATGTTTGAGGGAGATCTGATCGAAGGTGAGCTGGAAGTGGGACAAATTTCCGGATTGATCAAAGAAATGAAACCCGCAGGAGAAATTGTCAACGAAATAATTACCGAATTTAAGCTTGCTTTGAACGAACGAAGTGACGCAAAATATGCATTTGAATGATTGAATTTGACCGATTTAAATTAGAAAACGGATTGACGGTCCTGCACCATTTTGATCCGACCACTCCAATGGCGGTGGTCAATACGCTTTATGATGTGGGTGCAAGGGACGAATCGGAAGAGAAAACCGGTTTTGCCCATTTGTTTGAGCACCTGATGTTTGGTGGTTCCGTGAATATTCCGGATTTTGATGCTCCGTTGCAGCGTGCCGGTGGTGAAAGCAATGCCTTCACCTCAAACGATATTACCAATTATTACGACACCTTACCGGTTCAAAATATTGAAACAGCCTTGTGGCTGGAAAGCGACCGGATGCTTTCTTTGGCTTTCACTCCGAAAAGTCTGGAAGTACAACGCAACGTGGTGATTGAGGAATTCAAACAACGTTACCTGAATCAACCTTATGGAGACGTCTGGTTGGAATTGAGACCCTTGGCATATAAGAAACATCCCTATAAATGGGCGACCATCGGGAAAAACATCCAGCATATCGAAGAAGCTACCATGGACGATGTGAAGGCATTCTTTAAAGCACATTACCATCCTGCAAATGCAATTTTGTGTATTGCGGGAAACATCTCTTTGGAAGAAACCAAACGTTTGGTGGAGAAGTGGTACGGAGATATTCCTGCATCTTTAAAACCGGAGCGGATTCTGCCAAAGGAACCCGTTCAAACCGAATTCCGTGAATTGACCATCGAACGGAAAGTTCCCAATGATGCCTTTTACTATTCCTTCAAAATGCCGGAACGGAAGAGTTTTGAGTACTATGTGACAGATATCATTTCGGATGCCTTGGGGCGTGAAAAATCTTCCCGTTTGTATTCCAAACTGAAAAAAGAGCTGAAATTGGTGACCTCGATCAATGCATACATTACCGGGTCATTGGACGAAGGATTATTAATCATTGACGGGAAGTTGAGTGATGGTGTTTCATTCGAAGAACTGGACAAAGCACTTTGGCCGTTGTTTGATGATATCAAAAAAGAACTCATGTCCGAAGCAGAAACCTCCAAGCTTTTGAATAAGATCCGGACAGTAAAGGAATTCCAGGAACAGGGTCTTCTGAACCGTGCCATGAATTTGTGCATGTATGAATTGCTGGGAGATGCCAACGGCGTGAACGAGGAAAATAACCTATACCAAAGTATCACTGCCGAGCAGATAAAAATAGTTGCAAACCAATTGTTTAAAAAAGAAAATACTTCTCTTTTACGCGTTAAATCCATCAAAGAATGAGTGTGAGAAACCAACAGCCAGAAACGAAACAGGTAGATCACATTTCGTTTGTCAAACCTCATATTTTTGACGTTACCCAAGACGTCAAATTGCTTTGGATGAAAGAAGTTCCGAATGAAACGGTTCGCCTGGACCTGTTTTTTGATGCGGGAATTACGCGCGGAAACAAAAGTATTCCTGCCATTGTCCATAGTCTCTTGTTATCAGGAACGAATGAACTTTCATCCGTTGAAATTCATGAGAAAATTGATGCTTTAGGCGGATTTTTAGATACGGATATCTCATTTGAAACAGCAGTTGTAAGCATTTATTGCTTGCGCGAACACATCCGCGCGATTTCCAATATTGTTGCAGATGCAATTCAGGGACTTGCTTTCAGGGAATCGGAAGTCGAAGATGTGTTACGCTCCATGAGACAGCAATTTGCAGTCAATCAGCAGAAAGTGAAATACGTTGCACAACAACAATTCAGAAAACACCTGTTTGCATCAAATGTCGATTATTCCACTATTTCAGATGAATCCGATTACGATGAACCGAGTTTGATGGCATACAAGAAATATTGGAAACAACATTATCTGGAAGGTCTGACACGGATTACGCTGGTAGGAGATTTGGAAGTGGATGAAGTGGATGCTTTGATCGATCTGTTCGGTAAATGGGCAGTTGATGGAAAAGCGCAGCATGCCGGAGACTTTAAATTTCAGGCACAACGCATTGATTTTCCTAAAAACGACGCCGTACAATGTGCTCTTCGAATGGGGCGTTTCCTATTCCCGAAATCACATCCGGATTACATCGATTTCCAGGTCCTGAACACCATTTTGGGTGATTATTTCGGTTCCCGATTGATGTCTAATATCCGCGAAGACAAAGGATATACTTACGGAATCGGTTCCGGAATGATGGATATGAACCAGACAGGTTATTTCGTCATTGTTACCGAAGTTGGAAAAGAGGTGCTGGATCTGACGCTGAATGAAATCAAATTCGAGCTAAAGCGTTTGCAGGATGAATTGGTATCGGAAGACGAATTGGGCTTGGTAAAAAATTACATGTTGGGTCAATTGTTGAAAAGTGCCGATGGACCGTACGCCATGCTGGACATGTACAACAGTGTGGATATGTACGATCTTACTTTAGCATTTTACGATGAGGCGATCCAGAAAGTGAAACACATTACTCCGGCTCGTATACAGGAATTGGCAAAGCAATATTTGAATTTCGAAGACTTTTTAATTGTTACTGCGGGTTAAGACACAACTCATTTGGAATTTGTACGTTTAAATAATGTATTAAGATGTTTTAAATATTTCCCGCAAATCTCGCAGAAGACGCAGATTTTTATTTCATATTATGGAATTCAGATAATCTGCGAAATCCGTGCAATCCGCGGGAGATAACAATATAAACTAAAACGACGATTTTTACGTTATAGACTTTATGATTCGGGTATTTCTCTTCGTGATCCTAAGTGCTTTATGTTTTAAAGCAAATGCTACTCATGTGATGGGTGGTGAAATCACGTGGAAATGTACGGGAAATGGCTACGTGTTTCAATTGGTTTTTTACCGCGATTGCAATGGTGTGGATGTAAATCCTGTTTCGGAGAATCTGAAAATCTGGAATCATCCCTCTTTGTCGACAATCCCCGTTTTATTTGTAAGCAGAACGGATATTTCCCCCAGTTGTACACAAGTTGCCGGTTCTCCGAATCCACTTTCATGTGGCTCAGGAGCAAATGCAGGAAATGGAGTAGGAGCCATTGAAAAGATCATTTATCAATCCAGTCCGGTTATTTTGTCCGGAGTTCCGCCTTCACAAGGTTGGATTATCACTTACAGTAACTTTTCCAGAAATGGAAGCATCACCAATTTGTCGAACCCGACCAATTACGGGGTGACAATCCGGGCTACGATGTATGCGATTCCAGGAGCTGTGGCTGGTGTGTGTAACGACAATTCGCCTCAATTTTTGCAAGATCCTTACCTGGTACTTTGTGCCGGTGAAAACTACGAATACAACATGCATCCGGTAGATGAAGACCTGGATTCTGTCGTAACGATATTGGCAGCCCCAATGGATCGCATTGAAGGAACCACTTATAATCCTCCGGTAGATCCTGATTTTGTTCCCTATGAACCTGGTTTTGGAGCTACGAATCCAACACCGGATGCGACATTCAATGCCGGGAATGTTCCTCTGACCCTGGACTCACAAAACGGACATTTGAGTTTTCGTTCGTTCACCATCGGTGGATTTGTAGTCAAAGTCATTGCACAATCTTATCGGAATGGAGTTCTGATAGCTGAAGTTGAGCGCGAAATGCAGTTAATTGTCACGAATTGTGCGGCGCCCAATAACGCTCCTGTGATCAATGGTCCTTTTGCAGGTCTTTTTGAAACAACGGTGAATGCCGGAGCATTGGTCAACTTTACACTTACGGCAACGGATGTGGAATTTTTGCAAGACGGAACCCCTCAGAGCAATTACCTCAATGCAAGTGGTTCCCAATTCGGGACGAACTTTACAAGTACTTCCGGTTGTGACGTGGCACCTTGCGCAACCTTGAATCAAACACCGATTATTACAGGAGTTCAAGGAGTATCGACCAATTTTTCGTGGCAAACAGATTGTGCACACTTGGTTGATGCACATGGAAATAGTGACGACGAAAAGACCTATACATTTGTGTTCAGAGTGCAGGATAATTTCTGTCAGATCCCTAAAACGACTTTCAAGACAATTACCATTCATGTGAAGAATCCGGGAATCATTCCTGCAACTACGATCAACTGCATTTCTTCGCAACCGAATGGCAACCTGGATATCACATGGGATCCCGTTCTGAACCCGAATAACACCTTTGTGGATTTTGAATTGTATTCCATTCAAAACGGACTGATTGGAAATTATCCGATCGGAACAACCACTGTTACGGTTCCAAATCCCGGGATTGAAAACGATTACTACGTTCAGGTGAAATCAGGATGTAATGTCACTTTATCGAGTGATACGGTTAAAAATGTCCATTTGGATTTGTTGAACCCTGCAAATGGAACAGCAGTGTTGGATTGGAATCTTCCGGCTCCGAACCCGCTTCCGGGAATGGATAATTTTTGCACGATTTACAGAGAATATCCGACCGGAACCTGGACTTCGTTAGCGGTACTTCCATACACTACCACCCATTTCATCGATACCATCGATATCTGTTCCGCGTTTTTGAATTACCAGGTCGTTTATTCCACTCCGACTTGTCAGTGGTCGTCCAATATTATCGGAGATAATCTGCAAGATGACATCACGCCGAAAATCCCGGTTATTTCAAGTGTTTCCATTGATACGCTTACGGGGAATGTGGTGATTACCTGGGATCAGAATTATGCGCCGGATACTTATGGATACATTGTTTATCATAAAGATGCGAATGGATTCATTGTTGAAATCGATACCGTTTGGGGAATCGCCAATACAACATACAATCATCCGATTCCGATTACAGGACCTGAAACGTATTCGATAGCAGCCTTTGATTCGTGTTTCACTCCTGCAATTCCACCAACTTATCAAACTTCTGCAAAAGCCGAATTGAATACCAGCATGTATCTCACGTATTCAACCAATAGTTGTAACGCGCAAGCAGAATTGACTTGGACACCTTATGTCGGTTGGGGAGCGAATCTGACAGGTTATACGATTTTCGTGAAACAGGGAACTGGTCCCTGGGTAGCAGTTGGAACAACTACGGACGAATTTTACAATTTGGATTGTATTCCGTTGCAGAATTACACAGTCACCATCCAAGCGAATAATTCCAATGGTTTTGAGGCATTTTCGAACCTTCAATCGTTTTTTATCACAGCACCTACGCCACCTGCGATCAATTATTTGCGGGTAGCAACAGTGGATCAAAGTACGATCGTTCTGCGTCATGAGATTTCAACCGGAACCAATGTGCAGGCAGTGCGTTTTGAAAAGTTCAATTTGGCAACAGGTCAATTTGATTTATTGGGAGAAGTTCCCGCATCCAGTTCTACGCTTTCAATCACAGACACGGATGTCGACGTGGATAACTTCAGTTATACCTATCGTGCAGTTGTTGTGGACAGTTGTGGAAGTTTGGGTGCGATTTCAAATAAAGCGAGAACCGTCTTATTGCGGGTGACAGCGGATCAGACAAAATTGTCGACTTATCTGAATTGGTCCCAATACGGGGATTACGACGGAGGCGTTCTGCAATATCAGATTTATCGCGGAATTGATGGGTTTTTCCCGCCAACACCGACAGCAGTTGTCCCTCCAAGTCAACGTTATTTTGAAGATTTGGTGGATGAATTGGGCTTCGAGCATAGCGGTAAAGTTTGTTATTATGTGATTGCAGAAGAAGCGACCAATCAATATGGGATTCAGGAATTGAGTCTTTCAAATGATGCATGCGCGGTTATTGAACCATTGGTTTACGTGCCGAATGCGTTTACTCCGGGTGGATTGAATCCGATCTTCATTCCGGTGGTTTCCTTCCAGGATATTTCCAAATACGAGTTTTCCATTGTCGATCGTTGGGGACAAGTGGTATTCCAAACCAATGACCCGACAGTAGGTTGGGATGGTGTCCATCAGCAAAGCGGAAAACTGGTTGCTCCAAATCTCTACGTCTATGTTCTCAAAGTAGTAGATGGAAATAATCAGGAGTACTTTTTCCGGGGGAATGTGAGCGTGATCCATTAATAAGTTGCCTTCGACTACACTCAGTCAACTTCCTTATTTATAAGGAGTTATGTTTAATATAGCCAAGTACTTTTGTCAAGTCTGAATTCTTAAGATTTTTTATAAAAGGTAGCTGAACGTAGTCGAAGTTTCCCTGAAAATGCTTACCTTAAGGAGCTAATTGGAACTATGAGAACTTCAGGACAAAAATTGCTGACACCCGGACTGACCAATGAATCTTCCTTGAAAACATTGGTGGAGAACCGAACCGTTCACACCTTGGATTATTGTGAATTGAATTTGTTTGAAACCTATCAGGAGTCCCATTTAGTTCCCTTGAAATTCAATGACCTCGTGGTAACGAGTATGCTGCGCGGAAAGAAAGTGATGCATTTGTTTGATGATCCGGAGTTTGATTATTTTCCGGGCGAAACAGTCATTGTTCCCTCCCAGGTTGAAATGAAAATTGATTTCCCGGAAGCAAGTTTTGATAACCCCACACAATGTCTGGCTTTAGCAATTGATCGTCAGAAGATCGAAGACACCTTGCATTTTTTGAATGAGCGTTATCCGAAGGAACAATCGACTCATTTTTGGAAATTGAATCATTCCGATTATTTCTTTTACAACAACGAAGAGATGGCGACAACCATCAACAAACTCATCAAGATTTGTATGAGTGCGAATCAGGCAAAAGATGTGCTTGCCGATATTGCATTGCAGGAACTATTGATTCACATGATCCAACTGCAAACCAGGAATGCCATTCAGGGAAACAGTTTTCAGGATCATTCCTCTTTGTTGAAACACATTGTTCAATTTATTCGGGAACACATCAATGATAAACTGACAGTGTCAGACTTGACAAACGAAGCGTGTATGAGCAAAACTTCCTTTTACCGGTATTTCAAACGGGAATTAGGAATGAGTCCGAATGAGTTTGTGTTGAAAGAGCGCATCAAGTACGCAAAGTCCTTGTTGAAAAACCAAGATATTCAGGTGAATCAGGTCTGTTTCGAATCAGGGTTTGATGATTGCAATTATTTCATTCGTGCATTCAAGAAAATTGAAGGGATTACTCCTAAACAATTTCAACAATGCCAGAAAATCACTCTTCTGTAAATCTTAAAGGTGTAAGATCCGCAGATTCTTCCTCCGTAAATAATCGGCTTTTGATCATAAACCGGATTCCCATTGGAATTTCAAGCGAAAAACTGGATCCTCTTCCTGGTGTAACATCCAATGTCAGATGCGTGAACTTCCAGTATTCAAATTGATCCTTACTCATCCAAAAATCACAACCTTCTATTTCTCCCAAACAAACATCACTCCCTCCAACTTTGAAATCCCCTTTTTCAAAGCACATCGGTTGTGAACCATCGCAGCAACCGCCACTTTGATGAAACATCAGTTCTCCAAAACGTTTTTTGAGCTGATTGATTACTTCAATCGCTTCTGGCGTGATATCAATTCGTTTGTGCATGGTTTCTGAGTATTAATGCAAAGTTGTAATATTTAGAAAAAGTCCGCGAAACAAACTGCTCCGCGGACTTGATTGAAAGACCGCAGTCTCTCACCCCGAACATCCTTTGAACTTCCTTTATTAAAAGAAGCCTAGTTTATTTTTGTCGTAAGAAATCAGCATGTTTTTGGTTTGGCGGTAATGAGCCAACATCATCTTGTGTGTTTCACGCCCGAATCCGGACTTTTTGTATCCTCCGAATGGAGCATGAGCGGGATAAGCGTGATAACTGTTCACCCAAACACGTCCTGCCTGAATGGCTCTCGGAACCTGATACAATTCGTGTGCATCTCGCGTCCAGACTCCAGCTCCCAGACCATACAAGGTATCGTTCGCAATTTCCAATGCTTCTTCTGTCGTTTTGAATGTGGTCACACAAACCACCGGTCCAAAAATTTCCTCCTGGAAAACGCGCATTTTGTTGTGTCCTTTTAAGATGGTCGGTTGAATGTAATATCCGCCACCCAAATCTCCTGGAAGTTTATTTGCGCCTCCTCCTGCAAGAACTTCAGCACCTTCTTCAATTCCGATTTTCAAATAAGATTGGATCTTTTCGTATTGGTCGTTTGAAGCTTGAGCACCCATCATTACATTTCCATCCAATGGATTTCCGGTAACAATGGCATTGGTGCGCTCAATCACACGTTTCATGAATTTGTCGTAAATGGATTCATGCACGAGAATTCGGGAAGGACAAGTACAAACTTCCCCTTGATTCAGTGCAAATAATACGGCACCTTCAATGGCTTTGTCAAAAAATGCATCGTCGTGATCTGCCACGGAAGGGAAGAAGATGTTTGGAGATTTTCCACCCAATTCCATGGTCACAGGAATCAGATTTTCGGATGCATACTGCATGATCAATCTTCCGGTTGTAGTTTCACCTGTAAAAGCTACTTTTTGAATACGTGGAGATGTAGCCAATGGTTTTCCGGCTTCAGGACCAAAACCTGTCACTACATTCAGAACTCCGGCAGGCAAGATATCCTGAATCAATTCCATCAAAACTATAATGGAAGTAGGAGTTTGTTCTGCAGGTTTTACAATCACACAATTTCCGGCAGCCAGTGCAGGTGCAATTTTCCAGGTCGCCATCAACAAGGGGAAATTCCAGGGGATGATCTGACCGACAACTCCCAAAGGTTCGTGCAGATTGATGCTTACGGTAAATTCGTCGTGTTCCGAGATTGTTCCCTCTTCCGAACGAATGACTCCGGCAAAATAACGGAAATGATCGATACATAAAGGTAAATCTGCTGCGCGTGTTTCGCGAATTGCCTTTCCATTGTCAATGGTTTCAACGGTTGCAAGTAACTCCAGGTTTGCTTCCATGATATCTGCAATTTTCAATAACAGATTGGAACGATTCGTAACGGATGTTTTTGACCAAGTTGGAAATGCTGCGTGCGCTGCATCTAAAGCCAGTTCAATATCTTCCTTCGTTGATCTTGCTGCTTTGGTGAAAACTTTCCCGTCTATTGGAGAAATATTATCAAAATATTCTCCTGAAACAGGAGCTACAAATTTCCCTCCGATGAAATTATCATACTGGGGCTTGAAATTTGGTCTTTGTGCTGTTGAGCTCATAGTTTATCGATTTTATAGAATTACAAATGAACTCGGAAAGTGAAAAGTTTGATAGCACTATTCATTCAAATAATAGCACAATTGTTTCTTTATTAAGAGTCAAGAGACAAGAGTCAAGACAAAAAATTGAATTAAAAACAAATTTGTCCTGACTCTTGTCTCTAAAAGTCTTGACTCTTTATTCAATTCGGTATTCGCAATTATATGTTGTATTTTTAGGCCATGTTTACTCGATTTTTGCGAAAACTGAACGGTGGAATTTTCTTTCTCAGAAATAGTTTAACTCCCCGGCAATTCTTACTCATTTCAAGCGTGATCGTTGGACTATCTTCTGCTTTGGCAGTGGTGGTGCTCAAATCATTTGCCCACATGGTATTGGTTTTCGCCAAGGAACTCAATCAACAATTGCATTTCAAGTACGTCGATTTCATTTTACCCGTTTTCGGAATTGTCCTGACGATTTTCATTACCAAGAGACTCTTGAATGGCAAACTGGAGAAGGGAACCTGGCGCATCATTTATGCAATCAACAAGAAATCGAGCATCATGCCACGTAAGCAGATGTATGCACAAGTCATCACCGCATCCGTCACCGTTGGTTTTGGTGGTTCTGCCGGATTGGAATCCCCGGTAACCATAACAGGTGCAGCATTCGGATCCAATTATGCACGTGTTTACAAACTTTCCACTAAGGAGCGAACCTTATTATTGGCTTGCGGTGTTGCAGCCGGAATTGCAGCGGCATTTAACGCACCCATCGCCGGAGTGTTGTTTACGATGGAAGTATTGCTGGCAGATGTCGGGATCACGGCTTTTATTCCCTTGATGCTGGCCTCCGCTTCGGGAGCTCTGCTTTCAGGAGCAATTTTAAATGAGAGTATTTTACTGTCGTTTAAAAACATGGCGGCTTTCGAACTGCGAAATGTGCCTTTTTACATCATTCTGGGACTTCTGACGGGTTTTATCTCCGTTTACCATAATCGGGTATTCAACCGGATCGAAACCTGGATCGAACACTGGAAACTGAAAGCCTATCAGAAAGGAATTGTGGGGGCATTGTTATTGTCGACACTCATCTTTATTTTTCCGTCTTTGTTTGGTGAAGGATACGACAGCATCCGTTCGCTTTCCACTGAAAAGGTTTTCGGGTTATTGGACGGAACCTTGTTCGAATCCTTCAAGCAATCCTGGTTTCCCTTAATATTCATTGGAGCTGTTGTATTCCTGAAAGCAATCGCTACGGGACTAACTCTTGGCTCGGGAGGAAACGGAGGAAATTTCGCACCATCTCTTTTTGTTGGAAGTTACACCGGTTTTGCCTTTGCTTATGGATGGAACCTGACCGGTTTAGGATTTGCGCTTCCGATCACCAATTTCACCATGGTCGGAATGGCTGGTCTACTCAGTGGATTGTTTCACGCTCCTCTGACTTCCATCTTCCTCATTGCCGAAATCACAGGAGGTTATGGTCTGATGATTCCACTGATGATTGTTTCCTCCATCAGTTTCGCCATTTCGAAGCGTTATCTGAATCATTCGATGGACATCGTGAAGTTGGCAGATGAAGGACATGTGGTTCGCGCCGATAAAGACCGGCATATTTTGTCGTCCATTGATAGCGAAGATATTCTGGAAGAAACACTCGTGGTCCTGAATCCGATAGATACCGTTTCGACCTTGTTCCTGACCATTCAATATTCGCATCAGGCGCTGATCCCGATCGTTTCGGATAACGGAATGCTCCTCGGTATGATTTACCTCGACGACCTGCCAACCATTTTACCCGTTTATTCTTCCGAACCGAATACGCCGTTGGAGCTGCTCATGGAACCGATCCGTTATTCCCTTAATCCACGAAACACCATGGAGCAGGTGATGGAGATGTTCGAAACCTCCAAATTGAATTATCTGCCAGTGATTGACAACGACCAGGTACTGGGATATTACTCCAAACATAGATTGCTGGAAGCTTATAGGAAACGAGTGATGGAGAATATTGTGGAGTAGGGACAAACAACTAAACCATGAAACTAAAAATTGACCATCGGAAATACAAGAAGCGGATGATTTCATTTTTGATTTTGACGGCTTTTTCATTACATATAATGATTATTGTCATTGGTGTGAGTATCGTTGAATCGAGAGAGTTTAACTTGCAGAAAATAGTATTGCTCTTATTTTTATTGCTGTTTTTTCTCTTTTTCGGAATGCTTGCAAGATTTTATTACCGTTTGAAAAAACAAAGGGAATATGTGATTGTATTTGAAAATGGGGAGCTCATTAATTATTCACAACCAATGGTAAAGCCCGTTTCGATTAAGATCGAAGAAATTAAATCTGTTGATCTTTGGAGAAAAGGTAAAGTAAATCAGGATTAATTAATCAATTAAAGAAAAATCACCTATACGTTACTGATTATATTGTGAATTCGAATGAATTGGATAATCTCATGCGGATGATTCAAAAAGAACGAAACTGATTTAAATTCCTCCTTATCTTAGCAAAAAACACCACCCATGAAGTTAATCGTAGCATTGGTTATTTATTTACTAGCGTTAATTACGCTATTGATCTTGTATCCTTCTTATAATAATGGTAATGGCTGGAACGCAATTCCTTTTTTTATAGCTTGGTTAAGCGGTCTTTCAAGTATAGCATTTCTGATCACTTCTATTTACCATTTCGTAAAAAGAAAACCATGGAACGGAATTGGATACCTAAGTCTTGGATTTACCATCTTTGTAATCCTTCACAAGATAATATTTGAGGATTACAATGTGTTTGTTCATCTCATTTTAGTCATTCTTTTAGGCTGGGTCATATTCAAATTACGAAAAAGACCCGATTTGAAGCTTTTCTTTATTTTGTTATTGAGTTGCAATCTAATTGTTGTTTTAATTTCCGATAGAATGCTCTTGCGTTATTTTAATTCCAACAAAGTTGCCTGGTCAGAAGAAGGATTTGAATGGAATGATTATGAAGATTCTTATAGCAACCACAAAAACGAGTCATATTATTTAATCGATGACTTTGAATTGAATTCGGATAACATTCGAGCTATAACCGGAAATGCCATTAAGTATAAAGTAAATGAAATGGGGAATATCCCTTCGGTTGTAGTAGAGGCATTCATGGATTCTGAAGGCTCTTTTATCCGCGATGAGTTTAAAACAAATGAGCAATTGGAGCATGAGCGCTTGTATGTTGATATTTGTGAATACCACGCTCGCAGGATCCGGAAGTATTTTAGGTGGAAAACAATCAGTCGGGTAGATTATAAAAGGATATTTGAAGAAATGGGGCTTTATTTCGCGGAAGCTGATTCTGACATAACGAATGCGAATCGTTTAATAGAGGAAATCATCAGTCAAAAAGAAGAAATGAATGCGCTATATATGATGGAAACAAACTTGGGAGAAAATAGAGTACAACAACAAAAGTGGGAAAAGAGAATCCATACTTATTTAATTGGATTAGAAGATTATGACTAATTTTTAAGTAACTAAATGGATGTCAATTGTATGAATAGCTTGATAATCTTCCATGGGATGAATTGGATACGGAAGAACGGGAATTTATGGCGGATGAATTGGCTCCTGCTATTGAAGCGTTGGGGTTTGATCCCGTGACAATTTTCTAAATGATTGTATCATTACGAAACAGCGAAATGAATAAAAAAGTGTTTTACACATCAGATGAACTTCTTGAAATTTTCAAAGAGCAACACCGGCTTTGCAGTCCATTGGATCCGAACGCTGATCCCTATGCGATTTTAAATCGTGACACTACCATTTCTGAACTTCGTGATGCGAATGATTTACTTCCTTGGAAGGAGTATGCCGAGTTTTTAAATCAGGAATTCAGAATTGAAGTTCCATTAAATGATTGGAAACAAATTTTGACACCTGATAAGAAACAAACGCTTGGAGATCTTTGTGATTTTTTATCTACGGTTGCAGAAAGAGAAATAATTCAGCCCATGAAAGGATTTGGATCGGAATGTTTATCGGCTGCTGTGTTTTTAACATTAAAGATAAATTTAAAGGACAAAGGGGTTGATGTTACTAATTTAAAACCTTCAACCAAAATCGAGGAGTTTCTATATGTTAATGAAAATTTTTCTCCACTTATCGAGGAAGCGACGTTAACGGGTGTTAAGACCTTTCATAAATTGGAAACCGATTCATATTTGGAAAAACGACTCAAATATTGGATTGATAGGATATTTCCCCATTGGATTAACAAATGTACTCTGAAGATCCGAGACCTGGAAACATTCAGGGATTTGGTAGAAAGAATAATGGAGAATAAAAAGTTAGGGGTGGATGAAGTTTAGAACAAACTGTTTATATACGCAAATCGATCAAATCTGCGTGTTCCAAACTCAGGGAAATCCTAACTCGAAATGACTCATAGACATGTGTCTATTTGCCCAGTGAAATCAAAGAGGGTGAGAATGTTTTATGTTGGTATGGAATTAAAATCTATATGATTCGACTTCGTAGACAAATACCTGTTTTTATCTGCGTAAATCTGACTGGTTTGCGACTTATTTCACTCCCAATCCACAAAATAAACACAGTAAATCAGCGAAATCTACGTGCTAATATGCATAGACATCTGTCTATTTGCCCAGTAGAATCAGGGTGTTATGAAGTGTTTAGCCCTATTAGCAATTCAAAACTTCCGTGTTCTTCTGTGCTCGTCTGCGGGAAACAATCAAGGCAACAACTTCAGGAAATTCAAAGGCTTATTCGTCAAGTTGAATTTCACCGTGAAACGGATTCGCTCCGCATAATTCTTAGTCAAATAAGCGTCAGTAATGTTTTTAGATTGAAGGACAGGGAAGTAAATCCCGAAAACAGTTCCCAAACGCATAGCCAATCCTACATCATAAGCCTGGGTAGGTTTTGATTTGTATGCCTGGTCAAACACTCCGAAATCCGCATAGATTCCAAAGATTTTCGGACCGATCGGTGTTTCCATATAAAAGTTTGCAGTGGTCATCCAGGTTGTCGTTGTACCGAAATATCCGGATTTTCCATTCCCAACCGTCGAACGGAATCCTCCCATATTGTCCAGACGTTGCTGCGACCAGATTCCACTTTGCGCAGAACGACCGAAGAAATAATCTTCCACAAATAAGTCCTGACCTCCGCTTGCACCGCTTAAAGCAAACGCATAGTTTGACACATTCCCGGAATTGTACATGTTGAAGTTCCAGTAATTCCCGGCAAACAAACGTAGTTCGACCCAGCGTGAACGCTTGTTTTTGATGTACCGGTATTTGTAGGTTGCTGCAATCGATGAACGCGATAAGTTATCACTGTTCACCGGATTTGCTGCATAGTCTGAGCGGACCTGTAAATCCACGATGTGATCCGCTTTTGAATAATTGAAATCATATTGCAGGTAACCGCCAATTAGTTCGCGTTGTTTCGGTCGGAAGACATCCAAACGGTACATGGATTGGATGCGGATGTTCTGACTGATCGGTCCTCCGATGCGATTTCCGATTTTGGCTGTCCAATAAGGTAAAACCGCTACGTAATAACCATCATTTCTACCCAAAGTGTCATTCTTGAATGAACGAAGCGAAACCCCGAATCGGGAAAGTTTGAGGTTCTTTTTCGGCAAGCAGGTGATGCTCGCTTCGGCAATTCCCGAAACCCGTTTTCCACCGAATGAATACATCGGAGCCAAAAGAAATTGAAAGCGGTTATTCGGAATGCTGAAGTTATGAAGAGCCAATCCCAACATGAATTTGTCGTATTCGTTTCCACCCAGAATCGGGCTCCAGAACAAGTTGCTTCGTGTAGGTTCGTTCTTTCCTGTGAATAATTGCAGACGAGGAGCTTCTATTTTTCCGAACAATCCTTTTTGATGCCAATAATTATTCGATTGGTTGATTTCAGGAGCTCTTCCACTTGCATTGATCTGCACAGCATCCATTTCAGAATCAAAAGTGATTTCCGATTTGTTTACTCCGGTTTCGACCCACAGTGTCTGGATTTTTTTGCCATCGCGAAAACCTGTGACTTCGATTGGTCCGTCAACCTGTCCGGCATTTTTCACAGTAACCGTAGTTTTTCCTCCAAATGATTTGACTTTCGTGATCTTGTAATCTATATGATTCGTTGTTTGGATCAGATCCGTGAACAACCACGACAAATCTCTTCCCGAAACGCGTTCCAAAGTTGCCCGCATATCTTCCGGTTGCGGATGTTTGAAACTCCATTCGGTATAATAAGTTTGCATGCATTGGTCGAACAAGGAATCCCCCAGGTATTGTTTCAGATAGTTGAAGACTAATCCCGTTTTCATATACATCACCGCGCCATAATTGATATCCGCAAATTGGGCGGAATGTGTTTCAATCGGCTGATCCTCACCAAGACCGGCTACTATCCGATAAATGAAATCTCCGGAATTGTAATGACTCAGGTGGTCGAAGTGAAATTTACCATCCAGGATCTGATTCGATAAATAGGTGTTATTCGGGTATTTGGTGTACATGTAACGCATTTCGTTCAGGGTATTCATTCCCTCATCCATCCATCCGTGAATGCGTTCGTTGCTTCCCAGAATTCCATAAAACCAGTTGTGTCCCACTTCGTGGACGATAACCACCTCCAGTTCCGTATCCGAACTTGCATTCCCGATCACCGTTACGTTCGGGTATTCCATTCCTCCTCCGGCAGAAATCGTTCCGTCGACCGCAGTCACTTGATTGTATGGATAATCTCCATTCCAAAGCGAATAGTAATACGTTCCGTCGTGAATGTATTCCGATGAACGTTTCCACAAACCGGCATTTTTCGGAGTGAATAAAGCCCAGGTCGTCACTTTGCGTTTGGAATGCGGCAATTCCACTTCTCCTTTCAGAACCGCGTAACGTTTATCAGCAAACCAGGCAAAATCATGGACATCTTTCTGTGTGTAGCGAATCGTTTTCCATTCAGTGGAAGAAGTTGGGAATTTATTGTTGCGATTCTCCTTTTGTAGGAGCGATTGAAAGTTATCTTTTGTGTAAGCTGCCTTTTCATCCATAAACCCAATTTCGGATGCTGTTTGCAAATCTCCGGTTGCCCCGACCACGTAATTTTTGGGAAGCGTGATCGAAACATCGAATGTTCCGTATTCCGAATAAAATTCTCCTTGGGTCAGATAAGGAATCTGGTTCCAGCCATTCTTGTCGTAAACAGCAGGTTTCGGATACCATTGGGTGATTTGGTAGGATTGTCCGACATGTCCCAAACGGGAAACTTCTCCGGAAGGGATTTTGACATGGAAAGGAGTGGTAACCGTTATGGATTCACCGGGTTTTAAAGGAGTATTCAATTGCAATTTGGCAATATCCGGGTTCTTTGGTTCGAACGAAAAGGAAGCATCCTGTCCGTTGACCTGAAAATGAAGTGAATCAATTCCCCCGCGAATGGAATCTTTCCCGAAAGAGAGCAGCGTTTCACCACTTTCGTACAATTGTTTCCCCAGAGCTGTTTTTCCACTGGTATAAGCATTGGGCCACAAATGAATGTAGATGAAATCCAGTGTTTGGGGCGAATTATTGTGGTAGACAAAGCTCTCGTAACCACTCAACGAATGTTTTACATCATCCAATTTTACAGTAATGGTGTAATCGACCTTTTGCTGCCAATAAGATTGTGCGTTGGATTGGAATAGGATTGTCCCCAAAAGGACAATTAGTAGGAGTAAACGAATTTTCATTAAATGGGAATAAGGATACAAAGTTAAGGAATAATGAATTAACAAGTCGGGGCGTCCCGTATGTACGGGATTCGCCCCGACTTGTTTTCGCTGCACTGCAAGGAAAGAAGAATGAATGATTATCTTGTAACCAATTAAGAGTCCATACATTATCAGAAAAAACTCCTTATGAAAAGACTAACCACATTTTTATTTGTACTGTGCATCTCCTTTGTTCAGGCACAATCTTTTGATCACATTGTTTACAAGCAAGAGGTCAATCAGGCATACATGTTAGCTGTCAAAGATGCAAAGTATACAGAAAGTTTGCAGAAACTGGAAGCCGTCAAAAAAAAATACGGAATGCTCTACGGTGAAGACTACCGTCTCCAAAGTTATTGTTATAAGAAACTCGGAAATGATTCGCTTGCTGCGATATCCTTGAAAACCTGTTGGTCCGTTCCGTCTTTTGACATGCGCACACTTTGGTATGTGGAAGAGCTTCAGCCAGATAAATTGATGGAAGGGTTTAATGAACAGGAGAATCAATTGGTCAACGAAGGATTTGAGAATTCAGCGAAAATTCGTCCTAAAAATGCGGATTCATTGATAGCTGTGATTGATAGTCTGACGTATTGGGATAAGTTTTACCGGAATCAATGGCATACCAATCCGGATAATAAACAGTTTCAGGATCAATTGGATTCGATGAATCGTGTCAATGAGAAATTATTGGAAGACATGGTTCGTCGGATTGGTTTTCCGGGAGAAAAGAGATTACAACTCGGAGAGTTTTGTATTTGGTACGTATTGGTTCACAGTGCAGGAAATGAAGAGTTTTATCAACGGATGAAGCCTGTTTTCCTGAATGAAGTTAAGATCGGAAATATGTCTCCGTGGATGTATGCCAGCTGGGTGGATCAATATCACTTTTACAAGAAATTACCAACGATGTACAATACACAAGTTGGATTTAAGAATGATTTTACGGAGAGTGAATTGAAAGAAATCAGTAAGAACCGTTTTGAGATTGGCTTGGTGGATGTGGACTTCTCGCTGCCAAAGTTTTAATGAAAAACGAGTCGGGGCGTCCCGTATGTACGGGATTCGCCCCGACTTGTTTTGTTTTTTGCTTACTTTTACCCCATGCAACGTTTTTTAGTCATTCAAACAGCTTTTTTAGGGGACGTCATTCTGGCTACTCCGGTGATCAGTGAACTGAAACGTTTGTATCCGGAAGCGGAAGTGGATGTCTTGGTCCGGAAAGGAAATGAAGCCATTTTGAAAAATCACCCGGCTATTCACGAAGTGTTTTCCTTTAACAAGAAAGAGGGAAAATGGAAAGAGATGCGCCGACTGATTGGTGTTTTCCGAACGAAGAAGTACGATGAGGTGATCAACCTGCAGCGATTCGGAAGTTCCGGGATCATCACGTTTCTTTCGAAAGCAAAGAAGAAGGTTGGTTTCGACAAGAATCCCTTTTCCTTTTGTTACGATATCAAGATCAAACACGAAATAGGAACGGGGAAGCACGAAGTGGAACGAAACCTGGAATGTATTGCTCACCATGGGGCCGGGAAATTGGTTCGTCCTGCTGTTTTTCCATCTGATGAAGACCGATCGAAAGTTGCCCCGTATACGAACACGCCATTTTACACGCTTGCACCAGCTTCCGTTTGGTTTACGAAACAATTGCCGGAAGCCAAGTGGATTGAATTGGCGAATAACCTGAAACGGAAAGGAGCAGTTTATCTGGTGGGCGGACCGCCTGATTTTGATCTCTGTCAACGCATATTGGAAGCAGCAGATCTGCCTTCTGAAAATAACCTGGCCGGAAAACTGAATTTGTTGGAATCCTGTGCATTATTTGAAAAGGCTGCACGTTGTTTTGTAAACGATTCTGGTCCTTTGCACATGGCTACGGCTGTAAATGCTCCGGTAACTGCATTTTTCTGCGCAACCGTTCCCCGTTTTGGTTTCGGACCGCTTTCAGATGATAGTGAAATCCGTGAAACAAAAGAAGCATTAACCTGCAGACCTTGTGGTTTACACGGAGGGAAGGTTTGTCCGGAAGGACATTTCAAATGCGGGGATATAGATGTGAATGTGTGACTTCGACTACGCTCAGCCACCTTATTGTTTCTATGGAAAAATACTTTAAAATTTGTCGATTTACAAATGTGTGCAATTTTCGGGTAACAATTATCTGTTGGAGAAAGTGTTGAAGGTGGCTGAGCGTAGTCGAAGTCACTTCAATGGCAAACTCACCCGGATTGTGGTTCCTTTTCCAATTTCCGAATGCACCACGTACACTTTTCCTTTGTGGTATTCCTTTACAATTCGTTTCACCAGGGAAAGCCCCAATCCCCAGCCACGTTTCTTGGTGGTGTAACCCGGTTCAAAGATCGATTTGAATTGTTTGGGTAACAATCCTTTTCCGGTATCGGTAATCTCAATATACACGCGTTCAGGAACGGTTTTGACCGTCACGTCCAATTTTCCTTTCGATTCCATTGCATCCACAGCGTTGCGGATAATGTTTTCCATCACCCATTCCATCAACGATTTGTTGTGACTTACCAGGATCGCTTCTTCTTCAAAATGGGTGGTCATTTCCACTTTTTGTGAAATGCGTGGACGCAAATAATCCATCACTCCCTGGATGGTGACACGGATATCACTTTGGATCAATTGTGTTTCGGATCCGATCTTTGAAAAACGTTGGGAAACGGTATCCAGGCGTTCAATATCCTTTTGCATTTCCGCAATGATGTTCTGGTCGATATCCTGTGTTTCCAATAAGGCGATCCAAGCCATCAGGGAAGAGAGTGGTGTTCCTAATTGATGAGCTGTTTCCTTAGCCATTCCTGCCCAAACCTGGTTTTGTTCCGCTTTCCGGAAGGTGCTGAAGAGCAGGTAACCTATAAAGATGAAGAGCCCGATGATCAGGAACTGGATGTATGGAAAAAACTGCAGCTGCTTCAACTCGTCCGAGTTATCGAAATAGAGCAGGTTCACCTCATCGCCGCCAAAGGAGATCTTGATCGGTTCATTCACCAATTCCAATGAGTGCAGTGTTTTCTTGAGATTTTTTTCCGTAGTCCTGTCCTTCGGTAAGTTGCTTGCAATTAAGGAGTCCTTCTGTTTAGCCATCAAAACTACCGGAATCAGTTTGGAGTCATTGATCAACTCATTATTGAAAGCTGTGATCAGGGAATCGCGTTCGCGTTCCAGTTGAATGGTGCGTTTGGTGTCGGTGTAAAAGGAAGTCATGGTCAATCCCTCAACTACTTCGATCCGGAAGGGTTGATTCTTTTTCTCCCAAACAGTCGTCAGGACCAATAAACTATCTTCGTATTTTTTGTTTAATTCCTTTTTGCTTGCCCCCGGATAGAGTGCGCGCAAATCAGCCGTATCGAAATCGATATTCGTATAGCTGGAAATCTGGTTCTGATCATCCACGAGAATGACTGGAATATCCGTGTTCTCTTCAATGATACCGGTAGGAAAACTGTAATCGGGGAAACAATTGAGATCGAGCGGAACTTTGGAAATTTCCATCGTAGCATCGAGGTACAACTTGATCTTCCGACGTTCGTATCCACGTAATTGTTGAAATGCACGATTGGTAAATTCAACCAATTCCGCTTTTTTCTTGATGGCATCCGCCCATTGCTTGGCACGCAAACGCTCGCGGTCGGATACTTTTTGTACGGTTGAATTCGATACCCAAAGTGAAGCAGCTACGGTTATCAATGCCACGATGAGCAGCACAATTTTCCATGTTTGTTTGTTCGAGTATAAATTCATGTGTTACGAATGTAATTAAAAACGTGGTTTTGGTGGAGAAATTGTTTAGCAGAAAACTTTCCTCCTTCTTCCTCCCCCTTAGTCCCCCTCCGAAGGGGGAAACCAAATCGGTCTTCGACTTGAAAGATTCTTCTGGTAGGTGTAAATTAATTTTGAAATACAATTGTCTTTTAAGAGGTGTTTTAAAATCTCCCCCTTCGGAGGGGGATAAAGGGGGAGGACTTGTGCTATTTACTATTTATCTTCATTATGAATTACTCCTTTGAGTTGAGAAAAACGCTTTTTCATTAATTTTGCACTTGCAAAAACAAAATTATGGCTGACTTTTTTTACCAGGAACCGTATCCGATCCAAAAGGACACGACTGAATACCGCAAAGTTTCTTCTGACTATGTAACCGTTGAGAAAATCGGGGACAGGGAAGTGTTGAATATCGATCCGAAAGGGTTGGAGTTTTTAGCACAGGAGGCATTGAGTGATGTATCCTTTTATCTGAGAACTTCTCACTTGGAAAAATTGCGTGCTATTCTGGATGATCCGGAAGCAACGGATAACGACCGGTTTGTGGCTTACAACTTATTGCAAAATGCAACCGTCGCTGCGGAAGGTCAGCTTCCATCCTGTCAGGATACCGGAACTGCGATTGTGGTCGGTAAAAAAGGAGAGGGTGTCTACACCGGTGCGAATGATGCCGAATACCTTTCCAAAGGAATTTTCAATACCTACCAGGAAAAGAACTTGCGTTATTCCCAGATCGTTGCTTTGGACATGTTTGAAGAGAAGAATTCCGGTTCCAATCTTCCTGCTCAGATCGATATTTATGCGAACCAAGGGTCGAAGTATGAATTCCTGTTTTTAGCGAAAGGTGGAGGTTCAGCCAACAAAACCTTTTTGTATCAGAAAACGAAATCCTTGTTGAACGATGCTTCGCTGGAGGAGTTCATCAAAGAGAAAATAAAAGATTTGGGTACTTCTGCTTGTCCGCCGTATCACTTGGCGTTCGTGGTGGGAGGAACATCTGCAGAAGCGAACCTGGCTGCTGTGAAAAAAGCATCGGCAGGATATTACGATCATCTTCCTACAGAAGGAAACATGGGAGGTCAGGCTTTCCGTGATATCGAGTGGGAGAAACGCATTCATAAGATTTGCCAGGAAAGTACAATCGGTGCTCAGTTCGGAGGAAAATACTTCACACACGATGTCCGCGTGATCCGTCTTCCACGTCATGCTGCTTCTTGTCCGGTTGGATTGGGGGTTTCTTGTTCGGCAGACCGGAACATCAAAGCGAAGATCACCAAGGACGGGTTGTTCGTAGAGCAATTGGAGAAAAATCCACGTCGTTTGTTGCCTGAAGTTCCTCCACATTTGGAACCGCCTGTAACGATCGATTTGGACAAGCCAATGGCTGAAGTATTGGCTGAATTGTCGAAATATCCGATCAAGACACGTTTGAAACTGAACGGAACCTTGATCGTTGCCCGCGACGCAGCTCATGCACGTATCAAAGAAATGCTGGATGCAGGTGAACCAATGCCGGATTATTTCAAGAATCACCCGGTGTATTATGCCGGTCCTGCGAAAACTCCGGAAGGGATGGCTTCGGGAAGTTTCGGTCCTACAACGGCAGGTCGCATGGATTCCTACGTGGACTTGTTCCAAAGTATGGGAGGAAGCATGATCATGTTGGCAAAAGGAAACCGCTCGAAAGACGTAACGAATGCCTGTAACAAATACGGTGGATTCTATTTGGGATCGATCGGTGGTCCGGCTGCAATCCTGGCGAAAGAGAACATCCTTTCAGTAGAGGTCGTTGACTTTGAAGAAATGGGAATGGAAGCAGTAAGAAAGATTACCATTAAGGATTTCCCGGCGTTTATCATTACGGACGATAAAGGGAATGATTTCTTCGCGAATCTTTGATACAACCACATAGCTTTAACCGCAAAGGACGCCAAGGCGCAAAGGGAACCACGAGGAGCACAAAGCACACGAGGAAAAGGTTTTAATTAGATATAGAAAAGGGATTGTCTTTTAACGGATAGTCCCTTTTTACTTTTTATCAAATAACAACTTTGTGCTCTTCGTGTACCTGGTGGTTAATTAAATTCGATGCGTATATTTGAAGAAACCTAAATGACATGAAACAATACCTCGGGATTCTTCTTTCAGCAGTTTATGCGCTCGTTATTCGATTGTTGGGAGGTTGGGATATTATTGAGATCAACTCCATTTCCTTTTTGATCATCGCACCCATGGCACTCGGATTTATACCCTTTTATTTTTCAGGGGAAGGATACCGCAGAAGCTGGTGGAAAGCGGTTTTATTTCCATTGATCTCTGTTTTGGTGTTTCTGATCATCGCGGTCATCACAAAACTGGAAGACTTGGTTTGCCTGATCATAATCGGGGCGCCGTATATCGCGTTTTCGATACTGGTTAGTGTGGGTTTATATATCCTTACAAGAGAGAAAAAAGAGGATGTTAAGAAGAACGCCTGGTCGGTCTTATCAATTCCGCTTGTTTTAGGAATGGTCGAAAAACAACTTCCAAAATACACGACTGAGCATCGGATCAGTAACGAGATCATCATCAATCAATCGGATTCCGTGGTTTGGAAGAACCTGTTTGCTGTTCCTGATCTGAGAAAGGTGAATACTCCGGGCAACCTGCATGCATTCGGAGTTCCGCAACCAACACACTCCACTTATAATCCGAAGACCAATACGCGTTTGGGGTATTTTGAAAACGGGATTGTATTGCATGAATCAGTGATTGAGCGCAAAACGAACCGGAAACTCAGCTTCGCGATTGATGTGGATAAATCCAGGTTGAACGTCAGCCCGACAGTTGAGCACGTCTTGAAAAACAAGAGCCTGGAGTTCCGGTATATCGGCTATGAACTGAAGCGCCTGGATGATGGACGGACAGTTTTAAAGCTAACAACATCTTACTTCATTCATTCCAATATTCCGTTTTACGGGAAGATGTGGAGCACTTCGATCGTGAATGACTTTGAACAGAATTTGTTGCGGTCATTGAAGAAGGTGTTGGAGACATCTTAAGAGGGGAGAGGATTACTTGTTTCGATCCCCCAAAAAAAGGATCACCTTTTTACGGATAATCCTTTTCTACTTTGATCAAATAAATCAATTGATCTTCACAAACGTTTGGTAGGATGAATCCAATTCGTTGGTCAGTTGAACCACGTAGCTTCCAGCCGAAAGGGAGCGGATATCCAACTGAGTTTCTGCATCCGATATGTCTTTTTCCAATACGATTGTCCCGAGCGAATTGCAGATTGTTACGTGACAGTTATTCAGACCTGTTACCGAAATAGAAAGCTGTTCATTTGCCGGATTCGGGTAGAGTTTGAAGTCATTTAACGCATTTTCGCTCACAGATAGGGTACTGGAATTCAATTTTAGAATGTAAATATCATAAGATCCGGCCGTAACAGCTTCTGCTATGCCGGTACCGCAATCAAAATCAACGGTATCATAAAAGAAGCCGGTAGCATAAAAATTTCCCAGGTTGTCTATACTGATATCAGGTACACCATCCCCCAATAAAGTGTTTGGATCGTTATTGCCATAGGAACCTGCCCAGATGTAATTTCCATTCTGATCCAGGTAAACCAAGGCTGCATCACCTCCTCCCACTGCGGTTAGATTACTGACACCATTTCCCGGATCAAAATCACATGTTCCGCTAAAACCCGCAGCAATGACTACTCCGTTTGTTGGATGAAGTGCCAGAGCATTACTTCCTTGCCAATTTGCTCCGGTAAATGCTTTTGCCCAGTTCAAATCACCTGAATCAGTTAGTTGAAGAACAAAAAAAGCACTGCTATTAACAGGAGTGAACAGGCTGGTTCCTGTTCCCGGATCCAGGTCAATTACTGCATCAAATGTCCCTGTCAGGTAAATTTGTCCGTTGTTCGCAATGGCTACATCAATCCCCTTATCTCCCATGGAAGAACCAAAGCTTTTTACCCAATTAAAATCTCCGTCGGTAGTCAGCGAAAGCAAATAAATATCTCCATATCCCTGGGTATTGATGATGCTGTAGGTCGTTGGTGAAGGATCAAAGTCTACATTGTTTTGGAACCAGCCAGTTAGTGCGATGGTACTTCCTTTAACATCCAGAGCAAGTCCCATATCAAATCCGCCTGCCCCGATCTTTTTTGCCCAGATATAATCTCCTGCCGCAGTTAATTTCTGCACGAAAATATCCATGCTTCCTCCGGCAGAAGAGAGATTAGCTGTTCCCGGTCCCGGATCGAAATCGCAAGTACCATAAAAATAACCGGTTGAATAGATATTTCCCACTTCATCCAGCTGAATCTTGGAAATAGCATCATCCTGGTTGACATAGCCGAAAGATTTAACCCAAACAAAGTTTCCGCTTCCATCCATTTTCGCAATAAAAGCATCCTGATACCCTATGGATTCAATCGTTTGCGTGCCATTGCTTGTCGAAAAGGTCAAATTTCCAGAAAAAAATCCTGCAAGGATGAGGTTCCCCGACTGATCTGTCACAATGGATCCAATACTTGAATATCCGCCTTGAGGGAATGGTTTTGCCCAGACCAGGTCTCCGTTGGCGTTCATTTTTTGGATAAATCCAATACTACTCGAACCGGAAGAGAGGGTTGTTATACCTGCTCCGGGATCGAAATCGACATCCCCGGTAAAATAGCCGCTAATGTATACGTTGTTCTGTGCATCTGTGGTAATTGCTCCGCCCATGTCGTCTAAGGTTGATCCGTGGGTGTGAACCCATTCGAATTCGGGAGTTTGAGCAATGGTGGTGCCGATCTGAAAAGTCAGCAAAAATAGAATGTGTAACGATTTTTTCATAAGGATTTATGTTAGATTTTGATGCGAATTGTGCAATAATCATGCCGTGCTGTTTTTTATCTACGCAATTCGGTTGGGTATTCGTTCAATCTTTATATTTGAAGAAACCGACACGATGAAAAAATACCTTTGGATCAGTTCTTTGAGTTTGTTTGTACTGGCTTGCTTTTTACCGGTTTACGGAACATCACAAGGACCTGCTGAGTTTGGTCAAGGGCTGTTTATGTTTGTCTTGGGTTGGATGGAAGCTTTCTCTGAAAACGGAGCAGTACTATCTTGGTTCGCTAATCCGTTTTTTATCATTGCGCTTTGCACCACGAAGAAGTTCCCCGTTACGAGTGTTTTCTTTGCTGCTTTTGCCATCCTGACAGCATTGTGTTTTTTGAAAGGAGGCAAGATTTTATTGGTATTAGGTTCGCTTCATTATGGGTATCTGACTCAGATCAGGATTGGTTATTGGCTTTGGTTGGGAAGCATGGTGGTGATCTTGTTTGCTTCTATTTTTAAAATGATTGAGCGCAAAAAAGAGATGAAATGATATGTGGTGAAATTTCTTACCCTCTTCGAAAAAAAACTCGTGCTCCTCGTGGTTAAAAATAAATGCAGTGGATCATAAAGAAAGATTATTTTAGAACCGTGAAAAACCGAATCGGCTTATTACTTTGTTTCCTCTGGATGTTCCTGCATTCCTTTGATGGCTTTGCTCAACACAAGACTCGTTCCCTGTATATCCAGATTCCTGTACAGTTGGATTTCAAGAAATACGACTACGAACTTACAGTGGACTATCCGGGGTATTCAGACATACACCATGGTTGTCAGTTCCATTTTTTGAAATCAGGAGGCGAGATCGTTCGTTGTGATATGAGATCGGATTATGATGGAAAATTCATAGACACCCTGGTTTATATTCGGTTTTCGGTCAAAATGTTTAAATACTATGGGGAATATGTTAATCGGATGCCGGTCGTTTTTAAATCGGATTCTGTTTCATTCACAATCCCGGAACTACCTGACGAAGCAACGATTGATTCTATTTTAAAAGCGAAACATAAAGCTTTCAATAAAGAACATCGGGGAGAAGGGTTCACGGAATTCATGACGGATTGGAAGTCGTATTTTATCTACGCCAATTTTTACCAGGGAAATCGTCCGTATGGTGAAATCTTGTTCAGTAATGCCCGTTATGAAGAAGTTCCTACTAGTCTTTTTAGCAGGTATACCGAACCCGGATGGATCCGTGGACCGGTTTACGGAGCGGAGTTCAATTTCCTTTGGCGCAAGAACGCGTTTATTCTAGGACCCAAGATCGGTTTCCAGATTACGACGCGCTATGTGAATCTGGGTTTGAGCGCTGTCTATTACACGGATTTCACGCAGGGTTCCTTTTGCCTGAAACCCCGAATCGGTATGAACCCCGGAATACCTTGGGTGAATTTTTCTTACGAGTACGCGATCCGTTTTGGTCCGGATGTTTTCGGGAACCGGATCAATAGGCATCAGTTTAGTGTTTATTTTTTGATACCGCTGAGGTTGGAGGAGTATTAGTTTCTTACAGGATGGAAATGGTGTTTTTCAATTCAATATGCTGTCCGGATTTCTTTTTTTTAGTTTGTCAAGCTCATCAATTGGCTTTGCATTAGCATAGATACAGACCTTTTTATTACTGAAATACTTACGGATAACCTTTTCAAAAGTTTCCAATCCAATGGCATAGAAAAAGTAAGTGATTTCATTTTCTTTCTTAAAATAGTAGAATCTTGTGTTTTTCATGAACCCGATTGATAATTCGTCCCAATTATCTGGAATGATCACTAACTCGGAATTTCTTTTCTTCTTCCAAAGATGGTATTTGAGTAATGGCTTTTTAATGGTGATAACCTGGTTTTCTATTTCAATAACTATGAAATGGTCTGTAATCAAATCATGATAAAAGATCAACGAAGCAAGAAAAAAAGGTACGGTTAACCACATAGTTTCCAAACCGGCAACGAACAAAACGATTACGCATGTAACTGGAAATATGCCGGTAACTATGAGCATGAAAGAATATGGAACATGATTGGTAAGATGTAGCTTTTCACTCATTATTTGGGATTCTAATAGAATTTTAGCTGAAATTAGTTATTTGGACACTTCTAAGAGAATATCTGAGGATGCTTTTTTCGTTTTAGACGAATATTATTCGTTTATTTTTACCGGATGAAAGAACCTGACTGGGTCAATGATAATAAAGTGTGGGTATGGAACAATGCCAGGATGATTGGATATTACGCACTCCTTTTCCTGATATTTCCTATCGGATTTATTTCCGGATTTGTCCGCAATCCGACAAATCAGGTCTTGTTAATTATCGGGATCGTTCTTTTCTATTTGATCTATGAGTGGATACTTTTTTCGTATATCCGGGTAACCTATCATAAGGGAGAACTGGAGTTCAGAAAACCGCTTCGGAAATACAGTATTCTGTTTCGAAAGAAGGATTACAAGCTGATTATCCGCCCCGATGAATGGACGGAGGTGTACCGTTATTGGTTTAAAGGAGGTACAGCGTATTATTTCCGGAATAACGGTACAGATGCTTATTTCATATCAGCCGAGGGATTGACTTTTTTGTATTCGGATCTGACGACTCTTTTTTCTCAAGGTGTTAAACAAATGTCGGGATCTCCAATAGAAGTGAAAAGACGGATGAAGAGAGAGGGGACGGGGCGGGTGTTTTAGTATTATTGAATTGCTGGAAAGTTTACTTAACAGGATCCGAACGGTTGCTTTTTTGGTTGAGCCGCAATTTCACAAAAACAATTCGAAAAATAACGAAGAGAGGAAGGCAGACTAAAAAATATTGAATTTTCCAATTTAGCCAAAAGTGATTGATAGCGATAGCTGCGGATAAATAGAGAATAGAGTAGATAAGTGTGATCCGATAATGCTCATTGGAATTAGAAGAAAATTTTGGTTGAGGTGGTTTGAATTTTTTATTCAGTTTTTCCTGTAAACTCATTGCAATAATCTTCGTCATTTCATTCAATTTAGCTTCATTATCTCCTTTTCTTAGTTCATTCAATGATTTAGAAATTGCTTCTCGTTTCAATTGTTTGGTCTTATCATCTTCTATGATTTTCAAATGCTTGATAGTATAATCTGAAAGAACATAGATCATCGAAAGCCACAAAGTACTAAGTACCAAACACACCGAAACCAAAAAGTAGAAGTGTAGATTTACAAGGGGATTTCCTTGTATCAACCAGATCATGTCTGGTTTGAATAGATAGATACTGATGAAAAACAATGGCATGATTAACACGTAAAACAATAGAATTGTTTTTGTGGAAAATTTGGCATTTTCAAAGTCGCTAAGGAGTGACATGATTTCTGATTTTTAAATTTGAATGTGTGGTGGTTGGTTAATTTATAAAGAATAAGATAATAGTTGCTGAAAATTGAATAATCAATGCAATGGTTGTATATTTTTCTGATAAACTATTTAAGTTTTTAGCAACTCGGAGAATTATTTCACCTTCCTTTTTCATAGATGAGAAGTAATTTAAATTAGTCATTTTCAATGTCATCTCACCAGAATGAAAGTCATCTAACATTTCCTGGGCGTAATTTGAATTACTATTTGATTTTAATAAACCAATCATCATCATTTTTTGATAGATCAATTTGCGTTGATCTGCTATGTCGATGTTATTGACAGTTACTATTGTCTTGTTCATATAGAGTCCTGTAAAGGCATTGTACATAAAGAAAGCTCCGGCTACAATGAATAGGAAAGTTTCAAAACCGTATGTTTCCGAATATGAAATTTTGTTTAGCATGAACATTTCCACTCCAGTCGAAAGCCCGATAATCCATAAATTTAATTTTTTCGTGTTTTCTGTTTCACTTATTTCAAGTGCTTTGTTTTGAATCAAAGAATCCGTTATGCTGGAAATCATGTTTTCAACATTCCCTGTGTTTTCAGTCATTTTTTAAGGTTTAAATACAGATCGAATGTAATTGGATTTCAGATTGTTGCATCCAGTGTTTTGCCAAAATATCTTAAAGAAAATCGGCTTTGATTAAGTGCTGTATTTTGGTGATTATTTGAAGGGAAAGGATGATTATTTAAATGAAAAAAGGATCATCTTTTATGGACGATCCTTTCCGTTCGGTTAATAATCCCTAACTCACGATTTGGTCAGGTTATTCTTGCTGCCTCCGCCATTCCCGATAATCCTTCGTGCGGCTTTGTAGCTCGCAACGAATGCACTGTTTGTGGTTTGGAAGAAGCTGATGAACCGGTCTAGCTGACCTATGAGCAATTCATTCAGTCGTTTTTCCAGCTCACGGATGCTTTTGGTTTCGATGGTGCGTTCAATGATCGCTTGTCGTACGGAGTTCTTGCGTTCTTCGAGTAATGCTACCTTGTCGCGGAAGTCCTGAATGCGGGGTGCATCGATTCCCACTGTTGCTAAGGAACTTTCGTAGTCGTTAACATCTTCGAGGAGTGCGATACTCGCAATTTTCAAACGTTCGGCTCCCATGCTTTTGAGTTTGGTGAGCGATTCCCGGTTGCGTTCGAGCAGGATGCGATTGTCTGTCTGAGTTGCCAGGAGGAACAATCCTTTTTTGAGGATGCTCATGCTTTCGATGAGTTCTTTCATGTAAACTTCCTTGTCTTTCCAAATCCCTTGCGTAAGAGTATTTTGGATGTTCAGTTTGCTGCTGAGCAGGTTCAGTGAGTTTTCAAACTGGTCTACTGCACTTACCATTCCTGAAACCCCGCTCCAGGTGCTTTGATGATCCTTTACCACTGCGAGTACATTCTGATACATCGCCAGGTGGCTTAATGTGGTCTTTTTCATGGCTATTCCATTTATGTGAATATTGAAAAAGCGCATTAAAATTCCGTGCCAAAGCACTGTAGTTCAGTTGTTAACGGGCGTTAAAACCGGGGTTTTGTTGAGCGAAGTGGTGCTGTTTTTTTTCAAAGGGGCGGTTTGGATGAGCGAGTATTTTGAGTTTTCGGAGGTGGTTGTGGGGTGATTCAAAGGTGGTTGTGGGGTGGGATGCTCTTACTTGTGGGGTTGCTTGATAGTACTTAGTGGGTGAGTTAGGTTTACTTGTGGGTTCGCAAATAGGTGCTTGCTGGGTGGTCTATGTTTATTTGTTGAGTTGTCTTTGGTTGGTTGTGGGGTAGGATGGAAGCATTTGTGGGATCACACGCAAGTATTTGTAGGTTATTTTCAACCACTTGTAGGACGTCTTTCCGTTACTTGTGGGGTAGAATGGTCTTACTTGTTGGATAACACTAATTATAAGTATTATGAAGTTATTCTTTTATTGTTCTAATTTGTTGATTAAAATGGGTGATTTTTTCTTCGAGTAATGTGATATGCTTTTTCATAGCTTGAATTTCTTTAGTGCCTTGAATTGTACCAACTCGATTAATAGTTTCTACAGTTTGAGTTAATTCGTTAAATCCTGTTAGTTCATTGCTGAAATTAATTTTGAATATGTCATTTCTATCAAGTAAATCGGTGAGTTCAAAATCGATTATCATACTTTTGTGAGCATAGCCGATTCTTACTTCTCCCCAATATTGATCTCTAATAATTTTAACTTTTACTTTTCCAACAATAAGTTCACTAATAGGATCAATATGGATGTTTGGATTAATGATCTCTGTTTTGAAATAAGAATAATGTCCTTTACCTCCGGTTTTACTTTCAAAAGTCCTTTTTAATAAAAGAACTATGTTTAAACAATGTTCTTTATGAAGATCTTCAATAAGTTTTATTTCTCCGTTGAAATAAAGTGCTAAGTAATGCACATTTCCTTTTGTCATATACTATTTCATGTATTTTAGAAGGCCCATATTTTCTGCGATATCTCTAGTAAATTTGGATAAAGGTCTTTTTTCATCATTAATTAAATCATACTCTTTACCAAATGCAATAAGATAAGCTTCTTTTTTGTCCTTAATAATTCCAGGATAATTTGTCATTAAGTCTTCAATATAAGTATCATTAAATTTATCGTGTAAAAATTTCAAGTGGTCTATTTCAAGGTAATGAGTTGAATACTGTTCTTTTAATTTAAACAAATCGATATTGCTATTTAATTTTTTAATTTCTGCTTTGGAGCAGAAAAAATCGAAGTAAATAGTATGCAAACCAACAGGTGAAGGCAAGTAATTAAACTTTGCCAAGTTACCAAAACCTTCTTTATAGGGGTAAGCATTTTTTGTTAAACTTGTTTCTTTTCGTCCTTTAGCATTACGATTGCATATTACGCAACTGGGGATCAAATTAAAAAATGAAAACCGGAGGTAGCCATATTTGCTTTTCGCTAAAAAGTGGTCAATGTCTGGTCTGAAAAATTTGTTTTTTGTTTCTCCAAGTGTAGTTATATAAGTACGATTACAATAGGGACAGCAACTCAATTTGAATTGCTGGGTAAAACTATATGCATTCCATTTGTCATGCTCTTCAAAGAAAAGGAGACGGTCTATTTTTGATTTAAAAGGAGTTGGTTTTTTTGCAATTGTTTTGTAATTAGTTTTAAAGATTTCGTCTAATTCTGGCTTGATGTTTTTAATTAGAAAATCAAGTTCACCAATAATAATAGTTTTTAAATTCTTCTCGAGATAGTCTCCCAAATGTTCCTTAGATTTTGTTTGGAAAGAATTAAAATAAGTTTTTTGGTCATCTAAACGGTTAACGAGCTCTGATTCTATTAATTTATAGAAGTTTTCACTCATTGTTTTTAAATCGCGATTCAAAGATAAATTGATCATTTTAGTCTGTTTAATTCTTGTTGTAAACGATTAATCTCTTGTTCTATAATTTCTTTACGATTATTCTTCGAGCCGATAGCTAAATCATACATTTCTAACATTTTCTTTTTTATTATAATATCCCCAAGTTGTTGAATAATATTTAATGTGTTTGATTGTTCTAACTCAATTGTTTGTGATTCAATTAATTCTGAATTCCTGGTTTTTTCATCTCTTAGTTCAATTAAGTTGTTAAGTTTGAAAAGTATTTTATTGATTGTTCCCTTGGCAAATTCGCCAATTACACCTTTGCTTAAAAAGAAATCATCTTTCAAGATATCATATATGTTCGCTGCAAACGTTTGATTTGTTTGTGGTTGCGGTACTCCTTCAATTAATTTTAAAATATTGGAAGCGGGAATGTCTGAAAGAATAAAGGGAGAGTGGGTTGAAAAAAGAATGTTTATTGCATTAATTCCAAGACTATTTTTTTTATTCTTAAGATTCAATTTATTTAATGCTTTATGCAGATTATTAATGAATGTTCTCTGAAATTCCGGATGAAAATAAAGTTCTACTTCATCAAGAATTAAATTAATATTGTGATATGATTGTCTACTACTTGTAACAGGTTTATTAGAAATAGAAGAGAGATTAATAACATGGTAGATAATCGATTGCAAAGAATGAATATATTGTTGTTCACCGGAACTTAATAAGTTGAATGTTGATTTACTCGGACTATCTCTTAAACCCTCTTTTTCAAAGGTCATATCATAGAAAAATAATGATGGTGGAATTAATTCAATTACTTGAAGCTCTGGATTTTTTTTCAAAATAGTTTTTATCCGGACTTTCAATTTATCTAATGGAAAAGTGATTGATTGTTTTTCCCATTTTATTTCCTCGGATTCTTTAAGTGGTTCGAATATTAAATAGTTTATAACTTGTTTGATTTTAAGTGTAATATGGCTTCCATCTTTTTCGACCTTATCCAATAAAGAACTAAAATCTTTAAAATGTGGTCTTATATAGGGTAATCCATTATACGATTTTGTTTCAATATGAGCTTCCAAAAAGGGAGTATAATCTTCGTATGTTTTACAGATGGAATAAAGTTTTTTCACCAGATATTTATCAACTTCATTTTTAAATTTTGCATTTGTTGATTTTGATATTTTAAAAAATTCGTAAACTTCATTAAGAATATCTATTCCAACTAATTTATTGTTTTCAATGAACTGATCAATTGATATCTGTCCATCTGAGAAATGAAAATCATTTGGTTGAAATTTGTCTAGAATTTTTATTTTTTCATAATTCAGATTGAACCCAACACTATCAACAATCTTACCCTCCCCAATATTATATATATCTTGATTGGGATCAATCAAATTAGAAATTAATCGAGTCTTTGCAAGATAGTTTTCTGTTTCAATTCTAATATTTCCATCTATCCGCATTGGATTAATAACCAAAGGTGTTTGATAACCATCATTTTTATGAAAAAGATGTCTAATCCAATCCATTCCAAATTCGGAACTATTTAGTCCATAAATAGAATAATTAATAGAAATGGAATAGAATAATTTATTAACATCCTTTTTTTTGAGAATATGGGATTTTCCACTCTCTACTTTCCCATCAGATTTAAAAGTTTTGATTGAGACAGAATCAGAAACTATTAACTTGTAAATTCTATCATCGAGTTTATAGATTATTTCTACGTTTAAATCCTTATGTTTGGAATCCTGACTAAATAACTGATCTGTATCTGTGTTATATAGGATTTCACATTGAATTCCAATGTTGAAAACTGATGCAAAGAACAGTTCAATTAGAGAACTCTTTCCACTTCCATTTTTACCAACGATTGCTGAAATATTGATTTGTAATTGATCTTCATCGGAATATAAATTCAATTCGTTTGATGGGGTTTCGATTAACTCTATTTCGGAAGATGAATAGTCCAAGTAATTCTCTTTAGTTAATTCAACTAATTTATTAAAGTCTTGGTTTAAATCATCTTTTTTTGCCTTGACTTTCAGTTTATAATCTTGGTAGAATTTATAGGGCATTCCCTCCTTTAAGTTTTTTCTGAATCTTTGATCACAATCTAGAAGTGGGCGAATGGCGATTAATTTAAATTCACTCATAATCGATCTTATTAAAAATTAAATTTAATAGCTACGTTGATAATTAGTGAATCTTCAAAGTGATTTTCAATTTTTAAAAACGATTTTTCTTCGTTAAGATCTAGTTTTTCAATTTCCATATTTTCAGTTGTAGAAAACAAACATGCAAATTCCCCACAAACCCACAATCGTTTTTAGTTGAAAATGAATTCATTCTCCCTCATTTTCAGTATTTACCACATTTTAAACGTGGAGTAAATGTGGTTTACCGAAATTCTTTATTTTTAGTTCTTCCATTTTTTTTCAATCTTCTAACTTTATAGCAGGACTGAAAATTAAGTGTTTGTTTTTTTGTGTTGACTTCCGAGAAAACTTTGCTGAAGTCCCATTTCTCTTATCCGGTCCAGCCAATCGTAAATCATGGCAGGTTTGTATTTCGGTTTGCCAAACTCATCTTTTTCTTTTTCAAGTGCGATAGCAAGAAGTGCGTATTCATTTTCCAGTGAAGTTGCAAAAATTCCGGCATCGTCTGTATTGATGGAAACGGAAAGTTGAGGTGATTTCTGAATTTTTTCGTGATCGGTTTCCAATCCCAGATTATACCAGCGTGTAATCGGATGTTCAACATAGCGGTGTATCGGACCGATCAGGTAATTGGATGTCGGATTCGTTTCTATGGCAATATTCAGATACCCGATGTGTTCGGCCATTTTGAGTTGTACGTCCTCTACTAATTTCCGGTATTCGGGAGTGATTTCAAATTGCTTGATTTCTGCTCCTTTATTTTGAACATCCGGATTGTAATGATACTCAAAATAGATCCGGGAAATTTCTTTTCGCTTCCGAATGGAGTCCAGTTTGCTATTGGTTTGGTTTAAGCCACACCTGTCCCAGTAGGAAATAGCCGTCATGCGTTCAAAATAATCATGGATCGAACGGTGTTCCGAAACATGCCGGTAGCCAAAATAGTCGTAGTAAATAGCTGGATCGTCTCCGCGCAATTTCCAGGCATCGTAATACTGCGGGTAGTTGATTTGTTGCTGCGATTCACCGGTTGATGAATTGATGAAAATTTCGCTGAATAGGCTTTTATAGAGATTTTCCAAGCGATAGACCTCGTTCAGGTGATGTGATAAACCGAATTTACGTACTTTGGACAATAGCCAGGCAATGTTGTCCAGAAGCATTTGTTTGGATAACAGGATTTTCTGTTTTTTGAGTTCATAATATTTCGATACATCTATGCCAATGGCGACTCCATGACCAAAGCGGTCACCTCGTTCCATCCCTAAAAAGCGGATGCATTCATCCATGTAGCGCATCCCGTCTACAATGTCGAAAAAATCTTCTCCGGCATGAAAAGTGATGTTCAGTCGGTTGTTAACCAATTTTCCTTTGATATCTGCATCGTTGTGGCGTAATTGATGGTATTTCAACATGCGGAATGCTTGAGCAAAAACTTCAGGTCTGGCGGCAATTTCAACGGATGCAGCATCAATTCCCCGAATCCATTGGGCGAAATCAGGATGTCTCTCGCGAAGTTCGCGTAACGCGTTAGCTTGTTGCCGGACGATTTTTCGAAGAATCGCATCCCTCGAGGTCACGGCCTGTTTGATTTCAATTTCCCGTTTGTGTCTGTGATTCTTTGTACTGTTGGAATAAAACAGTTGATCGATTCTTTTGAAAAAATGAATAACAAAATACAATTCATTCGGCTTGTTTTCCTTCAGCCGGATGCTTTCTTCCGTGATAATTTTTAGCGGATTGCTGACTCCCAATAATTGTTTTTCCCAATCGTATTCGGATTCGTGGTACTCCCGTATGCGTAAAACATTTCGGATGGTTTCTTTCAGTGTGTAAACATTATCTTCCGTGCCAATACGCATCTCATTGGAAGTGATGTGCATCAATTGTCTGTTGTAATTCAAGGTAATGTCCAGAAAAATAGTGGTATACAATGAATTACTGCTTAGGAAGAGGAATTTTCGGTCCTGGAATTCCTTGAAATTGGAAAAGCCGTAGCGTTCATTGAGTTGAATGATTTCTTTTCGGAAGATATTTTTGATGAGTAAATAGGCCTGGAGCAATTTTTCCAGTGTTTCTACTTCGCGTTTGCTTCCTAAGCTGGTGTATATGGCGCTAAAAGCCCGGTATAAGAGTCTTCGTTCACCTGAAACAAAATAGCATCCGTTAAAATTTTGAGGATGAATGTCATCGGTTAAAGCGTAGTCCACTACTTTTTTCTTCCCTTTGTGAGGCAATTTTAATCCGGATTCTTGCGCAAGTATTGAAATGTTGCTTAAAATCGATTCGAAATTCATTTTGAGTGCATGCGAGTCGATATTATTGGACGGATGAAATAAATCCTCGATATCAAAACCAAGTATTTCGTTGCACAATAGATAGGCGCGAAGGTTCTTGATAACGACCGGTTTTGATTGGTTTTCAATCGTGTAATCGGTCGGACGGGGAGTATAACCATCAACATCGAGTCGTTTTTCAAAAAAATCAACACTTTTCCATAAAACCAGCCGCAAAGCAATGGCTTTTTTCACTAAGGTTTCAAATTCAACGGTTTCCGTATTGAACTGATGTGAAGTTTTTCCATTGAGGCGGTATTTTTTTTGAAAATCCCGCAATTTTTCACGTAAACTGGGAAAGTGATTCACCAATGCAATCCAGCTTAAATCAAAGGTTAAGCTAGAAGCCCAAAGGTGAGAGTGATTTTCTGCAACCCCTTTCTGAAGCAATTCGTGCAGGCGCCTGTTATCGGAAAATAATACTGGTCGCCAGGAAAAATATCTGCGTGATTTGTTTGCAACAGTATCCCGGTAAGCAAGGAACGAAGTGGTGAAAGCATCTTCTCCCAGATGAAAGGTCAAATCCCGCCATTTGAGGAGGTGATGGAAACGAACAAAGGGTTCTGTTTCGACTTCTTTTAATACTTGTTCATTGAAATGCGTCAGGAGATAAAAAGGGGAAGAACAGCCTCTTTCGGCGTGTTGTTGCCCCGGAGCATACATCCAGTCTTCCGTCACTTTCTGGTAAAGATTGTCCAATTCGTCGTGTGTACGGTTATCAAAAGCACTCAGGGAAAAGGAGGAGTGAATAAACTCATTTTTGGTTATTTTCTGAAACCCACCGCTATTTTTTGACAATACCTTGTCCGGGTCCAGTTCACTGAAATAGAGTTTGATGCTGTTTCTGAGGTTGTCCATTGGGTCATCCGTTTTTGGTTGATTTCAAGAAGTTTTCGATATCGGAAAATTTCGCATAAAATTTAGAATCACGGATTGACTTTTTGATTTTCTCCAAGCTCTCATTCTCTTCGTGGTTCTCTTGACTACCACTGCTCGTTCCTTTTTTAGTAGGTTCCTTGCTGAAAGAAAGGTTTGATATCAGGATATCAGCTGCGTCTTTGCTTGCTGAAAGTTGAATTGAGAGTGTATCAGAAGCATTTTTAGATTTCCTGGGAGCAATTTGTTTTTTAGCGGATTCATAATAGTCGAAATACTTCATTGCTAAATCGAGATTAAAGAACTGTGCTAATTCGGCATTATGATATAAAATCCAATTGGGAGGAGAAAGCTCCAGTTGGTTTTCTTCGGTATCTGATTCGCTGTCCTGCAAAGGAAATTCGGTTTTTGGTTCTCCAAAAGAATAAATCACTGCTTTGGAGGCAGTTAATTCTTTTATTCTCCGATTATCTGGAAGAGGGATCGGAAATAGTGGTCCCTCGTCGTATATTTTGAAATAGGGATTTTTTTCGTTTTCTATCGCTTCAAAATACAAGATATTAAAGTAAGTACGATAGAGACTGACAAGTTTTTGCAAATTAGTTTCATACTTCGGGATCTCGGTTAGCAGTTGCCGGTACAACCTGATAATTTCCGGGTAAGAAGCGGAAGTGTCCTTCTCATTTTTAGTACTGTTTTTAGTTGGTGGATTCAGATCCGAGAGTAGTTTCTGAAGAATTCGTTTGAAGTGAGTCATGTAATTCTTCGAACTTGAACCGATGAGCAATTCGGAGAGATTGCGGTTTAACTTGATGCTTAAGAGCTTCTCGGCCAGGTAATGTTTGAAATAATCCAGTCGATCGTCTTGATCTTTCAAATCCTCCCCAGCAATTTTTTCGAAGGAATTGAATTCCCTCAGGGTCTCCGGGTAAAAGGCATTGAATAAATCCGGGTTGACATAGATTTTGAGCTGTTCCAATACTTGTTTCGGGATTTCATTTAACAAGGGTCTTTTCTTATAAACAATACTGTCAATATCCGGTAAAACGATCCTCCTGGATAAAGGAACGAGTTTGGAGACATACTTTTCCGCTTTTCCGTTTAGTTCGCTCTCGTTGATAATGCTTTCCAGTAATTCCTTGTTTTGACCCAATTGTGAAAAGAAAGAGGAATAGATACTGGTCAGTACCGTTTCCTGTATTTGCTCCATCTTACAGGAAATCAGTATGATAACATTCCTGGAGATCAGAAATTGCCTAAGATCCTCCAGCATTTCATAAACCCCTTCGATTTTCAGGTCGAAATCATCAATGGCGATGACCAAAAAATTTTTATAGTTGCTTTGATGTGTTCCGAGTACCCTTAAATAACAATTGACGAGTTTTTGAAAACTCTCATACAAGTTACTGCTGGTAGATAGCTTGATCAGGGAATCCAATGCTTCTTGTTTGTACAATTCATCCTTGTGATTTCCCGTAGTGTACTTTAAGTTTTCGAACACGTTTTGGAAGTGCTTGACTAATTCCCTGCGATCTTCATCAGAGTAACTGGATGAGTTATTGCTTTCCAGGGATTCTTTGAACAAGCCGAACATCTTTGCTAAAACAATTTCGAATAAACTTTCCTTTCCACGGAAGAGAGACGGATCGATTTCTCCTAAGCTGATAAATCGGTATTTCGGTTCGTCGTCATGAAAGAATTTTTCAAAAAAAGTCTTTCCGGGCATCCCTTTTTGAATAGATTTCAATGCACGGTGGAAAGAAATCATTGCTGAGGATTTTCCTTTTCCCCGTTCACCTGTAAAAGCAATAATGTTATTGTAAGGATGATCCAGATCGTCGTAGTTTTCATGACGCTTTAGGGTTCTCAGAACAATTTGTTTGGCTGATCGGTAAACTTCGTTGAAAATGGATTCTTCAAATTCTGCGGGTTTTTCGATTTTAATTCTGGATTCAGTGATTAGTGTCGGATTCTTTTTGAATTCGTTACCGGATGCATTCATTAGTTTCAGTTTTCGTGTTTAGTAGGCAACAAACATGCAAATTCTCTTACACTTCACAAGTGTTTTTAGTTGAAACTTTCACGCTTCACCCTCATTTTCAGTATTTACCACATTTTGAGAAGAAAATAAATGTGGTTTACCGAAACGGGTTTCTCTTCTTAAGTAATTTCCTACCTTCGCAAAAAAATCAACATGGACACGCTTGACCAACCAATGGATCTTCATTTTAGAAACGGGAAAGTATTCCCTTCGAACGTTTTAATCCTGGGTTATATCTTCTTAGGATTATCGCCGCTGTCCTTCTTTGGGAATATGTATATAGGGATTGGCTTGTTTTTGGTCGGGGTGTTTATCACGTTTACGAGCAATCATGTGGTAGTTGATCTGGAAAGGGAGACGATTCGGGAGTATACAGCTTATTTGGGTTTTATCAAGATCGGGAAAACGATTAATTACCGGAAGTATGGAATTTTGACGGTGGTTCCGGTGAAACAAACTACCACGGCTTATACCCGTTCTACACAATCAACCAGTTATACGGATTATCTGTTTGCCGTTTGTCTGCTTGGGAGTAATTACCGCGGTAAAAGAGAGCTGACGAAACTTCCGCAAAAGTCGCAGAGTGAAGACCTGGCAAAAGAATTGTCCCACCGCATGAACATGGAATATTTCGATTATGATCCGATGGTGATCCGGGAGAAGATGTTGGGGAGATAAAATTCCTGTTTATTACTCCTTCACCAACCGAATAACCTCGGAATCTTCATCTACAAAACGCAGAAAGTAAACACCTTTTTCTTGCTCGGAAAGGTCGACAACAGAAGTGTTTCCTGTCATGATCCGTTGTCCCAAGGCATTCAGTACTTCGTAGTCGTTCCCCTGGTAATCTTCCGATAAAGTAAAGATCCCATTTGATGGGTTGGGATAAATGGCAGGTGTCATTGTTTCAGGTTCATCCAGGTTTAGTAAATCACCTGAGTAACCGTAAACGTTGACGCGGTCCATAAACGGATCCATTCCTGCGAAGTAAAGGCGGCCGTTATAAACTGCTCCTGCGCACAGCACCAATTCAGGGTGGGGAACGACGTAAGTTGTCCACTGTTGTCCGTTCCAGCTGGCAATACCGTCAGCAGGTTGGTTACCTATTTCGTCGAATTCACCGAATGCAAAAAGCTTATTTCCCCAAATAACCAGGTTACGTATTCCATTCCCGCCATTCCCGGTAACGCTCATTCCAACGTCCGACCAGGAAGTGCCGTTCCATTTGGAGATATGTTTTATAGGCTGACCATCCACTTCGTAGATTATGCCAGCTACATAGAGCTCATTCTGGTAAACCAATGCTTTAAATATACTCGGACTCATGCCTGTGCCGAGGGATTCCCAGGTAGTACCGTTCCAAAGAGCAATGTTGCGAACCGGAACGCCTTCTAATTCTACGAACGAGCCCATGATGCAAAGCTTCCCCTGGTAACTGCTGACTTCATCAAAGTAGGCGTCTGGCTCTGCAGATAAGTCTTTGAACACTTCGAAGGTCCCTCCCGCTGCTTTCCTACGGATGAGCCCGTAAATATCGACGACATATAAATAGTTTCCGATCACGTGAATATTACCGTGCACCAAACTTGATTCGCCTTCCATTACCCAGGTTGTGCCGTTCCATTTGACAACTCCGGTATGGATACCACCGGGAAAAATCCAGTCTCCCACAGCATATAGTTCGTTATCAAAAACTGCAAACTCGATTGCGCCGCCGCCGCCGATAGGGTTGGTGTGAGGTACAATGAGCCCGTCGTCGTAATAAGCCGTCCAATAACTTTCAATTGTGTCCTGAAAGCTCGTGAAGTGCCCGCCGATAAAGAGTTTGTTGTCAAAGGTGATCATGTCCCGGATCACATAATTGGTATAGGTAAGCACGTCGAATTGTGCATTGGCACGGGAAAGTCCTGTGAAGAGAAATAGAATGAGGATGGCTGTTTTCATGGATTGATTGTCCGAAGTACGTTACATACAAAAGTAAAGCTTTTAATTTAACCGCAAAGGACGCGGAGGCGCAAAGGTTGGATGGCATTACTTTGCGCTCTTAAATTCTTTGCGGTAAAAAAGAGCTTAGAGAATTCCTCAGGGCACGATTTTTGCTTGCTTCCACCGATTTTTTCTGATGAATGAATAAACCTTTCGCTCCGGAAACCATCCAAGAGATACACAAACCCATTTTATGCAGATTCGTTCCAGACTTGTTACAATTGTCATTTCCTTTCTTTTTGCTTTTAGCAGCTACTCACAAACCCAACTTTCCGGTAAGATCACCGACAAACAGACTTCTCTGATGGATGCGCGCGTGGAGTTGCTTTCCGTGCCGGATTCCGCGGTGGTAAAGGTCACGGCTTCGGATGAGAATGGGGTTTATACGCTGATGGATCTCAAGCCCGGAACCTATTTCCTGAAGGTCAGCGTCTTCGAATATGCGGATCAAGTCAAGCTCATCGAACTTCCGAAAGGGAAGACGGTGCTGGATTTCCTGATGAAGACCGATGCGAAGCTGATCGATGGTGTGACGGTGGAAGCAAATGCTGTTCGGGTAGAACAAAAAGGCGATACCACGCAATACAATGCGGATTCCTATAAGACCAATCCCGATGCGACCGTGCAGGACCTCATCACGAAAATGCCGGGAATTACCCTGGAGAATGGGGTGGTGAAGGCACAAGGTGAACAAATCACGAAGGTGATGATCGACGGACAGGAGTTTTTCGGGGATGATGCTGCGGCAGCCTTGAAGAATTTACCTGCAGAGATCGTTTCGAAGATCCAGGTGTACGACCAGGCGAGTGACCAGGCGAAGTTTACCGGGATTTCAGATGGAAATGAGGCGAAGGCTTTGAATATTGTTACGAAATCGGGGAAGAGCAACGGACAGTTTGGGAAACTCTATGCGGGTTACGGAACTCCGAACGACTTGTACATGGCGGGTGCGAATGTGAACTTTTTCAAGGGAACACGTCGCTTTTCAGTGGTTGGGATGTCTAATAATGTGAACCAGCAAAATTTCTCCACGGATGATATTTTGGGAGTGACCGGTTCAACGGCAAGTACTCAAAGTAGAGGCGGACCCGGCGGTCGTGGTGGACCGGGTGCAAGCGATAACGAAAATTACCTCGTGTCGCAGCAAAGTGGAGTAAGTACCTCGCATGGATTGGGATTAAATTATTCCGATAAATGGGGAGCGAAGAAACAGACGAAGGTCAGTGGAAGCTACTTCTTCAACGCATCGAATACCGATAACTCACAAGTGACGAATAGAAACTATGTCTTGTCGACTACGGCAGGTCAGAATTACCAGGAAGACTTTACTGCCCTGATGAAGAATGCGAATCACCGCTTGAATTTCAAGTTCGATATTGCATTGGATTCGATGAATTCCTTGGTGATTAATCCCAAATTGAGTTACCAGGGGAATAATAAAACACAAGGAACGGATGGAACGACTACAGACAGCGATGGCGGACTGATCAATCGGATCAACAACCAGACTTTCAGCGACAGCAAAGGATTGAATGCGAGTACGAGTGTTTTGTGGCGTCACCGTTTTGTAAAACCCAGACGAACGTTTTCGGCAAACATTACCGGAACTTACACCTTGAAAGAAGGAAATAGCGGTCAGGAATCGGAATCGCATTACTACAATGAACTGAACCAGGATTCCTTGGCGTCACTCAATCAGCAAACAGATAATCAAACGAACGGCTATGGTGTGAACGGGCGTTTTTCGTTCACGGAACCTTTGAGCGTTGCCTGGTCGAGCGAATTTTTCTATGCGCCTTCCTACCTGGTGAGCAATGCGGACAAACGTACCTACGATTTTGATTCGATCACGAATTCCTATTCGTTCATGGATACGACACTTTCGAATGTCTTCGAAAACCAAACGATTGTGCAAGAAGGAGGAACCAATTTCCGTTACCAGAAGAAAAAAGTGGGATTTCAATTGGGAGTCAGTTATCAGAATTCCTTGTTGATGAACGTACAAGAGTTCCCAACTGACCGCGATGTGAATCTGTCTTTCAACTCAATCTTGCCGAACATGCGTTTCAAATACGATTTCACGAAGTCGAAAAGCTTGATGTTCGCCTACCGCGCCGGAACTAGAAATCCTACCATCGACCAATTACAAAATGCGATTGACAACTCCAATCCGCTGTCCTTATCTTCCGGGAACCCCGATCTGAAGCAGCAGTACAATCACCGCGTTTTCGGGCGTTTCAATGCCACGAATGTGCAGAAGGCAACGAACTTCAATGTGTTCTTCGGAGGGGAAATGAACCAAAATTACATTTCGAATGGAACCATCATTGCAACGAGTGATACGGTGGTGAATGGAAATGTGGTGTTGCAACGCGGAGCGCAGTTCCGTCAGCCGGTGAACCTGGATGGAAGCTGGAATGCACGCTCAACGGTTTCCTATGGTTTCGCCCTCACGAAGTTGAAACTGAATATGAATTTGTACCTGGGTGGTGCGTATACCGTTGCTCCGGGTCTGATCAACAATGTGGTTAACAAGGCAAAAACGGCCAATGCGAACGGAGGATTGACGGTTTCGAGCAACATCAGTGAGAATATTGATTTCACGGTCGGTTATACACTCAACTTCAACAATGTGGTGAACACGAGCCAAAATGTGTCACAGAACCAGTATTTCCTGCACAATATCAATGCCCGCTTCAATTGGATTATCAAGGAACGCCTGGTGATCAACAGTACTTATTCGGTGAATGCCTATGCAGGTTTGGGTTCGGGATACAACCAGACGATCATGTTGTGGAACGGTGGAATCGGTTACAAATTATTGAAGAAGAAACAATTGGAATTGCGTGTTTCGGTATTCGATATCCTGAATAACAACAACAGCATTACGCGCAACGTGACGGAATCCTATATCGAAGACGTGAAGTCGAACGTATTGAACCGTTACTACATGTTCACGGTGACGTATAACTTACGCAATTTCGGAAAGGCTCCTGAGACGAGGGAAACGAAGCCAGAAGAGCATGGACCATTTGGACCGCCACCGCATTAATTACGAATGAAATAATTTCCCACGGAGGAACACAGAGACTTTTGATAATCTGATCCAAAAAGGAATGATTGACGGTCGATTTGATTACTACTCCGATTTTCGATGGGGTGAAACCTTGTTGAAACAAATGCTTCAAACGATTGAGGATAAGCAATGGTATTCCGATACGGATGTAAAGAAACTCCTTGAATTGATTGATTCGGCACTTTCTAAACAGAGCGGGTTGATGGCTTACGGAGATTAACTGGATCCCTCACTACCACTGGGCAAATCCCGCACGTGCGGGATGTGTCATTTTGATTGGGTATCTGCGATTAATTCTTTCAGAAACAAGTACTCCTTTTTCACTTCGGGTAAGTTCTCGAGCATGATTTCAGGATCTGTCATATTCACGCCAATTTTTTGACCAAATATTCCTCCTCGTGCCATAATTGGCTCGTTCTTTCCGATAACAATAAAGCCGAAATTGGTTAAGTTCTCATGAAAGGTAAACGAAGGAAAATTGTTGAAGAATAATTCGTGAAGAATTTTGTTTTTTGAATGATTGTAAATCACCAATCGATCTATGTAAAATAGGTATTGAAGCTGCGAAAGCCGAATCTTCTCCAGAATGAAGATTTTTATCAGTAAGGATCCTGAAACCATAAAGAATAGAATTCCTCCCAACAGCGTAGGAACTTCAACGATATCCCCTTTCTGAACACCTTGATAACCAGTTACCATCATGAGAATGGATATTCCGAAAACTGGAATTAGAACCAGAAGTCGTATTGCAATTGCAAGGGTGAAAGGGATTTTCTTCTGTGGAGTTAAGATTTTGATCGGTTCCATTTCTTTCGGTTGAATGCTTAAAGATAAATGAAAAAATCTGTAGACACGCGATTAATCGCGTGTCTACAGATTTTTTTCAATTCGTAATTCTCTATACCATTTTCTCCGGAATCACCCATTGATCAAATTCTTCTGCTGTCAGATAACCCAGTTTCACCGCCATTTCTTTCAAAGTTGTTCCTTCTGCATGGGCTTTTTGTGCAATCTCCGCAGCTTTGTAATAACCGATCTTGGGGTTCAATGCCGTTACGAGCATCAAACTGTTGTCGAGGTGTTTCTTGATGTTTGCAGTGATCGGTTCGATTCCTACTGCGCATTTGTCGTTGAAGGAAACACATCCGTCTCCGATCAATCGCGCAGAATGCAGGAAGTTGGCAATCATGACGGGTTTGAATACATTCAGTTCGAAATGTCCGTTTGAACCTCCGATCCCTATTGTCACATCATTTCCCATCACTTGTGCAGCAATCATTGTCAAGGCTTCGCACTGGGTTGGATTGACTTTTCCGGGCATGATGGAAGAACCCGGTTCGTTGTCGGGAATGTGGATTTCTCCGATTCCGCTTCGTGGACCGGAAGAAAGCATGCGGATGTCGTTCGCGATTTTCATCAGACTAACGGCTACTGTTTTCAATGCTCCATGCGCTTCCACGATCGCATCATGTGCTGCCAATGCTTCGAACTTGTTTTCTGCGGTGATGAAAGGCAAGCCTGTCAACGTTGCAATGTGTTTTGCTACATTCTCGGAATATCCCGGAGGTGTGTTGATTCCCGTTCCGACAGCAGTTCCACCCAAAGCCAATTCGCTCAGGTGAGTCAATGTGTTTTTGATGGCTTTCAATCCGTGATTCAACTGACTGACATATCCGCTGATTTCCTGGCCTAAGGTCAAGGGAGTGGCATCCATGAAATGCGTCCGACCGATTTTCACGACTTTCATGTAATCGGTGCTTTTTTGAGCCAAGGTATCACGCAGTTTCTCGATTCCCGGAATGGTCACCTCCATGAGAATTTGGTATGCAGCTATGTGCATCGCAGTAGGGAAGGTGTCGTTTGAAGATTGCGATTTGTTCACATCGTCATTCGGGTGAAGCACCTTCTCTTTGTCGGTCAAAGCTCCGCCGTTCAGCACATGGGCACGGTAAGCGATCACTTCGTTGACGTTCATATTGCTTTGGGTTCCGCTTCCTGTTTGCCAAACAACTAATGGAAATTGATCGTCCAGTTTTCCCGCCAGGATTTCGTCTGCTACTTGTCCGATGAGGTCTGATTTTTCTTTGGGAAGAATTCCTGCATCCAGATTCGTCAGTGCTGCGGCTTTCTTGAGGTAAGCAAAGGCACGAATGATTTCTTTGGGCATTTTGCTGATATCCTGTGCAATTTTGAAGTTTTCAATGCTGCGCTCTGTTTGGGCTCCCCAATAGGCTTCAGCCGGGACTTTTACTTCGCCCATCGTATCTTTTTCAATGCGGTATTCCATGGTGTTTTATTTAAATAATCGGTGTTTTATTTCCCACAGAGGAACACAGATGTACACGGATGTTTTTCACATGTTTAGAGTAAATCTGCGCAATCAGCGGGATAGCCTCGTGTGCATTTAAGCAAGAGTAAAGTTACCGATGATTAAGTTAAGGAATATTCCCGTTTTCAGATTGTTCTTTGACCGGAAATTTACATTCAAGCAGGTAATGGGGTAAAACAAAAAAGAGAAGTACTTTAAAATACTTCTCTTTTTTAAACGTAAACTGAATATAAACTACTGCTTTATGAAGCGCTGGCTACTTTTCATTCCGTCCGTAAAATGAACTTGAATGATGTAAATTCCTGAATCCAATCCGATAAGATTGAGCGTGTTTTTAGTTTCTGTAAGCATTCTTTTTCCGGAAGCGTCGATTAATTCAATGGCAGAAAATTCTTTCTCGGTTTGAATTTGCACCGCATCTTTTGCCGGATTTGGAAATAGCGTAAAGGATGAGTGATTCAATTCTTCCAACCCCAATACTTCTATTTTACTTCCTTGTAAATAAAGTGAAAGCGGGAAGTTTCCATCCTGTCCTGAAAACTGAGCTGCAGGTACTGCGATTTGAAAAGAATGATTTCCGGCTGTTAAGGTTCCCAAGCTGATTTTTCGAATAGCGATTGTATCTCCCGGACACCAGTTGTTCCAGTTCGTCCACCAGGAAGTTGATTGCGGAGTAGAGCCGTAAATTCCATTTCCCTGAGTATTGTATTGACGATATGGTTCGCAAGATTTTCCTCCCGGAGTATAAGTTAAGATTGGATTTCCGTCGAAGCTTACGTTGTGCACTCTTCTCACATATTCTTCGCCATTATTTCCAGCTCCATGATTGGATGTAATCAAATAGAATTTTGCATCGTAAATGGTTTGTGTAGTCGTGAAATTGATCGTTTTAACAGTTGTTCCGACAGCATCTGATGCCCCGGCTTGATAGTTATTAAAATTTGCTTTGAAAGACAAAGGCATAATCGCAACACTCGGATCATAATTCGAATTGGAATTGTTTGTGATGAAGTCAACTCGCCCCTGGAACACATCGTTTCTTCCGGAACATCCCGAAACTTGCGTATTTGCAGCATAAGGAACACCAAAGACTTCCAACTCCAACCAAAAATCATACAGTGCATTTAATTCGGATGAATTGAGAATTTGGGCAATGTTATTGACTACAAAAGTATACGGTACCGAAGTTGGCTGTACGTTCTTATTCATGAAAGGTGTAATAAAACGACCGATTTCAATTTTCGGAACAGTTTCCGTGTTGTAAGTGGTACTTCCTTTAGGAACCATTGCTAAATTCACTCCTCCGATGCGGTCGTAATTATCGCAAAGTGCTGAAATAGTCACTTTGATGGTTAATTGATCTCCGATCGAATCCAATTGTTGGGAACTGATTTGTTTTGTCAGTAAATCATTTCGGAATCGAATGACACCTGCTGGAGTTGGGTCGCTAACAACGGATGCATATCCATCGAAAAAGACGACTCCATTCATGATGTTAACGGTAGATTGTGCAGTTGAATAAAGCGTTGAAAGAATCGCAGCAAAAGCGATGATTATTTTTTTCATATTCTTACGATTTGACGATATCCAAATTTACCTCCACTAAGCTTAGGTCTGTAATGATTGGGGTCCGGTCCATGAGTTGACTGAAATTTTGAGACACTTTTTGAAAATCGACGATCATTTCTAATGCGCTTATAATCAATTGTTTGAATTGTTTTCTATTCAGCTATTGACTGCTGTCTCTTGTCGCATTGTCGCATAATTGTCGTGGTTTTGTCTCGACTTCCATTCCGGAAACAAGAAGAACAGGATGTGTTTTTAACTGAAACACCGTCTAATAAGATCTGTTTTCAATAGAAAAATCCATTACCAATGAATATTCGTACTTCTTTCATGCGTTTACTTTTGATGTGCTTATTTCTTTTGATTGGTTCGAACTTTCTGGCTCAAGACAGCCTTTTGTTGAAAGAATCCTATACCATTCGATACGAGAATGATTTGTTTGCAGGAACGGACCAATATTACTCGCAAGGAATCTTTTTGCAGTACGACCATCTGGATATCAACCTGAAATGGTTGAACAAGTTCTTTTTTAATGTTCCCGATGTTCAGCGAAGTCTGCAAACCGGAGTTGCTCAAAAAGTATATACTCCTTCTACAATCACAACGGACAGTTTGCTTATGGGTGATAGACCTTATGCGGCAACTTATGGTTATACGGCGAAATTCAGTTCGAGAAGTAAATCGAAGAATTATACCTTGAGTTGGAGTTTGCATACCGGTTGGATTGGAAAACCTGCATTCGGTAAGGAAACGCAAACAGCCATTCACCGTTGGACAAACAATAACAAGCCCTTGGGTTGGCAGTATCAGTTGAATACAGGTTTGAGTATCAACCTGGGATTTGGATTTACGAAAACGTGGTTCACCAAAACCAACTGGTTGAGGGCAGAGGCGAGCAGTTTTACCACCATAGGAAGTTTAACGAATGAAACACGTTTATCCGGGATGCTGAAAGTGGGTTATATCACCAATGAAAAACACTACTTTCTTTATTACAATCCGGAAGTGCGCGCAGTTGCAACCGATGGAACGCTTCAGGGATCACTCCTTGCGAAACCAAGTGAAGCCCGTGTTCCGGGTTCGCAGATTTCCCGTTTGGTTTCCGAACAGGAGTTTGGGTTTAAGATCCAATACCGAAAATTTGGTTGTTCAGCCTATGGTCATTTTCAATCCAAACTGTTTAAAAATGCCGGCAATCATGCTTGGGGAGGAATTGGGTTGAGTTATTATTTTTGATTGGATATAAAAATGTGGGGACGCGATGCAAAAAATAAAATGTGGGAACGCGATGCTTCGCGTCCCTACTATTTTATTTTTTATAAACTATCAAATAGGTACTCACCACCCGGAAACCGATGGTTGGTTTGGCATCAATGACTCCTTTGTTTGGATCGGGAGCATAGATCTTAATCTCTTCTTCGGTATTTCTCCAACTTCCACCCGAAGTTCCCGGTTCCGATTTGTTCATTCCTTCGTAAACCATTTCTGCTACATTTCCACTCATGTTGTATAAACCTGATTCGTTAGGCCAATAGGATTTAGAAGGAGCAGTGACGTCCGTAGCTTTGGTTCCTTGCGTTGTTTGAAGTGCCTCTTCATCAAGTCTTAAGTAATTTGCAAGGATATAACCTTTCGAGTTTCTGGTGAATGGTCCTCCCCAAGGATACGGAAGGAATTTCCCTTCATTACTCGCTGCTTTGACCCATTCTGCACGTAAAGGTAAACGCACATCATTGTATTGTGCTTCCTTTTCATCACCCACATATTTCCGAACTTCCTGTGAAAGCCAAAGGCAATAGAGTTCAGCTCCTTCGCGTGAGACATTGACAACTGGATATTCATTGTAGGCTTTATGTGAAAAATAATGTTCTTCAAAGGTGTTGAGTGGTAGATTCTCCATTTTACTCCATTGACTTTGATCCGGTTTTGCTTTCAGGAATTCATCATTCCGTCCTTGAATCAACAGATCGAACAGGAAGGTGCGGTACTCGAAGTTGGTTACTTCGCAGGTTCCGATATAGTATGCCTGAACAGATGTTTGTGTTCCATTGTAATCAAAGGATCCACTCGGAATAAAAGTGTAGAAATCCTTGTCGTGCTTCACCAATGCTTTCAACATCGCTTTCTTCTTCTTTTTCGTAAGGACGATTTCTTCCTCAGTCAGTTTCGGGAATTGGTAGGGAAGATCGTCCATTCCTTTTGGAGGTTTGGGGTTCCAATTTGCTTGAGCTCCCAATCTGTCTTCAATCACTTTGTTCTCTGAAATGAAAGGTAGTTCGGTCACCAACTCCTGAATCGATTCCAAAAAGGGAGCGCCAACTTTGGCAGAAGGAATACTCCCTTGTTTGGTCGTTTCAGATTTGATTTTTTTGGGTTGGGTGTTTTTATATTCTGAAATTGCTTGTTTTGTATTGGTTTCATTAGACTTTAGGTCTGATTGACTAGTTTCTCCTTTGTTCAATAATAGGAATAAGGAAAGGCTTATGGTACTTACAGTTGCTAACATGATCATCCATTTTTTAGTGAATACTTGCTTTGTTTTGGTTTTATTCACCGATGGAGCGGAAGCAGAAGCAATGAATCGTTCTTTTGTCTGTTCAAAAGACTGCACCACTTGGTCTTGTTTCGCAAGCAGGAAGAGTTGTTCTAAATTTTGTTGCTTATCCATGACGTTGTACTGTTTTTAAAGAAGATTCATAGGTGAGAATTTCCATCAGTTTTTCGCGTCCGCGTTTCAACCGTTGTTTCACAGCTGATTCGGACGCGTTCTGAATGACAGTGATCTCCTGAATACTGAATCCCGAAATCTCAAACAGGATAATGCTTTCTCTTTGTTCATGGGGTAATTGAGCCAATGCTTCATACAGGTAATGAACGTCTGCATGCGATTGTGGATTGGTACTCTTGTCCCAAATTTCCAAGTGGGCATTTCCTTCCGGAATTCGATTTTCGCGCTTCTTTTGGTGATAATTCCCTAAAACACGTACACAAATGCTAAACAGGAACGAGAGGAAAGCTTCCTTTGACCTCAGTGAATCAAACTTTTCGTAGGCCACTAGCAGGCTGTCGTTCATCAAATCCCTGAAATCCATTTCATTGTAAACCCGTGCTCTGCAGAAGCGTTCAAACCGTTCATGAACCGGCTCGTAGAGTTTGAGAAATGCATCTTGCTTGTCCTTCATTCGTGTTGATTGCAGTTTGGGTACAACTGTATGTTTGACAAAGGTGAAAAAAGTTACAGTAAGGGCGAAAAATTTTTCGCCCTTACTGTAACTGCTTAATCCAAAAAAACGTAGGTACGCGATTAATCGCATGCCTACGTTTTTTTAACGGATAATTATTCGATCTAATAATGATTCTAACTTGTTCTCTGAAGAACGACTTTCCCGCTCAACCAATGGTTGTTTTCATCCAGATATCGGATGAGGTAGATTCCGGTTGCGTATCCGGACAGATCGACCTGGATTCGTTCGTCTTTTCTCAATTTCGGGATCACTTGCAATACTTTTCCACTTAGATCGGAAACATACAGTTCCTTGATATTGGTGTTCGGAAGGATGGTAATCATTCCATTCGTCGGATTGGGATAATAGCTCCAAGTGATGTTCAAAGTTTTCGGATCGGTCGTTGCATTGGTATCACTGGAATCTTTAGCTGGAATCGTTGAGACAATGGAATCCGGAATGTTCAATGCCAAATCAGGGATGTTCTGTTGGCAATCCGGCATGTAAGTATAGCTTTTCATAATACGTACGAGAATGGCGTTCAATGTTTCCACTTCATAGGTATCCGTCGATGGTTTGATGTGGCTGTTTCCAATTCCGCTGTGATCGGTAAGGAAGGTATAAGTTCCATTCGTTCCCAAAGCCAAAGCGCGCATGAGGTATTCGGTGCTTTTATCGATCCCGCTTGCTCCGATAGGTACGATACGGATTCCTTTTTCAGCTGCTTGAAGGATCAGGCGTTGTAGTCTTTCATTCACAGCAGAACCTTGATGTGGAGGAGCATCCAGGATCAGAAAGAGGATACGTGCCCGAGCACTTTCACTCCAGCTCAGGTTGTTGATTGCAGAATCCAAACCTACATCCATCGCTTCAGGGAAATCACCGCCTCCACCGGCAGCTTGCTCGTTGATGAAGGCATCGGATTCGGACAAAATGCGATTAAAATTCATGCTTTTAGTAACATATGAATCCCCTTCATCTCGGTAATAGACATTCGCGAACCGGAAATTCAATTTGTTACTAATTTGTTTTGATTGAAAAATAATATCACTCATTTCTGCCTGCAAGAAGTTGATTTCATCTCCCATGGATCCCGTGGCATCCACTACGAAAGCAACATCCACATTTTCCACTTCCTGACAAGAGATTGTCAATTTCTGGTGATTCAATCCGTTTTCAAAAGCAGTTACTTTATTGATGGTGGAAGTTTTTCCGTTATAATTGATTTGGATGGACAGTTTTCCGTTCACAACAGGTGTTTCGTTCTTGATTGTCAGCCAACATTCGGCTTTTCCTGTATTGTCTGTTCGGGTGGTGAAAACCACGTCGCGATTCAAAAGCAATTGAACAATAGCATCTACAACCGGAATTCCACTTTCGGATTGCAACATCACGGTATATCTTCCGGATGGAGCGATTTGCCACATTTTCTGATAGTTTGCCAATTCTCCTTTGGAAAGGTCCTGCCACATAAGCCACTTCGAAAAATCGTTTATTTCTCCGGCAGTCAACTGTTTTGAACTTGCAGTAGCTGCGTAACCGGCAGCACCGAGTTCGCCGCTTTTAGAACCCGGAGGAATGGCCATGACAGTTCCGCCAACAGGGGGGGCAGAGTAATAGGCTTCACTTTTTGCAACTCTGGATGAGGAAACACTTTTTGTTCGCGATTTATCACTACTGATCGCAACTTCACTGAGTGTTCTGAATTCATCGCGCATGTCGCCATCTTCTGATTTCGCTGCGCGTTTTGGAGCACTTGGGTCTTCCTTCATCTTGAAGTTGGCAACCTCATCACCGGTTACCTTGATTTCTTTGGTGATAGGTGAGAAGCCTGCATAGTTCATGACACACACATAGGTTCCTGTGTCGAGCGCAACGGCAAAATTTCCGAGTTTATCTGTCAGGACAGAAGCAACAAGTTTATCTCCTTTATAAATATCCACATTCCCATAGCGAAGTGCTTCACTGTGAGCTTCTGAATTCATGTTTCCGGAAATGGATTGGGAAAAGGCAGCGCCCGTTCCGGTTAAAAGGATGCAAAGGATGGTAACGAATCTCATAACATGCAGTTTAGAATTATTACTGGTTACACCTAAGATGCGTTTGGGTTCAAAATTCCATAAAGAGAATTGAAAATTGGGAATTGCAAAGATTTAGACTCAAAGACTGAAGACGCAAGACAAAAGACAGATTCTGTCTAAAGTCTACAGTCTATCATCTAAATAAGTGATCCAATACAAAAAATGAGGAAGTTCAGGATGCTAACCATTACTAAGTTTAAAAACAAGCAGTTCAAAAATGAAGCTTGACTTTTGTCGATTTTTTTATTGCAAGTACCCGTTCATTTGATTAGATTTGAGTATAATTCACACTTTTTAATATGAAAAGACACTATTCACTGGGGATAACCTTCCTGTTATTAACCATTTTTTCGTCCTTCGCACAGCAGGTGCCGCATGAGAAAGTAGCTCCATGCTATTTTGACGAATTACTCTTCGAACAATTTAAAAATGATCCCTCGCTCCGGAACAGACTGGAATCGATGGATCAGGAAATTGAGCGTTTCAAAGCAGCCAAGACAAAAGGCAGCGGCGAAGTAACCAAAAGTTTGGGCAATAAACTGCTCATCCCGGTTGTGGTCAATGTGGTGCACCAGAACGGTCCCGAAAACATTACCGACATGCAGGTAATCAGCCAAATCAATGCGTTGAATACCTATTATGACAATTATGGTGTCCAGTTTTGCCTGGCCACGAAAAAAGGAACGGTAAATCTGACGACGATCAATACGCCTTCAGGTATCACTAGTTCCACTCCGGGTATTTTTCATTATTATAGTCCAACGCTGACCAATCACGATGTAAGCCAAATAAATTCGTTGGCTGTTGTGGGGGCTTCATTACCTGCAGAAAATTACCTGCGTATCTGGGTGGTTAAAAGTATTACTTCTGCTTCCGTTCCGCCGGGCTCCATTATTCAAGGGTATTCTTCCTTTCCGGGAGGGTATAGTTCCACAGATGGAGTCGTAATGGACTACCGGGCTTTCGGAGATATCGCCAGTTGTGGATGTACAACACTCGCATCTTACAGCCAACTAGGCAGGATAGCCGTTCATGAAATCGGTCACTACCTCGGATTGTACCATACATTTCAAGATGGCTGCGCAGGAATGAGCTCTTCAAATTGTGCGTCTCAGGGCGATCGGGTTTGTGATACGCCTCCTGTTGCAACACCCGGAAACACCGGTTGTCCGGCTCCGGGATGGAATACTTGTAATGAAACTCCGAACCTACCGGACGATATTCACAATTACATGGATTATGTGGACGAAGGTTGTATGACTGGCTTCACTCCCGGACAGAACGACCGCATGGATGCCACTATTTCTTTGTATCGCGCAACTCTGGTTAGCTCCAGTAACATGGTGTATACCGGTATTAATTGCAACGGGCAGGTAATAGCGTATTTTACAGCAGATAATTATGCACCTTGTACAGGGACTTCTGTTACATTTACGGCGAATCCCGTAGCAGGAGCTACCTATTCCTGGGATTTCGGAGATGGTTCTACAGGAAGCGGACAAGTTACTACACACACATACACCGCAGCATATTCACCTGCAATCGTAAAACTCACCGTTACTGACGGAATTAATTTGAGTGATTTCGCTGAAAAGGAAGAACTTTTTTTTCCTACAAACTGCACAACGATCAACAATACTGAAAGCCAATGGATGTTCAGCAACCAAGCAGGACTGGATTTCTCATCAGGTGTTCCTGTCTACGACAATTCAGCCGACGTAAACAATACCATGGCTGGAAATATCGAAGATGTTGTTTCTCAATGTGATGCCAGTGGAAATCTGCTCTTTTACAGCAATGGAGACAGGATTTGGGATCAGAACCACAGCACGATCGCATCCGCGCTTAGCGCCGATAACAGCAGTGCGACAGGATCAATAGCAGTACCGAATCCGGCGAATGCCAACCAGTACTTGCAGTTCAATACCAGCCTTAACTATGGATTGCGATACAGTGTTATTTCAATGATGGGTACTCAGGCTGCTATCGTGAGTAATAACAACCCGGTTCCGGTTCCTGCAGGATATGTTCAGGAAAGTGGAACGCTTTGGAGCGGTGAAGGTGTAACGACTATTAAAGCCTGCGATTATTACTGGCTCATCGTTCACGGTAAAAAGAACGAATCTGATCATTTCCTGATGGTGTATAAAGTTTCTGCCTCCGGAATTACTTTCCATTCTGATTATTTTCTGAATACCTTCGAGGGTACTTTTACCACCATGGAAGCTTCTCCTGACGGAACGAAGATCCTGGTAGCTGAATTTACAGGTAACAGTATGTTTCTGTGCGATTTTAACCCGGCAACCGGTCTTGTAACTGGTGTCGAAATGATTGGCAGGGAGCGTGTCTACGGTACTTCTTTTAGCCCCGATTCTAAATTATTCTATGCTGTTCAGGAATCGACAGGCGATTTGTTCCAGTACGATGCAACCGCATCGAATGTCTCTCTTTCAGAAGTGAAGGTCGGCAATTTAATTGCACCTTACTTCGTAAAACGACTGGGAATGCAATGCGGCCCTGACGACAAGATCTATATTTCCAGAAATATGACGCAGATGGGAGCGATTCATGATCCGAATACGCAATCGACAATCAGTCAGCCGAACCTGTGTTTGTTTACCAATAATGGTCCTTACCTGGATGTACTTCCTTCAGGGTGTGGCTTGCCGAATATCGTCGATGCCAATAACGTTCAGGTATTCACCGGTGATGAAGTTTATGCTACCGAAGTGCGCTGTGATACCTATACATTTGGCTCGAATATCTGTGCGACTTCCTATTCGTGGAATTTCGGTGATCCGGCTTCCGGTTCTGCCAACACAGCTTCCGGTGCTTCATCGACCCATATTTTTTCAGGTCCGGGTACCTATGACGTGGTTGTTTCCGGAAACGGCATAACGCTTCATTACACCATTGTTGTACCTCAGAACTGCGAGCCTTGCGTTTGTCCTTCGGATGCATCGTTCGGGTATACAATTGACGAAGAATCGTGTTACGTTAAGTTCCATGCAAATTATGTTGCTGACCCTTGTCTGGATAATGTGGAATATACCTGGGATTTCGGTGACGGTACAACAGCTTCCGGTGTCGATGTTGATCATGTTTTCGCAACTGCCGGATCACACACGATTTGTCTGACCATAACGGCAATCAACGGCTCTGAGGAATGTACGGTACAAGCTTGTAAAACAATAGAGACGCGCTGTACGCCACCATGCGAATGCAAACTTCGTCCGGTATTCAAAGTTAGTTTCGATGAGAAGGACTGTATCTATACGTTTGAAGGTTTTCACGGAGGAGACGAATGCCTGAAATTTGCAGAGTACTACTGGGATTTTGGCGATGGTACCACGTCGATCGGTCAGATCACAGGGCATGTTTTCCCTGCTGCGGGATCGTATGAGGTTTGTCTTACAGTTGTTATCAGAAACGAAAAGGGAGATATTCTTTGCACCGACAGGTATTGCGAGAAGATCTATGCTCGTTGTGGTGGCAGATGTGATTGTAAGTTAAAGCCTGGATTTGACATGGTTAATTCCGGAGACTGCAACATGCTCTTTACCGGTTTCTCTGGTTCGTCCTGTGCAAATATTACTCAGATGGAATGGACTGTAAACGGTTCAGGACCTTATTACGGACAATATCTGCCTATTCAATTCCAGGTAAACACGTCGTACCAGATCTGTCTGACAGTTACAGGAAACAATGGTCAGGTGGAATGCAAAGAGCGTTACTGCCAGGAATATTTCTACACGGACTGTTATCCGGCTCATATAAAAACGAAATCGTCCAATGTTCCTACTGCTCCACAATGGCAGCTGTATCCGAATCCTGCAAGCGAATCGGTTCAAATCAAGCTCTTTTTCCAGACGCAAAGCTCAACGGTTGTAACCTTGAAAACCGCAGATGGTAAAATCTTAGGACGCTACACTTACGGAATGGAAGAGCAGGAGATGAATATTGATATTCCTCAAACTGTTTCCAGCGGATTTGTTTTTGTGGAAGTACAGTCAGGAGATTATTTCTTCACTGAAAAATTGATGATCATGCATTAATCGGTTCTTCAACTTATTAACGACGAGAGAGTCAGCTGCGGCTGACTCTTTTTTGTTTGCATTAATCTGTTGATTAGCCCTCCTTAAAATCTTGTTGTCTATTTAATTCTCAATAAGTGATTTAATCCCCGTTATCCCAATCTGCAGTCCGACACAAAAAATAAGGAATGCCATGATGCGATTGAGGATTTGTTCTCCTTCCTTACCGATTACACGGATGATTTTTTTGGTGTTCAGATAGAAAAAGTAAATCAAGGAACAGATTACGATAATTGCTAAAAGAATTGCGCCGGTATTGATGAGGTACAAATTGATATGGGCATTCGCGCTATGAGCACTTAATGTGAAAAGAACGGAAATGGATCCAGCTCCTGTTGTTATTGGAAATGTAATGGGGTAAAACAATTTATCCTGAACCAAGGCATAATTCGAATCCGAACTGTTTCCGGATTCATCTGTGAGTGGTTTTTCCTCTTTTTTATCTGAGGAAAGAAATTCCCATCCAATCTTGCAGATCATGATACCTCCGGCAAGCTGAACTACCGGGATAGTAATACCAAAGATTTCTAAAATCCAATGACCTGCGAAAAGTGCGATTGTACATAAAATGAATGCGTAAAGCGCAATTTTTTTTACGGCTTTTCTTTTTTCGGAGATCTCTAAATTCGATAGATATGGATTTACAATAAATGCAGATCCAACTGGATTCACAACGGGAAATAGTGTGATTACTCCTATGAAAAGCATGTCGATGAAAGATTGGATTGCGGTCATGCGATTATTTTTTAATTTGATAATAATACATATAATTATGAATAACTAATTCCTAATTGGATTAAACTAGTAGGGGCGGAAAATTTTCCACCCCTACTAGTTTCTGTTGAATTAATCCACCGTGAATTCTTCCTTCTCATCAGGTTTCGTCTTCTCCTTCAGCTTTTCGCCGAATTTCTTGAGTCCTTTTTTCTCCTTTTCAATCTTTTTCTTTTCCTCGAACGGATTCACTTCTTCTTCCTTCCCGAATTCGATCTTCAAGACTTCGTAATCCTTTTTAGGAGGTTGGTATTTTTTGATGGTCGTGTCTTTTTTGAATAGCCCCAATTCTGATTTCAGGATGGAAATGGCTTCAGTTTTGGCTTCCTCCCGATTTTGTTTGGCGTCTTCCTTGCGTGAAGTTTTATCCCATTCGATAATCGGGTTATCCAGGTTTCCATACATGCGAACGAACACCTTGATCCCTGTCCCGTCGTCTTCTACAATCCCGAATTCGGATTCATCCTTTTTTTGTTTCAATTCGCGGAAACGGAATGCGAATTTGTAGTCGATGTCGTTATTGAATTTGTGTTTTCCATCCACCGTAATATCTATGGCGCTGGACTTGATTTCCATTTTCGGGATGACGATCACACTATTTTTGATGAAGATTGTATTCTCCAATGTTTCAAATTGGATGTTGTTCAGTTTGTCCCCAAGAGCATCGATTTCCCGCGATTTCAAAATCATTTTGGTTTTGGTCGTTTTCAGGTCTTTCGTAAGTGCGGTGAATGTACTGACGTTTTTCAGTTGTCCTCCGATGATCTTCATTTGGATTTGTGCTTCGATTTCATCTTTCAGAACACCGTATTGCAAGTCGAAGGGAGCTTTCAGATCCAAAATGGCTTCGGCGCGACCGCTGATATTGTCTTCCTGAATGACCGTCTGATCAAAATTATTCCATTCCCGGAATATCGGTTTGAAATAAATGTCTTTCGAACTTAAATTGGTTGCCAATTGAAAATATTCCGGTGAAGTTTCGACAACTGCCAATGTTCCCCGAACGGTTGCATTTCCGGTTATTCCATGCAGTTTTTGAATGGAGATGCTTCTGTTTCCAACGTTCATTTCTCCGTTGATTTGTGTGAAAATGTGTTTCTCCATATGAATCGCATCCACATTCAGTTTCACATTTCCATTGATCATGGTTGGCAACATCCATTCCCTGTTCGTGGTAGTGGTTTTTGGATCTCCGGCGATGGTGTTGGTGAAATCCTTCAGGTTGATCTTCTTACTTTCCGCAATGACGGATACGTCCAAAGTGTGTTTGTCCTGAAGGAATTGGTCGATGTAGTTAAAAGTTCCGTTCAGCTCCATGTCGGATTCGCCGATATGTACTTTCAACCCTTCCAGGACTGCTTCGCTTCTGTTCAGAATCAGGTTTCCATAAATATCATTGAACTTCCGTGAATCGTTCTCAAGACTGAAATCCACGTTGTCCATCAATGCGGTTCCATTTCCATCTACAATTTCAACAACAGGTTCATTATTCTCGATAACTGTTTCCAGGTGGAAGTTGGTGTTGACTTTGACTCTTCCGGTAAGCTCCTCGATCTTTGGGATTTTAAATAAGGCATGGATGACTTCCAGATCCAGTGAGCCTTTCGCAGAACCGAGATAACTTGGTTTTGAGAATCTACGAATAGCCAAATTCCCGGAAAAAGGACCGCTGATGGTTTGGAAAGAAACGTTCTTAATGGTCAATTCTTCCTTGTCTCTTCCTTTCAAAGTGGAGTAGTATCCCTTCAAATCAATGTTGCGGAGAGTCAGTCCTTTGGTTGGTTCTGTCAAACGACCATTGTCAATGGAGAATTGGCAATCTACTTTCGGATACGAGTCCTTCAGTAATTTATTCTCAAAGGAAAGATGGAATGTTCCGGTTCCTGACCCTTTCAGTTGTGAAACCGTTTTCACTTCTTTCACAGCCAATTTATTTGCCAGATCAGCCAATGGGATCTTGTTTGCGTCGATGCGCAGTTTGACTTCATTGGTGTCCACCTTTACATCAAAATCAAACGGGATTCCGGAGAGGAGTAATTTACCACCGTTTATGGAAAAAGTTTCCGAAACCTGGTCGATATGAATAGCCACTTCAGTGGAAGCCTGTTGGTTGATAATGAATGGCACCAAACCATTTTGAATGCGTTGGATGTAAAAGCTGGCTTCTGTTGCAATATCAAATTTGTCCTGGGTGAAATTTCCAACCAGATGAATATCCTGAACTTTGGTCTTGTAACTGTTATCATTCACCTTATTCGAATAGGAAAAGCGCATTCCGGTAGCGTGGATCGCTTTCAGTTTCAAGTTGAAATTTGTTTTTTCCTTCGAATCAGATTCTTTAAAGATGTCGTAATTGACGGCACCTGTTTTGTCGACTTTCAATTGAAGTGTTCCGGGCTTGATATCGATTTTCTTGACATGGTACTTTTCGTTCCAGATGTCCATGGGGTTGAACTTCAGACGGATCTGTTCCGTATAGAGCAAAGTGTCGCTTCTTGTTGCATAGGAAAATGGGTCCTGAATGAAAACCTTGTTGAAGTCCAGGCTGAGATTAGGAAAAGTTCCCCAGAAGGTGACATCGATCTCATCCACATGAACTTCTGTCTTTAGCGTCTTGTTGATCTCTGAAATGGCATAGTCAATGATGTCATCCTTCAAGATATATAGTAGGAAAGTGATGGACAAGACAAGGGTCAAAAGGATTCCAAAGAACCACTTCAACGATCTCACCAGCCACTTCTTCCACTTCATAAATCAAATGTACGTCTAAACCAACGGTTAAAATGGTCGGTCCTCAAATAGTAATTAACGTTCGATTCTTAATTTGTTTCAGATTTCAGAAAAGAATTGTTTCCCGCGGATCCCGCAAATTGCGCAGATGGCAACATTGTATACTATATTCTTTGCACTAAAAGGACTCGTAGAAACACACTATATTCTTGTTTTCTTCATTGATACTTGGTCCTGATAGTGTTGGGAGAAGCGAACTTGAACTCTTGTTAAGTTCAAAGTAATCATCATGAAAGAGTTATGCGTCTGCTGATGGATAACTCCAAATATTAGGATAGAATAAGAATGGGTGACAATGAACAAAACAGAATCTGCGCAATCAGCGTAATTTGCGGGATTAAAAAAAGGAGCCTGTTAAGACTCCTTTCGATGTTAACCGCCTCTTCTTACAGGGGTGGTTATTGGTTTCGATGGTGTTGAAACGGGTGTCGAAACTGGCGTGCTTGCTGGTCGCTGCACTGGTGTCGACACGGGATTACTTGGTGGGGGTGTATATTTTGGTTCTACCTTAATCGGCTCTGTCTTGATCGGTTGTGTTCTGACCGGCTCTGTGTATACAGGTTGTGTTTTAACGGGTTCCGTATAAACCGGTTTGGGTCTGACAACCTCAGGTTCTTTTACAGGCTCCGGAGTTTTAACAGGTTTCACGGGATCACTTGTTGTAGACGAACCTGGATTTTTCGTTTCTACCGGTGTGCTTGTTGTCGTTTCTCTGTAAACCGGTCTTGTTGTTGATCCACCTACCGTAGATTCCGGGTTTTGTGGAGTCGGTTTTGTTGACTCACGAACAAGTGGTTTGTCAGAAGTTGCCGGTGCAGAAGTTCCAACTCCGGAAGTATTCTCTCCTCTTGGAACACCGCCGCCTTGATTTCCACCTCCAGGAGTTCCTTCTGATCGAACCTCAGGATAACGCTCTCTATAAGGTCTCTGACCCGGATTTACATTTGGAGTAGGAGTTCTCACAGGGTCCAATTGTCTTCCGACTGTTCGGTTCGGAATGGTTGGTTTTGGAGTTGGCTCAATGCGTAAGAAACCATTATCGTAGATACAAGCACTCAAATCGCTTCCTGTGAATCCTCTTCGTTCACATTCCCGTTGAGCTCTTCTGCGGTCATCATCATTCAGGTCGCCCAAAGTTCTATGAACACGTGGGAAAGACTCGTCTGTGAAAGCATAGGTGCTTTGGTTGAAACCGTAATCGAATAAGGATGTTTCCGGTGTAATGCGGTATTGTCTTGCGAAATCCTTTGCCAGGAATGCCAGGTATTCCTTTTCCAATACTTGATCGCGTTGATTGGTTGAACCGAAAACTCCCATGTTCCAATTGGAAGAAGCAATTCCTCCTTGTGGGTTGCGGACATCAAAATCATCAGAACTTCTTCCGTTTGCATTTCCCAGAATTCCATCGTATGAATCTGCACAAGGATAGATTTCAACTGCGATGTTGTAAAAGCTCATGCCGCCCGTTTGGGAAGCATCCAGTTTTACACGTTCACCCGTTGGCCAAGTGATGACATAATCGTTTTTGCTTGAACGACTGATTGTTCCACCGTGCTCCAGGTAGTAATTTTCGCCTTCTACATAAGCAGCTTCTCCATCAATACGAATTGGAGTGGAAGTATTTCCATCCGGTTTTTCATTGGCATAGAAACAAACGCGGTCTCCACCGACATTCATTGCAACTGCTGTGTTCAAGGAAAAATCATCCGATTGATTGCGTTGGCGTACTTGTACGTTTACGTTTCCGCTTCCGGATCTTACCAGTGTGAACTCTCCCACGGTCTGGAAGGAATAAGTCGCTCCATCAAATGATTTCAAATGTGGATCACCATACGTTCGTCCCATTACCGGTTTACAATCAGGAGTTCTGCTCGTGAAACTGTTCAGACGCGTCCATTGCGAACGTGAAAGACTATCAGTCGTGTTGGTACTCGATCGCTGAATTTGAGATCGGATTTTGTCTTGTGTTGTGCTTGGCATTGCACCAAACATTTCTGCGGGGGTGTATTCTTCCGGGAAATTACGGTCCGGAGTTGGTTTTTTATTCGCCATTGCTTCCATTGAGGAAGCCAACCATTCACCTCGAACGGCATCCCAAGCAACTAAATCTTTTCTGATTGGTTGGAAATCTGTCCCGAAGTTTGATCTTTCTTGTGCGTTTACTGTTCCTAGCGCTACAAGAGCGAATAATCCAAAGAATGTAACATGTTTTTTCATAACAGTTGGTTTAATTCGAAATCCACCTAAACAATAAACGTACCGAAAACTGAATAGATTAAAATTTGTTAAAATAAAAACAAATTAATTCCGAATGTTCTTGAAATTTAAAATAATTAAGGACAACAAACACTCATTTTACTCAAATAGTTAATGAATTTCAAACGTTTTAAACCTAAATAATTACGTACATTTGCCCAAATAAATTAAGAAAATGAGTCTATTGACAGTTGGTAGTGTTGCATTCGATGCAATTGAGACGCCATTCGGAAAAACAGATAAGATTGTAGGTGGTGCAGGAACATTTATTGCATTGTCGGCATCTAACTTTATAAAAGATCAACGCATTGTTTCTGTAGTAGGAGATGATTTCCCTCAAGAAACATTGGATCTGCTTCGTTCTAAAGGGGTTGCCCTGGAAGGATTGCAAATCAAACAAGGTGAGAAAACCTTCTTTTGGTCCGGGCGTTATCACAATGACATGAATTCAAGAGATACTTTGGTGACTGAGTTGAATGTATTGGGTGATTTCGATCCAGTCATTCCTGAATCGTACCAAGGTGCGGAATATTTGATGCTGGGGAATTTGAGCCCACAGGTACAACGCCAGGTAATCGAGCGTTTGACGAAAAGACCTAAATTGATTGCGATGGATACCATGAATTTTTGGATGGATATCGCATTGGATGATTTGAAAGAAACACTGAAGTTGATCGATGTGTTGATTATCAATGATGAAGAAGCGCGTCAATTGTCCGGAGAATACTCATTGGTTAAGGCAAGTCGCGTGATTCGTGCGATGGGTCCTAAAACATTGATCATTAAAAAAGGAGAGCACGGAGCATTGTTGTTCCAGGATGACCAAGTATTCTTTGCGCCGGCTTTGCCATTGGAAGATGTGTTTGATCCGACTGGAGCGGGTGATACTTTTGCCGGTGGTTTCATCGGTTATATCGCATCCACGGATGATGCTTCTTTTGAAAACATGAAACGTGCAATTATTGCTGGTTCGGCATTGGCATCTTTCTGTGTGGAAAAATTCGGAACACAACGCTTATTGGAAATTACACACGATGAGATCGAAGCTCGAATTGCACGCTTCATCTCCCTGACAAATTTCGAAATGTCAACTGTAGTTGGTTAAATATTTGTAAATTGAGAAACCACTAAAAGCTTTATCATGGAAAAGGCAAGTTTATTAGAGTCGTTAAAAAATCTCGTGCAGCATGAAGATGCATTGGCTGTAGCGCGTGAAGTGAGTGAATTACGTAATCAATTTGAAGATGTAGTTCTGGAGGAGGATCGTCAGTTCCAAATTAAACAACTGGAAGCCCAGGAAAAGGGTGAGCCGGTTGCGGAAAAAACGGATGATGCCATACGAGAAGAGTTTTATCAACTGTACAATGAATTCCGTGATCGCAAAAGTGGTTTGCAAAAAGCGAAAAAGGAAGCGGAAGAATCGAACTTGCGTCGTAAGAAAGCGCTTCTCGAACGACTGAAAGATGTCGTAGAGAAAGAAGAGAATATCGGTGCGGCAATGACTGCATACAAAGAGATTCACGATGCCTGGAAAGAAGTAGGGGATATTCCCCGTGAAAAGCGTCAGGATATCCAATCGGAATATTCGAGATTGCTTGAAACCTTCTTTTATCATATCAAGATTTATCGTGAATTACGCGAGCATGACCTGCATCGCAATCACCAACTGAAGTTGGATGTAATCCGCAGAATTCAGGAATTATCCAAAGTGGAAAACCTGAAAGACGTTGAGCAGGCAATCAAGACACTTCAAAACGAATGGGACGAAACAGGTCCTGTTGGAAACGATGCTTGGGAGACCCTGAAGAATTCTTATTGGGATGCGGTGAGAGCAATTTACGCACGTATTCAGGTCTTTTATGATGAGAAACGCACTGAATTGGCTGCAAACCTGGAATTGAAAAAGGAGATTGCAAACAAGGCTATTGAATTGGTGAAAGATTTCGCCTCTGAGAATACAAAAGAGTGGGACACTGCAACGGCAAGCCTTTTGGCTTTGCAGGAAGATTGGAAGAAAATCGGTTTTGGACCGCGCAAGGAAAACGAAGACGTTTGGAAAGAGTTCCGTGCAGCATGTGACGAGTTCTTTGCAAAGAAGAAAACGTTCTTTGATTCCATTCGAGGGAAGTTTGATGAGGTAGCAGCGAAGAAACAACAATTGGTTGATAAGCTGGAAGAAATCAAAGATTCAACCGAGTGGAAAAAAACGACAGATCAGATTCTGACCATTCAAAAAGACTGGAAAGCTTTGGGAAGTGCCGGTCAACGATTTGAACAGAAGTTGTGGAAGGAATTCCGTGCTGCCTGTGACCATTTCTTTGAAGCGAAACAAACCCATTTCAGTTCGAAAGACAAGGAGTTTGAAGGAAACCTGACCAAGAAATTGGAATTGATCGATCGCGTAAAAGCGGCCGTTATTCCGGAAGATAAAAAAGAAGCATTGAACTTGTTGAAAGGTTTTGCAACCGAATTCAATGAGATCGGTCATGTTCCAATGAAAGAGAAAGACCGTGTTTTCAATGCATACAAAGAAGCTTTGGACGGGCATTATAAAAAATTGAAATTGGAAGGTGCCGAGCAAGAAAAGATCTTGTTCCAAGCTCGTCTGGACACTATGAAGGCTGATCCAAATGCGGATAGAGCAATGGCAAGAGAAAAATACGACTTGCATGATAAAATAAACAAGCTGAAATCGGATATTTTGCAATTTGAGAACAACCTTGGTTTCTTCGCGAAATCAAAAGGTGCAGATTTGTTAAAGAAAGACGTGGAAGCGAAAATTGCTGCAGCTCAACGTAAGATCGAAGAGTTGAAAGCAAAGATTAAAATGATCCAATAATAGATGAATCGCTCCATAAACATTTTACTGATATTCTTCTCTTTTCCTGCATTTGCCTTTATCATTTGTGTAGCGTTTGATATCCGTTTTTTAAATCTTGTGATTGCGGATTTTCCATACAGGTTCCACGTTTTTGTAGGAGTAGCAACCTTTTTATTGCTGCTCATTATCCGAAGATCGGTAAGTCGTTGGGTTGGTGTTTCGATGACGCGAAAACCCGAACGGTTCTTATGGAGCACACCTGTTTCATCTGAACGGAAAAAACAGGTTCGCTTGTTTTTGGTCATTGAGGGACTAATAGCGCTTTTCTCCATGATTACTGTGCTTTTACTTACGATGGAAGCCTGGCCGATAGCAGTTGTTTACGGAATCATGTTTTTGGACCAATTTGCTTTCCTTGCCATAGCGCAATCGTGGTTCCGGGTTGGGATTACACATAAGGCAGTGGTTGTTGCGGACCGAGAAGTTCGCTTGCTGTTCTTTTCCGGACTGAGAAGGGTGGAGACACATCAACAGACCCTGTACTTCGAATATATCGAGGATTTGCAACTTTCTTTTCCTATAAACTGCATTCCGGAAGGAAAGTACGGAGAATTCAAAGCCGTTTTGGAAGAACGCGTGAATCGCGACAGGGTATTCTTTTCAGAAGGATTTAAAGCTCTAAAATAGACCTGAAAGAGTCAAGACTTGGAGAGTCAAGACCAAAAACATCTTGACTCTTGCCTCTGGTAGTCTTGTCTCTGCAAAAGAATAGTTAACAAGCAAAATAGCATTCATGAGAAAATTATTGAAAAAACCTCTTTTATTTGGATTTCTGGTTGGATTACTATTGCTGATTTTATGCGTTTTTATTCCGATTCCGATGTATGACGGGATTTTCCACTACGATTATGAATTGGTTCATTTCCAGGTGGAATCAAAAGTGGCTTTAAGCTATTATTTTGGTTTTGGATTGGACAAGACTATAGCAAATGGCAAATTCCCCACTCATTTTGAATTGAAACCGATCGGGTATGTCTTGTTCGTATTGATTCACATCGGTTTGCCTTCTTTAATTGCAATCCGTCTTCGAATGGGGAATGCACGAAAAGCTTATGTTGAAACCTCATCTAATAAACAAGAAATCGAAAGCTCTTCCAATGAGTAAGGATTTACGAAGCTGGCTTTTCTTATTGATTTTAGCCCTTATTTGGGGCAGTTCCTTTATCCTGATGAAACGGGGAATGTACGATGAGGTTGGAGGTCACATTTTTTCCGACTCCCAGGTAGGTGCTCTCCGGATGGCAATCGCCGGTTTGGTGATGCTTCCTTTCGGATTGATGAACCTTCGAAAGATCAAGAATTGGAAACAGGTCTTTTATTTGTTACTTGTTGGTACTTGCGGAAACTTCTTTCCTGCATTTCTGTTCACCTTTGCTGAGACCAAATTATCCTCCGGATTGGCAGGGATGCTGAATAGCTTCACACCGTTTTTCACACTGATTTTAGGTTACCTGTTCTTCAAGCAACAGATCCGATTGAAACAGGTCATTGGGTTGACTGTGGCTTTTGGAGGAATCTGTATCCTCGTCGGAATTCTGAATAATGCTCCGATTGAAATTTCCCTCCTGCATGTCGGAGCGATTCTACTGGCAACGGTCATGTATGCGACCAGTTTGAATACCATCAAATACAAACTCAGTGAATTCAAATCGCTGGAGATTGCGTCCTTATCCTTCACCTTTTTGGCAATTCCAGCTTGGATCGTAACGCTATACCTGGATACCTCAAGTGTCCTTAAAACCAACGAGCATGCATTTGAAGCCTTGGGCTATATCAGTATTTTGAGTGTTTTCGGAACCTGTCTGGCTTTGTTGTTATTCAATCAGATCATTGCATTGAAATCACCTATGTTTGCAAGTTCGGTAACGTATATGATCCCAATCGTAGCGGTAATTCTAGGTGTGTTTTTAAATCATGAATCTTTTCACATTTCCCAATTTTTAGGGATGATCGTGATTGTCGGAGGAGTTTATTTGGTGAACTCGAAGAGCCAAAGATAATCCCATATTATTCAGCACGCAGATTCGCAGATTTTCGCAGATAATTAGTAATTAGATGTTGTTTGCTACTCTAGCAATTCCTTCCCTCATATTTGAAGCATTGAAATTAACTAATAGTCCAAGTTTTACTTTTGTCAATTTAAGATAAGTTGTTAATTGTTTAAAATGTACAGCGGAAAAATCAGTTACTGATTTAATCTCAACTATTACTTTATCCTCTACAATTAAGTCAAGTTTATAACCAACTTCTAGTTTTACATCCTTGTATTGAAATGGCAACTTTAACTGGTGTTCAACTTTTAATCCGGCTTCTTTAAGTTCATAATATAAGGCTGCTTCATAAGCACTTTCCAATAGTCCGGGACCAACAGTATTGTAAATTTCAAAAATGGCTCCTCTAATTTTATAGGATATTTCGTTTTCTGTCCTAGATTGAAACTAGGAATAAAAAAGAAAAATCGAACTATTGATTTTTTAGAAAATTATATTTAACTTATTGTAAATGAATGATTAATATGATCGTGGATTCTTTTGAAGTGCTATGACTAAAACTCAAGAAATCAGCGAAAATCTGCTAATCTGCGTGCATTTTAGGATTGTTTCAAAGTCAGACGCTTTTCTTTCGGAACCACTTCCCCGCATCGATATAGAACAACCCTTTCACTGAAAAAGAATTTAGATAGGGATTATCGAACAGATTGCGGAAGGTGTTGAAGTAACCGTAGTCCAATCCGTTTTTCGAAGCATAGATATTGTACTTCCAGACGAAGCGGATTTCACTTCCGGGATAAATCACCCAACGCAGGTCAAAATCCACTGTAAAGGCATTGAAACTGGTGTTGTGGTAACTTCGACCTAAAGAATCCAATCCGGTGTAGGAAGAGGCGCTGTAGCTTCCGTCGTCGTGCAATTTCATGAAAGATTTATACGAAACCTCCTGCCAATAATGGTTGAATCGCAGTTTTAACCGAAAGGTCTTAGTGAAAGTGTAATCCAAAGCAATGGAGTTGGTGACGATCCAGCGTTCACGATTTCCCAAGGTGATCTGGTCGGTATAATTCGTATCCGTTACACGAACATATCCGAAGTTGTGGAAATAATGGGTAACCGTTGAGCTCAATACCGTGAAAACCTTGGGTGCAATCCGGATCCGCGGACTGATATTCAGATCCACATTCGACATGCCTTTCCGGTCGAAGATGCGGTGATAGGCATAAAAATCCAATGCAAAACGTTTGGAGTAATCACTCGAATAAAAACCGCCATACTGGAAGGATGCAGGGAAATGAACAGGGATTCCGAATACGCGCGATTCAAAGAAATCGGTTTCACCCAAAGGATAATAATTTAGAGAAACACCTGTGGAAAGGAATTTTTTGGTGGTGACAATGTATTCCGTGTTAATGGACCAGTATCCCAATTTGGTGGGTTTGTACAAGTATTCAAGTGTGCTTTCTGCCGAGAAATTTCTGCGCAATAACCTTTTGGTTGCCTTGTATCCTGTCCATTTGTATTTTCCATAAAAACCCAGGAAATTGTTTCGGGGTAAAAAGCCTAATTCGTTTGAATTGTAATTGTTGTCTGAATCGTAATAATCGATATTAAACTGATTGACGCCTTTTACTTTACTAAAACTAAGATAAGATGAGCGGCCAAGTGTTACTGAATTCCCTGTTGAATTAATTGAAACCTTTGTATTTGCTGAAATGCTATAAACTTTTGTTTTATTAAACACAAGTCCTTCCAGCGTACTAACATTTGAAATGAGATTGATTTCCGGACGAAAAACATTCGTATTTAAAAAAGAAACATTGGCGTTGTTCTTCAAGTTTTGAGATAAAACAAGGACATTGTAATTGGATACCGGATGAGCAAGGATTTTGCTGCCATTCCCCATTGAATCTTCGTAATGTAAAAACGATTTGTTCTCAATAGCATTGAATACTCCGATTCCCAATCCACCTTTTGTGCGCCCTGAAATCTTTAAGGCATTGACCAATTGGGCTCTGTCCGGAACTGAAGTAATGCGATTGTTTGGATCTTTCGAGGCAGAATCAATTGCTTCGTATTTCAAGTAGCTTTCTGCACCGATTCTTCGCGAGTAAAATAAGTCTCCAATTCCAAATAAATCCATTCCTTCCAAAAAGAAAGGTCTGTTTTCCGGATAGCGCACTTCAAAAGGTGAAAGATTGAGAACCAATCGGTCTGAAACTGTTTGTCCAAAATCGGGAATTAAAGTAGCGTCTAAAGTGAACGATTCACTCAAACCAAGTTTCATATCCATTCCAAATCTAGGTCTAAAACCCCAATCTTGCCGCTGCTTATTCTCATCGTAACTATCTTCCAAATAAATGGTGGAATAAGGTGAAAAGGAAAGTCGAAGCGGTGAACCCAGATTCTCGATTCCTTTGATGTAACCACTCTGAGCAATTTCACCGTATTGTTGCGGATCTACTTCCGACCAATAGGACATTTCTCTATTTCTTCGGATATTTCTTATGTAATTAATTCGCCAATTTTGAATCAATTCTTTAGGGAAACGCAATTGAGTCAAAGGAATCCGAATTTCAATACTCCAACCTTCAGCAATGCGATTTACTTTACTTCGCCAAACAGAATTCCAGGAAAAATCCTCGTTCGTTTGATTGATAATAGCATCTAATTCGGTTCCGGCGGCTGTCACATAGAAACTAAAAGCATTTTGTCCGGCGCCATAAGGATCGATATAAACGCCAAACCAATCGGCATTTCCATAATCATCACGTTCGGATAAAAAGGCAATGATGGAATCCGGCCGCTGGTCGAACAGTTTCGCTCCAATGTAGATGTATTGGTCATCGTACAAAAATTTCACTTCACTTTTGAAGGAGCTTGCAACTCCAGGATTCGGGTAGTTATTGATGAAATCGCCTGCTGTTTCTGCTTCATCCCAAGCCACCTCCAGAATCATTCCGTCCAGGGTGATTGCATGATTTGTTCGCTTTCCAGAGATCGTTTTTTGTGCTAGGAAAGAAAATGAAATCAGAATAAAAGTTAGAAGTACACAGTAGCTCAATTTCACGAGTCAAAATTCGTTATTTTTGGTAATATAAACTCATAATATGTCAGGAATAAACTTTCTAAGTCGTTTTGCCTCTTTTTCATTGGTTCTTATCTTGATTACTTCCTGTGGATTGAAATACATTCCCGGACCGAGCCTGGAAGATTTGGCGAAAACCCGGAAGGAAAAATTGGAAGAGCAATTGGGAAGTGATTTTGCGGTAGTGAACAAAAAGTACGTGGCTTTGACCTATGGTGAATCGGTTGTTGTGAAACCGCAATCATATCAACGACTGGATTCACTTTTCGAGGTGAAATACCGGATGAGTAAAAGCGGACTTTCGACCAAGGAAATCGATCCGTTGATCGAGAATCAGAAAATGATGCTGCTTTCGGATACGACGGAAGTATTGTATATGGAAACGCATTGGTTTGAACTCGTTCATGATTCAACCTGTGAGTTCATTATCGCACAATGTTTTTTGAACAACCGGAATGTTCTTCGGAAAATGGACTTCATCGATGAATTCCAAACAGGAATATCCAATCAGCTTTGGGCAGAGAAATACATGAAGGAAGAATGGTTGACACGGGATTTGGGATATACTTCCAATGACGACCTGACGTTTTACTCCACCATGAAAAACAAGGAATTCAGCTTGCAGGGAGAAGAAAAGGAACGTTTTCTGAATAATGTATTCCTGGTGATGCGTTTTGCTAGTGAATCCAAAAGTACAGCAGCTCAGGGAATAGTTCTCAAGTTGGCAGCACTTCAAATGAAAAATGAAATCCCGAATTTCAAAACTGCAGATTACACTTATTCCTTCAAGAAAGAATACAATACGGACTTAAAGCAGGATGTTTATATAGTGGAGGCAGCTTCCATCAGCGATAAAAATGTCTTGGTAACCAGAAGGTACGATTTGTTCTTTATGCCGCTGAATTAATTGAAAAGCATTTCGACTCCGCTCAATGACCTTTTCAATTAATACTTCTCGCTTTTGTGAAAGGTGACTGAGCGTAGTCGAAGGCAGCCTTTCTCCATTTATCAATTTTCAATTAATCGAAATGCAAAACGGTTTGATCTTCTCGTCTTTGTATAAGGAATGCTGCAGTCGTTGGGACAATAATTCCTTGGGATGCTTTTTCTCAGGTGTTCCACTCATTTGATAATGAAATTGAAGTGTATCCAGATTTACTCTCCAACCGTTTTCCTCTTTGACAAATGCTATTTCCTGATCGTCCAACCGGATCTGATTGCTTGATTTCAGAATGACAGACTGACTTAGATTCAATCCCGAATCGCGGACGGCATTTTTGAGAGTCTGCAGCATCTGCTTGTTTTTCGGAGTGTTTTCGAAAAAAGTGAGGACTCTTCCCTTGTATTGGATGATGCCGCAAAACGATTTGCTCGAAAAGATTTGAAGTTCATTTTTTTCAAATTTAAGTTCCCTTTTCCACGAGATGAAAATCAGGCACAGACAAAATCCGATCAAAGCAAATTTCGGAACAGTTTGTTTGATGAATAGCTTGTACGAACAATATCCCATGATCGCTCCGATGATCAGGAATTGGAAAAAGTTCAGGTCGAATCCGCTGGAAACTCCTCCCGGAATTTGGTCCACGATTTGAATGCCAATGACCAGGGCTTGAAGCGAAATGACAGTCAAAAAGATAATGAGCATGTTGAAATAAGGAATCCAGGCGGTGAAAATGAGAATGATCAGGAAGAGCAGTACGATAAATCCGAGTAACATCACCACGACATTGGAAAGTAAAAAGTAATTCGGGAATTGATGGAACCAGTAGAGCATGAATGGAGTTGTTGCAATCGTAGCTGCAATTCCGACAGCGCTTCCTTTCCAGATCCAATCCAGCCACTTCTGTTTCACCGGAATGAGTTTGTAAATAGGTGTTTGAAACAACAGGATTCCGATCAATGCAACGTAGGATAATTGAAAGCCGATATCAAACAGGTAATAAGGATCATACATCAATAATACAATGGCGGAAAGGATCAGGTTATTCATTCCATTGTTTTTCCGACTAAGAATCTGTCCGAGAGCCAGGATGCTGAACATCACAACCGCCCGAATGACCGAAGGAGAAGCGCCGCTGAGCAGTCCGAATCCCCAAATGAGAACCACGGAAAACAGGATAGCTTGTTTTTTTGAAATCCATCTACTGAAGAAACCCAATATGTATTGGAAAATGATCAGGATGATTCCCACATGCAAGCCGGAAACTGCCAAAACGTGCATTGCTCCCGTGTTTGAAAAAGAATCCAGGACTTCCTGGTCAATATCCGCCTTGTTTCCAAGCAAGAGTGCCACTCCGATTCCTGATACGGATTCAGGCAGCCAGGATTTCATGTTGTCGCCGATCTGATTTTGCCACTTCGAAAAGAAGATGGACAAATTTTGATGTGTACCGATTTTTGAAATGCAATTGGATGCGATAAATGCTCTTCCGACATAATGATGTGTTCCATAATAATATTCCGCATCGAAACTTCCGGGGTTGGTTTCATTCCGGAAAGGTTCCAATTCGGTTTTGAAAGCGACAAGATCACCAATCTCATAGCGGCTTTCCAGCGTGTCAAGTGTCAGGGTAATGTTTCCGCAGGCTGTGGTTTGCTGCCTTCCATTACTGGTTTTTTCCAAAGAAAGATGAATGGTCTGGTATCCGGATTCGGAGAGTTTACTTTTGAAAACTGTTCCGAAATTAACCTGATTTGAAAGATCTTGATAGTTGGATACCGATTCCTTTACCAGCTCCAATTTGCCAAATCCCAGAAGCATGAAAAAGAAACTAAAAGCGGCAACGGTGATGCTCTTGGGGAAAGAATTTGATCTGAATAAGGAGTTGAAAATTAAACCTAGTATGCAGATGACAAAAATGGAAGTAAGGATTAGTCCGACAAAACCCGAATTTCCGTCGGAAATAAATGAAATCAGGATACCAAGAATGAATCCCAGCGAGATTGGTAATAGTGGCATTTTGCGTATAGTGGGTTTAACAATATAGACGAATCTAATAAAATCTTCGATAGATGACATCTCAAATTAATTTTTCTTTGTTTCTTTACAATCAAAACTTTACAAACCAAATTATGTTGAAACTGAATTATTTCGTGCCTGCTATTGCACTTTCCTTAGCCTTAGCATCATGTGGAGGTGGTGAGTCGGAAAAGATGGAGACCGCTACTATTGAAACCGTTGATGGGTCAGATGAATCTTCTGAAGATGATTATGTATTACCTCAACCGATAAGTCTTGCAAAAGCATTTCAAAGCGCAGGTTTGAAGTACGTTGGTGGCAAAACAAATCCGGGTACGAATGCAGATAAGTACGCTGTGAAAGTGGACCAATTATTAAACCTGGGAGTTTATTCTACGGATTTGGCGTATTGCGCCATCAACTCAAAAACTCAGGAAGCTCGTGAATATTTGGTGGTTGTCCAAAAAATAGGTTCGAAAGTGGGGTTGGAGAGTGTTTTTTCAGATAAAGAATTGATTGCGAAATTTGATAAAGACCTTGGAAACGTGGAAGCGTTGGAGGATTTGATTTATGATATTCAGGATAAATCAGATGTATACATGGAAAACAATGATTTGAAGTATCTGGGAGCTATCCAATTTGCAGGTGCCTGGATCGAAGGATTGTATTTGGGAGTTGATAATACGACTACTAAAAGCGACATTGGGAAATCATTGGTTGAACAGATGAGTTTGCTTAAAAACATCATTAAAGGATTCAAAAGTCACCCGGCACAGGAAGACGCTCGCCTGAAGGAAGTGATCAAGCTATATGAAGGTATTTTGAAAACGTATGAAAATATGGCTTCCGTGAAGAAAGTTTCAAAAAACATCAATGTTGAAACACCGGAATTGACTGAAGAAGAATACCAGGCTTTGGCAAAGGAAGTGAAAATGGTACGTGCGAATATTGTTAAACCAGGAAAATAATTTTTTATGATAAAGCTATTTAAGTTAACCCTTCCACTTGTTGCCTGTTTTTTATGGATCGGATTGGTATCCGGAGGAGGAGAAAGTGAACTGGAAGCTCAAATGAGCACCTTGAAGCAGGAATGTAAGGAAATGATCAAAGGGACGCGTTACGAAGGTTCCAAAATCACCTACTACAGCGTGCGTTCGTCGAAGCAGATCAAGAACATTGAGGTTTATACGTTCCTTTTGGATGAATATAAATTCGCAATCAGCACTAAAAAATGCAGTGTTCCTTTGACCATTAAGATCTACGATGCGGCTCCTGATGTAAAAGAAAGAATATTGATCAGGGAATTTAAAAAGGCGCAGGGTAAAAACTTGAAATTCAGCACCTCTGAATTGAATGACCTATATCAGGCGAAAAACCCCGACGCAGACCGTTTGAGAAATATTCATATCGAGTATGCCATCAGTTCCGGAAAAGTGGCAAACGAGGGAATAGTTTTAGTATACGGAATTGAATCATAAATTGTAGAAATGAGGCTTTTTTGATAGATAAAGCCTATTTTTACACTAAATTTTATAAGTGATGATTAATGTAACTCTTCCTGATGGATCAGTTAGACAATACGACGCAGGAGCAACAGCATTGGATGTTGCTCTTAGCATTTCTGAAGGATTGGCACGTAACGTATTGGCGGCCAAAGTGGATAACGTGGTAATTGACGCAACCCGTCCGTTGACCAGTGATTGCTCATTGCAGTTATTGACCTGGAATGATGTGGAAGGGAAATCGACCATGTGGCACTCTTCAGCTCACTTAATGGCGGAAGCACTGGAGTTTTATTACCCGGGAATCAAGTTGGCAATCGGACCTCCGATTACAAACGGATATTACTACGATGTAGATTTTATGGATTATTCTTTCAAGGAAGAAGATCTGGATAAAATCGAACAAAAAATGAAGGAGCTTGCAAAGCTAAAGAACCCATACGTACGTAAAGAGGTTTCGAAAGCAGATGCATTGGCTTATTTCACGGAAAAAGAAGATCCGTATAAGTTGGAGTTGATTCAGGATTTACCTGACGGTTCCATTACATTCTATACACAAGGTAATTTTACCGATTTGTGTCGCGGACCTCATATCCCGGATACCGGATTTATCAAGGCAGTGAAGTTGATGTCGATTGCCGGTGCTTATTGGCGCGGTGACGAGAAAAACAAGCAATTGACGCGTGTTTATGGAATTACATTCCCGAAACAAGCTGAGTTGACTGAGTACCTGGAGAAAGTGGAAGAGGCGAAACGTCGTGACCACCGTAAATTGGGGAAAGAATTGGAATTGTTTACTTTCTCGCAGAAAGTAGGTCAAGGTTTGCCTTTGTGGTTGCCGAAAGGAGCTGCATTGCGTGAGCGTTTGGAGAATTTCCTAAAGAAAGCCCAAAAGAAAGCTGGTTACGAACAAGTAATCACTCCGCATATCGGTAATAAGGAATTGTATGTGACTTCCGGTCACTACGAGAAATACGGAGCAGATTCGTTCCAGGCAATTAAAACTCCGGATCCGGACGAGGAATTCTTGTTGAAACCAATGAATTGTCCGCATCACTGTGAGATTTTTAAAAGCAAACCACGTTCTTATAAGGATTTGCCGGCTCGTTTTGCAGAGTTCGGAACAGTGTATCGCTATGAGCAAAGTGGTGAGTTGCATGGATTGACACGTGTTCGTGGATTTACTCAGGATGATGCGCATATTTTCTGTACACAGGATCAGGTAAAGGAAGAGTTCAAGAAAGTGATTGATCTGGTGTTGTATATTTTTAAAACACTCGATTTCCAGAATTTCAAAGCTCAGATTTCACTGCGTGACCCTGAGAATCCTACCAAATACATCGGTTCGGATGAGAATTGGGCGAAAGCTGAAAGTGCAATCATAGAAGCTGCAGCAGAGAAAAACCTTCCGACAATTGTTGAGTTAGGAGAAGCTGCATTCTACGGACCGAAATTGGATTTCATGGTTCAGGATGCATTGGGAAGAGAGTGGCAATTGGGAACAATTCAGGTGGATTACAATTTACCGGAGCGTTTTGAGTTGGAATACACAGGTGCAGATAATCAAAAACACCGTCCGGTGATGATTCACCGTGCACCATTCGGATCAATGGAGCGTTTTGTTGCCGTGTTGTTGGAACATTGTGCAGGAGACTTCCCATTGTGGTTGGCAACAGACCAGGTTGCAATCCTACCGATTAGTGATAAATACAATGAATATGCGAAAGATGTTTTAGAATTGCTAAATAATTCCGATATTCGCGGCTTCGTTGATGACCGTAACGAAAAGATAGGCAAGAAAATACGTGAGGCGGAACTGAAAAAAATCCCATTCATGTTAGTTGTTGGAGAGAAAGAAGCTGAAGAGAAGCAAGTATCTGTAAGACAGCGTAGTGAAGGAGATAAAGGTTCAATGACAATAGATGCTTTCGCAAGTATAGTAAACCAAGCGATAGAAAAAGAATTGTCGACAAATGTTTAATTAACTGAATGAGAAAAGACAGTAGAAAACCAGTAAGAAAAGAAAATAACGACGAACACAAAATAAACGGCAAGATCACCGCTCGTGAAATTCGTTTAGTTGTTGAGGGAGAAGAACCACAAGTATTATCTTTAGCTGCAGCTTTGCAATTGGCTGAAGAACAAGACTTGGATTTGGTTGAAATCTCTCCAAATGCCGTTCCTCCGGTTTGTAAGATTATGGATTACCGTAAATTCTTATATAACCAGAAAAGAAAACAAAAGGAATTAAAAGCGAAGCAAAGCAAAGTTATTTTGAAAGAAATTCGTTTTGGTCCGAATACCGACGATCATGATTTTCAATTCAAATTGACACATGCTCGTAAGTTCTTGGAAGAAGGTTCAAAAGTAAAGGCATACGTGTTTTTCCGTGGTAGAACAATTGTCTTTAAAGATAGAGGTGAAATTCTATTGTTGAAATTTGTTCAGGAATTAGCTGATTTGGGAACATTGGAGCAAATGCCAAAACTCGAAGGGAAGAGAATGATTGTAATGATCAACCCTAAGAAAAAGTAAAAATTAAAAATTCAAAATGCAAAAAGGATTAGATTTTTTGAATTTTGCCTTTTGAATTTTGAATTATAGATTTGATAAAGTGTTCATTTTTTAAAAAAAGAGAAAAATGCCAAAAATGAAAACAACATCCAGTGCAAAGAAGAGATTCACTGTAACTGGGTCTGGTAAGATCAAGAGAAAACACGCTTTCAAAAGCCACATTCTTACGAAAAAAACCAAGAAGCAAAAACGTAATTTGACTCACGCAGGTTTGGTTCACCAATCAGATTTGTCTAACGTTAAATTAATGTTGAATATGAAGTAAAGCAGGTCTGCTAACGCGGAACGCTTCACTTTGTAAATTTAAGCTCCGATTCAATACGAGGTATTTGTTTACGGAGCGGTATTGTTAACCAAATAATGAGTACCTAAGATCAGTCAGCTGACTGACACTCCTTGTTAAAAACGAAAAAGTTATGCCAAGATCGGTAAATCACGTTGCTTCAAGAGCTCGCAGAAAGAACTTTATGAAGTTGGCCAAAGGATACTACGGCCGTAGAAAAAATGTTTGGACAGTAGCAAAAAATGCTATTGAAAAAGGATTGAATTATGCTTACGAAGGTCGTAAGCAAAAGAAAAGAAACTTCCGCTCATTGTGGATCACGCGTATCAACGCTGGTGCACGTTTACACGGAATGAGCTATTCTCAATTCATGGGAGCTGTAAACAAAAGCGGTGTCGAATTGAACCGTAAAGTTTTAGCTGACTTAGCAATGAACCACCCTGAGGCGTTCAAAGCTGTAGTTGACTCTGTGAAAAAATAAAAATCGAAAATACACTTTATCAATAGGAAAGGCGATTCGTAAGAGTCGCCTTTTTTGTTGGAATGAATTATAGGAATTCTTTGATCAACAGGAATAAAGTGACAAAACAATACCCCCAAGAAACCACCTGTTCCGTATTAACGGATCTTTTTACAGATTTATGATACAAAACAATACTTATTGGAGTAAAGATGATTGTTAGGAACACGCTGACTAATCCTCCTAAATCCATTACTGGCTTGGTTGTAGAAGGATTCAAAAAGTTTCTCAGCCATTCCAATAGAATAAAAATGTTTTGGGCGAATATGATTCCCAGAAGGAGATAGAAAAGGACAGTTGCCCCTTGGGGTTCATTTAAGCGAAACGAAAGAACGGTTATTCAACCAAGGAAAAGAAGAAAAGCTTGAGGTTTTAGTTTTAAGTGACTTTGGAAAAGAAGTACACCAACTAATAGTAATGCAAAAAAGAAAAGTTGAAGAAGGGATACTTTTTTTAGCATAGACTGATTTATTTCTATTGATTGTGATGGCTTTCCAGTTTTGTTTTATTAAAGATAAATAATTCTTAGAGCAGGAGCGGCAGAATTACGACTATTTCAATCCGTTTACTTAATTTTAAACCTCCACTAAATACTCAGCGGTAATCATGACAAAACAACTATTCTTTTTATTACTGCTTTTTACGGGTAATATTTCATTTGGTCAGCTTTCAAATTTGGTAAAAAGTGACTCAATCACTTATCCGGTTCATCAAAATAACATCGGGAAGATCACTTTTATGGGAAATACCATTCCCATTGAAAAATTTAAGGAATCTGACTTTCTAACGAGTTTTGAATTGAAAAAGAAAACCGATTTGAACATCCGGGTTTTTATGGGGAATTCATTAACGAACTATTTACACACGCTTTCACCCGAATCGACTGCTGATGAGTTGGTGAAAAATGGAAACTACCAATTCACCTTCCTGGTTGATAACATCAAAATATACGAAGAGAATCTGAATGCCGGAGCGGGGAGTGCTGAAAGCAAAAATCAGAGAACAGTTTTTCGGGTTCCGTTAATCAGCTCTTCCAACGAAGATTCCTGGGGAGTGTTTCTATGGAATCGGTTTTTAATGAATGGCGGTCAGGATGCATTGTCTAGCGGAGAACATGCGCTTAGAATAGAGATCAGACCTTATTTGAAGTTGACAGAAGTTGTCGTTGGAAAACTCCTTGCAGAAGGACAAATCAAGGTAGTGGTTCCGGAAGTGAAAATCGATGAAAAATTGGTCCGAATTCAAGCGATCAAGCCTTTGAAAGATTGGTCGATCTCAACGGATCACATCGATACGGCGAAAATTGAAGCTCTCAATAAAAAAATAGGAACACAGAGCTACAAGGATATTACGAGTATTGTGGTGATTAAGGACGGGAAACTGTTGTTGGAGGAATACTTCAATGGTGCTAAAAGAAATGCACTTCACGATATGCGCTCTGTTGGAAAAACTTTTGCATCGACTTTGATGGGGATTGCCATTCGGGATGGGTATATTCAAAGTGAAATGAAACAATTGAATGCATTTTACGATTTGAAGAAGTACCAAAATTATTCACCGGAAAAGGATAGTATTTCACTCAAGGATCTGTTGACCATGAGCTCAGTCCTCACTGGTTTGGATACAGATCCACAATCTCCGGGAACCGAAGAAAACATGTATCCAACGGCAAACTGGGTCGATTTCACTTTAAATCTTCCGGTAGATGAAACAAAATTAGCAGCGAAAAGATGGGAGTATTTTACAGCGGGAGTTGTTGTTTTGGGAGATGTTGTTCATCAATCAGTTCCGAACGGTTTGGAGCAATATTCCGCTAAAAACTTGTTTCAGCCACTAGGAATTACCAACTACAAATGGCAGTTGACACCTCAAAAAGTAGCCAATACCGCTGGAGGTATCCAACTGCGCTCTTTGGATTTTGCAAAATACGGTCAGCTTTACCAGAATCAGGGAAGTTGGAATGGACAACAGATTTTACCAAAAGAGTGGGTTGAAAAAAGCCTTTCACATCAAATGACCATTTCAAAAAATGAATACTACGGTTACCTGTTTTGGAATAAGACCTATCAGGTGAATGGGAAGGATTACGAAGTTTACTATTGCAGTGGAAACGGAGGAAATAAGATCATGGTGTTCAAAGACCAGCCTTGGGTTATTGTGATAACCGCAACAGCTTATAACAAGCCTTATGGACATTCCCAGGTGGATGCGATCATTCAGAATTACCTGATTCCGGCTATTGTCAAATAATTTGATTGCCATAGACGGATAGACATGTGTCTATTTGCTTTTTCGGTTTAGCAATTTCGGAATCAACTGTTGATACACTTCATCCTTAATAATTCCATTATGACCTTGTCCATGGAGAGTGATCAAAGTGTCTTGCGATTTGAATTCCTTTTTCAGTTTAAGAGATGAACCGTAATAAATGCCATGGTCCTTATCTCCATGAAAAATAACCACCGGCATTTTGCATTCCTTCAGATACTCGTTTGTTTTCAATTTATATTTCAGAATGAAAGTCGGGGCGATTGGATATTTATGACGCATCAAATCTGTCATATTATAATAGGGTGCATGAAGGATCAGTAATTTCGGATTGTTTTCGGAAGCCAACTTGGAAGCGAATCCTGTTCCGATCGAGTAGCCCAAAACGCATATTTTGTCTTCCGGATAGATGTTCTTCATTTCATTATAAGCTGATTGAACATCTTTATGGGTTTGTTCTTCTCCAATAATTGATCCGGGGCTTTTTCCGTAGCCTCTATAGTCTAACATGAAAACGTCATAATTTAGTGCCGTGAATGTCTCTGCAACGATTCCACATGAATTGATAGAGCCTGAGTTTCCGTGTAAGTAGAAAATCAATCCTTTTGAATCCGGAACTTTAAATAGAACCCCGCTTAAGATCGTTCCATCTGTTGTTTTAATATTCTTTTCTTCGAATTTCTGGTCGAATTCAAATTGAAAAGCTTTATTCAGTTTTTGAGGAGAAAAGATCAGGTTTTCCTGAAAGAAATACAAAAGGATGACTCCTAAAACGTATAGTATAATAAGGATGCTTATTGTCCTTAGAAGGAATTTTTTCATGACAATTTGTAGGTTGATTGCTGATTAATTGAACGTGTAAATATATTTCTCTTATTCCTTTCTCTTCAAAACAATCCGTGCAAATTTCCACGTTCGATTCACCTGTGGATTGAAATTGAAAACATACAGCATTTCACTGTCCAATAGTCCCGGAGTTACCACCTGCCAAAAATTAACTTCGGTAACAGTTCGCGTCAATTCTTGGATTTTTTCACTGCTCTGATGCTCGAATACACTGATGGAAGCATGTTCCGTTCCTCCCCAATCAGTCGAAATCTCAAACTTGAGGGTGTCTCCTACGGAAACATTCAATTCCAATGTTTGAGAAGCACCCTCGTACGTGGTTGCAACCAGTTTCTGATTCACATAAATCCGGATTTCATCCAGTCCGTCCGCATAAGCGAATTTTCCAAATAAGAGAATCATCAAAAAAAGGAACTGTTTCATAAAGCGTTTGTTTCACTAAAAGGTATGGAAAATCTACGAATGATTCATCTTTCAATTTGTTTTTAATAAAAATTGGAAAAGAATAGTTGTTCGTAAATCTTTTACGTGGTTGATAAGTATATTTGCACTGTTGATTAAATATTAATCAGTTTTAGATTTAAATATAATCAAAATACTACCTTTGAAACCGGAATTAAAAGTAATAAAATAGTTTGAATGTAATTTGAGATGACTCTTTTCGTGCTGATCAGCTACAGCTGATTAGTATCAAAAGCTTCGCTTTATCTTGTTCGGAAACGTTATGCAGTCGTAAATTTTAAAAATACGAGACATGAACGAACAACAACGCAGTATCGTTCACATGGATTTAGATACCTTTTTTGTCTCCTGTGAACGCTTGGAAGATAGCCGCCTAAACGGATTGCCGATTTTAATCGGTGGATCATCCGACCGTGGAGTAGTTGCGAGTTGCAGTTACGAAGCCCGAAGATTTGGAATCCATTCCGCCATGCCAATGAAGATAGCAAAAGAACGCTGCCCGGAAGCCATTGTTATCAGTGGGAATTCGGCGAACTATACCAAGTATTCACGGATGGTGACGGATATTATTCAGGAAGCAGTTCCGCTGGTGGAAAAATCGTCCATTGATGAATTCTACATGGATCTTTCCGGAATGGACCGTTTCTTCGGATGCTACAAATATGCAGGAGAATTGCGCCAAAAGATCATGCATGAAACAGGATTGCCGATTTCCTTTGGAATGTCAGTGAACAAAACGGTTTCGAAAATCGCGACAGGAGAAGCGAAACCCAATAATCAGATGAATATCATCGATGGGTCGGAGAAATTGTTCCTGAACCCGCTTTCAGTGCAGAAAATCCCCATGGTCGGATTGAAAACCTACCAGATGCTCTGCAGTTTGGGAGTGAAACGGATAGGAACCATTCAGCAGATGCCGGTTGAAATGCTTGAAAGTGTGCTCGGACAAAATGGAATCGCCATTTGGAAAAAAGCGCAGGGAATTGATACGAGTCCGGTGATCCAATACAGCGAACGGAAATCGATTTCCAGTGAACGCACCTTTGAACAGGATACGATTGATGTCGTCCGGTTGCGAGCCATTGTTTTCGCCTTGGCGGAGAACCTGGTGTTTCAGCTGCGGAAAGGGAAGAAAGTATGTGCTTGTGTGACGGTAAAGATTCGCTATTCCGACTTTCAAACGAAAACCTTACAGCATCGGATTCCCTATTCGGCGGCAGATCATGAGATTATTCCAATCGTGATGGATTTGTTTGAGAAACTGCACAACCGACGTCTCCTGGTGCGTTTGGTCGGAGTGCGAATGAGTGAGTTGGTTCATGGAAATTATCAGATGCGTTTGTTTGATGAAGGGTCGCGATTGGCAACCTTGTATCATTCGATGGACGACATTCGGGAGCGCTTTGGAGAACGGGCAATCCAAAGAGCTGTAGGAATGCGCGTGAAGAGTATCGGACATTTCAATCCTTTTAGGGGAGAAACTCCAGTAGTAGTTGCAAACCGGATTGTCTAACATTTTTGCTGAAAACAAGAAAAATGGGAACGGAATTATCGAATATCCGAAAACAAATAGGTTTTGAGCTGCATGGAGAAGCACTTTATAAAAATAGTATTAACGAGTAAACCCTAACCAACCCGGATCACGGAAATCATTCCCTTCGTCTACCACTGAACCTAACCGGGCGGAGGGGGTGATTTTCAAACAGGAATAGTTAAAAGAATAAAACACAAATCAGATCAATCGTTTCCCTCTGTTCAGAGTGCCTAACCTACCATCTACACCTCCCACCTATAGCGCAGATGAATGGAGGGAAATGATTTGATTGGAATCGGATTTCTGATGTCACATCTACTGCCGGATCAAGAGAGAAGGTACAGTAAGGGTGACATCAGGAATTTGGTTTTATTGAAACAGTTATAAATGCCTTAACTACATGCCGTCAATTCGTAATTAGGAATTCGGCATTCGTAATTAGTATAAAGATGTTAAACAATCATTCGTGTTACAGCTTAAAATATGGAATGGTCAATCCGGAAGAATTGGTTCAATGGGGAATGAATGCCGGATATGAACGGATTGCTTTGACCGATATCAATAACACTTCCGGAGTTTTGAACTTTGTGCGATACAGTAAGGAAAACAATCGCATTCCCGTTGTCGGAGTTGATTTTCGGAATGGAATTTCGGGTTGTTACGTGGTTTTGGCTAAGAACAATGACGGATTTATGGAAATAAACCGGTTCCTGAGCAAATACACACACGAAGAAACTCCTTTTCCGGGTAAAGCCCCGAAATTTGAGAATTGTCTGGTTTTTTATCCTTGGGGAAAAGAGCCGGAAAGCTTGGAATCACATGAATTTATAGGAGTGGCTGCCCATCAGTTAAACCGTTTTCGGATGAATAAATCTAGGAATTCGGATAAATATGTGGCGCTTCCATCCATGACATTCCGTTCAAAGCGCGATTTCAATACGCACCGTCTGCTGCGGGCAATTGATCAGAACGTACTGCTTTCCAGATTGGCTCCTGAAGATCAAAGTAGGGAAGATGCACTGTTTTTATTACGGACAAACTTATTGCATAGCTATGAAGAGTTTGGAGATCTGGTGCTTCGTTCGGAAGAGCTCCTGAAACAATGTTCCATTGAATTTGAATTCGCACCTCAGGCAACATCCCAGAATTTGGCTTTCTATGGTGATTCCAGGGAAAATGACCTGAAACTTGTCCGCTCGCTTTGTGAAGAAGGCCTGAAGCATCGCTATGATATCAATACGCCGGAAATCCAACAACGCATTGACAAGGAAATCAAAGTCATAGATGAAAAAAATTACATCACCTACTTTTTGATTGCGTGGGACATTATTTCCTATGCGAAATCGAAAGGTTATTACTACGTTGGAAGGGGAAGCGGAGCGAATAGTCTGGTCGCCTATTTATTGGGAATTACGGATGTCGATCCGCTTGAATTGGATCTGTATTTCGAACGCTTCATCAATTTGTACCGGCAGAACCCTCCCGATTTTGACATTGATTTCTCCTGGCGGGATCGGGATGATGTCATGCAATATATGTTTGACCGGTTTGAGAATACGGCACTCATTTGTACTTACAATACTTTTCAATACAAAGCCACTATCCGCGAATTGGGGAAAGTGTTCGGTTTGCCAAAGACAGATATCGATGTGCTTTCGGGGGATAAACACGGATTGCGGAAGAATGACCCGATCCAGGAGTTGGTTTTGAAATATAGCGGACTGATTGCCGGACTTCCCTCTCATCTGAGTGTTCACGCAGGAGGAATGATTATCAGCGAAAAACCGATCAATTATTTTACCTCCACATTTCTGACTTCGAAAGGGTATAAGACCACTCAATTTTCCATGATTGAAGCAGAAGATGTGGGCTTGTATAAGTTTGATATCCTTTCACAAAGAGGCTTGGGGAAAATCCGGGACACTTTGGATATTATTGCCTACAACCAACCTGCTTGTCCTCCTCACGACATTCACGATGTGCGCAGATTTATTGTGGACGACAAGATCAACAGACTATTGCGGGAAGCAAAAGCGATCGGTTGTTTTTATGTCGAATCCCCGGGAATGCGCATGCTGATGATCAAGTTGCGAACCAATACGTATTTGGAATTGGTTGCTGCAAGTTCAATTATCCGACCAGGTGTGGCTTCTTCAGGAATGATGCGGGAGTATATTTTAAGGCATCGGAACCCGGAACGCATCAAGGAAGCACACCCGGTTTTATTGGATATCATGCCCGATACTTATGGGGTGATGGTTTACCAGGAAGATGTGATCAAGGTGGCGAATCAGTTTGGTGGATTGGACTTGGCGGAGTCGGATGTGTTGAGAAGAGGAATGTCCGGTAAATTCAGATCCCGCGATGAATTTTTATTGGTTCGGACGAAGTTTTTTGAAAATTCAAGACAGCGGGGACATTCTGAAAAGGATATTTTGGAAATCTGGCGCCAGATTGAAAGCTTTGCGGGGTATGCTTTTTCCAAAGGACATTCGGCTTCCTATGCTGTGGAGAGTTACCAATGCTTGTATCTGAAAGCATATTATCCGCTGGAGTACATGGTTGCGACAATCAATAATTTCGGAGGATTTTACCGGACAGAAGTGTATGTTTTGGAAGCTAAAAAACTAGGAGCAGTCGTTGAAGCTCCGTGTATCAATCATAGTAACGCGGAAACGATCATTCAGGGAACAAGTATTTATCTGGGATTCCAGCATATTGCGGGGATTGAATTGAAGCATCTCCGGGGATTGGTTCAGGAACGGAATTCGGGTGGTGAATTCATCGGATTCAACGATCTGTTGCAACGGATTGTGCTTCCACTGGAACAATTGCTGTTATTGATTCGGGTCGGGGCACTTCGTTCATTCGGGATTCCAAAAAAGGAACTGATGTGGAATGCGCATTTGAATTTTCAGAAAGTGTTGGTGAAATCAGCAGCTCAGCCACAATTGTTTTTACAGGAACGCCGCGAATTTGTGTTTCCGGAATTGAAAGAAACCGATTTTGAAGAAGCTTTTGAGCACATGGAGTTGTTGGAGTTTCCGCTATGTAATCCGTTCGATATCCTGGAAGAAAAGCCAAGTGACCATGTCTTGGCGAGAAACCTGATGGATCATGTGAATCGGGAGATTGTAACGTATGGATATTTGATAACAGTGAAACGAATTGTGAGTGCTAAAAACCAGATTGTGCATTTCGGAACCTTGTTCGATATGGAAGGTGATCAGTTGGATACGGTTCAATTTCAGGATATTGCCTTGAGGTATCCATTCCGCGGAAAAGGTGTTTATGCCATTTACGGTAAGGTTTCGGAAGAATTCGGACATGTAACCATCGAGGTTCGGAAAATAGAGAAAATCCCCTATCGGAAAGACGTTCGTTACACGGATTAAGAATAACACGATCGTGTTATCAATAAGGGTTGAAAAATAATTCGATACAAATAAGTTTTGACAATACCGATGATTTAAAAAAGTTGTACTTTTGCAACTTAGAATTAGAACTACGCTACACATCTAATCAAAAAATGAAATTTTTTCAATTTTTCAAGTACGGAAAAGCCGAGGTCAAAGACGAAGAACCACTAATCACAACCGATTTAGGGAAAGATATCTTTGATAAAATACAGCAAGAGTTTATCAGCAAGGCAACTGCGAATGCTGAGAAAATTGTACGTGCATTTAATTCCAAATACGACGGAGCTTTTGATTATTCAATCCGCAGTCTGAACGTATTGGATAGTTTGATTGAAGATTTTTCAGATTTCGCGGATCTTTCGGATAATGAGATTATTGATGACTTTTGTGCACAGACAGGATCATATATTCTGGAAGTTGCCAGACGAACCTACGGAGGTGTTTACTTTTGGGAAGATAGTCTGGAACAACCTTTATTAAAAACAGGACTCCCGAATTTTGAGATTTCCCTTTTGACCTTTGGAAAAGTGAAAAACCGCATTGTGAATGGTGACGAGGATAATATTCCTTACTTCTTTAAAGGGTATTCAGAACGTGTTCGAAATGCGAAAAATGGAGAAGTGGCGACATTCGTATAACGAATGAACGACCACCTTTAAAAACCATTGAATCAATCTGCTTTTTTCTTCCCGAAATATTTCTTCTTATTACGATTCTTGTTTTTTCCACCGGAAGGATGACCGGAGCCCGAACCGGAAGTCTTCCATTCAGGAGTTGCTCCTAATTCTTCAGGAAGCGTAACACGTGGAATTTCCATTTCAATCAATCGTTCGATACGGGAAAGTTTGGGCATATCTTTTGGGTTAATCAAGGTATATGCTTCCCCTTTCGTATTTGCACGCGCTGTTCTACCGATCCGGTGAACATAATCTTCCGCATCTCTCGGAGCATCATAATTGATTACCAGATTGATCTCCTTGATATCAATTCCACGACTCATTACATCTGTAGCAACCAAAATACGTGTGCGTTTGGATCTGAACCCTCTCAACACTTCTTCCCGTTCTTCCTGCTCCAGGTTCGAAGAAACACCTTGTGTATTCTTATACCCGACCTTTCTCAATGCATAAACAATTTCATGAACCTTGCTTTTAGCCGAAGTGAAAATGATGATGCTATCATAGTTGGTGCGCTCTTTCAATATAAAATCGAGAACCTTATTTTTTTGTTCATCAAAGCAAAGAATCACATTTTGTGAAACTCCGGCTGCCGGTTTGGAAATGGAAAGGGCAATTTCTTTTGGATGGATCAGGATCTTCGAAGACAGGTTTTTAATTTTCGATGGCATCGTGGCACTGAAAAGTAAAGTTTGTCTCTTTTTGGGAAGATGCGAAATGATCCGCTCAATATCATCCGAGAACCCCATGTCCAGCATCTTGTCAGCTTCATCCAGAATCAAGTGTTCCAATTGAGAGAAATCAACATAACCTTGCATGATGTGAGACAGTAATTTCCCCGGAGTGGCAACGATGATATCCGTTCCTTCAACCAATGCGTTTTTTTGTTCTTCCCAGCGAGTACCGTCACCACCACCATAAATTGCAACGGATCCTACCGAAACAAAATAAGACAGACCTTGTATTTCTTGTTCTATCTGAATCGCAAGTTCTCTGGTAGGAACCAGGATCAGTGTATTTATGGAAGCATCTTCTTTTCCTGTAAGCTTATGCAAAATAGGAAGGATGAATGCAGCGGTTTTCCCTGTTCCGGTTTGTGCACAAGCTAATAAATCGCTATTAGCAAGGATTTCTGGAATGGAAAACTGTTGGATTGGAGTTGCATTTTCGAAGCCCATGTGATGAATGGCTTCAAGGACCAAATCGTTTAATCCTAATTCATTGAATTTCATAGATGCAAAGTTAGTTAATCTTATTTAAGCATACATGCTTTTTGATGATAAGATAGGTTCTTAATAAATTGTTAAAAACAGAAAAAAAAGATTCCTCAAGCAACTAAATAGTTACTATATCCGTTTAGTATTCATAGATTTGCGTTATGAAGAAAAAAATATTAGGTGCATTTATTGTCGTATTGACCTGGAATACAGCAAGCTCACAATGTTCCCAATTTCCGTTGTTGAATCTGGGAAATGACACATTACTCTGTCAAGGGCAATCATTGAATTTGGTAGCACCATCCGGCTACGATGCATATACATGGAATATTTTACCGGGAAACCAAACGGATGTAACGATCACAGCACCCACTTCGGTTGTGTTGAATGTGGTCAATTATACAGCTAATTTGGTTGTCAATGGAGACTTTGAAGCGGGGAATACCGGATTCACAACAGGATACGGACCCGGAACCGGAGGTTCATTTGGCTTATTAACAAATCCATCGACTTATGCAGTCACAACCAGCCCGAATCTGGTTCACAACAATTTTGGGGCATGCAGTGATCTTGGAACCACAGGACCGGGAAATATGTTGGTTGTCAATGGATCAAACGTTCCTAATACAACTGTTTGGTCACAAGTGATCGCAGTCGATCCGAACACGGATTATTCCTTCTCTGCCTGGGCAACCAGTGTGGAAAATATCACGCAGTCAAACGTTGCCATATTGCAATTCTTTATCAATGGAGTACAGATCGGACCGGTTTTCAGCCCAACTTTGCTTTCATGTAATTGGCAGCAATTTTCCCAGTTTTGGAATTCCGGAGTGAGTACATCGGCAACCATCAGTATTGTTGCCCAGGTTTCCAGTGGGAACAATGATTTCGCGATTGACAATATTACATTCAATACAGCTTGTCTTCAATCAGATACATTGGTTGTCACTTACGATGCAAATACAGTTGATGCCGGAGCAAATATCACTTTTTGTCAAAATGAACCACAAGCGATAACTGCAACCGCAAATTTCCAGAATCCTAATTTCACATGGGAAACGGGTGCAACAACTCCGACGATCACACCAGCAACTTCTGGCTGGTATACTGTGTCTGCAGTCAGTCCGAGCGGATCCGGATGTATTCTTTGTGATTCTGTCAATGTATCCATTACAGCAATGCCTTGGGGATTTGATACGGTTGCAGCTCAGCCTACAAGCTGTGGAGTCAATGATGGTGCCGTTTATACGTTGGTGCATGGTCCATTCGTAGGACAACCGATTTATACGTGGAATGGTCCGGGAGCCAATAATCCGAATCAGATCAATGCATCTGTTTGGCAAAACTTAGGTGCAGGATGGTATTATATCGATGTTGAAAACCAAGGCTGTCATAGAACAGATTCAGTTTTAGTGACGACTTTGAACCCACCAATAGCGCAAGTTTCTGCAAATCCAATTTCCGGTTATGGACCGTTGTCGGTTACATTCACGAATGGAAGTTCGAATTCAAATAGCTTTGATTGGTATTTTGGAAATGGAAACACCAACTCCACAACGGATCTTTCTTCACAAAATCAGGTATACGATTCTGTTGGGTCCTATAATGTGATTTTGGTAGCAATTAATGGAAACTGCACAGATACGGCATTTGTTACCGTAATTGTCCTTCCTCCTCCGGTTCCTCCAATTCCACCGGTAATTGTACCTGTTGATATCAAGGCTCCGAATATCTTTACTCCGAATGGGGATCATGTGAATGACTTCTTTACATTCGAATTGCTGAATATCAAGGAATTGGACGTGACGGTTGTCAACCGTTGGGGAAATCCGGTCTATGTTTCCAGCGCAGTGCCATTCAGTTGGGACGGGAAAGATTCTGGAGGAAACTTGGTGAACGAAGGTGTTTACTTCTATAAGTACACAGCCAAAGGAGCACAGGATGAATTGTTCGAAGGACAAGGATTTGTGCAACTATTCAAATAGAAAAAACCGCAACACTTAATATGCTATTTGGCGGACTTGGATTATTTTTTCCGGGTCCGCCATTCTTTTAGGGTTAACTCCTGGTCCTCCACGACATCGTAGTAATACATCGTATTATCCGGATAGATGCGGAACTCAAAATAAGTAGCCAAAGCTTCACCGTTATCTTCTGCAACTGAAACCCCGTAATATTCCTGATCATCGGATGGAGTGGAGGAGATGCGTCCTACCAGATGACGTTTCCCTTTTGATTCGCGTTCGATCTTATCAGACAAGCTTTTCACTTCAGGAAGTTGCCAAACCAGATCGATCAGTTTATCTTCCGTATGGGTGATTTTGACATGGGTATCTTCCTTCGGTTTTTTAGCTTCTTTTTTCAGTTCCGGTAGTGGCTCCTCATTCAATGTTTGAGTTTCAACGGGAGTTTCGGCTTCTTGCTTTTCCTCCTGATTGTTACCACAAGAGAGAAGAAGTGTTGTGAAAAGGATTGCTGCTACTGGTCTGTAATTTTTCATGTAAACAAGTTAATTATAAATGGTATATTTAGTAATAAATTTAACACCTGTTATATGAAAATAGTTATTAGTTTAATTACATGTTTGATTTGTCATTTTAGTTTTTCTCAAGTTGCCTTAGGTTTTCCTGAGTACAATGTGGTCTATCGCGGCTATGATAACAAAATCAAAATAGGTGCGGGAGCAGAAACAGCATTTCTTGATTTGGAAAGCGACCAGGCTCAGATTTACCGGACAGATTCGTGTTTTATTTTGAAACCACATGCCTCTGCAAAAAACATCACTGTAATTGCCCGGAACTTCAAAGACAAGAATGTGGTCGGAACATGGCAATTTCGCGTCTTGAATTTACCTGTACCAACTGTTTTCTGGGGAGTTTCTCCCGCAGGTTCTCCTGTTGTAACATTGGATAAAGTGAACTTACGTGTCGGGTACGATGAAACTTTAATTTTGGAGAATCCGGGTTTTGAAGTGGTTAACTATCAGGTGAATTCACCCTTGATTGCAGCACCACTTCCGTTAATTACCGGCGGAGCAATTACACAAGAAGTGCTCGATGCATTGACAAAAGCAAAAACTGCCAATAAAGGAAAACCGGTTGATTTTAACGTTACTTTACAAGTGAAAGGTCGTGATGGTTTGATTCGTAAAATGACGGCTGAGTATACTTATTAATAGTCGCTTGCAAGGATAAAGCGTTTTCCTATCTTTGCGCCATGATTTTCGGATTTTCTCGGTTTACAACCCTTTTAGTGTTCTTTTTTTTGCTTTTTGGCTGTCAGACGGAAGTCAAGGTTGCGAAAAAAACGGATGCTGAAACCTCCGTGGAAGAATTCCGATTCCCCAAATTTAATCCGGTTCCGAAATCATTTGTTCCGCATTATTACGACAGTATCAGTCATTTTTACCGTGACCGGATCGCACCTGATTTTAATGGGATGTTTCTGGTGGCAAAAAACGGAGTGGTCGTTTACGAACGTTACAAAGGAATGGCGAATCATCAATTCAAACAACGGGTTGATAAACACACTCCTCTACACGTGGCTTCTATTTCGAAGGTGGTTACAGCTATTGTGATCTGCAAGTTGGTTGATTCAAATCTGGTTGTTTTGGATAAAGATATCCGCTCGTATTTGCCGGAGATCATGTACGAGGGAATAACGGTCAGAATGTTGTTGAATCACAGAAGTGGAATTCCATATTACGGGTATTTTCCCTATTCCATTTGGCCTGCAACCAAAACCCTGACCAATCAAAAGATTGTTCAGCTCCTGAATACGTACAAAATGCCCCTGTACTTCCCCCCGAATTCGCAGTTTTCCTATTGCAATACCAATTATGTCTTGTTGGCTTTGATTGCTGAACGAATCACCCACAAGAAGTTTCCCCGTCTTGCCGAAGAGTTGGTTTTTGATCCCTTGGAAATGACCGATTCCTTTATCAACGACGGATCTAAAAATTCGGATTCCCTGGCTCAATCCTATGATTCAAGAAATACACTGGAACCATTCACCAACCTGGATGGCGTTTACGGAGATAAGAACTTGTATACAACAGCAAGAGACTTACTGAAACTGGACAAAGGAACTTATTCAAGTGCATTCCTGAGTGATGCGATCAAAAAAGAGATTTTCAAAGGTTACAGCTACGAACATAAAGGGAAAAGTAACTACGGTTTAGGATTCCGGATGCGGGAAGACAAAGGGAAGTCAACTTTGTTTTTTCACACGGGTTGGTGGCACGGAAATACAGGTTGTTATGCATCCTTGAGACAAGATACGATCTGCATGATCATCCTTTCAAATCACTACACTAAAAAAGTATTTGCAATCAATCGCTTATCGACACTGTTCGGCAATTATCCTTACGAACCTTTGATCGATACGAAGGAAAACTTCATTCGTCCGAATGTGGCTAAGTTGCATATGGACGAAGCTATCCGGAAAAAGAAACCATGAGTTCGGAAATAGTAGGTGCATGTCATTGCGGAAGTCAAAAACCGTTCGTTGAATGCTGTGAACCATTCCTTTTGGAAACTCGTTTTCCAGCAACTGCAGAAGAATTAATGCGCTCCAGGTATTCGGCATACGTGACCAAAAATGTTTCCTATATCCTGGAAACAACCTCACCGAAATTCAGAAAATACTACAATCCGAAATCAATCCTGGAATGGGCTTCAAACAGTACCTGGATCAGTTTGGAGATTCTTTCTTCTTCGGAAAAGCGCGTCAAGTTCGTTGCGACCTACCTGGATGAAACAAACCAATTGACGCGTCACACGGAAGATTCCAGATTTGAGAAAATAGCAGGTCGCTGGTATTTCATGGACGGAGAATAAGGCAGATTGAACCTTTGCTTGAGCAAGATGTATTCTTAAGCGAAATCTATTCTCTATGAACTTAAAGAAGTATCTGGCTCCTGGTTTGGCTCTTGTATTCGGGCTTTCATTCCTATTCTACGGACTTTTCTCGAAAGAAGCACCAATCACTCCTAAAAAGCATAAACATGCTGCGAAACATGCGAATTGGACAGTTGAAAAACTGAACCTGAATACCAGCCTGTCTAGTCCGGCTTTGATGGTCAAGAATAAGCAGGAGATCAGTATGCCTTTGAATACACGGAGCTTGCATATCAAGACCGCGATTCATGGAAGCTTTGCAGAGACCAGATTGGAAATTGAATTTGAAAATGAGAATGACCGCATTTTGGAAGGAGAGTTTTATTTCCCATTGGGTGAAAAACAATTGATCAGTAACTTTCAATTGGAAGTGAATGGCAAGATGCGTGAAGGTGTTATCGTGGATAAGGATTTGGGAAGAGTGGCATTTGAATCCACTGTTCGCAGAAAAGTCGATCCGGGATTGTTGGAGTTATCAAAAGGAAATACATTCAAAGCCCGGGTTTACCCGATTCCGGCAAAAGGAACAAAGAAAATTTCCATTACCTATGTGGAAGAGTTGACCACGAAAGACGGAATGAATGCTTACTTTCTTCCGTTAAATTACAGCGGCGAAATTGAAAATTATTCCTGCTCCATTTCTGTGGATGATTTAGGTCAGGAGATCTTAGATAAACGAAATACCTATTCCTTGGTCGGAGGTCAATTTGTGACGAGATCCGATTTGAAGAAAGTGAAACTGAAAAAAGGAATTCAATTGATCCAACAGGATTTGGATGAGTCGGAATCCACTATCGCACCTACAGAAGACGGCAATTACATTTTTCAAACCTCTCTTCAGCCAAAACAGGAAAAACACCTGAAATCAAAACTGAGATCGGTATCCGTTTTATTGGATGTTTCCGCCTCTTCTGAAAAACGGAATTTTGAGAAAGAAAAAGCCCTGATCCGGAAATACCTGGCTAGCTTCAAGAAAGTGGATGTTCAATTGATCGTATTCAGCAATGCAGTACACGAAACAAGCTGGAGGACGATTCTGAGTGAATCGGACATCACCCGTTTTCTGGAAGAGTTGGATTACCAAAAATTGGATGGAGGAACCCAGTTGGGGTGTATTGCCGCCGATCAGATCTTAGGAGAAGAAGTACTTTTGTTGTCAGATTGTTTATCCAATTTAGGTAAAGAGTCCTTTCCGAAACTGAAGAACAAGCGCGTGTATGTGATCAGCTCCAGTTCTGAATTTGATTCCCGTTCGGCACAATTGACGGCACAAAACGGAGGTGAATTCATCAACTTGAATGAAAACGGATTGGCTGAGAGTTTGAATAAATTGAAATACGAACAACTTCAGTTCCTGGGAATTCAAGGGATAGAAGGAAAAACTACCGGAATCGGATCGTTTGCCGATTCTGATTTTAGGACCTATTCCAAATTGAAATCCCTTCCAAAAGAATTCACATTGCTCTTCGGATCGGGAGGGAAAGTGACAAAGAAAATCAACTTGAAGCGGGATGCCTTGAGAAAAGTGAAATCGACGGAAATGCTTTCTAAATTTTGGTCCAATAACTACCTGAAAGAGTTGGATCTGGAAAATGAAAAGAACAAACCCGAAATGATCCGTTTGGCGAAACAGAATAAGCTGATCTCCCGCTATACTTCACTCATTGTCCTGGACGCTTTGGAAGATTACCTGCAATATCGGATCGTTCCACCGGTAGAGATGAGAAAAGAGTATTATAAACGCTTGAAAGCACAAGAAACTCCTGAAATTGATTCGAAGAAAGAGACCAAGGAACACCGGGAGATGGTTCAAACGCGTTTTGAAGAATTAATCGAATGGTGGAGAACTGACTTTGAACCCAAACCGGTGGAGAAGGAAGAAAAACTGAAAACGATGGAAACAATGGATGTTGTTACATCAAGCGGGAATGCAAATACGAGCCAGGGACAAGATGCTGCTGTAGGTGAAACAGTTGTTCTTTCCGATCGTGCGGTTTCATCTGGTACTTATAGTCTTAGCGCGACTTCAAATGGAGCAACAAGTTATTCTTGGTCTGAAACCTCTAATTTAACATTTCAGGTGACGGATGTAAATGCATCGGGTTTCAAAGTTTCAGATAAAAACGAGCTGGAAGCTAAAATTGAACTTTCAAACTGGGATCCGGAAACACCCTATTTGAATAAACTGAAGGCAAGTAACCAGTCAGGACTTTACACAACCTATCTTTCTCTAAAAAAGAAATACCAGAACCAACCTTCGTTTTACGTGGATGTCTCGGATTATTTCCTGAAACTTGGTAAGAAGAAAGAAGCGATCCGCATACTTTCCAATATTTCGGAATTGGAAATGGAAAATCCTCAAATGTTGCGCATTCTGGCTCATCGCTACGAACAGATGCGAGAATACGAATTGGCAGTTTCCGTATTTGAAAGGGTGAAAAAAATGCGTCCTGAAGAACCTCAGTCATACCGCGATTTGGCTTTGGCCTATGAACTGAACAGGAACTATTCCAAAGCATTTTCCGAGCTGAAATATGTAATTACTCATAGCTGGGACGATCGATTCAGAGACATTGAAAATATTTGTTTGGTTGAGTTGAACCACTTGGTATCGAAACACAAATTGGCAACCGGTAAACTGAGTAAAAAACTGATCTGGCAACTACCTGTTGATGTCCGTGTAGTGATCGATTGGGATTCCGATAATTGCGACATTGATTTATGGGTGACAGATCCGTCAGGTGAAAAATGTGATTATTCACATCAATTAACGGAAGCCGGAGGGCGAATTTCACTCGATTGCACAGGTGGTTATGGACCGGAAGAGTTCATGATTAAAAAAGCGATGAAGGGAACTTATCAGATTCAGGCGAATTATTATGGAAGCAGTGCTCAGACTTTATCCGGATTGACAACAATACATGTGAAACTGATCACCAATTATGGTCGGAAGAATGAGAAGACTCAAAGTATCACCCGGAGATTGGAAGAGCAAAGCGAAATCATTGATCTGGCAGAATTCGAGTTTGAATAACTACTAATTCGGATTTCGGATCTCGTAATTATTTAAAGAGTTCCTTCAAAACCCGCCCTTTTCCGGTAGGCATGGAGAAATGAAGTATTTCCGAGATCGTTTTACTGATATCTAATTGTTCCGCACAATCTTTGGATTCGACATTCTGTTTGAAATCAGGACCGATTGCCAACAGACTGATGTGTCTGCATCCTTCGCAGTTATCGCCGTGGCTGATATATCCGTCTTTATGTCCATCCAAATGACGACCATGATCGTTCGTGATGATAAGTGCAGTTTTGTCTTTCAGTTTTTCGTTGGACTGAATGAAATTCCATAGATGGAATGCATAATCGTCACATTGCTGAATGGATCTTAAATAGCGGTCCCATTCTTTTGAATGTGCATAGGAATCAGCAGCAAGCAGATTGATCAGCATCAGATGTGGTGGTTTTTCAGCAGAAAGAACATCTTTTACCTTATCGAAAGTTTCCTGGTCACCGGTGTAATCTGCTCCGTTTCCATTGAGTCCGCAATAGGTGCAAGGTTTGAAGACATTCGACCATTTCTTATAAGTGGTATTTCCTAAAACCTCCAATTTTCCTTTACTCGAAATAACCCATGCATCCGATTTTGGAACTGCTTTTTCTTTCAGGTAATATTGGAACATAGATGGATATTTCGGGAACTGTTTTCCTGCATTCGAGATATGCTGATACCTTCCGGTAACAATTGCCGAATGTCCTGAAATCGTGTAGGTTGGACCGTTGTTTCTGAAATTACTTAGAAGAACACCTTCTTTTTTTAGCTCATTACCTAAATGCGGAATGTATTTGTAAGTTGAATCTCCGAATGTTTCCGTGAAGCGGGGACCGTCGATCACAAGCACAATGACATATTCCGTATTGTACTTTACAGTTTGGTCATCTGGTGTCTTATTGAAGCCGAAAGAGGAGGTGAGGATTACGCCAACTGCAATTACCGCCGAAAGTAACAATTTTGTCATGGTTCATTTTGAAGCACTAAAGTTACCATTTTTTTAATGGAACAGGGACATTGTGAATTATTGGCAGTATAAAATAAAGTCGATTTTGTAACGTTTCTTAATTTTGGAATTCTAAACAGAGACTTCTGCCTATGGTAAGCTTTTTAGGGATAATTTATTTAATCCGCTGCAAGGAAATTCTATTTGTGAATAGAAAAGGGGACAACTTTTTTTTTCGTAAATTACTACCAGGTTAAGTCAAATTTTCAAACCATCCACTCATTCATTTTATAAGATTACTAACGACATTTACTTTAAAGGAGATTACAACTATTTACTGTTATGACTATGAAAACTAAGAGGGTGTTAATTATCGACGATGAGGTTGATGCAAGGAGGGTTATTTCAAAATATTTGGAGCGCTATTTTCCGAATTTTCAAATTCTTGGAGAAGCGGATTCTTTCAAATCTGCAGTTCAGTTAATTAATGAAACAGAAGCTGATCTGATCTTCATCGATATCAATTTAGGTGATGGAACCGGATTTGATGTGTTGGACGACAGCGATGCTTTTGCCGCCCAGATTATTTTCACGACAGCCTTCGATCAATATGCAGTAAAAGCATTCCGTTATCATGCCCTCGATTACTTAATGAAACCGATTGATTCCGAATTGTTTGTTGAAGCAGTGAATCAAGCCCTGGATAAAGTTCGGGAAAAACGTTCCATGAGTGCAGATCAGATCCTGATTTCTTATGGGAATGGGGAGCGCAAAATCTCTATTCCGACAGCAGATGGAATGTGTTTCGTGCGTTTGGATGCGATTGTGTCTTTCGAAGCAGATAGTTCTTATTGTAAAGTATTCCTGGAGGATGGAAAGGAAATACTGGTTTCCAAGCCTTTGAAGTTTTTTGACGATAAATTGAAAGCGAATGTGAATTTCATTCGACCACACAAGTCATTCATTGTCAATATGAAATTCGTGGATGAATACCTGAAGGAAGAAGGTGGATATATCAAAATGAAAAACGGATTGAAAATTCCGATTTCACGTCAGAAGAAAGAAGATGTGATTCGCGACCTGCAAACACATTTTTTGTAAAACATATTAATTGGTTCAAGTTGTTGTGCCTAAGGCAGAGAATATGAATTTTATGGTAATGACTATAAAGAGAAGCGTATCAAAATTATTGATAATGAGGTGTTGGGAAAAAGAACAGAAGAAAATAATTAAAAAAACGTATGATAATCTCTCGGTTTTAATGTTACATTAAACATCTGTAACCTTAAGGAATACTAACATTTTTATATTTGGAAAACATATTTGTATTTAATATATTTGAGTATTATGGATCATTTAGAATTTTTCCCATATCACAATAGACTTATTGAGTTTATCTACTTAGGTAAACGCAAGAAAGGTGTGGTTCTTGATGCTATTCCATATAGTGAAAAAAGAGTAGGCACAGAGTATGCATTTATTCCAGTTGGGAATCTCATAACTTGGCGAGATGCTTCTGAAGCAGAAAAAAAACAACTTCAAGAAACAATAGATATTAAAAATATCTCCAAAGCAGAATTATCAGGTCTCCAACACGCATGAGCATAAGTATAAATGACTTGTTTGAGGACGGGATTCTTAACCTTCCCTTAGAAAGGAATTCAGAACATTTCTTCAGACCTTTTATTAAAAAGCTGTTTTCAGATTTCATTACAAAAGTTGATTCCCTTCAGCTATCAACTTTTTTTCCTGATAAAGATAAAGACAAAATAAAAATTCTTGTAACTGGAATACTGCAATGTATTGATATGTATCTTGATGGTCGTCCAATGGAGGCTTACCAGCGTCTTGTCGAATCATTTAATGCTTCTGGAGTTGCAATCGAAATTCTGCTAAAAGATAATGACCTTGATAAAAGAAGTCTTTATAGGTTGAGAACTCAAGATAAAAATGGAGGGTACCGCTTAAACAAAAAAGAACTTTTCCATATCCCGTTTCATAAGAGAGACTTAATCAAGACTCAAAGATTCAGTATTCCTGGATACCCATGTTTGTACCTTGCAAATTCAATATATGTAGCTTGGGAAGAAATGAGGAGACCAGAACTTACAAAGTTACACTCGGTTCGACTTCAAACTCAAAGAAATATCAAATACCTGGATCTCTGTAATACTTTTTATCAGAAAAATTTTGACCGAAGTAATATGGATGAACCGACTCTTTTAAGGCATTTACTTGCTTGGCCTCTAATTGCGGTTTGTTCTGTAAAAGTTCCTGACTCTGATGCAGCATTCAAACCGGAATACATTATTCCTCAAATGGTTTTACAATGGGTTAAAAATGAGAAAAAGCATGAGGCAATCAAATTTTCATCAACTCACATTGACCAAAACAGAACTAAAACCTCAGGAGAGTTTTTTAATCTGGTAATGCCAGTTGTTACTGATTGTGATGATGGACATTGTCCGGATATTCAAAAAATGTTCACTTCAACAGAAGTCTTATCATGGCAGTTGTATCAAGCCTCAAGTGGTGGTCTAAATGGAACTGATTGGGGAGTATCACATTCAATAAATGATGATGTCAAGGGCATTGAATTTATATCAGGTGTTCTAACGCCTTACGAACATTCTTCATTAGCCTCACTTGAACATCAGTTGAATAGCATGGCTTTAACCAGTTTCTAGTAAATTCCATTTGAGCTGTCAGTACAAGATCTTCAGATAACTGCAAGCGTTTATCCCGTGCAAAAATGGCAAATCCGTCTAAGAAAGTCCAATTCAATCGTGCAGCAGCAGTAAGTGAATTATTGTTGACCCCGTTTTTATTACATTTGCTTACTAAACATGCATCATGCATTTTCAATTGATCAAGCACTTTTTGTGGGGAATCTTTTTTGTCGGAATTACTTCGGTAGCAGCCGCTCAGGGAAATCGTATCTCATGGGAATACAATTACGATCATTTTGGGATTGAAAACGGCTTGCCAAGTTCGGAAAGCTATCAGGTTTACCAGGATAAATCGGGACTCTTGTGGATTTTGACAGATCGCGGAGTTGTTCGATACGATGGATTTGAATTTCGCAAATACACAGTGGAAAACGGGTTGTCTGACAATGTTAATTTCAGACTGGTGGAAGCACCAAATGGGGCAATCTGGTTTATCGGTTATAATGGGATGTTGAGTGTTTTTGAAAAAGGAGAGATGAAACCATATGTCTACAATCATAAACTTGAAAAGGCGGTTTCACTGGTAAAAAATCCTCATGTATTACTTCATGTAAATGCAGATCGTTCTATAATCTATGGTGCTAGCGACAAGAAAATGATAGCAGTTACCAATAAGGGAAAAGCACGTGTAATATCTGATAAGCTTGGGAAAGAAGGCTATTTTTTTGAGTTTGGAGATCAGGTAATGGCTTTTAAGAATAGGGAAACGCCACTAGATTCTTATAATACCTACTTTATCAGAAATAATAAGAAAGTTCTTGCTGGAAAGCTCATTTTTGGAACTACCATGAGATTCAAAAGGCATCAAAATCATCTTTTCTTGATGGCTAGCAGGAAGTTGTACTTAAATTATCAGCAACAATTTAAACTGTTTCCGGAGAACGCAGAGGTCATTTCATTGGATTCTGATGGTCAATTTTTATATGTTGGATTGTATAAGAACGGGCTAAAGAAGTACCGCTTTAATCCTAAAACGAAAACACTTGTTTTAGTTAATCATTATCTGTCAAATTATTCAGGTACTTCTGTTTGCAAGGATCGAAATGGGACATTATGGATTACGACACTTGAAAAAGGTCTTTTTGCTATTTATGATGAATCGTTTTCCCAATTATTCGTTAATGGAACTAATTTGGATGAAGATATTCGCTTTATAAATGGAAACAAGGACAATGTGGTGATTACCTGTTATGTAGGTAAATGGCAGCAGTTGTATCCTCCGTTTCTTTGCAAGGAAGTTGGCAAAACCGTACTTAAATACAATTTATTACCGGTGAAGAACGGTTTCGCCTTTGAAAAGGGAACCGTGAATTGGGGCGATTGGAAAGATGTGGATGCGACTTATCCGTTTAATCCTGTTTACGCAACGGATTCTTCTGTTGTGGGAATCAATTACAACGGAGATGTAATCTCGGAAATTATTGGTAAATCAGTTGTAACAACAAATATAGAAGAGATTTATTCGAGTGGGATTGGAGGAGGAATAAATCTGTTTTTTATGACTTCAAAAAGGAAATTGGTTATTCTTCGAAATGAAGGTTTGTTTACCTTCAAAATCGGAAATGGGCGTGTTTTGATGAGTACTCAAAAGTTGTTGTCTAAGCGGATTAATTTTTTGGAGTATAACAAGGAATGGGGTGTGGTAGCCATTTCAAATACAGGTGAAATTTTCAGTGTTAATGCTGAAAAGGATAAATTGGAGAAGCTTGTTGTTAAGGCTAATATTGGCAAACAGATTTTGAATGTGTTCTTTGATGAAAAAAAACGCCTTTGGATTGCTACCCAAAAAGGATTATTCTTATTTGTAAAGAAAAAAGAAAAAGTAATTGTTTGTTCTTTTTTAAATAAGTGTTTGCTGTCAAGTGGAGAAATAAATGATTTATACTCCTACAAGGATGTGGTTTATTTGGCAACCAAATTTGGTGTTCAAAAAATAGATTTTCGGAAAGTAAAGAAGGTAAAGAAAGGATGCCCAATTGGGGTGTTCTCCATTCTGGCTTTTGACAAGAACAAAAAACTTCCGAAAAGCAAGGTGTACCCTGCAACAACAGATTTGATTAAAATCTTCCTTTCAAATAAGCTGTTGACCAAGCGTACCAGTTACAAATACCGCTTTGGAAAAGATCAAACCTGGATAAGTTCTGATAAAGGTGAGATAATCATCAATAATCCGGTGGATGGAAATTATGATTTGGAAGTATCCTTCTTGAATGAGCAAAATGATTGGACAGAATCTAAGGTGTTAGCTAGTTTTAGAGTTGAAAAAATCATTTTCCTCAGATGGTATTTCATCCTGATTTATATCGCTTTGGTGGGAATTCTTTTCTATGCTATTTTAAGGTATACGGTTGGTGCGGTAAATAGGAAAAACCACCTCTTGAACCGAATGATGGAATTGGAAAGAATGGCTTTGGCTGCACAAATGAATCCTCATTTCATCTTTAATTCATTGAACTCCATTCATAGTTTTCTCTTGTACGAAGAAAATGAAAATGCAGAGAAATACTTAATTCGGTTTGCAAGATTGATTCGGCAGACCCTGGCAAATTCCAGGATGTCCTTTATTACGATTGAGGAGGAATGCGAGACTTTGAAGAATTATATTTTACTGGAAAAGATGCGTTTTAAAGATGCATTCATCTTTACTATCGAATGTGAACCCCGTCAGATGCCCTCGTATCCGTGTATTCCTCCGATGTTAATTCAGCCATATGTTGAAAATGCAATTCTTCATGGTTTGGTGAAACGACCTAATGGCGGTGAATTGTTCCTGAAACTTTACCAGGAAAACGATTTGTTGAAAGTCCTGATTCAAGATAATGGGATTGGCTATGCGGCGTCCAAAAAAGAGAAGAAAGATTCCAAACATAAATCCTACGGGACACAAATTACGGAAGAACGTCTGAAATCCTTGCAAGGAAAAAATAGCGCTTACAGCGTTTCAATTGATACTGCAGATAGCTCGGACACTGAATTTCCGGGAACACGTGTAATCGTGACTATTCCAATCAATACGAATTAAAATGCAATCCTGTGCCTTCGACTACGCTCAGTCACCGTATAGAAGTGATTAAAGGACGCTGAGCGCAGTCGAAGCGTCAATTAGTTTATCCGTGGATCGTTTCCCCTTTTCCGTATTTATCCATGAGCGAAGCTTCAAAATCCAGGAATTGTTGCCAGCGCGCGTCCACATTGATTCCTTCACCATATTTCCGTGCGAAATTCAAAAAGACGGTATAATGACGTGCCTCGCTTTCCATTAGACTGCGATAGAATCCGCGCAGATCGGCGTCATTGATTTCTTCTGACAAAATTTTAAACCGTTCACAGCTGCGTGCTTCGATCATGGCTGCAAAGAGTAATTGATTCACCAGGTGGGATTTTTTCGGATTTCCGGAATGCGTTACCTTGAGAAAACTGTGTAAATCATGAACATACGGATCTCTTCGTTCGAATCCCAGTTGATAGCCTCGTTCCAGGATCTTATCATGCACCATTCCGAAATGTTCCATTTCTTCCTGGCAAATTTCAATCATGGCTTTGACCATATCCGGATATTGAGGATACTGAACAATGATGGAAATCGCATTACTCGCCGCTTTTTGTTCGCAGAAGGCATGATCTGTCAGGATTTCTTCAATGTTTTTCTCTACAATATTCACCCAGCGCGGGTCAGTTGGCAATTTTAAACCTAACATAATTGAAATTTTACAGCGAATTTCGTAATTTCTTGAATTCAAATCCTAGTTTTGTTGGAATAATGTTTGTGTGGAAAGTAGAAATGAACTTTTGTGTTCTTCCGTGATCCTCCGTGGGAAATAATTCCAAGATTGTTTAAAGAAGATTGAATATGAAATTGTTATCGTTGGTATTACTTGTTTGTTTCGGGTTGAGCTCCAAGCAATCCTTTTCTCAAAAGAGCACACCAAAAGTGGTTGTTGGAATTGTCGTTGACCAAATGTGCTACGATTATCTGTATCGTTTTTATCCGCAATTCGGGAAAGATGGTTTCAAGCGATTGATGGACAAGGGAGCTCATTTCAGAAATGTGACTTATAATTATGTCCCTACTTTTACAGGGCCCGGACACGCATCAATCTATACAGGAAGTACACCAAGCAATCATGGAATTGTTGCCAATGATTGGTTTTACCGACCTTTTGGAAGAGAGGTGAATTGTGTGGAAGATACGACTGTTGCGACAGTAGGCTCATCCAGTTCATTCGGGAAATGCTCTCCCGTTTTTTTGCGTTCCAATACGATTACGGATCAATTGAAACTGACTTATCCGAGTTCCAGGGTAATTGGAGTTTCCATTAAGGATCGAAGTGCGATTTTACCTGCAGGTCATTTGTCTGATGGCTCTTATTGGTACGATTATGCAACCGGAAATTTTATCACATCCACTTTTTACAAGAAACAATTGCCGGGTTGGGTGAATCAATTCAATGAACTGCAATTGGTGTCAAAATTCGTGAATCAACCTTGGAATTTATTGAAGGATTCTGCTTGCTACACTTATATCAAACAAGATAATTCACCTTACGAAGCATTGGTAGGAGGGAAGACAAGTCCGGTTTTTCCTTATGATTTCAGTAAAGCGACACCGACTGACCAGTTGACCTTGTTTACGATCATGCCCGCTGCAAATACTTTTCTGACAGATTTTGCTATTCAGGCGCTTTCAAGAGAACAACTGGGGAAGCATGCAACGACGGACTTTTTGACCATTAGCTATTCCACTCCGGATATTGCCGGTCATGCTTTCGGACCGTATTCCCTGGAAATGGAAGACATGTATTTCCGCTTGGATCAGGAGTTGGCGCGTTTGTTCCAGACTTTGGATAAGGAAATCGGCAAAGGGCAATATGTCGTATTCTTGACTGCCGACCACGCTGTCGTTCCGGTTCCTCAGTTTTTAACGGATCATCAATTGCCGGGAGGATATTTATTCCTGAAAAACAAGATGGATAGTTTGCGCTCGGCATGTGTTGCGAAATTTGGAAAAGATTACTTGAATACCATCGATAACGACAATGTTTATTTGATAAATGATATTCTGGGAAAGGAATTGGAGCCTCAAGTCATATCATTCTTTAAAGCTGAAATTGCCAAGTGGACAGAGGTGAAGCGTGTGTTTACGAAGGAAGAATTGCAATCCAGAACTGCTGAGAACTGGCAGCAAATGGTTGCGTCAGGATATGATAAAGAGCGAAGTGGTGAATTGATTTTCATCCTTCAGCCGGGTTATTTGCCGAAAACTGCAGATACTCCGGGATCGCACAAAGGAACAAGTCACGGTTCCGCATTCAACTACGATACGCACGTTCCGGTTTTGTTTTATGGGAAAGGGATTCTCCCACAAGACATTTTCACACCTTATGAAATTGTAGATATTGCGGCAACCTTGGTTCATATATTGGATGTCCAGAGACCAAACACTGCGGTTGGCAAACCGATGGTGGAATTGTTTAAGAAGAAGTAGGTTTCTGCGGTGCATTCGACTACGCTCATTCACCCTTATGGGGTTGTTGCAGCGAGATAAAAAGTAGGCTGAGCTTAGTCGAAGGCACTTTTTTTACATTTTTTAATGAAAAAACGCTCCTTCCGCTTGCAAGATTTGAAATAATCACTAATTTTGTGCACCCAAATAGGGAATTAAGGAATGATCATCGGATCATTTAGGAATTGAAATAAGTTTATAAAAACACGGTTGTGTTTATATATAATATGCGGATGTGGTGATCCCGATAGCTATCGGGATGGTTGACACGCAAGGAATGATCATCGGATCATTTAGGAATTGAAATAAGTTTATAAAAACACGGTTGTGTTTATATATAATATGCGGATGTGGTGAAATTGGTAGACACGCTAGACTTAGGATCTAGTGCCGAGAGGTATGCGGGTTCGAGTCCCTCCATCCGCACTTTAAAAAATGGTCTCGTTGTTTGTCAATGAAGACCATTTTTTGTTTATACAAGTTAAGAATTTAAAAGAAAACGGAATGAACGTAACACGTCAAGAAGTTAATGCTCAAACAGCATTGTTAACGGTGCAGGTTTCACCGGCAGACTACCAAGGTAAAGTAGCTGCATCTTTAGATAAATATCGTAAGCAAGCGAAAATCCCTGGATTCCGTCCGGGTAAAGTTCCAATGGGTTTGATTCAGAAGCAATATGGAAAAGGTGTATTGGCTGAAGAAATGAACAAATTGGTTTCGGATGCTTTATATGCTTACGTACAGGAAAATAAATTAGATATTCTAGGAAATCCGATCCCGAAAGATGGAACGGAGGTTAAAGGAGATTTCGACAATCCGGGAGATTTTGAATTCGTTTACGAAATCGGTTATTCTCCGGCAATTGAGTTGAAATTGACGAATAAAAGCAAATACGATTACGTACAAGTAAAGATCGACGATAAATTAGTGGATCAACAAATTGATGATTTACGTCGTCGTTACGGAAAAATGACTTCTACTGATGAGGTGGGTGAAACAGACATGATTTTGGCTCAATTCGTTGAGTTGAATGAGGATGGATCAATCAAGGAAGGTGGAATCATGCATTCTTCAACAACTTCCATGGAGTTTATCGAAGATAAAAAGGTGAAAAAATCATTGGTTGGTAAAAAAGTAGGAGACAAAGTAACTATCTCTGCGTCTGCAATTACCCGAGGTGATAGCGATAAAGCTGCAATGCTTGGAATCAAACCGGAAGAATTGGCAAATCATTCCGATTCTTACCAAATGACAATCAACGACATCAAACGTATGGAGTTGGCTGAATTGAACCAGGATTTGTTTGACAAATTGTTCGGTGACGGAGCAGTTTCTTCTGAAAAGGAATTACGTGAGCGCATCGGGGCAGATTTGAAAAACATGTTTGCAAATGATTCCGATCGTTTGTTGACACGTGAAGTTTACCGTGACTTGGTAGAAAATACACCGGTAAATCTTCCGGATACATTCTTGAAACGTTGGATCCAATTGTCGAACGACAAACCGATCACGATCGAGCAAATTGAAGCTGATTACGATAGCTACGCGAAAGATTTGAAATGGCAGTTGATCCAAGGTCATATCTTCAAAGCGAATGATATCAAATTGGACAATGCAGAAGTGATTGAGTTCACAAAAGGATTAATTGCTAACCAGTTTGCACAGTATGGAATTCCTGCTCCTGAGGATGCAGAATTAACCAAACAAGCAGCAGGTGCTTTGCAAAATCGCGAAGAGGCAAATCGTATTTACGATATGTTGGCTGAAACAAAATTGACACAATACTTCAAGGATACCGTGAAATTGAACTCCAAAGAGATTTCTTATGATGAGTTCGTTGAAATGGCGGCGAAGTAAGCATATTTGAATTATAAAAAAGTCGGGGCGAAAAATTTTTCGCCCCGACTTTTTATTTATGGCTATTTTAGCTACTCGAATTGAAAATTCCATGAATAATACTTTAGCTCCCTGGATTATTGCCACGGTTTTGATCGCTTATTTTGCGGTACTCATCCTGATTTCATTTCTAACTTCCAGGAATGCAAATTCAGATTCCTTTTTTACAGGAAACAAACAAAGCCCATGGTATTTGGTTGCCTTCGGGATGATCGGAGCTTCACTTTCAGGAGTGACCTTCATTTCTGTTCCAGGTAAAGTGGCAAGTGAAGGAATGGCCTATTTTCAAATCGTTCTCGGATACGTCATTGGATATATTGTCATTGCTCAGGTATTGATGCCATTGTATTATCGACTGAATGTAACATCCATTTACCAGTATTTGCAAACCCGTTTTGGGCTTGTGAGCTATAAAACAGGAGCCAGTTTCTTCATTTTATCGCGAACACTCGGATCTGCAACCCGATTGTATTTGGCAACAGAAGTACTGCATTTGTTTTTGTTTAAAGATTTGGGAGTGGACTATTGGGTGACGGCTTTAACAACCGTTGTATTGATTTGGGTTTATACATTCAAAGGAGGGATAAAAACCATTGTTTATACGGACACTTTTCAAACTGTCTTTTTAATTAGTGCGGTCATTATTTGCACGGTCATTATTTCGAATGCTTTGGGAGTTAACTGGAGTGGATTGTATCATAAAATTACCACTGCTAAAACCTCCGGAAATTACTCCATGTCCCGTATCTTCTTTTTTGACGATCCGAATTCTCCCTTATACTTCTACAAACAGTTTTTCGGTGGAATGTTCCTGGCAATTGCAATGACCGGTTTGGATCAGGATCTGATGCAGAAGAATCTGACATGTAAGAACATTAAAGAGGCACAAAAAAACATGTATTCATTTACAACTGTTTTGGTCATTACGAACTTTCTGTTTTTGCTTTTAGGAGGAGCGTTGTACGTCTATGCGAATCATTATCAAATAGATTTACCGGTAAAAACGGATCATACTTTCCCTACTTTGGCATTAAATAATTTTGGGAAGGTTGCCGGAATCTTCTTCTTACTCGGAATCACTGCTTCGTCATACGCATCTGCAGATAGTGCGCTGGCAGCACTTACAACCGGATTCTGTATTGACTTCTTACATTTCGATCGCAAAACTGAAGCCCAAAAACAGCGTGTAAAATTGTTTGTTCACATCGGGTTTTCACTTCTGTTCCTAATCATTATTTTGCTTACAAAAGCCTATGTAGATGCTAATCCGAAAACAGATTTGATCGGGTTGATTCTCACCGTAGCAGGATATACTTACGGACCATTATTGGGCTTATTCACTTTCGGGATTGTTTTGAAACGAAAATTGAACGAATGGATGGTACCTCTGGTGTGTATTCTTGTTCCGATACTCTGTTACTATGTGAGTCAAAACATGCCTCTTTGGACAGGTGGAGTTAGAGTCGGAAAAGAAATTACAGGCGGATACCGTTTCGGAAACGAATTATTGATCCTGAACGGATTGTTGACTTTTATCGGTCTTTGGCTGATTTCGAAAAAAGTAGAATCTTTAGCTGTAACTTTAAAATAATATTAAAGATACCTTCGGCTCCGCTCATCACCTTTTAGAGGTAAGGACACTGAGCGAAGTCGAAGTGTAACCCTATGAACAATTGACTCATGATTCAAAAACCACAAGCATTTTTATTCGACCTGAACGGAACCATGATCAACGACATGGGATTCCATTTGGAAGTGTGGAACAAGATCTTGAATGAAGATTTAAACGCAGGTTTGACTTTAGATCAGGTAAAGCAGCAGATGTATGGGAAGAACCACGAATTGTTGGACCGTGTCTTTGGAAAAGGAGCGCTGAGTGAAGAAATTATTGAGCTATATTCTCAACGAAAAGAAGAGCTCTACCAGGAATTGTATCGACCTCATCTGGCATTGATTCCAGGTTTGGGAGGACTTTTTGAAGCTGCCCAAAGATCAGGGATTTCCATGGCAATCGGATCGGCGGCCAATCGTTTCAACATTGATTTTGTACTGGATAATTTGGCTATTCGCACCTACTTCCAAACTATTGTAGGTGCAGAAGATGTGATGGAGAGCAAGCCGAATCCGGAAGTGTTTCTGAAAGGCGCAACTTTGTTAGGTGTGGAACCCGAATCTTGTATTGTTTTTGAAGATGTGCCGAAAGGGGCAGAAGCAGCATTGAATGCAGGAATGAAAGTGATTATTGTCACAACAACCCATACCGCAGAAGAATTTGCCCAATATCCAAATGTCTTATTCTTCATTGAAGATTACACAGACCCACGTTTGAAGCAATTGCTTCAAACGAATTAAAAAGTCAAAATTAAAAATGCAAAAATATTCAGGAATCCTCTGGTAAGGTAATTCCAAATCTTGATTCTTCAATTTCGTAGATACTAAAAAAGCCTAAGACTCTTTTGAATTTTGACTTTTGCATTTTGAATTTCCCTATCTTCACTAAACAAATAGTATTGCCATGAACATCATCCTTCACGATAACGAACTACACTTGCGCTTCGCGCCATTGACACTTACACGACCTGTGGGTGACTTGAGAGTGGGAATTCTGACCAACAAGGAACGATGGGAAAAATGGATTCCGGAAGCTACAGTTTCATTTCAAACTGAAAAGTACATTTCGAAGAAGTTTCCTCGGGTTTCCGGTAAGGGAGAAGTGGAAGTGAATGCTGCGATTATTCCGAATGAAGCCATTGCCGCAGCAGTTGTGCTTCTGGAAGATAATCAGGTTCTGGTTTCAGAAGATACGTGGATTGCAAGAAGAGGAAATGCAAGTGAAAAGATTAAGTGGACAGAGCAACATCCTTTGGAATTGACACAACGTTGGGATTTATTCCAGAAGAATGATGAGATTCTGGTGGCAGATTATTTTTTATTGACAGGTGGAAGAGAATCCCAATACATTCCTGCGTCCAATACGATTATCGGTGATCCATCATTGATTTTCCTGGAAGCAGGAGCATCTGTTGAAGGATCGTTTTTAAATACCACTTCCGGACCGATCTATATCGCTAAGGATGCTGAGATTATGGAAGGCTCCATGATTCGCGGACCATTCTCCCTGGGGGAGCATGCCGTAGTGAAAATGGGTTCTAAAATATACGGAGCTACTACGATCGGGCCGTTTTGTAAGGTCGGAGGTGAAATCTCCAATTGTGTCTTTCAAGCATATTCGAATAAAGGACACGATGGATTCCTTGGGAATTCCATGGTTGGCGAATGGTGTAATTTTGGAGCGGACACCAACACTTCAAATCTGAAGAACAATTATTCGATGATCCGTTCCTGGTCTTATGAGCAAGGAGCGGAAGTGGAGACAGGTTTGCAATTCATGGGAGTCTGTATGGGCGATCACAGCAAATGTGCTATCAATACAATGTTCAATACAGCAACAGTTGTGGGAGTTTCCTGCAATGTTTTCGGAGGAGAGTTCCCTAAAAAGTTCATCCCTTCATTCTCCTGGGGAGCCGTAAACGGAACCGAATTGTTTGACCTGGCAAAAGCCAAACAATCTGCCAATGCTATGATGAGCAGACGTGGATTGGAATTGACAGAAGGCGATCTTTACCTCTTTGATTACCTGGCAAAGATCGGTGGGTAATCAGTTATCAGAACTAAATTACTTGACTTCCTGATCACCTTCTTTATTGTTAGCGACAAAAATAGAGGCTATATAAGCAGTAAAGGTTCCAAAAAATCCAACACCAAATGTCATTAAGACCATTGCCAAGATTCTACCTTCAGTCGTGACCGGGAATTTATCTCCATAACCAACAGTTGTAATAGTTGTATAGGTCCACCAAATTGCATCTTCAGCATTTTTAATATTACTTTTCGGATCTGTTTCAACTGCAAGAATAGCAATTGATGAGAATATTATTAAGAGAATAGCCAGTACAGAAACAGATGTTAAAGCTCCTTTTGCTTTATTAGCAAAAATATGATTGAGTAATTGTCGAGAAGAACGAAAAGCTCGAATGATTCTAAATAAACGGATTAATCTCAAAATCCTACCTGCGCGTAAGAAGTCAATCATCGGAATACATGCAAGTAAATCAATCCATCCCCATTTCATGAAAACGAGTTTATTCTCAGCTTGAATGAATCTGTATAGAAATTCAAAAAAGAAGAATATACAGATAGCATAATCAAAATAAGTGAGTAGTTTGGAGGTTTCAGAGGAAAGCACCCAAAAAGTATCAACGACTAATGCACCTAAAACATAAAAAGTTAAGATTATTACTGCAAGGTTTAAAAAGCCAAGTTTGTTATCATTGTTCATAGTGCTTATTTCATTTTGGATAAACAAACCTACTTAAAAAGTCAAACAGGGAGATGTATTAATCACTTAATTTAGCTAAATCAACACCAGAATCAATCATAAAGTATTTTGGAATACTAAACGAGTTACGTCCCAACCATTCCTTTATCTTAAACGTTATTAAAAATAATGTTTAACCCTTAAATTATTACACCATGAAGATAATTTCTACCTGTCTTTTTCTGTTGTTGAGTGGATTAGCCTTTTCACAATTTAGCAGAACATTTTTGCATGCAACACCAACTCGAAGCACTTTTTCGAGTTACACCTTTTTAGACGATCAAAGTCAGCAGCACTTGGTCAGTTTACTTCCGGGTACTTCTACTCAACTCCAATTACTAGACCAAAAGTTAAGTGTTCAGGGAGATGTGACGGAAGTGAATCATCAGAATTATACACTTGCGTTTCCTTTCGGTATAATCAATGAGTACATCCTCGGAGTAGCTGAAAATCAGAACGAGCGTTTTTATGTCCTGGAAGTCGGAGGTAATACTTCGTTGAATATCATTTGGCTTAAAGTCAACAAGACCACAGGTGCATTGATCAGTTCCTATACAAGTGCAGATACTTATCGCATGGGATATTTCGAAACCAAATTAATCGGAAATGAATTGGTTTCCTACCATGTAAAGAGTAGTGGAGGCTTAGTGCGTTTGGCAATGAACACGGCTTCTTTTACAGCTCCTGCTGAGGAAATGGTAGATGCAACAATCACTGCTTCTTTGAGTTTTTCCAATACAATCAATGGATACAAAAGTGGAAATTTACTGGTGGTAAACGGTCTTGAAAAAATCGTTTATTCCGGAGGATTAAGTTTTGCAAAGCTTTTCACCAGAACAGCGGCAAACACTTATTCTTCCGTTGCAACCGGAATAGCAACAACTAGATCTGTGAGCTCATTTTTGATCAATCCGACAACCATCGGGGTTACCAATGGAACGGCTGTTGAGCACTATAATGCCTCGGGAACTTTGGGCACTTCAGGAACCTTCTCAACGAATTCAATTCTCGCTATCAATCAAGTCGCATTTATAGACAATGGGTATCATATTTTCACCAAACCCAACGGAACAGGTTCGCCTTCAGCTTTCTTTAAAGCAAATGCTTCTTTTGCTATGACTGATTCTCTTAAAGGAATTGTTCCGGGTATTTATCAGATTTTCTCCTTGAATGGAGTGAATTTCATCCTTGGAAATGGATTGCAGAAAGGTGTTTCAGAAGATCTTTCAGGACAGGCAAGTAATGGAATGACTGTCTTCTGTGAAACCTATTCGGGAAAACCAACTTTGAACTTTTCGGAATATGCTTGCAACTTTGATCCGGGATCACATATCACTTCTTCAATAGGTTTGGGAACAAAAGTGATTACCAGCCCTAATGGATTGCCAGGATTAAATTACGACGGTCTTTCGGGAGTCTATAATTTAACGGAGCGGTTAGTCGGGTTTGCGGGAGCTAATGACACCATTTCAAATGCACTTTCAACTTACAATGATCAATACGATGAGCTTCCTGGTCCATATACGACAAACAGCATGTATGATGAATTGATGGAAGCAAAATACAACCGTCCTTATCATGTGAGCCTTCAAATGATTCAGGATCATTTGGATTCTCTTGCATCTGGTTCATCTGCTTATGTTCCTGTCTGGGAAATCAGCAATTGGCCGGCAAATGGGAATACAGCTTTGGGACAGGCTGCAAATTTGGCTCCATTTGTAGATGTCAATTCAAATGGAATATACGAACCACTTTTGGGAGATTATCCAAGTATCTACGGATCTGATTGTGTTTTCAGTATTACACATTACAGAGATAATGGAAACACGAATAAAGCACTTGAATTTCACAGTTATGTATATGTTCAACAATGTGATACCAGTGAGGTTTTTGATAATGTATTGATGCGGAAAGTAAAAGTGATTTCTCGCGGAGCAGAGATTGATTCCTTGTTCTTCGGAGGAATTTTCGATGGCGATTTGGGGAATTACAATGATGATTATTTCGGGTCGCATGTGGAGCTTGGAATGATTTACAATTACAATGGAGATTCGATGGATGAAGACAATTCCGGACGTAAAGGTTATCACGATACACTTGCTGTACAGGGAATCATGGTCTTGAAAGGATTCAAGCAGGCAAATGACGGATTAGACAATGGAATTGGAATTCAGGCTGGACAATCTGTAAATGGTTATGGTTTCAACGATGGAGTTACCGATAATGAATATGCAGGGTTAAATTCTTCAATCATATTTACAGGGACAAATGCTCCGGTTGGGCAATCAGATCCTGCGAATACCTTGCAATTGCTCAATACATTGAATGGATTGTGGCAATTGGGTGATCAGATGTATTATGGGGGAGTAGGATTTCCTGGTGCACCATGTGTGACAAGTATAGAGGCCAATTATATGTATCCTGCAGATTCCGATCCCTTACATTGGGGAACAGAAGGAACTACCCCTGGATTTGACTGGTCTGAATTTGAGCCATGTGGATCAGGCTCTACTTCAAACCCTGGCGGAGATCGTCGTGGTGCTTATTCTTTTGGGAAAACTGCTTTGAGTAATGGGGAATCGGTTGAGTTGGATTATGCTTATCTGATTAAACGTCAGAATGCGCCAGCAGCAACACTTTTTGAACCGGTAACCGATTTGTTCGTCAAAGCAGCAGCAGTTCGAAGTGCATTTTTAAGTAACGAAGGACCATGTGGAATTAACTTTGATCCGATTTCAGAGAGTCTTGGAATCGAAGAAAGCACAATCACTGGAGATTTGTTCACAGTGTATCCGAATCCAACAACAGGTTTGGTTCGAATCAATGGAATTTCAGAGGTCGGAGCAACAGTTCAGGTCTTTGATATGAATGGAAAGTTATTACAGACTGTAACGGGCTACCAAGCAATGCAGACGATTGATTTGAAAGAGTTGGATGGAAATCTGTTTATCCTTCGAATTCAAAGCGAATCAAAAACAGAACAAAAAAGAGTCGTGAAGTATTAACTAATCGAAATACCTCAATTTTAAAAACCATTCGTCTTACTGGCGGATGGTTTTTTTATTCCTCCAACTCATACATTTTTTTGGAAACACGAACACGTAATTCTTTGGCAACCTGATCTACCAGTGAGGAAGTGGTTGCCTTCTTGCAGGAAAGCCATGCTGCTCATCGCTATTGGGTAAGAACACTTACTGCGCTTTTTTTGAAAAATACAGAGAAGTAAGGTTTACCTTTTTCAAAAAGGGACATATGCTGTTATGAAAATAATTTTTTCACTAATCCTGATCTCTGTTTTACTTCCTTTCTTTGGGAAAGCTCAGGGAACGTTTAATTTCTCCGATACCGTATTTACTTTGGGACAGAGACATCGGTTAGCTCTTCGCTATGCACTGAGTGAAGGTCGTGTAATAGTCGATAGTACAAGTATTCTTCAGCTGGATAGTGTCATTCAATTCTTGAATAAAAACAGACAGGTTATTGTTGAAATTGGAGTCCATACAGATTCAAGAGGCGCTGATTCGTCAAATCTGAAAATGACCCAATGGCGTTCAGAACAAGTTAGAAATTATCTTGTAAAACAAGGTGTTCCGGAATCACAAATGACAGCTAAAGGCTATGGAGAAACTCAGTTGATTATTCCTGAAGAAGAAATCAACAAATACAAAAAGACCAATAAACTTCAATACGAAAAGCTGCATCAAATGAATCGAAGAACAGAGCTGAAAATTATTCGAATGGAATAGGGGTTCTCAAGCCCGAATTGCTTCTTCTTCTTCAACAACACAAGGTTTTCCCAGTTGGTACAGGAATGTAAAGTGCGAGTTCACAGCATTCATAAACGTTTGGTTCTCCAAATAAGGAACGCCAAATTCTTCTGCTGTCTCTTTCACAATTTCTGCAATGTGTGGATAGTGGACATGTGAGATATAAGGAAATAGATGATGTTCCACCTGGAAATTCAATCCTCCGACATACCAGGAAATCCATCTGCTTTTGCGAGCAAAGTTTGCAGTCGTTTGCAGCTGATGAATTGCCCAATCGTTTTCAATAATTCCTTCTGAATTTGGAAGCGGATGACTCGTTCCTTCAACTGTATGAGCCAATTGGAAAACCAATGCAAGAATAAATCCGGCAATTGCCTGCATGATCAAAAAACCACCGATAGTTGCACCCACCGGTAAACCAACGATACCGATTGGCAAGTAGAGAATAATGAAAAAGTAAACAGCTTTCAAGGAAATGATCTGAATGAACTTGCGCACATTGCTTTTCTTCTCTTCACAAAAAGTTTGGTGTTTGCGGTATTGAATGAACTGAACAAAATCCTTAAAGGTCACCCAATATAAAGTCAATATGGAATAAAAGAACACCACATAGATGAATTGAAACCGGTGATACCCTTTTCGTTCGGAGTGCGGACAAAAACGCATCAGTAACTTGTCATCAATATCTTCATCCATATTCGCAATGTTCGTATAGGTGTGATGTAACACGTTGTGCTGCATTTTCCAGTTACAAACAGAGCCACCCAACAAGTTGAGCGTGTGTCCCATGAAATAGTTGAGTGTCTTATTCTTCGAAAAAGCTCCGTGATTTGCATCGTGCATGACGCTCATTCCGATACCCGCCAAAGCGAATCCCATGAGTGACCAAAGTAACAATTGTGCAAAAACAGGAAGTTGGATAGTGAGAATCAGGATGAAAGGAGTAAGATAGATAGTCAGAAGAGCGAAGGCCTTGATATACAACTTACGGTTTCCTTGTTTTTTTATCTTGTTTCCGCTGAAGTATCCGTCAACGCGTTTTTTTAAGGTGGGAAAGAAGTGTTCAAGATCTTTCTTCTTCCATTTCACCGAACCTATTTCGCTCATTCAAATCTGTTAGGCTGGCAAGATAGGTATAAAAACCAGCTTTCTATCAATTATTCAGGATTGCCCACTGAATGATTTAGGATTAATTATAAAATAAATGGTTCCATTCACCTAATTTCCCTAAGAATATAAGGATTAAAATTGTACAGGGGCTTGATGGGATTCCAAGATACTTCGAAGTTAACTCTGGGTTTACAATAGATATTCTTTAGAAATAAGAAATTGCTGTCAATTCGTCAGGGATTTTTAATTGGCACAACACTTGACAATCCCTATCGTCAACCATTCATTTGAAACTTGTCAATTGGATTGATAAGAATAATGACATTTTGGCGTTAATATACACATACATGAAAGATTCATTCGATAATACAATCATTGTCTCATCTGGAGAAGATGCAGAATTTTTGCCTTTGATGTCTCAGGACGATGAAGACAATATGAATAAGGAGATATTCCCGGAAGACTTACCGATCTTACCTTTGCGAAATAATGTACTGTTTCCGGGGGTAATGATTCCGATTACCATAGGAAGAGATAAATCACTGAAGTTGTTGCAAGATGCGAACAGCGGAAAGAAAATCATAGGAGTGGTCGCTCAAATCGACCAGGAAGAGGAAAGTCCGGAGTTCAATGACTTGCATCGGGTTGGTACAGTTGCTCAAATTGTTCGCCTGTTGAAAATGCCTGATGGTTCATCAACGGTGATCATTCAGGGAAAACGACGTTTCGAAATTGTGGAGCCGAATCAAACGGAACCCTACATGCGGGCGAAAGTGAATTTCCTGACGGAGATTTTACCTGAGAAAGATGATCAGGAGATGGATTTGTTGTTCCGGAATGTAAAGGAATTGGCACTTCAAATTATTAAAGACAGTCCGAACATTCCTTCGGAAGCAGCATTTGCAATTGGAAATATTGAGTCGCCAACGTTTATGGTGAATTTCATTTCATCCAATATGAATGCCGATGTGAAGAAGAAACAAGAGTTATTAGAAGAATTGGATTTCCGCAAACGTGCACGTATGGTTGTGGAACATCTGACATTGGAATCTCAATTACTGGAAATGCGCAATGAGATTCAATCCAAAGTAAGATTGGATATGGACCGTCAACAACGGGAATATTTCTTGCATCAGCAGATCCGTACCATTCAGGACGAATTGGGAGATAATCCACAGGAACAGGATGCGAAAGATCTGGAAGATCGCGCAGCTAAAAAGTTGTGGTCAAAAGAAGTTTCGAAATTATTCTATAAAGAGTTGGCAAAATTGCAACGGATGAATCCGCAAGGAGCAGAGTACACCGTGCAATTGAATTACCTGGATACCTTGCTGGATTTGCCTTGGAATGAGTATTCAACCGACAACCTGGATTTGAAACGCGCGGCAAAGATTCTGGAACGCGATCATTTCGGTTTGGAAAAAGTGAAGGAACGTATTTTGGAGTACCTGGCAGTGTTGAAACTGAAAGGCGATATGAAGTCACCGATCTTGTGTTTTTACGGACCTCCGGGAGTTGGTAAAACCTCCTTAGGTAAATCCGTAGCAGAAGCTTTGGGAAGAAAATATGTGCGCATGTCTTTGGGAGGTGTGCATGACGAGGCTGAAATCCGTGGACACCGCAAAACCTACATTGGCGCAATGCCGGGTCGTGTGATTCAGCATTTGAAAAAAGCAGGTTCAGCCAATCCGGTATTCGTATTGGATGAAATTGATAAACTGGGAAGAAGTAATCACGGAGATCCATCTTCCGCTTTATTGGAAGTTTTGGATCCGGAGCAGAACAGCGCTTTTTACGATAATTATGTAGAAACAGAATTTGACTTGTCCAAAGTCATGTTCATAGCAACTGCGAATAGCTTATCTACCGTTCAGGGTCCTTTATTGGATCGGATGGAAATCATCGAAGTGAACGGATATACGATTGAAGAAAAAATTGAAATCGCGAAAAAGCACTTGCTACCGAAACAATTGGAAGCACACGGAATCACCAAAAAACAATTGGTCGTTGATCGCAAAACATTGGAGCGAATCATTGAAAATTATACCAATGAATCCGGAGTACGTGGATTGGATAAAAAGTTAGCGAAATTGGCTCGTCACAGAGCAAAACAAGTGGCTTTGGAAGAGAAATTCGAAGAAAAGATCGATATCGAAGAATTGGCAACCATTTTAGGAGCAGGTCGTGAAAAAACGAAATACGACAACAACGATGTTCCGGGAGTGGTAACTGGTTTGGCCTGGACAAGTGTCGGAGGTGATATTTTGTTTATCGAATCCTCTCTGACAAAAGGAAAAGGAAAATTGACTTTGACAGGAAACTTGGGAGATGTCATGAAAGAATCTGCAGTCATTGCTTTGGAGTTTTTAAAAGCTCACAGCGATTGGTTGGATTTGGAGCAAGATGTGTTCGAAGAGAAAAATGTGCACATCCATGTTCCGGAAGGAGCAACTCCAAAAGATGGACCAAGTGCAGGTATCACCATGTTGACTTCATTGGCAAGTTCATTCTCCGGAAGAAAAGTGAAAAAGAATTTAGCTATGACAGGAGAAATCACCTTGCGTGGGGAAGTACTTCCTGTTGGAGGAATCAAAGAGAAAATTCTGGCTGCCAAACGCGCAAATATCAAAGAGATCATCTTGTGTGAACGCAACCGAAAGGATGTAGAGGAAATCACTGCTGACTACGTGAAAGGATTGAAATTCCATTATGTGAAAATGATGCGGGAAGTCATAGACTTAGCTTTAGAAAAGAAAAGTAAATAAAAAAATGGTTCGTCAGAAGACGAACCATTTTTGTTTAAACTAATTCCTGCTAATGCTCAGTTTTTTGGTTCAGACAACCAATAATCTGACAAAAGAGTTTCATCGTTTAGCGTGCGCAGGAATGCGATAATCTGTGTTTTTTCACTAGCTGTTAAAGGAATCCCATTGTCCAATAACGGATCCAAGGTATTCGTATGCTTAACTCCTGAATTGTAGTGCTCCAAGACTTGGTTAATCGTATAAAAACGACCGTCGTGCATGTACGGATACGTCATCAATACATTTCTCAATGTTGGCACTTTGAATTTCCCTAAATCACTGGATTGTTGCGTAATCAATGCCCTTCCTTGATCTGAAAAAGTAAGGTCAAGTCCATTGTTCCGGAAGGAGTAATCGGTAAACAAAGGTTCTGTATGACATTGACTACATTTTTGCTGAAACAAGCTGTATCCCTCTTGTTCTGTAGCAGTAAAGCTGACTTCACCTCGTTTCATTTGGTCGTATTTCGAATTGGTTGAAACAATCATCATCATAAACTGAGCAAGGGACTTCAAGATACGTTGGTCGGTTACCTCTTCCGTTCCGTAAGCTTCTTTGAACAATTTTTTGTACCGTTCGGAAGCTTTCAATTTGAGAATGATATTGGCCAAAGATTCATTCATTTCAACCGGATTTGTGAGTGGGGCAATTGGCATGACTTCAATATGATTGATGCCTCCGTCCCACATAAACGATGGTGACCAGGCCAAATTCACAATGGACGGCGAATTACGCGTCCCAACCAAATTATTTACTCCGGGACTTAAGGCAGTGTTATGTCCCGCGAAAGCATGCGAATTGGCATGACAAGATGCACAGGAAACCGTTCCGTCCGAAGAAAGCAAGGGATCATAAAACAATACCCTTCCCAATGTAAACTTTTGGAAGTTCTGCTTATTGTTTTCAAAATTGTAGACCGGTGCCGGAAAATAATCCGGAGAATTGAATTCCCACTTTTTATAGGGTTCAACGGTCGCTTTTCGGCACGACAGCACCAAACTACTAGCTGCAAGAACAACTAGTAGTTTGGATGTTATCTTTAATTTATTCATGGATGTGCTCAAACTCAAATGATCCGTAGAAATCATCTGCCATGGTTTTAGCATCGGAACCCGGCATGTGGATCATGGAGTTCATACTGACACTTCCAACAGTTTGCCAAAGTGTTTGCGGAGCTGCAGATAAGTGAATTTGACAATGTCCGTTTCCTGTTACTGATAAGCTATTACCAACAAAATTGTGCGATTTGGTTGTGACCACGTTGTTTGAACCGGAGAAACCTCCAAGGTGGAAAGCAAATGAACCACCCATACTTGCATCCGGGGAGATTCCTTCTGCTTTCAACATGATGTATCCTGAATTCCAACTCCAAAACATTCCCAAAGATGGAGATAGATCACCATCTTGAGCTCCGGAAACATTGCGTGTGCTGTCAACACCAAGTACATATTGTACATCTGTGTATTCCCCATAAGGAACACCTGTCAATTGAACCGATGGTGTTGTCCCGTTTGCTAAATCCAATAAGAAGTAGCTGTTAGGTTGTGTCCACCAAGTTCCATCGTCTTTTTTCAGGCGAATATTGGAGATATAGTATTTGAAAGTGGTGAAATTCAAGGAATCTCCTGTTAATGGATTGACCAAATCGGTATTCAAAGCGAATTCCAAACTGTCTTGCCAAGAATGTTCAATTTTAAGTGTGACAACATCGGTTCCTGTAGTAGGAGTTGTGGGTTCAATTTTATCTTTTTTACAAGCTACAGCTATAGTCAATACAAGGGCAGTTACACCCAGTTTAAATGTGTTTTTCATGATGTTTTTTCTAATAAAAATTAATCGATTTCGGTTAAGCGGCTAATGCAGAATTAGAAAAACAATTGGGTGGTCGAAAACAAGTGCTGATGTAAAATTGAGCTGAATTTCCCCGATAAATCCCTCCTTTTGAAGTAGATTCCGCTGGAACACTTAGATCCAGTGAGTTTGAAACGAAATTCTCAACGAAAAGCAGAAATTCGGTGGATTTGATGTTCTTTGGATTGAAGGGAGCTTTTGATTCGTGATAATCGGATTCGATTTTCTTGAGCTGCAAGGAAAGGTAACATTTTCCCTCACAATGCATGAGTGGATTGTTCTTGTTGATACAGTAAAGTTCAGTAATCTTGCTTTGGTTGATTTTCCAGTCAATGAAAATAGCTGTCTTCAAGGAAGCTTGTATCAAAAAGGAACAAATAACCAAAAAAAGTACGAATCTTTTCACGCCCCAAAAGTAAGATTTTTGTATGAAAGTAAAAACAAATGGTTTGATTTGTATTTTCTCGTCATAGGTACAGACTTAAGAAAATCACTTTGTTTGTCAAGAAACTTTCAGGAAATTTTCCGATTCATTTTTTTGCTGATATACTGACTGAGCTTTTGATTATTCTTCATCTCTCCAAGAGATTTATAAATGTCGTAAAATAGTTTGACGATGTAGATGAATAATACCGTATCCAAAAAAATCAAAAGATTCATCATTTTAATCTGATTTGAGTGCCAAATGTCAACTTTTTCTGAGGAATGGGGGAGTTTTAAAAAGGATAGTAATACTCATTTTCAATTCATTAAGTGATGTTTTTTAGGTTTTTTATATCGTTTTTTACTTCTGCCCATTCTTAAAAGAATAAGCTTAGTTGTTGCTCTGTCTCAATTTTGGGATTTTGAGGACTTGTTTGAGTGTTTCAAGTCTTCAAGGAAGGATACCGGGAAGGAGCAAAGTTTCGTACTTTTGTGAATCATTTATTAGGATAAGAGGGGAATGATAAAAAATAGTTCATGGAAAAGATTGAATTTTCGCGGTTATAAAGGCTTCCTTCTTTTTTTGATTCTTTTTTTGGGGGGATTTGCTTGTAATATGAGACCTAACAGTTCAAGTGAACTTCCGTATTTAGGAAATCCCGAGATTGTTGAAAAACAGATAAACGGAAAAACTGTTCTGGATACGGTTTATCCTTTTGTTCCTCCTTACAGTTTTGTTGATCAGGATAGTAATTTGGTTACAAATGAAACCTTTCGGGGGAAGATATATGTGGTCGATTTTATTTTCCTTTCTTGTCCAACCATTTGTCCGAAGATGACTAGGGAGCTAAATCAGGTATACCGAACATTCAGAAGAGAAAAAGACGTGCTATTCCTCTCACATACGATTGATCCTTTAAACGATTCAATTCCAAGGCTTAAGACCTATGCTTTGAGTCTGAAAGCTGTTTCATCTAAATGGCACTTTGTTACCGGAAATCAGGATGAAATTATGGATATTGCTGACAAAGGGTATTATTCCATTGCAAAAAAGGATAGTTTGTCTCCTGGAGGGTATGCACACAGTGGAGGATTATTGTTAATAGACAGAAAAGGTCATATTCGCGGGGTTTATGACGGAACGAATCATCAGGAAACAATTAGACTGGAGGCAGATATTAAGTTGCTTTTAGAAGAATAAGAAGCGATGAAAATGAAAAGAACAGTGATAGTGCTTCTGTTGAGTTGTTTGCTGATACAGCTATTCTATGGGCTTTATATTGTTGGTTCATTTTATGTTAATCGGGATTACATTGCCCGGGATTTATGTATCAATAGGTTTGATAAAATTCCGGTTTGTAAAGGAAGTTGTTATCTGGAAAAACAATTATCCGAACACGAGGAAAAGCAATTACCCAAGCATCCTTCCGGTAAATTCAAGCAGTTCGAATGGACTTTTTATTGGGAGGAATCTTTTACCTGCAAGGAATCTGCTGTTTTTGATGAACCGGATTGCTCCGAATCTTTTTTTACCCGGAAATCAACACTCTTTACTTTTCACCCCCTAATTTTTCATCCTCCGCAAACAAATCAGGTAATCAGTTAGTTCATATTTAAAACGCAAACAAAAAGTTATGACCAGAAGTGGAATAGCTGTTTGCAACCTGCAACTTTTTGGTTCCGGTAACGTTCAGTTTTGGATGAGGTCATTAACCGGTTTATTGACGGATTATCCCATCTTGGAAGAACCTCATGTACAGGATTTTTATTGCTTGTTGTTTATAGAACAAGCAGAGGGGGAAATTGTCATTGATGATGAACAGATTCGTTTGGATCAGGAATTAGTTATTGTAATAAAGCCAGGTTGCGTCAGCAAAATACAGATGAATAAGCAGGCAAAGGGGATGATTATTGCATTCTCAGAGAATTTTTTTTCCTTGAGATACAACAACAATTTATTGCATCAGTTTAAGTTTTTGAAGGCAGAAACAAAGTCTTTTCTGCGTCTGAAGGAAGAGCTGATGAATTCTTGCGGCCAGTTAATAGAATGGATGCAGCTGGAATTTTCCGGGCGCCACAAAGAACGTATGCTCGTGCTGCGATCTTATTTAAATATTTTATTGTTTAGTCTTGAACGAAATTGGAGCTCGGGATTAGTGAAAATGGAAACGAATCATCAGTTGGATCGTTTGAGAAAATTTGAAGGGCTAGTTGAAGCGCATTTTTCGGAGTGGAAATTACCAGTCAACTATGCGGCCAAGTTATCTGTAACTCCTAATTATTTGAACAAATTGTGTAAAAGGGAATACGGAATGACAGCCGGTGAAATCATTCGGAGACGAATCGTATTGGAATCGCAGCGCTTGTTGCATTACACTTCGATGACGGTTTATGAAATTGCTGAGAAATTGGGGTTTGATAATTCTTCTTACTTTATTTCATTCTTCAAAAAATATACGAAACTCACCCCTGAGCAGTATCGAAAATCAAACAGTTAATGGGGTTTGTAAGATAGCCGGTTCAGAATAAGGAGATAAGAAGATGTGACAAGACTAAAAAAGAGTTGATTTGAATTGAAAAGTAACAGTCGAAGGAATGCTTTTGACAAGTATTGTCCCGAAACAGAATAGGCGCAGGAACGATTAATAGGGTTTCCTGCGCTTTTGTTTTAGCTCGTTTTGCATTGTAAGTACCCAATTTTGCAGCACGAATTTTTCAATGAAATAAACGAATATGGATTTCCCGATGTTTCACCTCGATTGGCTCAATGACCGCTTTTTAATTGCGATGATTGCCATTCTGCACGTTTTTATTAATCATGGATTAGCAGTAGGATTTATACCCTACATTACCTGGCTGGAAAACAAAGGAGTAGTAAAAGCCGGAAAAGACCAAATAACAGACTTGGAATGGGATAAACTGATCTATAAAAAGATGAAAGTTGCTTTCATTATAACAACCACGATTGGCGCTATGACGGGTGTTGGAATCTGGTTTTCGGTTGCTTTGGTCAGTCCGACCTCCATTGGTAGTTTGATTCGGGTATTTTACTGGGCTTGGTTTACGGAATGGATTGTTTTCGTAACGGAAGTTGTTCTGATTCTAATCTATTTCTTGACATGGAAGAATTCCAATACCTCCTTGAAAGCGAAACTAAGACATATTCGGTTCGGTTGGTTTCTATCTATTTTCTCTTGGGTGACGATGGTATTAATTGTAGCCATTTTAGGATTTATGATGGATCCGGGCAATTGGAACAATGAGCACACCCTATTGAATGGATTTTCAAATCCGATTTATCTACCACAATTATTTTTCAGAACACCCACCGCAATGTTGGTAGGTGGTGTTTTCGGAATGCTACTCACAACCATTTTCACCAGACGTGGAAGTGAATTGAGAGCGAAAGCCATTAAATATGCAGCCAAATGGATGTTGGCTTGGACTCCATTGGTTATTGCCGGAGCTATTTATTATTGGAGTGTGATGCCGGAAGCCATGAAGGAAAACATGAGCACGGCGGTTGGGACAATGGAGTTCACGGAATACTATAATTTGCTTAAATACTTCATTGTCGGTACGGCCTCATTATCTGTTTTATTAGCGATTTGGGCACTTTTCCGTTCGGTGAAAATCCGTTTCGTTCATGTGCTGATTCCGTGCCTGTTCACTTTTGGATTTCTAGGGATTTTTGAACGAGTGCGTGAGTTTATACGGAAGCCCTATGTAATTGGAGGATACATGTATTCCAATTTATTGCGTGAAGAAGATTATCCGCTTTATAAGAAAGATGGAATTCTCAAATATGCAACTTATACTTCTGTAACTGAGATTACCGAAGAGAACAAGTTGGAAGCAGGGAAGGATGTTTTTATGAATACCTGCAGCCGCTGTCACACGACTCAGGGGGTGAATTCCATTGTTTATGTGTTTGAACGAATTTATGGATTCAATAAACCGATTCAGGAATTGGATATCATCTCGTATGTCCCGAGCATGCACAACGGGCGCACCTTTATGCCACCCTTTCCGGGAAATTCCAAAGAGTTAGAAGCTTTGGCCGCATATATCAAGCATTTGCAACAAACAGGTGAGGGTTTGGAAGGAGCGCAAACAACCGGAGTTCAAATAAATCCTTACAACTCCGCTTCATCCGTTGCTGAAAGAAGTGAAATGAAAAATAAATAAATAAATAACCAATTGATAGATAGATGAATACGCCAATTCCGAAAGACATTCCCTTAAGTTTGCCATTACCTGAATGGTTGCTGGTTACCCTCCTTGTTGTCTCATTTTTGCTCCATATTGTGTTCATACAGTTAATGGTGGGAGGAAGTATTGTAACGCTCTGGGCACAAATTAAAGGTTTGAAAAACAAAGAATACGATACTTTTGCGCATGAAATTGCTAAAACAATTACCGTCAATAAGAGTATGGCTGTTGTTCTCGGGATTGCTCCTTTGTTGAGTATCAACACGCTCTACACGATTTATTTTTATTCGGCAAATGCGCTCACCGGATTTGCATGGATTATGATTATTCCATTAGTCATTGTTGCGTTTTTGCTTACTTATCTGCATAAGTATTCTTGGAAAGCCCTAGAAAATAACAAGATGGTTCATGTTTCTATCATGGCGCTGGCTGTTTTGATTTTTCTTTTTATTCCGTTGATTTTTCTAGCAAATGTGAATCTGATGATGTTCCCTGAAAAATGGGGAACGATTCAAGGGTTTCTTAGTGCGATGACTTTGCCCAATGTATTTCCAAGATACTTCGAATTTTTAGGTGCTTGCATTGCAGTTACCGGAATCTTTATTGTTTGGTACAACGGAAGAAAGTCTTATGCAGTCAGTACGATTTATTCCGTATTTAAAGTTGTTGATTTAAAGCGTTTGGGGTACCGGATTACCATTCTTGGATTGGGATTGCAGTTGTTTTTTGGAATCATAGTACTCTTTACTTTGCCTTCCAAAGGAATTTCTTTTGAATTGATAGGGATAATGGTTGTAGCAGGGGGCTTGTTGGCGCTAGCTTTATGGTTTTGTTATAAAACACTGATTAATACAGATGAATACATCAACCTGCATTTTAAAAAAATCATTTTTTCCATGTTGGCTTTTTTGATCCTCTATGGAGGAAGTCGTCAACTATATCGCCATCATTCATTAGAGAAGCATCAATCCTTAGTAGCAGCAAACACCAAAGAATTTCAGCGTTTGAGTAAAGAAGCACGAGAAAATCCGGTAGTAGAAAGTGAATTGGAAATTGACCCTTCACTAGGAGAGGTTGCTAAAGGAGCTGCTATTTTTCAGGCCAATTGTGCAGGTTGTCATAAACAAAATGAAAAATTGGTTGGACCGCCCATGACTGAAATGGTTTCTATTTATGAAAAAAATGAACAAGGTTTAAGAGATTGGGTAAGAAAGCCCGGTAAGAAAAGAGCGGATTATCCGCAAATGCCAGCTTTTTCGCAACTCTCAGATGATGATCTGAAAGAACTGTCTAAATATATATTATCCATTAAATAAATTCGAAAATGACACTAGTAATTATTGCAGATATTTTGATGTTTTTCTACATCGCTAAATTGTTAATCGATGTAAATGCTTTCGCAACGAAGTTGAGTAAAGAGAAGGTTATCACTTCCAACCCGAATAAATTGGAAAAAGAATATCAGTTCATCAAAGGATTGTACTGAAATGAATTGAACGGAATAGAAATTTAAGTCGACGTTTCACTAGTTTTATTATCTTCGGAATCCGAAATTATAACAAGTGGTTTTTAGCAGTACACTCTTTCTTTTTTACTTTCTGCCTTTTTTCCTGCTTGTTTATCATGTAGTCCCCAAATCACTGAAGAATTGGGTGATCTTCTTTTTTAGTATTCTGTTTTATACTTGGGGAGCCCCGGTATTTGTTTTCATACTATTGGGAACCTCCTTTTTAGATTTCTTATTGGTTCGTACCATTCATCAATCACAGGATGCTAAAAGGCGAAAAATCCTTCTCATTCTCTCTCTTTCTATCAATCTAGGTCTTTTAGCCTATTTTAAATACTCCAATTTCTTTGTTGGAAATGCCAATGCTTTACTGGAAAGTTTTGGTCTGAAGGAAGTCACCTGGACCAAGGTGATAATGCCGATCGGGATTTCCTTTTTCACCTTTGAATCCATCACTTATACGGTGGATGTCTACCGCGGAAAACATGCGCCATTAAAGAACCTGAAAGACTATTTATTGTACCTGTTGGCTTTCCCGAAACTGATTGCAGGACCCATTGTACGTTTTCAGGAAATTGCGGATGAGGTCATTGAGCGAAAGGAAAATATCGATGAAAAATTGATTGGATTCTATCGGTTTTCCATCGGTTTGGCTAAAAAAGTGCTGATTGCAAACGTCATGGCAGAGCAGGCAAAAGTGATTTTCGATACGGATTTTCATCTCTTGAGTGCTTCTACAGCATGGATTGGAATTTTGGCTTACACGATGCAAATCTACTTCGATTTCTCCGGGTATTCCGATATGGCAATTGGTTTGGGTAAGATCATGGGATTCCATTTTCCGGAGAATTTCAATAGTCCGTACAGTTCCAAAAGCATCACGGAATTTTGGCGCAGGTGGCACATGACTTTGGGGAATTTCATGCGCGATTACCTTTACATTCCTCTGGGAGGAAATCGTGTTTCATCCAAAATGCGTTTGTATCTTAATTTGGCTCTGGTGTTCATCCTTTCCGGATTTTGGCATGGAGCGTCCTGGAATTTCATTGTTTGGGGAGCATTTCATGGAACATTTCTGATCCTGGATCGCATTTTCCTGGTGAAACTCCTGAATCGCTTAGGCAGCGTACTTTCCATTGCGATCACATTTGTTATCGTCATGATGGGCTGGGTCATTTTTCACATTGAAAATGATTTGAGCAAGGTGGGACTTTATTTTGAGCGCTTATTTGATTTTAGCTGGGATCCCACTTTTATCACCCTTTCGAATTTTTGGCCTTTGATGTTTGTTGCAGCATTCTTTTCCTTTCTTTCTGCATTTAAAATAGGTAAGCAGATGCAAGACTTTGTCTACACGCGAAATTCTTATTCCTTTTTAGCAAATGCACTTTTCTTGTTTTTTACGTGCTTGCTATTTGTTATGAGTGCAAGTTCGGTAATTTCCTCAGGGTTCAATCCATTCATTTATTACCGTTTTTAAGATGGATCAACAACCGACATATAAACGTTTGAAGCAAGTTGTTTTTGCTGGGATCATTGCCTTGTTGTTCATCCCGATGATTCAACATAAGTTCCGTTTTCTTGAGGAGAAACCTTTGAATGGATCCTATGAACTTTCATCCAAGCCTGCATTGAATAAAGCAAATTGGTTCTCCGGTAAGTATCAGGAAGAACAAGATAAATACATTCAGGAGCATACAGGATTTCGGTCGGGTTGGGTGCGTTTATATAACCAATGGAACTATAGTTTTTTCAATATAGCACATGCTCGAGGGGTCGTAAGGGGAAAAGAAGATTACCTGTATGAGGAGAATTATATCAAAGCGTATTACGGTATAGATTTCCTGGGAGAAGAGAAAATTGAGGAGATAACGCGTAAATGGAAATCTATTCAGGATACTCTTGAAAATAAAGGGATTCAATTGGCGGTAATTTTTGCTCCCGGAAAAGGAAGCTTCTATCCGGAATTCATTCCTGATCATTACAAAAGTGAACGGAAAGACAAAATAAACTATGAGGTGTTCAAGAAACAATTCATCAAACAGGGTGTTTCTTATATTGATATGCATAGCTGGTTTGAATCCATGAAGAAAAGTTCAAAGTACCCACTTTTCCCCAAAACAGGTATTCATTGGAGTGTATATGGACAATATTTGGCAGCTGATTCTATCGGGAAATATGTTTCTTCCACTTGTAAAACACAAACGCCATATCTTGTCTTGGACAGAATTATTGAAAAAAACAGACCGGAACGAGACGATAATGATATTGGAAGTGGGATGAACTTATTATTGGGAATTCCGGATCTTGGATTGTTGGCTTATCCGGAATTTCATCCGAATCGCGAACCTAAAAAGGAAGATCCCAAAGTGTTGATGATTGCGGACAGTTTCTATTGGGGTTTATATAATTCGAATGTTTCTAATTCGCTATTTAATGGTGGAGAATTTTGGTATTACAACGAACAAATCTATCCGGCCTCATTTACCAAAGAAACGTTGGTGAAAAATCAGCCTTTGGATAAAAAGCTGAAAGAGAATAAGATGGTGATTCTACTAATTACAGATGCCAACCTGTACAAGTTCGGTTTCGGATTTGTTGAAATGGCGTGTAAGGAATACGGAATAAAGTAGGGATGCTATGCATCGGTAATAATGTAGAAAACTCACCAAGCTATTATATAAACTATAAAAACTATGTGACTTACTGTGTACTATGTGGTTCATTTTACCACATAGAACCATAGAACACATAGTAAATATTCAGTTTGAAGCTTGGATTGTTTTCTAAATCAGAACGTATTATTATTTTGGTGAGCATAATACATCAAGTCCGATGCATCGCGTCCCTTGTTTAAAAAAATAAGGAGACTGCTTTCGCAAGTCCCCTTATCTGATTTAGGTGTAGGTAGAAATTTATGTTAATTATTAAGGTTTCATTTCTTCAGCCGGTTTGATTGGTGGAATCTTCGGTGGAGATTCAACTTCCATTATGGGAATACCAGCTGTTGGCGGTTCATATTCTACCACTTCTCCCTCAAAAACCAGTTCTCCCGGAACAGGAATTTCTCCGTTTTTCACATTGCATTTAAGGGCTTCCGCTTTAAGTGTAAGGATCAATTTCTTTCCTTTTGCAAAAGTCTCGATGTGCTGTTTGGGTAAAGTATCTGAAATGTGATTTTTTGACAGGTAGATCAAATCGAAGGTTTCGCTTCTTAAGTCCTTTTGGTTGACTGTCAATTCAAAGTTTCCGGTTTCATCCGTATACCCTTTCAAAATGGTCTTTCCTCCTTGTTGAATTTCAACAGGTGATTTTGCCAACGGTTTTCCCGTCTTCTCATCTTTCAGTTGACCGCTGATCTTCATCGGGAATTTCAACTTTTTGAACGCTTTTTCTTTCACACTAATTGCATCGTCCGGTGCCGACTCACAGGATGAGATTACCGGACCCAAAAAACCAAGTATACCTAGCAACGATAATCCCACTCTGTAGGAAGCATTGGACAATGCAATATGTGATGTTTTCGAACTGATTTGGTGATTATGAAAAATTCCGCAAACCTTTCCCGGGTTTGACGTAATGAGTTGTTTGATTTCAGTTTCTGACTTCTGACGAAAATCAGTCAATACCTTTTCACAATTGGAACAGTAGTAGCCACCATCTCGCTTTTCCATCCGCGTATGCGACTGATTACAAGGAAGTGACATGATTGGCTTGTTCATAATTGTAGTTTGATGAAATGAAAATAGGAATTAATCCAATCCCAGATTTTAAAAAAATGTAAAGTGTAGGTTTGCTTTATTTTGAGGGTTTATTTTGGGGTTTATTGATCTCAACTGATTCGATTTAGCTTTATTTTGAATCAAATAAAAGGACTTCTGTTGTCTTCAAGACCTCTTTAAGTAGTAATTTTATCGGGAGAAAGTTAGTTGTTGAAAGACTTTTAACTAATTTAAAAAAGTATACGAGTCGATGAGAAAATTGAATAACATTTCGCTGGAAGAGATTAATAAGTATTCCAACAATACCATGTTGGGACATTTGGATATCAAATGTGTGGAAATCGGGGAAGACTACATTGTCGCAACCATGCCTGTCGATCACCGGACACATCAGCCCATGGGGCTATTACATGGTGGTGCGAGTGCAGCTTTGATCGAATCGATCGGTTCCATTGGTTCTACTTTGTTATTGGATCTCAGTAAGGAAGCGCCGGTTGGGATTGAAATCAATGCGAATCACATAGGAAGTGTGAAAACGGGTTCTGTAAAAGCGATTGGAAAGATTGTTCACGCAGGTTCACGGACACACATCTGGCAAGTGGATATTTTCGATGAATCGAATGATCGATTGATTTGTACCGGACGTTTAACTGTAATGATTGTTCCCAGATCGTGAAAGATTTACTGATTTATAGATTGCCTAAAGAAAAAGCTGCTGTTATCAAAAGAGGGGAGTTTTTAGCTTTGGACGGAGATGAAAAACCCTCCGGTTTCGTGGTGTCCGATTTCTTGCATGAACGAACTTTTCACTTCAAGGAAACGACCGAATTCGATCCGGTTTTTGATTTTCATTACAGCAAGGAAATCCCAACAGTCATTTCAAGAAGGGATTATCAGATAGAGGCACAGGCTTTTTTGAATTCATTTCCCTTGCTCGGGGTTGAGAAAGGGGTTTTCTCCCGGATCAAGCAAACACCCTTTCAAGGTGAGAAAGCATTTGATTTGTTCCATGTTTTGGAAAGCACTTATCCTAATGCATTCTGTTACCTGATTTCTTCTGCTGAATTCGGGACATGGATCGGTGCAACTCCTGAATTGCTCATGAACCAAGAAGGAATGATTTGTAAAACAGTGGCTTTGGCCGGAACTCATGGGGAAAATGAAGAGCACGAATGGACTCCGAAGGAATTGGAAGAGCATGCCTTTGTGGTAGATGCGATCAAAGAAAGTCTGGAGCGAAACCAATGCGTGGAAATTGAATCCGAAGGACCGTATGTGGTTCAGGCAGGACCGGTTCAGCATTTGAAAACAGACTTTAAAGCACTTTTAACCAAACCGAATGCCTGGTCGATTGCATTGGATCTTCACCCGACTCCTGCAGTTTGTGGAACTCCAAGAAGAAATGCAATTGAAGCGATTGCCACCCGGGAAATGCATGACCGTAAATTGTATACCGGATTTATCGGGTTGTTTGAAGAAGGGAATACCAACCTGTTTGTGAATCTACGGTGCGCACAGTTGTTCCGGGATAAAGCTTTTTTATATGTTGGAGGAGGTTTTACCATTGATTCGATTCCGGATCTGGAATGGGAAGAAACGGAACACAAGGCAGAAACCCTGATGCGTGTCATGAAGAAAATTTATTAGTTTCCGAATCAATTGATAATTCAACAATTGGACTAATTTCGCCAAAGACTTTAAATCGGATACTTATGAAGATTCTGGCTCTTGCAGCTCTTTTCGCACCTTGTTTTTTATTCCAACCGGTTCAAGCACAAAATTTGAAGCCCGAAAAAGCGGTTTCATTACAAATAGATGTTCCTCCCATCAACCTGGATTATATCTCAAACACGCGGATTTACGTTGACCCGATGTCAAATGATTCTTACAACATTCGTGGAATGTTTATCCAGAAGTTCAATAGCCGCGTGTATACTTTTGCAACCTCCATCGAGGCGAGTGATATGTACGTTACTTTCTCCATGAATCGAATTATCAAAAAGAATGCGGTTTCATCCACATCCTCTTCCACCAGTACGGACAAGGCAGGAAATAAGACAACCACAATAACTTACCGTTACGATGGGGAAGAACAGATTGACCTTGTTTTTACTTTGAATCTTGCAAATGGAACGACTGTGAAAACGTATAGGGAATCCGGTTACAGTCAATATTCAGGTACTTCGACAAAAGATTACGAGAATGCGCGAACAGAGTATTACAACAATAAATCAAAAAAGGTGGTGAGTACCGTAGAGGATTTGGTTGGAAGAGTTTATAGTAAGATGTGCGCTGATTATCTGATTGGGAACAAATACATCGATTTGTACGCAATTGGCGCAAAATCGAAAAAACAGGATTATTCGGATATCAATAATGCAGGAGAGCTATTGATCAAATGGTTTGCCACAAAGCCTGCGGATGCTTTGGATCCCGATGTAGTAAAAGCGTTATTGATCTATGACGAAGCTTTGTTGGAGCACGAACCGAAAGATAAAAAAGCACGCGTTGACAATGAAATTGCTGCGGTTTGTTATTATCAAAAGGCATGTGTTGCATTTTACCTGAAGAATTACCGGAAAGCGGAAGAACTGATCCTGAAGTCCGAATCGTTGGATAAGCGCATTCACTTCAGTCAGGAAAACATGAAGGACCTGTTGAGTCTTCTTAGGGCGCGGAAGGTTTTTAATTAATAAGTTTTTTGAACATTGGCATTTCGACTACGCTCAGTGACCAAAGTTTGTTTTAAAAGCTGACGGAGCGCAGTCGAAGGCAACTTTTAATTAAATTTACACCATGATTTCAAGTGCAAAATTGGAAGTGCAACTCTTGGTTGATGGTTGTAAAAAAGTAGGTGTGACGCACGTCGTTATTTCTCCCGGATCTCGAAATGCTCCGTTGAGTATCGCTTTTGATGAAGATCCTCACTTCCAGGTTTTTGTTGTTCCCGATGAGCGGGTAGCTGCTTTCTATGCACATGGAATGGCCCAGAAACTGAAGAAACCGGTTGTCATTACCTGTACCTCCGGATCAGCACCTCTGAATTATTATCCGGCAATTGCGGAAGCATTTTACCAGGAAACACCTTTGATCGTTATTTCTGCCGACAGACCTTCGGAATGGGTGGATCAGGGAGATGGACAAACCATTCGTCAAGAGCGGGTATTCGACCAACTAGTTCTGAAAAGTGCTCAATTGAATGAGATTCATTCGGAGAATCAGCGTTGGCATTTCGAACGCAATTTATCTGAAGTTTTGCAAACTGCCATTGGAAACAGAAAAGGACCGGTTCATTTGAATATTCCTTTTTCGGAGCCATTATATGAAACGACAACAGATATTCATATTCTCAAGAATTGGATAGAATTGGCTGAAACAGAATCCAATTTATCCAAAAACAGCAAAAGTAAGCTGGAGATCTTATGGGGGAATTCTGAAAGAAGACTCATCATTGTCGGACAACATCAAAAAGATCCGGACTTACAAGAGCAATTGGAACGTTTGGCACTGGATGGTTCCATTGCTGTTTTTGTAGAACATACATCCAATATGTATAGTCCGTATTTTGTCTCTACGATAGATCGAACCTTGAATCTCATTCCTGAATCTGAAATACAAGCCTTTCATCCGGATTGTATTGTTACCATCGGTGGTGCGATTGTTTCCAAGAAAATCAAAGTGTTCCTGCGTCAGTCAAAAGCACCTGTGATTCGTTTCGGAGTGGATTTCCCATTCATGGATACCTATCAGAATTTGCGTTTCACAGCAGCAATTCCGGCATGGAAAGGATTGGAATTGATACAGGAATTTGTGGAGAAGAATCCACATAAATCGCGTTTTGGTTTTGCCTGGAAAAAAGTGGATCAGTTCGGTTCGGACGACCAAAAACAAATCTGTGCCGCTCAACCCTGGAGTGATTTGAAAGCAATGGAATTTGTCATGGATGTCATTCCGGATTATTGCAATCTGCACATTTCAAATAGTTCCTTAATTCGATATGCCTTGCTATTTGATCCGATCAAAACGGTGACTTATTGGTGTAATCGAGGAACAAGCGGTATTGATGGAAGTAGTTCAACATCTGTAGGTTCTGCTGTTGCTTCTCCAAATGAAGCACATATTTTAGTAACAGGTGATTTATCCTTTTTCTATGATTCCAATGCGTGGTGGAGTAAACACCTTCCGGCTAATTTGAGAATTGTTTTGGTCAATAATGGAGGAGGTGATATTTTCAATATCATTCCAGGACCGAAATCAACAAAACAGTGGAAGAAAATCTTCGTAGCAGAACAGGAATTGTCTACAGAAGACATTGCAAAGACCTATCAGCTGGAATATTTTCATGCTTCTTCTCAAGCAGATTTGGACAAACATTTGGAATTATTCTTCGCTGAAAGTACAAATGGTAAACCGAAATTGCTGGAGATAAATACCATGAATGAACAGAATAGTGCTGTCTTGGAAGGGTATTTTAAGTCGTTTGCGAAAAGAGTGTGACTTTGACTCTACTGCGCTTATGCTGGATCAAGGTTAGCGTAAGCATTAGTCACCTTTTCCGCTCAGTCATCTTTTCTAAAAAGAGATTTGTTGAAAGTACCCTGAGCGAAGTCGAAGGGTAAAACAAAGAGAGCCCAAACTGCTAAAAACTACTACGAAAAAGACAGCTGGACCCTCTGATTGGTTTGAATGCCTCTTAATAGGGCAAGGTTCAATATCGCTAATGTAAGAAAATCAGTTCTTTAAAACAAAATTTAAAAAGGAATAATTCTGTTAAAAATGAAAAATATCACAAATCCATTTTTTATAGTTTAATTGACACTAAATTTGTCCCAAAAAAAGAGAAGTGGATTTTCATATATTAACTACCGGCATTGGAATTTTTTATCTAGTTGTTTTAACACTACTGGAAATCGTATTAGGAATTGACAACATCATTTTCATTTCGATCATCACTGATTCGTTAGTGAAACAAGATCAACGCAAAGCCCGACTTTTAGGTTTGAGTCTGGCATTGATCATCCGACTGCTTCTTCTGAGTGTGGTGTCCTATATCATGACTTTGGATAAAACACCTTTGTTTACGGTTTACGATATCAAATTCACAGCACATTCACTGGTTCTGTTGATCGGAGGACTTTTCCTGATCTACAAATCAGTTGGGGAGATGCACTCGAGTGTGAAAGGAAGTCACGAAGAAGGAAAGAAGCAGAAAAAAGTCCGTTTAGGTGCAGTTGTTTTGCAAATCGTGGCAATTGATTTTATTTTCAGTTTCGACTCCGTGATTTCTGCAATTGGTATGACTAATGACATTCGCCATGAAACACATGGCAATCCATTTATCATTATCGTTCTGGCAGTAATCATTTCCATGATCATCATGTTGATTTTCGCGAAACCGATTGCTGATTTTATCAATGCACGACCAACAATCAAGATGATTGCGCTTGGTTTCCTGGTGACAATCGGAGTATTGTTGATTGCCGAATCATTCGGTCAACACATTCCGAAAGGATATATCTATTTCGCCATGGTATACGCTTTGTTTGTTGAGTTTCTCAATATCCGCATGCGTAAAAATCAAAAGGAGCCTGAGCAGTGACCCAAGAAGAGATTCTGGCCATTCTTCACGTTGATAATCTCGATGAGGTGGAGGACGCATTGGAATTGGAACTTTTTGAACTCAAAAAATCCATTCTTGCCAAGCCTTTGTTGAGATTGACTCTGAAATCGAAATTGGTTCGTCTGAATCAGTTGGCTGGGATTGCAGAAAGCAGACAGCTTTTTCAAAACCAGGAGAATCTTTCATTTGATTACAATTTGGTTGAATCGGATGAGGTTTTGGTTTTATGGGAAGGTTACATGAAGGCCAAAAGTCACTGGAAGATGCTCTTTACCCGAACACAAAGCCCACTTGGATTGTCTGCAATTCTGGAAGAGGGATTGAAGATGGAAATCGCGTTCTCAAGTCAGTTTCAAGCTTTGGATTGGATGGATGAAGAACCGGTATTTGGTGTTGAGCCGGATCCGATGTTGATTCAAAACGGATTGAAGGAAGCCTCCCGAAATGGATGGATTACCTTCCGTGATTTGGAAAAGAATAAAGGTGAACTCGAAAAAGACCTCTTACTAGCTATAAAGCGCTTATCTTTGTTGCCGAAATATTTAAAACCATGAGTGAAGGAGCCTTTGATAAGTTGAAAGAGCAATTGAGTTTGGAAGAATGGCCGAATGTCTATTTTTTCAAGTTTATTGTACCGAACACTCCTCAATCGTTAGCTCAGACAACCGCTTTGTTTGACGAGACGGCGCAGATTCAGTTCCATGAGTCGAGTAATGGCAAATTTGTCAGCGTGAGTGTGAAAGAAATGATGTTGGATGTGGATTCAATTATTGCAGTTTACGAAAAAGCACAAATAATCCCGGGAATCATTTCCCTGTAACTATGAAAAAAAGAACCGTATTGACCTTGGTTGGTCTCAGTCTCACAATCACGTTATTGATCTTATTCCGTGTAAACTTCGTAAAGGGAATTCGTTCCTGGGAAAGTAAGTTGTTAGGGACATTGATTGTATTAGCAGCAATCATGATGTTGTACATCGCTTACAAGGCTGTGATCAAGCGTTTTTCCAAAGGAGCTTTGAAGAAAGAAGATTATGCTTTGTTATTTGACCTGGAAAGTAAGGAGCAAAGTGGTGAGTTGGAATTTTATTTTACAATCGAACAGGAGAAGCAGGTTGTGTTTTCAATTTTGAATGCAAAAATGGAAGCGATCAAGGTGCTTCAGGATAAAGCATTTTCTTCCGGCGGACACATCGTCCGGTTTGATTCGAATGATTTGGAGAACGGAACCTATTTTTATTGTCTGGAGACGGATAATCAAAAAACAATGAAGAAAATGGTTGTTCAGCATGACAATCTGACAGTGTAATTTGTATTGGCAAAGCTTTTGCAAACAAAAAACAAATAGTAACTTTAGACCGACGAAAGAAGTCACATTAAATTGAAACAATTATGGCATTAGAAATCACAGATGCAAACTTTGAAGAGCTTGTATTGAAATCAGACAAACCGGTAATGGTAGACTTTTGGGCAGAATGGTGTGGTCCATGTAGACTAATAGGTCCTATCGTTGAGGAAATGGCAAATGAATACGACGGTAAAGCAATCATAGGTAAAGTGAATGTTGACTTAAACCCAGGGGTTTCTGCTCAATTTGGAATTCGTAACATCCCGACAATCATTTTTGTCAAAGGTGGAGAAATTGCTGACAAATCAGTTGGAGCTGTTCCGAAAGGACAGTTGACAGCTAAGTTGGATGCACTGATTTAATTAAAAATTCAATAAAATGAAGGTCCGCTAGTCGGACCTTTTTTTTGAAATTTACAACTCGTTTACATGAAGAATTTTTGGAGACGCCTGCGTTTGTATGGAGTAGGTTTTGGGATTGGGCTCATCTTTGTTTTTTTCTTTTTTAGAAACAGAGGTTGTACCTGGTTGCCGGAAAACAGGGTTAAAAACACCTTTTTGGGGAAAGTAGTTGTCGTTTCAGAAGATAACCAACGGATCTTTGACAAGCATCATCTGACGGATTCAATGATTGTGTCTTTTTTGGATGACGGATCGATTTCTTTCGGATCAAGTAAGAAACAAGGGGATACGAAGGTTTATATGATTGAAAAAGAAATAAACGGTAAAAATGTAGCGCTTTGGTTTTCAATCCCCGAAGATGCTTTTATTGCTGAAGCGGTTTGGCCGAAAGGATCCATTCAGAAATTTAAAAGTACAACTACCGGATATGGACGGATGATCCATTTCCCGAATGTAAAAAGCTTCGTTTATCTGAAAGAAAATGATGAGTTGACAAAACAGATGAGCGAACTTGGGGTGAAGGACGAGGAGTATATCCAATACCTGATGAAAAAATCGGGATTGATCGACTTTTCAAAATCAAATTTGAAAGCGGAACCGATGCCGGAGCAGTTTGTTGTTTTGCCTCGTGAAAAAGGGGATACTTTGTCCGCAAGAACCAGTTGGTTTAAGGATCATATTGAGTTTTATCAATTTGAGCGCAATTAGCTTCGGATTCAAGCATTACATCACAATGTTCTGTTAATAAATCATACCTTAACACTCACATAACCTAAAGGTTTTTACTAATTTTGTCCCATGGAATTTTCAGCGCTACAAATAGCTACTATCTTGAATGGTGAAGTCGTTGGTAACTCAGATGTTACGGTTTCGGGTTTGGCTAAAATTGAAGAAGGAACTACAGGTACACTTTCATTCCTGTCGAATCCCAAATATGAGGAATACATTTACACGACAGAATCAAGTATTTGTATTGTAAATAAGACATTTAACCCGGCGAAAGATCTTCCGGGAACCTTAACCTTGGTGAAGGTAGATGATGCTTATGCCTGTTTTGCAAAATTACTGGATGTGTACAATCAGATGCGCCAGAAGCAACCGAAAATCGAAAATCCTTCTTTTATTTCGGAATCGGCTAAAGTGGGTGAGGGATTGTATTTGGGTGCATTTGCCTACATCGGAGAAAATACGGTGATTGGAAAGAATGCGAAAATCTACCCGCAAGCATACATTGGTGATGGGGTCGTGATCGGTGACGATTGCACGATTCATGCCGGAGTGAAAATTTATGCGGACACTAAGATCGGCAATCGGTGTATATTACACGCCGGTGTAGTAATCGGTAGCGATGGTTTCGGCTTTGCTCCTGATGAAAAAGGTGTTTTTTCAAAAGTGCCGCAGATTGGAAATGTCGTTTTGGAAGACGATGTGGAAATCGGTTCGAACTCAACGATTGATTGCGCAACAATGGGTTCAACCATTCTTCGTCAAGGCGTTAAGATAGATAACCTGGTTCACTTGGCTCACAACGTGGAAGTCGGACATCATTCTGCCATTGCTGCTCAGGCAGGAGTTGCCGGATCGGCGAAAATTGGCAAGCATGTGTTGATTGGAGGTCAAGCCGGAATCAGTGGGCATCTTCACATTGCCGATGGAACCAAAATTGTGGCGCAATCCGGAATTCCTAATACAATTAAAAAAGCGGAAGTATTGATGGGCTCACCGGCCATTCCAATGGATGATTATAAAAAATCGTTTGTCGGATTCAGAAGACTTCCAATTATAATCAAGAAATTATCAGAATTAGAAGATAAAATAAAAACACTTTCAAAATCTGCAGAATAATATGTCGGAAAAACAATTCACCCTTAAAGAAAAAATCACATTCACTGGCGTTGGTTTACATACCGGAGAACAAGTTGTAATGGAAATTCATCCAGCTGCTGAAAATCATGGATATAAATTTCAACGATTGGATGTAGAAGGTCAACCGATTATTAAAGCTGATGCAGATTTAGTGGTTTCTACCGAGCGTGGAACTACACTGGAATCAAATGGTGCCAAAGTATACACAACAGAGCATGTTTTGGCAGCATTGTACGGAATGGAAGTGGACAATGCATTGATTACACTTACAGGGCCGGAGATTCCAATCATGGACGGATCTTCTTTGTTATTTGTTCGTGAAATACAACGCGTTGGAAAGCAAGAGCAGAATGCAGACCGCCAATACCTGGAGTTGACAGAGAATATCAAGTGGGAAGATGCTGAAAGAGGAATTGAGTTTTTAGCTGTTCCGGATAAGGAATACCGCGTAACCGTCATGGTTGATTACAATTCACCTGCATTGGGTACACAACATGCAAGCATGTATCACTTGGGTGAGTTCGAAAAAGATATCGCTGCATGCAGAACGTTCTGTTTTTTAGGTGAATTGGAGTTTTTGGCTCAAAATAACCTGATCAAAGGAGGAAGTTTGGATAATGCAATCGTTTTGGTTGAACGAAATGATGTGAAGGAAGAGGAGTTGGACCGTTTGGCGAAACTGCTAGGAAAAGACAAGTTGAAAGTGAATTACGACGGAATCGGTGTTTTGAATAGCTTGAAATTGCAGTTCGAAAATGAACCGGCTCGTCATAAGTTATTGGATATCGTTGGGGATTTAGCCTTGGTTGGTAAATTCATCAAAGGGCATGTTTTGGCAGCTCGTCCGGGACATTCAGGAAATACGCGTTTTGCGAAAGTCTTGAAAGAAGAAATTAAAAGACAGGAAAAAGGTACCCGTTCATTTGATTTGGAGCGTGAACCATTATACAATATCAACGATATTGAGCGCATGCTACCTCATAGATATCCATTCTTGTTGGTTGACAAGGTCATGGAAATCACCGATGAGAAAATTATAGGTGTAAAAAATGTGACCATGAACGAACCGATGTTTCAAGGTCATTTCCCGGGGAATCCGATTTTCCCAGGTGTCCTTCAAATTGAAGCAACGGCGCAGTGTGGAGGTATCTTTGCATTGAGTAAAGTGGAAGATCCCCATTTGTATTCTACCTACTTCATGAAAATCGACAATGTGAAATTCAAGCAAAAAGTTATCCCTGGAGATACATTGGTGTTTGAATTAACCTTAATTTCACCTATTAGACGAGGTTTGGTACACATGCATGGAAATGCATATGTCAATGGGAAACTCGTAATGGAAGCTGAAATGCTTGCACAAGTCATTAAAGATAGAGCAGAAGTATGATAAGTCCACTAGCACATGTCTCTCCAAATGCAACACTAGGAGAAGGGGTAATTATAGAAGCATTCAGTACGATTTACGATGATGTTGTCATTGGGGCGGGAACAAAAATCCATCCGAATGTGACCATTTATCCAGGAGCTAGAATCGGAGATAATTGTGAGATTTATCCGGGCGCTGTTATTGCGGTTATTCCTCAGGATTTGAAATTTGAGGGAGAATATACTACGGTTGAAATCGGTGACAGAACCGTAATCAGGGAATGTGTAACGATTCATCGTGGGACTAAAGACATGTGGAAGACAACTGTCGGAAATGATTGTTTGTTGATGACTTATGTGCATGTTGCTCACGATTGTCAGATTGGAAATAATGTCATCATGGCGAGTTATTCCGGTTTATCGGGGCATTGCGTAGTAGGTGATTACGCCATCCTGGAAGGACGTTGCGGGTCACAACAATTCATTCATATTGGTGCGCATGCATTCGTCGCAGGTGGATCATTGATCCGTAAAAACGTTCCTCCATATGTGAAGTGTGCACGAGAGCCGATTACCTATGCAGGAATCAATTCTGTCGGATTGAGAAGACGTGGTTATACGGATGAGCAAGTGCGTGAGATAGAGGATATCTATCGAATTATCTTTGTACAAAACAGTCACGTTACAAAATCTTTGGAGATTGTAAAAGATACTATTCCGGATTCTCCGATCAGAAGAGAAATTTTATCTTTTATTGAAGCTTCTGATAAAGGTGTGATTAAAGGATTGATATAACAATTGTCTTTTCAAATTTAATTGTAAATTAGGCTTATAGACTACGGTTCATGTTATCAAAGAAGACAAAATATGCATTACATGCTTTGACCTACCTGGCAAAGAAGGATGCTAATGAGCCAACTTTGATTCTCGAAATTGCCGAAAACAGTCGCATTCCCAGAAAGTTTTTGGAATCCATTTTACTGGACCTGAAGAAACAGGGAATCCTGAATTCCAAGATGGGAAAGGGCGGAGGTTACTTTTTAAGACAAACTCCTGCTCAAATCCAGATCTCCACAATCATCAGGCTCTTCAATGGTCCGATTGCATTACTTCCATGTGTCAGTTTGAATTACTACCAGCGTTGTGATGAATGCACGGACGAAAAGACATGTGGATTGAACAAGGTGTTTATCGATGTTCGAAACGAGACACTGCGTATTTTAGAAAATAAATCAATTCAGGATATTGTAAATCAGGAATTGTAATCAGTCAGCCCCGCCTCTGCGGACAAGCGCGGCTGAAAAAGAACAACAATCAAAGTGGTACATAGAAATCAAATTATTGAAATTAAAATCGACGATTTTGCATTTGGTGGTCAAGGAATTGCCCGCATGAAATCGGAAGAAGGAGGAGATTTTATTTTATTCGTTGAAAACACCTTTCCAGGTCAATTTGTAAGAGCACGCGTAGATAAGAAAAGAAAACGCCATGCAGAGTGCAAATTACTGGAAGTTTTGGAACGTTCTCCTTTGGAAAAAGAATTGCCGTTTCAAGAGATTTCCGGAGCTCCTTATTTGTTTGTTCCCATTGAAATCCAACAAGAATATAAGAAGAAGTCCACATTGGATGTTTACCGTAAAATAGGGAGGATTTCAGATCCCAGCTCTTTGTTTGACACCTTTATTTCTTCTCCTGAAGCTTTCTTTTATCGAAATAAAATGGAATATAGCTTCTCCTGTATTGAGCATGTTCCGGAAACGGGTGAAGAAATTGACGATGCATTTGCTTTGGGATTCAAGCGCAGAGGTACTTGGTGGAAAGTGGAAAACCTCAATAAGCCAAGTGGTTTGTTTGATGAGCAATGGGAAACTATTCTTCCGGAGTTCAGAGATTTATTGAAAACATTCGGACTTCCTGCCTGGCATCCACCAAAAAAAGAAGGATTTTTCCGGCATATTGTCGTTCGGAAATCATTTGATCAGGATAAGATCCTTTTGCACATTGTGACAAGTTCGGCAGGAATCAAAAAATTCGATACGAAGCAAGTCGTAGATTTTCTAAAAGAGAAATTAGGGGATCGTTTGGCTGGAATTTGGCATACGATCAACGACAATATTGCAGATCGGGCGAAGATTGAAAATGGTACGAGTACCTTACTTTTTGGCGATTCGGTAGTGGTTGAGAAAATGCTGGGTCTTTCATTTGAAATCAGCATGGAAAGTTTCTTCCAGACCAATCCGAAGAGTGCGGAACGTTTGTACACCAAAGCAATCGATTATGTCTGTGATCACGCAAAAGATGGAGGAGTAATCATGGATTTGTTCTGTGGAACCGGAACGATCGGACAGTTGGTTGCACAACGCGTAAATGCGGGGGAAATCATTGGTGTGGACATTGTGGAAGAAGCAATTGAAGATGCCAAGCGCAATGCGAAACGAAATAATTTGGAGTACTTGCATTTCTTTGCTGCAGACGTGGGGAAATTCCTCTCCCTTCACCCGGAATATTTGAATCGGATTGATACCATTGTTTTAGATCCGCCAAGAGCTGGAATTGCTCCGAAAACCTTACAGAAAGTAATGGCTTTGGGTGCTTCTCATCTGGTTTACATTTCCTGTAATCCGTCCACTCAGGCACGAGATACGGAAACCTTGGAAAAAGGGGGCTACAAACTCACTAAATTGTCTTTAGTAGATCAATTTCCGCATACCAGCCACATCGAGGCGATCGCGGTTTATGAGAAAATTTAAAAAATAAAAGGAATCACCGCTTTTCGGTCTTTCGGATAATCCGGGAACGTTTTTTTGTACCATTTGTGGTTTGCAAGCGCTCGTGGAAATAAATTGCAGAAAGTAAAGAATGCAAAACAGCATGCAGGAAGGTTCCAGCAAAGAATTGCAAATCCAATCCACTCCAGTAATTCACCACCTAAATTGGGCGCGGAAATCAGCTTGAATGGACCTCCATAAGGAATTTTGTATCCGTCAGTCGGATTCTTTCTTAAACCGATTAAAACCGTGTCAGAATAGATATTGGTGAACATTCCCACTACAAATAAGGAAACCCCAAGAATGAATTGCCAGGAAGTGAACCAATCATTGGTGTAGGAAGAGAAATGCGTGAGGTAATAGCCGATCAGGAATCCGTTTGCCAGATTATGGAACATCGCCATTCCTACAATGCTTACGGGAATCTGTTTTCCTTTTGTGCGTGTGCGGAAAGGGTAGATAAAACTTCGATTCACGTAATGCGCAGTAAACAAACCTACAATCGTCCAATCAACAGCTGAAAGCTGCTTGGGACTCGTCAAAATGAAGGAATAAAGTACTACTAGAACAAACGCTTCCATAATCACCCATCCCCAGCGATTTGACATGGTGGGTCCCCATTTGGAAGTGGTGAATTTTCCGTAAGGAGCATCTTTGAATTGAAGTCCTAAAAACGCAATGATTCCCACACCGATCCAGGCATAGCAGAAGTAATAGAATGTTTCTTGTGTCATAGTTTATCGAATGAAAATAGATATTCGGTTTATGAGATGTACTACCGATGTATTTGAAAAATAGCGTCGGTATTAGTGATTCTCGTGATGCCAAGATAGTAAATCTTTCATCGTTTCATCAACAGGTCGTGGATTATGACCCAATTCTTTTTTTGCTTTTTCAGAGTCGATCCGCTTATTTCCGAATTCGAGAATGGCGATACTTTCCCGCGTAACGGAAGGGTCTTGCTTCCTGATCTTGTAATAAAGTCCGATAATTGGAAGAAATGATTTGACCAATCTGATGGGAAATTCGAAACAGGGGATTCGTTTATTGGAAACTTTTGCCACGACTCCGGACAGCTCTTTCAAGGTGTAATAACTTCCGCCAAGGATATAGGATTCTCCCAATGTCCCCTGTGTTAATGCATTGCAGATTGAGTTTGCAACATCTCGCACATCGACCCAGTTGTATCCGCCTTTGAAAACAAAAGGAATCTTTCTTTTGGACATGGCAATAAATGCGTTATTCTGCTTGCATTTCGCGTAGTTTGGAGGTCCGAAAACAGATGTCGGATTTACAACGATAACAGGTAATCCTTCTTCAAAATACCTGCGTGCAATCAATTGACCATCCCGTTTGCTTTTGTCGTAAGAATAAGCAGTATCCGAAACAAATTGGCGTGTTTCATTCAACGGTTCGTTTATCGGAAGGTGATCATAGGCATGGACGGAAGATAAATGAACAATGCGCTTCAACTGACTTTTCTTTGCCGCTTTCAGTACATTTTCCAATCCTTCGATATTGATTTTTTGCACCAATTGATTTTGGTCACCGGTGATTGAAATGAGGGCTGCACAGTGAATGAGGTAGTCACAATCTTTCATTAATTCCAGTAAGGATTCCTCATCTTGTAATGAGCCTTTTACGGTTTCAATTGCCCGACTTTCCAGGAAATTACTTTTAGAATGAACCAATGCCTTGATGCTGTAATTGCTACGAATCAATTCTTCAATAATCGCATTTCCAATATGTCCGTTTCCTCCTGTGATTGCAACTTTCATCATTTTCCTTTTGCCTTCACAATAATCATCACGGTATGCAAAAGAATCTTCAGATCCAATGCAATGGATCTGTTTCGGAGATAAAGCAGGTCAAATTTCATCCGCTGGATCATTTGATCCACGTTTTCGGCATAGCCATACTTTACTTGTCCCCACGAAGTAATTCCAGGTCTCACTTTCGTTAATTCCAGAAATTGAGGTTCCCGTGCCTTTATCTGGTCGATGAAGAATTGTCTTTCAGGTCTGGGACCTACCAAGGACATGTCGCCTTTCAACACATTGAAGAATTGTAGGAATTCGTCCAAACGTGCTTTCCGCATGAATTTACCAATGGGTGTAATCCGCGGGTCATCCGTACTCGAAAGTTGAGGACCTGCTTTTTCCGCGTCAATGTACATGGTGCGGAATTTAATGATTTTGAAAGGCTTTCCGTTTAAACCGATGCGTTCCTGGAAAAAGAGAATTGGTCCGGGTGACGATAATCTCACACCGATTGTCAGGAAAATATAAACGGGAATCAAAAGGATAATGGCAAGCACGGAAAAGACAATGTCGAACACCCTTTTTGCAACACGTTGCCAATAAGGCATCACTTCGGCGTTGACCTCCATCAGGAGAGCTCCGAAGATATTGTTCAACTTGACGGATCCGGATAAGATATCGTACATATCAGGAAGTACTTTGATGACAATATGATCGCTATTGATTCTGGAAATAATGTTTTTCAGACGTTCGTGCTCGGTACTTTCAAGTGCGATAATGATTTCTTCTACCTTATTTTCTGAAATGATTTTTTCCAGTTGGTCCACATGACCTAAATAAGGCATCTTATTTTCCAATAGTTTATCAATCCCATTCAGGTTCACAAAACCTACAAATTGATTTCCGCCTCCTTTCTCAATTCCTTCAATTTCCTGGTAAATGGCAACGGCTTTTTCAGAACCACCTATTAGGAGTGTTTTAAATCCATCTTTTCGGGAATGTATCCTGCCAACGAGGATACTTGTGAGAACCAGCCTGGAGAAAAACGTAAACCCGAAGTGAAGGAGAGTCAATGTCAGAAGAGAACGGTAATAATTCAGGTAGGTATTTACATCGTCATCAATCAATAAGGCGAAAAATAGGACAATGGATCCGAAAATAGTAGCGAAAGCAGTATAAGAGAGAATTTTTAAGCGATACAATCTTCGGACATCCTGATAGGTTCCCTGAAGGGTGTAGAACAAAAGCCAAAGCAATGGAATAAAAAGAATTCCATAATAGAAGGTTTGATTAAATGAGAATTCTTCGTGCTCGATATTCGTTTTTCGATAATAATAGAATAACGCCCAAGAGAATGCTGCCGTTAAAAAATCACTTCCAATAAGTAGAGCTCTAAACAATTTTTGCATTACACCATTCTTCTAAAAGTGTACAATTTTGATATTGTCAATGTAGACGTCACCGGAGCTTAGACCAGAATCCAAAAGTGTTCTCAAATAGGCTTTGTAATTATTTGCAGACGCCGTGTTTGAAACAATATCCTTCAAATCGATGTAGATTTTTTTCCATTTTACATCCGACGTTTGCGCATTCATTGAAACATTCGGATGATCGGTTGATAAACCTGAAGCGTAGGAGATCAATCCGGTAAGAACCGAATTCGTGTTTCTATAGTTGACTTCCATATAGACTTCCGCACCACTTTTTGGCAATACCAATGCCGTATTCGTAAGTCCGACCCACAAGGAATCAGAGGATGTTAAAGCAATGTGACCATAATTATCCCACGGTCCGATGGATGAATTGGATTCAACAGCCAAAGTTGCATTCGAGACACTTACATCTGTTTCAATTTTCACGGATGATTCATCAAAGTCTTCGATCCAAAACTGGGCATTGGAGTAGTAACGGGTAATTGGATTGAAGGTATAGGTTTCACCCGAAGTAAGCTCAAGAGTCGTTTCAAAAGGCTCCACAAAAGGATAGATTTTTTTGGTAGCCGAAATTCCGTTGTTTTTTATTGCCGGATAAAGGGTTACTTTACAAGAACCGGAAACCAAGACCGGAATTTTACAAGGAAGTTCAAAAACTCCAATGATTTTCCCGTCAATATACACCCACACATCAGAAAAATTTTGGGTTAATATCTTAGGGTCCGTATTGGGAAGAACACCGGAATTTGGATTGGAATTAAGTGTCCAGTTATTTATTTCAAGGTAAACAGGTAACGGGTTGTTTTTCACGCAACTCGACAATCCAAAGGAAAGTAAAACGAAAATGTATAAATATTTCATAGATAAGCCTATCCGTAGCTAACGCAAATTTACGTTAATTATTGTCGAAAACCGAGAGATGTGCGGATTTCAATTTATCAATAATCTGATAAGCGACATCCAGTGCGCGATACGCATCATCAATGGAGACGACAACCGGCTGATTATGAACGATGGAATTGTAAAAGGAACGAAGCTCCTCCTGGATGGCATTGGTCTTTTTTATTTCAGGTTTGAGGGCTGAAAAATTGACATCGTCATTGAGTTCAAAACTGAAAAATCCGGGTGCTTCCTGGTCTTTTGGTGTAATCATGATTTGATCGACCGACTGATTCAAGAAATCGATAACGAGGTAACCTGTTTTTTGGAAGATCCGTGTTTTTCGCATGTTGTTCAAAGACATACGTGATGCCGTGAGGTTGGCAACACACCCATTGTCAAACTCAATACGAACCGAAGTAATGTCCGGAGTTTTGCTGACAACGCTGACACCACTGGCAGAAATTCGCCGGATGGAGGAATTGACACAGCTCAGAACAATATCCAGGTCATGAATCATCAGGTCCAGGATTACAGAAACATCTGTTCCGCGGGGATTGTATTGCGCCAGGCGATGAATTTCAAAGAACATCGGTTTCACAATCAAGGCTTCCGCTGCCTGAAAAGCCGGGTTGAATCGCTCCACATGTCCGACCTGAACAATAACTCCGGCTTCCCGGGATAAATCCAATAGGATCTTGGCTTGTTCCGTTGTTTCCGCAAGTGGTTTTTCGATAAACACATTTTTGCTGGAACGGAGAGCCTTGTAAGCGATGTCATAATGGTGAAGGGTAGGAGCAACGACGTCCACACAGTCAGAAGCATCAATCAATGCCTGCATGTCATCCCATCTTTTCACCGGATACTCGGAAGTGGTTTTTTCCGCAGATTCGTCTGAAGGATCATAGAAACCGATTAATTCATACAAATCGCTTAATTCCAAAATCAATCGAATATGAATACGGCCCAAATGTCCTGCTCCAAAAACACTGATTTTAAGTTTCTTTTCACACATAATACAAATGTAGGGATTCGAAGTAGCGGATATGAGCGAGGGAATGAGTGTTATTAACAACCAATGTTTAGTTGTGATAAATAAATCGGAATCAGTTCATTATCTCTTGATTACTTGATTCCTGAAAAAAAAATGCATTTCGGTGTAGGAATTTAAATAGAAATACTTATTTTTGCGCCACTATACGGAGGTTGTAGCTCAGTTGGTTAGAGCGCTGGTTTGTGGTACCAGAGGTCGCGGGTTCGAGACCCGTCTCCCTCCCAAAAACAGTAAAGAGTGTGAAGTGCGAAAGCGGTCACACTCTTTTTGTTTTACATCATCTTGATTCTCATTTTGTTACCTGTCGTGAGCTCCTTCCCTGAGTTCTTCAATCATATTTCGGTTGAAGGTCGGCAGATCCTTTGGTGAGTCTTTTCCTTTTTTTACGTCGGAATCAGCATCATCCTCCATTTTTTTCTTGGTAGAAGCATCCACGTCATCTTCATACTTCTTCAAATTGTCCAAATCTTTGTCTTTCAGATTTGGATCATCTTCCAGGATTTGTGATTTCGGTGGTTTTTCCCCGTTTGCCACTTGCGGATCTTTTGGTGGGTCTGATTTATCATATCTGTTTTCTGTGGATCAATATCCTTTTACAGCTTTTTGATATTGGTTTCCGAAAGATCGGAGTCCGACTTCTTGACGTTCGTATTAGGGAGATCTGTATCGACTTTCTTTACATCTGACGGCTTTACAGGAGCTTCAGTATTTACATCAAGTGATTATTGTTTTCCAAAGAATTTTTCGATCTCTTTAGGAGTGAGCTATAATGAAAAAGACCGCGCAATAGCGGCCTTAGTCCAATTTAACGGGTACATTTTGAGTTGCAAATTTATTCAATCACAAATAAGCCTCAAGAAGTTTCTTCGATTCTTCAGATAAAAATGGTTGCAATTTTATTAATTCTTTTGTGTTTAAAATGGAGAAAACTTCAAGTTTCATAATATTATTCCACTCGGCATCTTTCGTCGATGTTATTAAATCAATAAATGCACATTGCTTTAAAAATAATTCGTGATCATCAATTTCACCAATTAAAATATCTCTAAGTAATTCCCCAAAGACACCAAAAATAGTATAATTTCCATCTTGGTCTGGATCGAGATTCCGGAAATAGTTACGAAAATGGACGTTTCCTTTTTTAAAGTTTTGAAATAGTTCTTTTTTAAAATCTCTCATGATTTTATTTTGTTGCACTGGAGTTTACTAAAAATTGCCAAAAAACTTTCTTTTTTCATTATCATAAAAAACATCTGCCAGATCAAGTATCCATGTAGACAAAATCTTAGAGCTTTTTGAATTGCTTTTGGAGGAACTCTCATAGAGAGAATTCAATCTCAACAACAATCCATTATCTTCCTCTTCCATAAGTTCTATATTATCTTCAGTTGTCAAATCCATGATTTCTTGAAAATTCTTTTTAAGAGTTAGATCGCTTGGCTCCTCAACAAAATCCCAATTTATATCTGACAGATATATCTCCGGATTTTTTATGGACCATCCACTATATTTTTCATCCTGAAAATAAAAGGAAAAATCGGGGCTGATTTCTATTTCTATGATATTATCAGATACTAAAAAATCTTCAGAAAAAGAGAATAGTTTTCCAAGTTCACTATCATAATGCCTGTAAGTAAATGGTAATAATATGAACTCTCCTTCATATGGGAGAATTTTGAACGAAGCTTTGATTGATTTAATATCTAACAATTTTTTTAGTGTCAAAGACCTTGTTTTTTCCGGGTATTTAAAAAAAACAAATCTGAGCATATTTGTCTCTTTATCGAATCCAATTTCATCACAATCTTCAAATTCCAACCAAGCTTCCATACTTCCAATACTCTTTGACTTTTCTTCCGAAAAACCAAAGCGATTTCCATTGGAAATGGCTACACGTCTAGTATCCAAGAATAGCCTTGGAAAGTTTGGTAATTGAATTTCTTCAATTATTTCAACAATAATTTTTTCGTTTAAAAATACTTTCATAAGTATTAAAATTAATCACTAAATGGGTTTGCCTTAGGTAGAGGAACACCATTTTTTCCTGGAATCTTACCATCGATAATCATATCTCTTGTAACTGGGTCTCCGGGATCAATATCATAATCACCTGTTTTAATCTTACTAGCAATTAAATATATCTCAAATTTTCCATTTCCTTTCTTCTTCAAAGTCTTTTACTCCTTTCATCGCTTTCAAAGGAGCCAGTTCTGCCATCAATGCAGGAATTGGAGTATCGATCTTATCATTTGCTTCTGTAATCACCCGCGCCATCATCAAAGCCTGTGCCTTACTATCGTGATTCTTTCCTTTGTCTACGTCGCCATCTGCTTTTTCCTCCATTTTTTTCTTGGTAGAGGCATCCACGTCGTCTTCATACTTCTTCAAATTGTCCAAATCTTTGTCTTTCAGATTTGGATCATCCTCCAGGATTTCCGATTTCGGTGGTTTTTCACCGTTTGCTACTTGCGGGTCTTTTGGCGGATCGGTTTTCGTATCTACCTTCGAATCTAGTTTATTGGCGTTTCCATCCCCCAGATTCGGATCCACTTTTTTCAGGTCGGAAGAATTGACTTCCGGCAGCTTATTTGTTTCCGGTAACTGATTCGTTGCCGGTGTATTTGGATCTAAGTCCGGAGTTTTGGTCGTGGTAGTGTTGTCGAGATCTACCTGTTTTGTTTTATCCGGCATTTTTTTCTCGAACTTGCTGGTGGTTCCCGTTGTTTGAGAAGGCACTTTGGTTTGATCCGCATTTTTCAGCACTTGCTTCGGTGCAACATCCGATACTTTGTCTGTTTTGGTATGGTATCAGCTATGAAGTGGTTTTTGTTTCTCTAATAGGGATATTCTCCGTTTTATTTAATCTAAGTAACTTAATTATAAATCATTAGTGATTTCATAGGTTTCCCAACTTTCTATGGGATAATAAAAATTTTCTACTTGTTCAATGGTTAACGGTCGCCAATTCCATTCAATAAAAGATTGTTTAATTAAGCTTTTTATTGACTTTAGTATTGTTTCAAAATCCATATTCAAAACAATTATTAAGTTTGAATCAAAAAAACAACTATCATTTTCATCCAAACTATTTGTGAGTCTTTCTATAGAGATATAATTTAATTCATAATATTCACCTTTCATGTTACGTAGTAATAGATCGCCTCTTGCCCCTTTCATGTTGCATTCTGCGTCAACTCCTCTACCTAATGTATAAATAAGTTCGTACTTCATGGTATTGTATTAAATTTGATAACTTTTATTTGACTAACTAATTCTTTATATCGTTCCATTTTCATAACACCAGCTTCCACAGGCACTATTTCATAATGGGTGCCTTTTGTGTGCATAATTTCAAGTTCTTTAGGTAAAGTTGAATAATCCACTTCGAACGCACCACCTTTTTCTTGTACCCAAAAATCTTTTTTATTCAAATTTAATGAAATACCTCTTTTTTTCATAAATCCTTGCTTATTTACTGAGTTACGAATATCAACATCAGACATAAATATTTCTTCTCCACCACGATAAATTGGACCATCATCAATTGTATATATTTTTTTTACATCTAATTCGCTTCCATACATTACAATTTTGAAAGTTCCATTTGGGTTCTTTTTGTCTCCAAATCCTCTAACGCCTTTAAGAGCTTTTAACGGTGACAGTTCTAGCATTAAAGCTGATACGGGGGTGTCAATTTTATCATTTGCTTCAGTTATTATCATTGCCATTAGTAAAGCTTTCGCTTTACTATCGTGGTTTTTCCCTTTTTGGACTTCTGAATCGGCATCATTCTTCATTTTTTGTTTGGTCGAAGCATCTACATCGTCTTCGTACTTCTTGAAATTGTCCAAATCTTTGTCTTTTAGATTTGGATCATCCTCCAGAATTTGTGATTTCGGTGGTTTTTCACCGTTTGCTACTTGCGGATCTTTTGGCGGATCGGTTTTCGTAACCACTTTCGAATCTAGTTTATTGGCGTTTCCATCCCCCAGGTCCACATCCACTTTTTTCAAGTCGGAAGTACTTGGGTCCGACAGCTTATTTGTTTCCGGAAGCTTATTAGTTGCCGGTGTATTTGGATCTAAGTCCGGAGTTTTGGTCGTTTTAAGCAATCAAAAAACAATCGGGTAAACAATCTGTCCACCCGATATTATATTTACACCAACACAATTCATGTTGATTAACAAGTTGTTATGTATTTAAAGTAGCTTTACCAACTAATTGATAACACTACATACCTCTTTTCGTTTATAGATTAAAAATCATGAATTACATAAGTTTAAGTGATGTGTTTAATCTTCTATAACAGGATTACAAGGTGAAAGATATACATCATCTTTAACGGTTATTATCCCTTTTGCAATTTGATAGACTTTGTATTGATTCCAATGAATTTCATGTTCTGGCCACCTAACATAAATGATCCCAAAACTTCTGGAAGCTATTTGACAAATTTCCTGTAAAATTTTTAGTAAGTCATCGCTATATCCGTTATCGTGATTATGTCCTCCTCCAATAAAGAGATTTACAAAACCGTTTATCATTTTGATTTCACAAAGCTGATTTTGGGTTTTAAATTCACGTAGTATGTTTTCTACATCGGCGATTAACTTTTTATCTTGTGCTATTATATCTAATTCATCTGAATCTGAACAAATAGTCAACCATCCATTAAATTCAATCATTTTTTTTATTTTAAAATCTAATTACTAATTCAACTCCGTAACGTGCGGAGTATTCATTTAATTTTTCTATGACTTCCGGTGCTGGCTCAGAGTCAAATCGGTAAATTACTTTTCTGCCAGTTTCTTTGGCTACTTCAAAAGTTCTTTTCGCTTGTTTTTTGAATGAACTACCAATATTTGCTTTGAGTGCGGGTTTATGTTGTCCAATAAATTCATCACTAATTGCATCGTATTCTATATTGGGAGTATTTTTAAAACATGCTTGGGGTACCCCTCCGATTTCTTTAGCTAAATCATGAGCTCCTTTATCATATTTTAAGTTTGATGGGATTACTTCCCATTCATTCTCTATAATTTTTTTTGCGTCGTCTAAGCTATTCTGATCGTTCTTTTCTTCTTTATCATTGCCTTCATTTTCAGAATTTACATCATATCCACTAGGTTTATTCAGTTCATTTTTACATCCGAACATGAAGATATGGAATTTTCCGTTCTGCCCACCTTCAGTGGCAAATTTTTCTACCCCTTTCATGGCTCTTAGAGGAGCGAGTTCTGCAAGCAGTGCAGGAACAGGAGTGTCTAATTTATCGTTTGTTTCAGTGATGATGCGGGCCATCACAAGGGCTTTCATTTTGCTCTTGTGATTTTTTCCTTTCTCGATGTCACCATCCGCTTTGTCCTCCATTTTTTTCTTGGTAGAGGCATCCACGTCATCTTCATACTTCTTCAAATCATCCAGTTCCCGGTCTTTGAGGTTCGGATCGTCTTCGAGAATCTCGGATTTCGGTGGTTTTTCTCCGTTTGCTACTTGTTGATCTTTCGGTGCAGCTGTTTTATCCAGATCTGATTTCTGTGGATCAATGTCATTGTTCAGTTTCTCTACGCTAGCATCTGAAGGTTTGGTATCCACTTTTTTCAGGTCGGAAGTACTTGGTTCCGACAGCTTATTTGTTTCCGGAAGCTTATTAGTTGCCGGTGTATTTGGATCTAAGTCCGGAGTTTTGGTCGTGGTAGTGTTGTCGAGATCTACCGGTTTTGTTTTATCCGGCATTCTTTTCTCGAACTTACTGGTTGTTCCCGTTGTTTGGGAAGGCACTTTGGTTTGATCCGCATTTTTCAACACTTTCTTCGGTGCAACATCGGGTAGTTTATCTGTTTTGTTTGCCAGTTGATTCTTATTTCCACCACCAAACAGGTTATCGGCCTTCTTGGTAGAAAACTTCTTGAAGCTTGTATACAAACCGGACCAGGTTTCTTTTTTGAAAGATTTGCTAACCAAGCGCGGAATTTTGCGGACACCACGTTTGATAAAACCTTTGCTGGCTTTGTAAGTTTTTACCACCATATTTTTCATGGTTCCGAGCTTACTCATATTGAACGGTTGAGGAGGGGATTTTGCTCCCACCATGGCCATTACTCCTGCAGTGGTATTTGCTGCATCGGTCTTGATTTTGTTATTGCCCTGGTAGATCTCCTCTGCAGTTTTGGCCGTATGCACATTGTAAATGTTCTTGATCCCGGACAGTACACTCAAGATGGTGGTAATCAATCCCAGCCAGAAGGTTACTGTGGTCATCGTCGCTGCTGCACCGATCAGCCAGGCTGCTACCGGGATCAACGGTGGGAAGAAGAAGGCTGCCACACTGGTCAGCGCGGACAGTACGTACAATAACCCGGTTATCACTCCGGCAATGGTCAATAATTTGACTCCCACGCTGGATCCTTTTTGCAGGATCATCCCCACCGGATTTTCACTGAATCCTTCCCAGTTGCTCAAATCGGTCCAGATTCCGCCCACTGCATCTGCAATGGTGTTGTAGGTTTCGAGCGGATTGATCATGGCCAACCCGAGCTTGGAAACATCGGCCCAGGTAATGTTCTTCAATCCTTCCCACATGGCTTCCAGTGACTTGGTCATACTGGTCCACATAAGCCCGGTTTTGGAAATCTTATCGATGTTCTTGGTCGCTTTATTCAGTGGCGATTGGAGACCTTTGTTGCGTTTGCCATTGTAGTGATCGATCTTTTCAGCACGTTTCCGTTCCACGCGGTCACCGAGTTCCAGTTTTTTGTTTTCGATCCAGGCTTCAAAATTCATATTGAATTGCATCAGCTGCATGCCTAGCTGATTTTTATCTTGTTCGCTCAATGAGGCAACAAAAGCTTCCCGTTCGGCATCGCCTTTCATGTTGGCGTATCGGAACAGCAAGGCTTCCGGACCATTAGACAGTTCAGATTGTGCACGAAGTTCTTCCTGCATGATCATTTCGTCTGCTCCTTCGATGGTCTTCATGTCTTTGTAATAGAAATACTGCGCACGATGCGTTTCGTTTTCCATTTCAAAGGAGGTTTTCATCAGGGATTTTCCTTCCTTGGTCAGCTGCTCCTCCTGTTTTTTACTCGCCTGGAATTTTGGTTTCAGCGACTTGCTTTTGGATTTCGCATCCGTATTCCGGTTTTTTTCGGAGGAAATCTTTTGCTTCGATTTTTGAATGTTGGCTTTGGATTGTTTGTAATCTTTTTCTGTTTTGGCATTCTTGGTTTTGGCTGTTTTTGCGTCCGCTTTTTGTTTGGCGGCAACGTTTCCTACACCCGTGATCCCATCCGCCATGGTTGCCGTTCCGCTTTCCATTTCCTCGTAGTTGGAGCTCAATTCGCCTGATTCTTTCTCTTCGGGATTGGAATTTTCTTTGGAACCTTTATTGAGTCCGGCACTTTTGTTCTTTAAATTACCGGCTGTTGCTTTGTTCTTTTTGACTTCATCGGCATACCCGCCTACTTCGCCGCTTACTTTTTCCTGGCGCTGCTTGGAAGTGGCAATGGCCTTTTCCATGATTTTTGTCATCTTCTTTTCACGGATATCCGTGTTTTTATCCGCCGTTTTCAGGGCTTTGTCAGATCCTTCGATCTTCTTATCGATCTCACGCTTTTTCTTTTCGGCTTCTTCTCGTTTTTCTGCCTGCTTTTCTGCGCGGTTAACGGATTCTTTCCCCTGGTCGCGGAATTGCTGGGAAGTCATGATTAATCCTTCGACATTCACATTGGCTTCTTCGTCCACACCAACGCCTTCACCGACCTTATCGGTTGCTTCGTCTACTTTAGCGTCTTTTACCGGAGGCGGATTTTTATAATCTTCCTTCACACCGTCAGGTCCAGGGTCTTCTTCTTTCTTACCTTTCCCTTCCCCGGCTTTCTTCTCTTCTCCTTCTTCGGATTTTTCTTTTTCTCCGGAACCTTTGCCTTTCGAATGTGCTGCTTTCTCTTCTTTGGGTTCTTCCTTTGCTTTTCCTTTAACTTCTTTTTCTACGGCTTTATCTACTGCTTCCGCATTTTTTTCGGGATTTTCCGCATCAACTTTTCCTTCCTTCGCATCTTCGGTTTCTTCTTTGGATTTTTCTTCCTTTTTATTGGCTTCTTCTGCCTTTTTTTCCAAATCCTCAGGCTGTTTTTCAGCAACAGCATTTTGATTCACAGCAGCAGGTTGTTGTCCTTTTGCTTCACTCGTTGCTTCATTTACCAGCTTTTCAGCTTTTTCTTCTGTTCCGGGAGTGTTTTTTGCCTGGTTTTTTGCTTGTGCAACATCCGCCGGATTGATATTTTTCTGCTCCGGATTGGACTTGTTGTCCTTGCCCGCAGCAGGTGTTGCTGCTCCCTGTTGAATGGTATGGGTCAGCTCATGAGCCAAAAGTTGTTTCCCTTCTTTCGAATTCGGATCTAAATTTCCTTCATTGAAATAAATGTCTCCCTGGTTGGTAAAAGCTTTTGATTTCAGGGATTGATTCATGTCCGTGGCTTTCGTTCCCGTATGGGTTCGCACACCACTGAAATCTGCCCCGAAACCGGATTCCATTTCTGTTTTTACACCGGAAGGAAGCGGATTTCCCTGTCCCTTGGTTTCCTGTAGTTTGTCTCCCAGAGGAGCAGGGGAAAGGACATCATTACCCATCGATAGATCTTCTTTTCGCTGAATGATACCTTCATGACCGATGGCAGCCATTTTATCTTCGGTACCTTCCACATCGAGTTGTCCCATTTGTCCGGGAGCTTCTTTGCGTTGAATGCGCGGCGTAACAGTCTGTGCAATCGGTTTCAATTGCACGGCATTCGAATTCGCGGATGTTGTTCCGGTAGGGGATGCGCCATTCACGACGCGTTCAGCCGCAGAATCCGCTTCGGCTTCATGTTGATCGCCGGGTTGATTGACGGACAATTTGGCTTGTACCGCATGATTGGTGCCACCGCGGCTCCGAAAAGGAGCGCCGGAAGGTTTATCGGGAGATTGGACTTTCGTCTTCATTTTATCAGTGTCTTACCATTCTACAAATAGGAGGTCTTTCCGCCAGTCGATTTTTACAATTCCCAGGTTCCAGGGAAGTTTTTCGAGGAGAATATCCTGTGCTTTACGTTCGAATACCAGTCGGGTGGACTGAAATTCTTCTATGATGATTTTTGCTTCGCGCTGCAAAAATTCGTTGCGAAGCAGTTCCGGGGAATCACTTCTCAATGCGGTCCAGTGTTCGAGAACGGCATCCAGCAGATTTTCTGCCTCTTCCTTGATTTCTTTTGACAAAGGAAGTTCCTGCCGTATGGGTTCGTCTTCCGGAATCCCACAAAGGAATTTTTCAAATTGAAGTTCATATTCCCTGGAGTTTTCCTGCCCTGTTGCCAGGTAGTGTAACACGTGGACTGCGAGTTCCGGGTCGGTGAGTTGATCCCCTTCCAGTAATCCGATCTCGGTGAAAAAGGGATTCAGAAAAGGGTGGAGAAGGATCAAACCTGCATTCTCAACCGGTGTATGAAAATCAGTTGTTTCGGTTTCATCCGTTTTTTTTCCCTGTTCGATTCTTTTTTCTTCCTTAGAAGAGATTTTTTTCTCCCGGTTATCCTGGAGGATCCGGATCATTTTTTCCCGCTTCAATGGAATGGCTTCCCCGGTGATGGAGCGCACAAACCGGACAAGTGTTTCCGGATCAGCTTCCTGTTTGAAAGCTATTAGCGCAATCAGTTCTTCCGCTTTATCCGGTGAAATACGTCCTGTTTGCCGGAATTCATAAAAAGCCTGAAACAGCGAAATCCACCAGTTCCTTTTGGTCGCTTCATCCGGAAACCGGATAGGAATCTTAGCCGGCAGATCGGGAAGTTTTTCCGGGAAATGAAAGGCGCGCGTAAACCACTCGATTAGCACAGTCTCCGGTAACTGAAGAACCAGGCGCTTCAGAAAAGATTCGGTGTTGTTCGAATGAAGTTCCCGGACGAGTGTTTCGGTATCGGTAACTGCCAATTCCAGTAGATTGTTGGTCTCCATTAATTGGTTTAACGAAGTGTTATTCGTAAGCCACCAGGGTTTTGTTCCCGTTTTCAGGAAATGAAAAATAGATTGCAACTGCCTTTTAGGCACGGAGATCAGCTGCCCCGGAGCAAGCGGAATCTGTGCTTCGATTTCTTCCCGAATAGCAGAACCGATCAATCTGTCAATATCACCGTAAGTCAGGTCCGTTGATGCGGCAGACACCTGGATGGAAAGACTTTCGAGAGTGAGTACTCTCCCGTTCAGTTTTTTCTCCAATTCTTCGAAGAGTTCTTCCAACACAGGAGACAAGCCGCCCGACACGAAGCCGGCAGCATTGTCTTTCAGGGCAATCCCTTTTTCCTTAGAGTTGGTCTCTACTTCCACGATCAGTTTATGGACGATATGTTGAGTTTCAGTGTTCATGACAGATTGATATGGATCTTTCAGATTACTTTTCCCAGGAAACTACAGCCAGGAGCCTATTCAGTTTGGTCCATGAATTTGAACCTTCTGGGCGTATACTGATTACACTTTCGATGTAACTGATATTCTCAGGTGAATTGGACCGAATTCCCATAGTAGGCAGTGATGGAGTAATTTTGAAATCCATTCCATTGATATAAGCTGTGAGCATATCTATCACCTTATCCTTATTAAAAGTACTTTCTTCCTGACAACGAATCAGGGCCAATCCCAGAAGCATCGAGTTGTGATAGACACTTACTAATGGAGCTGTCTCTTTACCGTTTGAATGTGCAGTAAAGATTTCGTTAAATAACCCATTAGCTATTGATTCCAGATCAGTCCCGAGTGTCGTATTCTTATCTCCGGATATATAAGCAGGTATATCATTAGAAACTTGATTGTAGAGATTTGCCAGTTTAGCAATGACTTCTTGAGTCAGTCCATGCTCAGCAACAATTTGATCAAACTGGCTATTCAGAACATTGAATTTTTCTGAGGATTGAGATTCACAAATCCCCGGATTAGGAAACTCGAATTTAAGTACTTTCTCAATAGTCAGAGGACATTGATCTTCTTTTCCCGAAAGAATAGTGAGTCTTACGGTTGCATCGACTATCGGTGTGTCATACGTATGAGTCGGAGCTTGCTCCATGGAGGTTGTTCCGTCGCCAAAATCCCAGAAGAAAGAATAAGTTGTTGGATCGGTACCAGTAGGAAGTTCACAATTAAAATTGACAGTTGCATTGGTTATCGGGTTACTAGGAACAACCATCGTAGCTACCGTAGCTTTATGTAAAGTGAGTTCCGCACTGGTTTCATGACCATTCAGGGTGAAATGGATCACTTGGTCGTAAGCACTTTCAGGAACCAATGCCGGATTGATAACCAAATCATCACCTTCTGCATAAACTCCTTCAACAGCTGGTAATGGTGCTACTATTCCATCAGCAGGGTAGCGGAATAATGGTATTTTAGCAATTTTACCTTCTTCCACGCAAATGGAATTGCTTCCCAAACGAAGATCTGCAATAATTTCCGGCATAATGTATCCAACCGGTCTGCAGTCCGAACAACAGAGATACGGCAAGGTGAAATCGGCAACTACCGTATTTGCACCGATTCCGTTTACTGCATTTCGCACATATACCAAAAGGAATGTATCTCCCTGATGTACTCCTGCAAGATGCTCCATTCCCGGATGTTGTTCCTGGAATTTTGCAAGACTTAATCCGATCAGGATGTCTTTTTTTCGCTTTTCAATTTCATCGTAAATCAATTGCAGCTTTTCTGCGCTACAGCATAATGCGGTAGTATCTTGTGACAAGTTGTACAACAGAGACAACGTTGGTCTTGAAATTTGGGAAGAAACAGCCGAAGCTTTGACAAACGTTTTTCGCGCTGCACCGCAAAGGTTCGTTGCGCTGGCATTTACGGAGTCTATGACGCTTGGTAGTACATCAGCCAGTGTTGCCGGACTTTTGTCAATCAACACATAGGCATGAGACAGTACATCATTGGGTGCTTTTAAGGTTGCATCAACCAGATCTTTTGACTCCGGACTATAATCGAATTGGTCAATTTGGTTATTTACCTGATACATGATGTCGTTTCCTGAACAACCCTTAAATCTATTGAGAACTGGTAGCATGATCACACCTAAAGAGTCTACTCCGGTAAACATGTTTGCTTTAACCACGTTGTTGTCCACTGCAGCAACTTCTTCATCAGCAATCGGGTACATGTAGTCTTGCACCAGGTAATTTACCCCCAGCGTTTGCGTACTGAAAGCCGAATAGTATTTGGAAACTTTACCAAGTAAGCAATTGTGTTCCTGTTTCCAGGCATCCAAAAGAATCTGCAAGTCTTCAAATTGACAAGCATAATCATCCATATTGATCGGATCAGTTTCATTAATTGTAATTCCGAGCGCTTTTACATCGAATGCCAACCCGTATTGATTTTTCAGGTCATTAATTTTCTGCATAGCCATCTGATAAGTATACCCCTGATGCCCTTCGATATTCAGGAAATTGTGCGGTTCAAGGTTGTATCTCAATGGGAACTGAATCGGACCGGACGGATCAAGGAACGAAGTATAATAACTCAGGTTGCGGTTTTGTTTGTTGACTTTGTATTTGTCGTAATTCCATGTTTCCAGTAAGCGTGGGAAATTTCCGAATCCCAAATAAAAAGGGACCGCTTTGTTTTCCAGAGTAGAACGATAGATCGAAGGTGTAATGCGGACTTCGCCTGCCGGAATATCTCCCTGATAGGAATCAAGCATTTCAATGGTGCGCTCTACATACAAATTGAAACGTTCACACCAATTCTTTTCATCTTCCAAAATCGGAGACTTGTAGAATTCATGACGGTATTGTTTTAAATAACGGTCTTGATCTGTTGGAATGAGTCTTCCCAGCATGAGGTGCTTTGGAAATGAACGAATGTTGGGATTGCAGTTGCATACGCTTTCCATAAACAACTCTTTCAATTCATTGTATCCGTTCACCAGGTCACGTAAAAGATCATACCTGTACTGGAAGAACAAAGACGGATAAGTTGCTCCGGCTCCGAAGAACTGATCTATTTTCGACTTGATTTCATTCGCTTTTGAGGTCATTCCCAGTTTACTCAACATGGTGGTGTAGCCGTTTTTGAGTCTCCCGATGATGTTCTCTGATTGAATGGCGCTCAGGTAGTTGGATCTCAATGCTGCAAAACTTGCTGAATTGGTAGTATTTACCGTTACGCGTTGAATCGCTACTTCGTCGATATTCAAATACGTTGAGATGAGGTAATTCGTATCAAAGATGGTATCGTTTGAAAGAATGTAATCCGCATCCGACTGGGAAGTGAACAATACACGCAGTTTGCGGATGTTTTTAATTCCCTGGTTCTCACAATCAATGCCGGTACATGCATTCGGATCTTCCTCATAACTTTCTAGATAGAGCAACACGACCAAATTCTGAAGATCCGTTCTGGAACTGATGAGTTGATCAGAAGAGGAAGCATTAGCTTCCGGGATAGCTTCCCAAAGATTTAACTGTACTGGCACATTATTGATCGTTCTCCAGAAGGGAAGGTATCTTGCATTGCTATCGTCAAAAGCACGGTAATAGGTGAATCTCAGGTCCGGAATATCTATCATTTCCAGTGAGGGATCAGCAGGATCAGCTATTGAGAGTTTAAACAAATCACCATCGGTGGTAATTCCTGCTCCTTGTGAAACGACCAATTCGCCGTCTGAATTGTATTGAACTTTGAAACCGCATACGATTCCGACGCCGCTTAGAAAAATACGCGATAATCGATCCTGATCTTCAAAGTAATTCAGGAATTCATTCAACTGCCCCGCTGTAAGTACCTGATCCGGCACAAATGTGCGGTAAGTGGGAGTGATTGTGGTCAACTTTGTTTCCATATTTTTTACTTATTTCTTTTAATTATAATGTTCCTAATTTTGTTCTTCCAAGGATGATGTCATCGGTTTGTTCTTCTTCTTCGGCGTCGCAGTTATGTAGTTTTCCGGTAGGGAAAATGGTATGGAGCTTGGTCAGAATGCTGATGAAATCCCGTGTTTCGTCTTCCGGGAAGAACGGATCCATCGGTGATTTGGCAATGAGGTATTGCTTGTATAACCTTTCGAATTCCATCATCTGATTGTCGTCATCCGGAACTTCTCCTTTGCGGGATCCGATCCAGCAGATTTTTGCCAGGATGTGGGAAGGAAGTTCTTCCCGGATGAGTTCTTCCATGAAATTCCGGAAATGGATGTCTGAAAAACGTTGGGTATAGCCCGGCAATACAATGCTGACTCTGAATGAGTACGGATCGATTCCGCAGCAGGATTCCTTACAATCATCCGCACAAATCGGCATGAAATAATAGGTCGGGGTATCCGGTTCATTGCTGTCCGGACGGAGCAGGATGTGCTCCACCATGAACATGCCTTCTTCCGTAAGATCATACTTCATGAAGCGGATGGTTTCCAATAGTGAAGCTTCCATTTGTGCCGCATCCGGAAAATAAATCAACTGCTTGGCAACCGTGTAATTGGGATCTGTGTCCGGAAGTTCCGGGTCGATTACAGCAAAATAAAAATTTCCACTTCCGGATACTTTTACCTGGATGTTATCGATGATCTGGTTGGCAACAACCCCGGCCTGGAAGGCGTCTTCAATTTTTTCCTCGCTGCTTTCAATCAGTTGAAGTACCGCGAAATACAAGTTGTTAATTGCTTTCTTGTAGCTCGTATAGGTGTTTTCGGCAGAAAGTATGACGGTAGCTGAAGCATTGCGGATTCGCCATTTGAAAACTCCCGGACTTTGTTCATATACTTCAATAAACGATTCTGACAGGTTCCGGCGGAAATAGTTTTTTATTCCGGAGAGCCTTGCTACCCGTTTTTCAACTCCTGATACATTTCCGGTATCCCATAATTCTGAAACCGGTTGATGGTAGTAATTGAATCCGAGTCCCCGTTCACTGCTCAAAGTCACATATTCCTTCAGGAACAGTTCTTTGGATTTCAGGATCATTTCACTGGTGAAAGAACCATATAATTCTTTCATAACAAAAGCATACTTACTGAAATTCTCTGCAAAACGAGCCAGCAAGTGATCCAGCAATTCATTTCTTCTTGCTACATCGTCTGCTAATCCTTCGAATAATTGTTCGGACAATAGCGTATTATCATTCTGCGGATAATTATTTACCAGATCGGTGAAACCGCTAATGTCAGATACAGCTTGGGTAAAGTAGGTATTACTGAGATCAGAATTAATGGATAGGAGTTTTTTTGCGTTTTCCAGATGTGAGAAGTAAGACGCAAGAATCTGATCGAAGAATAACAAATAGGCTTTCAGCTGTTTTGCTTTTGACCGCCGCACCGTATCAGCGGAAGATACCAACCCTTCCTGTCCGATCCCGTAAGTGTCCGGAAAATCGTTTTGAATAGTCGTGTACCAGCCTGTATCCAGTGATTCCCCGGAAGGAATTTCAGGAAAACGGTTTAGTGCAGCTTGATCATCGGTTGCATCTTCTTCTGCTTTTAGTTCCTGATAGATTTCCTCAGATCTTTTTTCATTTACCCGAACAGGTAGTTGTTCTTTTTTATAGTTGAAAACACTTTGGTCGCAGAGACGAGGCCGTTTGTTCGGATCTATGCAAATTAACCAAGTATCCGGATTATTTGATCCGGAGCAGTTTCCGATCGAGATTTCCATCACCTGTTTCACTCCCGGAATATCCATAATGATGTTGATTATGTCGGACAAACGGACTTCTTTTCGGAGCCCGGCTTCTCGGAGTTCTGCGGTGTCAATGAATCCATGATCGAGAAGAGGTCCTTCGAATACTTCGTCCATCCGGTATCCCTTTTCGAGCATTTGCTTCAATGAATAGAAGCGTACACGGGGTGACAGATATCCTTCAATAGCAAGCAAAATACGTGCATTGACTTCATCTTCATCGGCTTCGTTTTCCAGACCTACCTGTACACAAATAGAGACCGGTTGTTCTTCTACTTCATCAATTTTGACCAAATCCTCGCACAAATTGCGGTTTGCGTGGTACTTCGTCTTGATTAGCAATTTAATAGCATCGATTTTTTGCTGACGCTGCGGATCGTCATCTTCTACATCGAAATCCACCAGAATGCGGTTGAGTCCTTTTAGATTGAATTCCCCGAGGTCTTCAGGCAAGATGTTTGGAAACAACTCCGGATTATAGGCAAGCGATCCATCTTTGCAGTTGGCGTAAACTTTTACATCGTAAGGAATGATCCAGCAGTTGCGAACTCCTTCAATATCCAGGAATAGTTTACGGTAATCTAGTGCCGTTAGTGCACGGTTCGGAAGGATCTGTTCTGCGGTATAAAATTGCTTGGATATGGAAGTGCTTCCTTCCGGTCCGGTTAGTAGATCGGCAATAGAAAGGCTGGCTCTGTTTCCCAGATCGGTAATGGCATACGAAAGCATTTCAAGGATGGTGATTCCCGGATCATGCTCGTTATAATCCGTCCAGAGTCCACCTCCCATCGATGCAATATGCTGTATACCGATGCGTCGCAGGTAGTCAAAATCGAGATCGTTTTCTGTAGATACGTCCCGGTTAATAGTGATACTGTTTTTTAGAGTTGGCATTGTTCAGTTGCTGTGTTAGGAGTGGAACATGAATAAATAGCGGTCGAAATATCGTGTCGTTTTGCTGAAGACAGAATGGCTTTCGGAGAAGATGGTTCTGCAACTGTTGAAGCAATTCCATTTTGGAAAAGCTGAACATCCTGCAGATAATCCACGTAGGAAAGTTCTTCGATGTAATCGATCAATACACTGAGATACAATTTTCCACCGAAATTGATTGTCTCGCGCTCAGCAAAAGCCCAGGGAGAAAGGAATCGGGTGATGTCCTCATTGAGTTGATCGATATACAAAGCTTCATCGAACTGCGGATAGAACTTTACTTTCAGTGATACTCTGATCTCTTCGTAATCCGGATTGACGACATGCGTTTTAACATGTAACGAGTTCAATTCTGAAATAAACGATTCGATGCGGTTTAGAGTCGCTTTACTGACCCTTGGCTGATAAGGATCAAAAACATTGCGTTGAAGGGTGTCAGGGATCACTACCAAAGTGACATTACCCGGCGATTGAAACGAACAATCACAGGTGTGTGTAAGGCATTTTATTTTGTAGATCTCCGAAAAATTCTGGAGTACAAGGTGTTCGTAATCCCATAAATTGATTGCCCGGCTTTTATGTCTCAATCGTTCGCTGATCCGCTTGTAATAAAGGGTATCTGTTTCTTTAGGTTTTCCTCCGAAGGAATTGTATGGCTGAGATACAGACTTAACGGCAGCAATCCGTGAAACGAGTTTCGTAATGGTTTCAGCAGGAAGTCCCTTTTCGAGATGAGAAAGTTCATTTCCCCGATTATCGAAAATAGCTGTAGCTGCCTGACTGAATATTCCGAGTACACGGCATACGGCATCGTAATTTTTGTACATTTTTGCCCGTATCCAGAACATTCCGGGTGGAAGTAGGGTATTATCCGAACTTGCTTCAACCGGAATTTTGAATTTGACTAATCCGGATTGAAGGAAATTGTCTGTTTGATTGATGAGCATGAGCGTAGAATCAAGCTTTTTCCATTGGTTGTTGCATAGAATCGACCAATGTACTTTTTGGGCGCCACTGAATGATTCTCCAAGTGGGTTTTCAGATCCTTCCAGCACCTGAATGAGCAGAGATACCTGTTGCAATACTTCTGCATTTTCCATTCCGATGAACAAGCTTCCTCCTTTACAATATTCCGGAGTTAGTGTGCAATCGGTAGATTGACCGTCATACAATCCTTTCAAAAAAGGGTTTTCTTCGGCTTCTCCAAAAGGGTGAACATGGAATAACTGGAGGCTGCGATTATTAAAATCCAGCTCCGTATTCAAGGTTAAATTCAACTCATCAGTTGCTGAGTAACTCAGTGAGATTGTATCGGCAAACGGAATATATGGCTGGTTGGGAATAGGAACATTGGGATTCGTACTCATCATGGCCAGGGAATAGATCCGAGGATATATTTCCTGTAAAAAGGATTGGTCGAGCGTTAAGCGGACAGGTCCGGAAGTATTTTCCGTAAAGCTGCTATTCGAGATTCCGAAATTGGTTTTATACTCGATAGGAGTTCCCCCATCTGTTACAAATAATTCTAAGTTGTTTTGAACGGGTATATTCCAACTACCATTGGAAAAAATCCAGGAATCTGCTTTGAAATAAGAACTGCTGTTAACGATATTGGTGTAGTAATCGACAAAATTGACGAATTTATAAGCAGTTTTTTCTATAGCTGATGCATTTCCTGCCGATTTGGCATTTGTCGAAGTATTTTTAATTATCGGGATAATGTTATTGAAACTTTCCTGAGTAACAGTTCCTAAAAATGCCTTGTCATAGCCTTCGTAATAACTTTTGAAGTTATCGGGTGTATTTTTCCAATGAATAGTTACATCCAGGTGCTTCCACTTTTTACTGAAAACTTCCGGATGAAATACAGAAAATGCAGATCCTTTTACCGGATTGGTGGTGAAAGGGTAGAATGGCTTCTTGACGTTCAGAGTACCGGTGTCACTTTCAATCGTCAAAGCTCGCATGTTAAGTACATTCACTTTTAAGCGAAGCTGAGAGATTGGTTTTGAAAGGAATCGGTAAATGTCATATCCCCCCAAGTCTTCTGTAGCAACTTCAAAACGGAAAACCGGATGGTCCGTTCTGTAATTTTCACCGTGAATTGTCTGATTGTAATTTACAACAGCTTCCTGCTCCGGTTGCAGTTCTACACACAAGGTAGCTAGTTGCCCGTTGACACCAGTAGTGTAATTTTGATTTGCTCCATTGTTCTCATTGATAGCAATGGGATTGGTGGAAATCGGAATGGGACCGACCCATCCTTTGGCTCCGGTATAATAGACCGAAATAAAAGAGGAATTGGAAGCATTTGTTAAAGCTACCGGAGAACCGGAAAATTGAGCCTGAACGACTACCTGGCGTTTTCCTTCTGACAATTCAAGTGTATGCGAAGCGACAGCGAAACCAAGGCGTGCGGTAGCTTGTTCGGGGCGATTATCAGGAGTTCCCGCATAACCGAAGGGATACCAGCTGGTATCATCACCAGGAAATTTTGCTCCGGCTCCATCATAACTGGATGCATTTGAAGCTGCTTTTACCCCATAACTGTTATTGACAGGAGAATCAGGAGCATTGTAAACACTTTTGACACTTGCTATTTTAGTCTGATTTAAGACCGTTTCGTCTTCCAGAAGGTAAACGCGTGTAACATCTGTGCTATCCTTCTCTCCGTTGAGTTCGGTTCCTGCTGCGATTTTTTCCTGTGAGAAAGCACGGGCCAGTTCGAAAATAATAGTTACACGATCCGGCTCTTCGTTCAAATGATTTAACTGAAGTACTTCCGAATAATAAAAGTCGAGGTGGCGTTTTGTAAAGCCGTTCAACCGATCGGTAGATTGATTGATCAGGGTTAGAAAACAGACGAAAAGAGTCAAATGAGGAGTCAGTTTGTTATCGTTCTCCAGTTGATCAAGGAGTATTTTGATCCCTGCTGAATCCGGAAAAAAGTCCTGCCAGTTCCCATTGGGATCCACATCATTGGATTCATCAAAATAGTTTACATTTTTTGCAAAGTTGTAGGTGAATTTCATCCAGTCTTCTAAACCGAATCCCATCAGTTTGATATTTTCAGGATCAAGCGAACGGTCGTAGCGCATCGATTGATCAAGTCCGTTTCTTTTGAGGACTTCTGCTATGTCGTTACAATTGCTCATAGGATTCCGGTTTTAGTGTATGAAATATCATTTCCTTCGATTCGATAGAATGGGTAAACCATATTCCGTCTTGAATTGGTGGTACGGATGCGGTAATCAAGAATGATGTCTATTCTTCCGTCCAGGATGTGCTTCTGATCCAGTGTTACATTTTCCAGGTCGATCCGTGGTTCGTAATAAAGGATTGCTGTACGGATGATTTCCGTGATCTGTGTGGTCAGTGTCAGGGTGATAGATTCGAAAAGCAGCGATTCCAAATTGCAGCCATATTCCGGCAGCATAATGCGTTCGTTTGGTCTGGTTGATAACAAAACCTGTAGGCTTTCCATGATGTCTTTTTCATCCGAACTCATCCGAACAAAGCTGTTTGTTTTGTCAAAACTGGGTGGAAAACTCCAACCGGTGCCTAAGAATGATTCGTTTATTTCCATGTTGTAAATTATTATCCGATTAATACTGTTGCCAAACCGGCAACGATTGTTCCGCCATGAGCTGTTGTATCCGTCATCCTGGCGGCTGGTTTTCCACCGATCAGTACGGTTGCGGACCCACTGGTAATTGTATCTGGCGGACCGCTGCAAGTTGCCATGTCTCCCATACGTGCTGCAGGCATTCCTCCGATGAGTACGGTTGGTTCGCCCGGAGGAAGAATTGGTCCTCCGACGTGTGGAACGTTTCCTGTTACCATGGGACATACATGCATGTCCGTTGTGCGTGCTGCCGGTTGTCCCATGATCAGTTGATTTGAACGATTGAACCTTTGACTGTCGTTGTGGCGCTTGAACTCAATTCTGTTCCTGCATTTCCAGCTACTTTTACCTCTGCCTGACCTGTAATCTCAATATTCACCCCTTCGATTGTGACATCGCCGGTTGCTTTTAGAATCAGGTCTTTTCCACTTTCAATAGAGATTCCATCTTTATTCATTTTCAAACTATTGGAATGCTCATCCTTTAGTGTGATTTCGTCGGCATCTTCGTCAATGATCACTTTCTTACCGGCTGGAGTTTCGATGGTGACTGATTTCTTTTCGTCATCGAACAGAAATTTCAACTCACTGCGGGTTATGAAACCTTTGATATTGTTTGCATCTTCTGCTGTTAACGGTGCAGGTTTGGCGCTGCTGTTCAGCATCCCTACAATTACTGCATTGTTCGGATCTTCATTGATAAATCCAACCAACACCTCGTCACCAATTTCCGGCAAGAAGAAGGAGCCGCGGTTTTCTCCGGCATCGAGTGTTGCTAATCTGCACCAGATACCTTGTTCCTGGCTGTTTACGATCGGCAGCTTTACCATGATGCGGCATTCTCCCATCGGATCGTCCTGTAATTGTGAAACAACCCCGTATTGCAATCCTTTTACGGCAGGAATTAACCCGGCAGCAGGAGCATCGTTGATATCGTAGGTTTCAGAAAACCAAACCGGATCCAGTCCGAATTGGGCATCGACCGTCCAAAGTCCGGCGGTAATGTTGTGTTGTACACCGGACACGAAAATGTTTCCGTTGAAACGATCACTGATGCCTTCCAGTTTCAATACAGTACCCGGGTTCACCTTATCTATTCCCTGGAAACGAACTCGTCCGCGTACTTTTGCCAGTTGCTGGAATACCATTTTGGAATTTGCCCAGTCCTGTGCTTCAGTTTCGTTCATGTTTCCGCCAGATTTCAGTTCCAGGTCTTTCAGTCCGATTACTTTTGCGAGTTGATCCGAATCCAGGTTTCCGCTTGTTTTCACGGGCGGATTGTTTGCTTCGATCTTACTGATTTCCTGATCTGCCTGATTCCAGCTGTAAGCCGTGACTTTGGAGAACTGGTTGCGTGCATCAATTTCCGCATCGAAATCCATGATGGACAGTCCGTAAGCAACTGTTTCGATCGGGTCTTGTCCCGGATCAGGTTTTCTGATGATGATTTTGCCGTTATCTGTGAAGCAAACCATTCCGTTTGCCTGAGCACGGGATACCAGAAAATCCCAGTCTGAAGCATTGTACTGAACCAGCTTTTCATGTTGATAATTTGTTTTCTCAATCTTTTTTTCCAGATTGTATGCGGTGATTAATTCATCAAACACATCACTATCAGTGCTGTCATAGAAGAATTTGGATTTTCTGCCGACCGTCATTTTCACGGATTCATCTTTGCATTCTACTACTAGGGAAGATTTTCCATTGCGTACTTTAATGGAATGGCGAATGATCATTCCTTTGAAGATCATTTTGTTTTCAGAGTGGTAGCCTACATTGATCTGGATTTTTTTACCCGGAACAAAAAATGCACTATTACTAATCTGGAAATTTTGATCTGTTGGTGTCCCTTCAAAAAAAGTGATGCGTGCACTGGCTATCCGGTTGAATTCTTTACGGACAGCTATGCCTAAAACAGGATAGGTTCCAGGAATCTCGTTTCCTTCTACCAGGATTTGGTGAGTAACAAGATCCGGACTTTTTCCAGTTTGTATGATTCCGGTATTATTCATTAGTCAGGTTTTTGAATGGGTGGAAAGAATAATTGCTGTCCGGCTTTCAGTTTTCGGAAAGTGGTTAATTTGTTCACGCGGGCCACTTCCAGATAGTATTTGGAATCGCCGTAAATACGTTCTGTCAAGAGTGGTAAAGTATCACCTTCTTCAACGATGCGCACATGTGTAAGATCCGGCGATTGATTATTGGAATTAGCAGCCTCTTTTTTGGGTTCAATGAATTTGCGAAACTTTACCTTTGCCGTCGCTCTCAATGGTTTACCATCCGGAGCGAAAAGTTTGTATTCAATGGATACTTCAGCCAAAACTCCCTGGAATTGTAAAGTTCCCCAGTCAATATGAAGGTAATTTGGGCGGTGAGTTTCAGGGTTGATTTCATAGGCAATTTTCATGAACTTGGCAATGTCAGCTTCGACACCCAATGATTCTCTTTTTTCCAAAATACTAAAATCACCTTCATCAAATACACCGGTATCGTCGAACAAAAATTCCAGTTCAATGTCTGAGGGCGGGGCATTTTGAAAATACGCCTGTGGTTTCCCTTCCGTTGTTTCCGGGACAATGTATTCAACCTTGTGATTCAGAACGAACTTTTCGGGATTTATAAGTGTTTTAAACAACCCGTCAGGAACTTTCTTGCTATATTTCTCATCAGAATAGGCTTGAATTTCCAGCTTTTTGAGCTCTCCGTTGGGGTTGCCTTTGATATTTATTGATGGTTTCATCACCGTTCTTTTTTGTCGTTCATAATTGTAAATACTTCATCCAGACAGGTGTCCATTAACTGGTCCATTGATTGTTCAGGTTTCTGATCCTTTTTTGATTGGTCATCGTTGACCTGAATTCGCACATGTAATTCTTTGATTTCTATTGGCATAATGGTTCTGTTACTTACCGTCTATTTAAAAACTAACATTCGGTATGGTGAAATATTTGTAAGTCAGCTCAATGGTTTCTATTACGATGTTACTGGTTTCTGCATTGAGTTCCGAAACCTCGCATTTCACAGGAAGCGCTCCTTTGATATTCCAGGTTTTGAGTGGTAGCATCTGATCGTTCATCAGGATGATTAACAAATCCATCGGAGCGAATTCGAAATTCTCAATAGCACTGTTGCACCAACGCAGCAGAGTGGAGTCGGGAACCATACCTCGTTTGAGCACCAGGTTTGGAAACCTGACGCTCTGAGGTAATTTATGTTTGAAGCGGTTTTCACCTCCCTCAACTACTTCCGTTATTTCAACACTGGCAGAAAGTCCCGAGACGGATTGAAACATCGAATCGATCACTGCGAACTGCTTGTTGAGAAATTGCACCTGAAAGTGAAATCCTCTGGGCGGATAGTAGTTGATCATGATTAATCGTTTTGAATAGATAAACCTTCGTGTACGATTTCCATCGATTCGATCGCTACTTCATTTCCGTCTGCTTTCAAATCGGTAGATTGTACCTTCGTTGGAAAAGCATTTCGGACTTTCCAAACCACAATCGGTTCGTGATCCTGATTTAGCAAAGAGATGGTGATGTCACGTCGTTCGATGGTATTCAATTGCACGGAATTCAACCAATCGTAGTATTCATTGTCTCCCTGAAACATTCCTCGTTTCAAGGTGATATTCGAGAATTTTCGAAGTCCGGGCATTTTGATTTTGCTGTATTCCGGGCTTGCCCCCTGACGATATTCAATAACTTCCAGTTCTGAATCAAGTCCTGAGATCTCTGTGAAACCGATTTTTGTTCCTCCCCATTCTACCTGAAAGTGAAACTTGGATAATGGATATGTTGCCATAATTATTTATTTTTTGTTGTTAGTGATTGTAAATTATGCTTGTTGCATCATGTGAGAGAAACGCAGTACAATGAATTCGGCTGGTCTTACTACTGCCATTCCGATTTCCACGATCATGCGGCCGTTTAATACATCGTCGGCTGTCATGGTAGATCCGAGTCCAACTCTTACAAAGAATGCCTGCTCCGGTTTAGCTCCGGCAAGTGCCCCGGCTTTCCATTGCAAAATCAAGAAGTTTTCGATCATTGCACGTACCTGCACCCAAGTGTTGGCATCGTTTGCCTGAAATACAAAACCTTCGGTCGCTTTTTTAACGGATTCTTCTACCATGTTGTAGAAACGACGCACAGAAATGTACTTCCATTCCGTACTGTTGCCATTCAATGTTCGAGCCCCCCAAACAAGCGTTCCTTTCCCGGTAAATGCGCGAATAGCATTGATGGATTTTCCTGCAAACGTATCCACGTTCATTCCATCCTGCAAGTCGTTTGAAATGTTGTAATTTGGTCCGATCACGTAGTTCAGGCTCGTATTCGCAGGCGCTTTCCAAACACCGGATGTTCCGTCTACTTTGGCATAAACACCAGCAATAGATGAACTTGGAGGTAACAATACAGGAACTTGACTGATAGAGTTGATGATTCGGTTGTATAAGGCATTGTTACTGATCTTAACAGCGTCGAGCTGCATGGAAGTAGTAACAGTTGAAAACGGAATCAATGCTGTAATCAGACCGGCAATTTGCGTACTTTGCAAAGTGGCAAGTGCTGTTCCGATATCCGGCGTTCCCATCGATGCGATTGCATCACCGATCGCTGTAGCTACATCAGTCGGCGTATTCGATCCGGTTAAATTATTCAATGTATCTGTATCTGTGATAAGAGCAGCATTCATTGCTGTAGGATCACTGGTGATCCATGCTGCAATTTGTCCTCTGAGCGTACTTACTGTTCCTGTTGATGCAGGTGGATTTGAGGAAATTACTTCATCTGCAATGGCGATAATGTCATTCAGAGATGAAATCAGAGAGGAAGAAACGTTGGTGATCTGACTGATTTTTGTCACGGCGTTTGACCTTTCAATAAGTGCTGTAGCAATGTCTGGAGCTCCTGCTGCTACTGTTTCGTAAGTGGACAGGTCTGTTTTATAACCATCCAGCAGGACTTTTGCATTGGTCACAGAACCGTTATTGATTGCCGTTACATCGCCATCGTAATCAGCATCAGTTGTAATGGAAACTGCCACATCGGAATCAAGATACTGATAATCAATCGTCGTTTTTAGATACGGATAGTAAGCAGCTCCATATTTGATGTATTCCGGATCGTTAGAAATTTTCGTTCGTAATTCTGAAAAATCAGTTGCCGGGGTCACAACCGTGAGATCACTCATGCGTGTGTCAATGATCGTAAAGCGATCTTGTAATTTGTGGCACTGCATCAGGGTATCGTTGTACAATCCGTAAAGATCATCTGCTGATAGGGAGGTACCGTCCGGATAAACAATTAGGGTTGGCTCATCTTCTTTTTCCAATGCTGTCAGACCTGTTTTCAGAGTTATTGGAGAAAGTGGTGTACTATAATCTCCTACTGAAATGATGTAGCATGAACCACCTCCATTTGCAAAATACATTTGCATGGAGTAATACATGAGAAATTCGCTGCGGTCTAAAGGAAGCAGATCAGACTTGATGGCATTACCGACCACAGAGACTGTTATTCCCTGTTGATTTTGTGCTTTCCCGAACTGTGTTTCATAATCCAGCATGGAAGTAATCCTTACCGGAACGGGAGGTACAGTTAGATTTGGTCTTAAAGGAGAACCATCCAATGCTAATGCTTTTTCCGTGTACCCGATAAAGGCCGGAACTGCTGTTGCTACTTGAGCAACTGACGGTGGAAGTAAGTTGACTTCTTCCACGTAAACGCCTGGTGTATTTAATGTTAACGCCATTGTTTATTGTGTTTAGATATAAATTACTGAATAAAAATTCCCCGCTTCAATTTCTGTTTTTCTGACATCCGGCGCGGGGTAGTAGTACGGATTCAGATCGAATACATAATCTTCGGATTGAATTTCCGGATCTTTGTTCCGGAGTGTGAGCTGTGACTGATCGATCACGACGTATCCGTTTTTGGTAAGTGGTTTTGGTCCTGTTGTTTCTGCATAATAATCAGAGTTTTGAAAGTAATATTTCCAGATGGTGCTCCGGTTGGCAAATTCCATCACGAAAGTGATCGGAGTTGCCGGAACTTTTCCGTCATTATTGGTAATTTGGTGGGGATTACCATGCATTCTGAGTACAAGGACTCCCAATAGCCCGAATCGATCTCCCGGTGAAACCTGCATGTTATCCAATACATTTTTTGAAAGCGTTTCATCCAGACGATAGGCATTGGAAATGTACTCCGGATCGCTTTCCTGATCAGGTGCTATGGGTAAAACAGGAAAGTTCTGCGGAGCACCTGCCGGTTTGATATTCGCGAAATAAAAAATCTCATTCTTGACCAATGTCAAATCGGTGTAGATCTCAAAAGCCGGATCGCCGATCTTGATCAAAAAATGTAATTCCAGATCGTTATCAAGCGGAATGAATGGCTTGGCTGGTTCATTTATCAAGGCGGGTTCCACTTGTGCCAATAGCTGTAATCCAAGTGGATTTGTCCGTAATAAAAGGTTTTGATTCTCCAGAATCCGACGTGTTTGTGCCGTTGGAATCACCTGAAGAAACCCGTTGAAAGCATAGTTTTTGAACATCAATCGCTGCTGATCTGTCTCCATTCCTCTAAACGAGTCGGAACCACTGTTCAGATAATATTCATGCAGTACCTGCACGTCGGCAAGAGTCCGGTATAATTGTGAATAGCTCATAATAAAGGTGTAAAATCAGATTGGATTGGTGACAATAATATTTCCGGAGTTTTGTGTGATTAGTGGAGATTCTATTAATGTTTTTTCACGATCAATTACCACTAAACTCATTTTGTAAAGTGCCGATGGTCGCTGCTTTCCTCCCAGTGTTCCCCAAATGTAATTGAGGTTTTCAAAGGTGGGAGTATACAACTCCAGGGTATACCTGAAATCACCCATGGAACTCAAAATAGGATCGGAATGATCAAAATTGGTGTTGGATTGGGTGAAAACACTTTTTCCCTGAAAGAATTCCAGTAAGCGTGAAAGATACTTTAAAGAGATGTCGTAACCGGTCTTGTTCGAACTGAAGATAATATATAGGTTCAGGTTGATTTTGTTGTTACGGTAAGCTACTTTGTTATTCTCTACCCGGTTGTTTGGAAGATTCCGCATGGTAACTTCTTCATTCAGGTTGAGGAGCGTCAGTACCACTTTATCTGTCATTGGTTCTGTTGAATCTGATTCGTTCTCGACAAACGCAATGTTATCGAGTATAACATCTTCATTCAGTCCCTGGCTGGCCAGGTAGCTATTCAATTCTCCAACCAAAATGTACAATGCTTCGTAAATCATGATAGTGCGTTTTGTGGTTCTTAATTCTGTTTAAATTGTTGATTTTAATGTTCTAAAATGACCGCAAATGAGTCGAACGAGAGAAAGGAGGACTTTCGATGAACTTTTAGTTGGCAGGAAATAGCATTATAAAAGAAGTTCAATAGGGTAGAGTCGGTTCTCAAAGAGTTGAGTACCAATTCTGTCAGTGAACAGTTGTCTTTTTTAAGGTTTAAGTCTAGCCAAATAGCGCTAATCAATAAGTTCGGAACATTTCCAGTAGTGTTTTTGAAATGATCGATTATTGCCGGAAACACATGCAATGATGCGTCCTTTACAGTTTCCAGTCTGCAAAAAAACACGTTCAAAACGTATGCCCGAAAGCCCTATATTTCTCGTTCTTGTTATCGGCTCATTCTGCAGAAACAAGCAAGGAAATCAAATAAAACACACCTGACAGGTGATTCGTGCGATGCGCAAGTGCAGATTATCTATCGATAATGTGTTCTCTTGTTTTCCATAAATGCGATAACAGTTTTTGGGCAGAAAAAATGCACTGAACAATCTCCGAAAAGAATGAACATCAAACTTTTAATGCCACTTACTTTCAAAGTTTTGGAAAAACCAATCCTACAAAAAGTAAATTTATTTTGTTACTAGCTCCTGGAAAAGCTAAGTTAGTATGTTGATAATAAAACTGGAAAGAAGATCGTAGTTAGATCCGGATAAATATAAAAAGATTTTTTACTTAAATGCAAATTTTTATATTTTTTTAAGTGTTAAAATTGTATTTTTATGTTAGTATAAGTGGTAAACGTTTAGTTGATGAAATTATTGTTTTTACTGAAGCAAAGATAATAGGAGAAGAACGTAAGCTATTTATGTCCTGTAAACGAAAAAAACTTTTTTGCAGGAAAGTCAAAATCACTTCTTTTATTGATAATTTTAAATTAGATTTAAATCTGAATTCTTCTATTGAATTCGTTTATCCATAACTTCAATCACAAACTAAATTCACATGCTAAATAAATCAGCGATCACTTCTGTTGCTATCTGGGACCAACTGTTTCTCTTCCTGAGCGAGGTAGTTCATTATCGAATGAAAACCGTTCAATCGGATGAGGAAGTTGAATTTCCGGATATTACATCTTTTATTTCTGAAGAATCTTTGAGTAAAATACCCGCACAAGGGGTACTTACGGAAATTGATCTGGTTGCCCTTACTCTGGCACTTTCTCCTTATATGTTGCCGGAATTAATTCCCGATTTGTTATCGACTTACTTGCCTCAGGGTAAAGAATGTCCGGAGATGGGGCTGGTACGTTCTAAAGACCGTGAATTGTTTTTCCCTACCGGAGATACACTTCTTTATTTGCTGGCAGGTAAAAATTTGGAAAGCAGAATGTACCTTTTAAAGTATTTTCAGCTCGAATCCGGACTCTTCAATACCGGAATTCTCTCATTTGGTGACGGGTCTGCATTTGAACCCAGAATGAGCGGTAGATTGATTATTGATGAAGAGTATGTAGATATTATAACTACGGGTGAAGTGCAAAAACCCCGAATGGGTGCCGGGTTCCCTGCGCAGCTTATTGAGACAAGTCTTGAATGGGAAAATCTCGTTTTACAGAAAAAAACACTTGATCAGATACTGGAGATTCAATCCTGGTTGAAGCATCGGGATCAATTAATGAATGGATGGGGGCTTGCAGGGAAAATCAAACCCGGCTACAGGGTTCTTTTTTATGGCGCGCCGGGTACCGGAAAAACACTTACGGCGACACTCCTTGGAAAGTATACAGGTCGGGATGTTTATCGGATAGATCTATCTTTGGTGGTTTCCAAATACATTGGAGAAACGGAAAAGAACCTCTCACGCTTGTTTGATAAAGCTGCTAATAAGGAATGGATTCTTTTCTTTGATGAAGCAGATGCGGTATTCGGAAAACGTACAAGTGTGAAGGATTCTCATGATAAATATGCCAATCAGGAGGTTTCTTATTTATTGCAACGAATCGAGAACCATCCCGGACTAGTTATTCTGGCATCTAATTTAAAAAGTAACCTGGATACTGCTTTTACTCGCCGGTTCCAGTCCATGATTGAGTATGATATGCCAGGAGCAACTGAACGGTTGTTACTTTGGAAAGACATCTTACCTGAAAATCTTGCTTTGCAAGACGATATTTCTATTGAACAGATAGCCCGAACCTATAATCTCAGCGGAGCTAATATTGTGAATGTAGTTCAATTTGCCTGTTTGAAAACTGCGGAGGAAGGAAGTAATGAGATCAGCCGGTCAAATCTCATTGAGGGAATCCGGAAAGAGTATGTGAAAGAAGGAAAGATGTTTGCATAGTAAGCGTTTAAGCTAGAAATTCACCCTTAGTTGAACCGTTATATCCGATTTTCTGGATCCCTTGATTTCTTCCGAACCGGAACTGATGACTTTTTTATTCGAGTACAAATAGGTTCCGTAACGGATCCACAGATCACAATGTCTCAGGAATGAAAAGCGCACCAAAGCATAGGCTCTTGAACCTTGATAATAATAAGCAGGAATAGAAAAGACATACAAGGCATTGTTTTCGAAAGTGTAGACGCGCGTATCGTAACTGTCGGTATCAAATAAGGCATAACGCAAGGTCAGATCAAATGGTAGGTTTTTGGGTTTGAATAAAAAATCCTGGGTGAAAATCCAGCCGTCTTCCGCGGCATTGCTTTTTCGATTAATGGTCACATATTCAATCCTGCTTTTCAAGGTGAAGCTTTCAAGGACCTTGTAGGACATATTCAAGCGATAATTGTTCTGAACCACATTTTCAATTCCGGTGATGCTCCCGTCTGTTTCTCGTGAGTTCTTTTGTCTGACCTGTTGCCTGAAACGTGCGTACAATTCAAAGACCTTATTTGGTTTATAGGTCGGCTGAACTAAAAATTCATATCCTTTGGATGGTGCATCAACCTGATACTTTAACCAGGGAAACCGGAAGAAATCGATGTAGGAACTGACAGACCAAGCCGAAGCAAGCCGCACTTTGATTCCTGAGAATAATCCGGTTTCATTTTGGGTATTGCTCCCTTCTGAAAATCCATTGTTGTAAAACGAAAAGTATCCTTTGGAATAATTCCGGTATATCACGGAAATGGAAACATTCGGATCCAGGATAGCCATCAGACCATGAAGCTGGGCAACTGATTTGGAATGGGTACTGTAGGAAACTTCCCCGAAAAAGTTGAAATTCCGAAGGACAAAATTGTAATCTCCACTGATAGCGGTGGTGTTTTTTCCTCTGAAAGCATACAAATTGTAAGGAATAGTGTCTTTCTGAAGCGGCTGATTGTATTGTTGATTTACAACTGCAATTCCGGCATTGAATCGGGTGGAATTGTAGCTAAGATAATTCCCAATCACTTGTTCACTTAGTTTGTTCTTCTTCGCAATTTCACTATTTGTGCGATGCAAACCGGATAAGTCAATGGTTGTAACAAATTCCAGGTCATCGGTTAGGGAATCATTTATTCCGGAACCGTCTATTTTCTTGTTGCTGTAAAAAGTTAGCAGGTTCCATTTCTTATAACCAAGAATTGCAGCTCCTCCTCTGAAAAATCGGTTTTCATCGACGGATGTATACGGCCGCAAAAGATTGGCAGCTTTTTTCGTTGAGAATATGTCTGCACTTTTCCCGAAAGCATAACCGCTCCAGGTATTCAGCCCTTGACCGATTTGAATCTGGTAATCCCCGGCAGCAACTGCACGAATGTATTTTCCGCCTTTGTAAAAAGCGTGAAAAGAGTAATAATCAAACCCGTTTTTCTGCGAACCTTTAAAAAATTCCTCTCCTGCATCTTTTTCCGCTGTAAAACCGAGACTGATATTTGTTCGGTAAGTGTATCGAAATCGGGTGTAATATTTGTCGGCATTTCCCCGATAATAGCTGTTTGAGTTGTTTAGAATGGAATCAGATACTTCAGTATATCCCTTCTTTTGTTCAGGAGTCCGCTGATAGCGGGTGTACCATTCAATTTTTCCGTTTTTGATGGCATCTTTGAACGTAATGTGCATATTTTCCAGGCGATCGTCAACTTTTATAAAGGGACGGACTAAAGAAATGGTGTTCAAATCCCAGTATTTTAAGGATTGAAGTTCATAGATGCTGATGAATTTACCAAATCGTTCTACATGCAGCAATGCGTCCGTAATCTGGACCTCAGTAAGTAATCCAAGTGAGCGCAGCTCGTCTGCGTTGGTATTATTCAGGTTGATTGGATTGTCAAAGAAATAATTGAGCTGGTCAAAGATATTTGTCAGATCTAATTCTTCCGACTCCGATTGTTCGGCAATGAATTCCACACGTTGCTGAATAATTTCGTTCCGTTCCTGTCCAAAAAGGAAAGAACCGATGCTGATGAAAAAAATAAGTAAAAGCCTATTTTTCCACATGCTCCTTAAATTGGTAGTTTAAACCGAAGTTGGGTGACCAACCGAGTGTCTGATGATATTTGGACCCTAAATCGATAGAAAAGCCTGCTACTTTATAACCGATTCCAAGTGCGAATTCCATAGGAGCGCTTTGTGCACCAAAACGGATGAACAATGATTGAACCGGTTGGTATTCAACTGCACCCTTGAATGAGATTTTCGTGATGATCTGTTTTTCAACTTCAGCAAAAATGGAAACTTTTTTAGAAGGTTTATACTGACATCCACCTCGCATAACGGTAGCAAAACGATCATTTGTAGGATTGATCCGTTGTCTTCCGATATTCATCACAGAAACACCGACGCTCCATTTTTCCGAAATCTTTGCCAAAAGACCTGCTTAGACTGTTCCGCTAACGGTTGATCCATAATTTCCTCCGAGTCTCAGTGTTTGAATGTTTCCCTGAACGCCAACTTGAAGAAAATCGGTAAATCTCATGCTATAGCCTAAACCAGCTCGTGTATTTCGATATTGTTGGTAACCAAAGAATTGCGCACCAGCAGAAATCACTCCGACTTTTAATGGAATTGCAACCGCCAATGCTTGTGTTTGAAGCTCTTTAGTCAGGAATCGCGTTTCGTAGTACGCCCCTATTGAAATGGTTTTAATGGAAGCGGTAGCACCCGGATTGTGATGGTATGCCCAGACATCATCCAAACAGATACTGGTATTTGCAAGGGATACCGCCCTTGAACCAACAGGATTCCATCCTTGTCCGAAAGAGACCAGGAATGAATGGGTGAATAATAGTAGTAGTAAGAGTCTTATCATATCTTATTTTAAGAACAATCGTTTTTTGAGTGGAATTTTTTGAAGTCGGTAGTCTTCCTGAGTAAGGAAAAACCAATTGTTACCGCCATCGGATGAGATCGCATAGATTTCGTAGTCGTTATCCGATTTTTCGGAAGTTTCCCTGCGAATAGTGTATTTGCGTTCAATCCAATTGCCTTTGCTTTTCATTTCACGGAATAATGGATTGTCCAAATTAACTGCTTTTTCGTTGCCAAGATTGCTGAAATGCTTAATAAAGTCCGAATCTCCCAGTGAGGAATAATAGCGCACCACAGCGGGGTGAGTCAGTCCTGCGTATTCAAGCGTATTGTTATTGTTGTATGATTTGACGTATTTGGATAGCTGCTTGTTCAATCTGTTTTCTTGTTCAGCGGAAAGTGTACAGCTAAAGGCCAGTAGTATAATAATCAGGAAACTTGAAAACTTCAGCACGGATAATTGATTTTTGTCAGTGACTAAAATAGTATTTTTTGGATAGAAAATCCAACTATCGTAAGATGATTATTTTAAGGGAAATAGGTCCCGATTTCTTCTATACTCATCGGAACATAGTTAAAGGAGCATGAAATCATATCCTGGATCCGAAGTTTCTCGGGAAATTGAATGGCTTGGATGGTTTGATGCTGAATCTTCCCTAGCTGAATACTTACCTCTATAAACGAGTCAGCACTTTCAATCTTATAAAAGCGACTGAATCCATCCAGTTTTCTGTAAATGGGGAAGGTATTTTCCATAGTTCAAAAGATTGAAAAAAGGTAGGGGGGCGATTAATCGCCCCCCTACCTTTTTTCTAAAGAATTAGTATTAGTCCACTTTGAAAATAACGCGTCTGTTTTTCGCCAATTTCAAATCCTCATCATCTGTTTCTTTTACTTCCGGGCTAGGAGTATCACTTCCTTTGCTTTCCGATTTCAAACGCGATGCATTGATTCCTTTGGCAATCAGATATTCCTTAACGACTTGATTTCTTTTAGTATCCATATCAGCATAGAAATCCTTTTTCTCAGCCAATTTATCCTCTTCTTCGTTATTGTTTCCAATTACAGTGATTGACATTGCAGGATTCTCTGTAAGAACTTTCGCTACGATATCAAGAGCTGCTTTTGCTTGTGGAGTAAGGAATGTTTTACCAAATCCAAAGTAGATCTCTTGTTTTTCGATGCGGTCTTTTGTAGACATTTTATCATTATCAGCAACTTGTTTCATGTAAACAGTTGTAGACAATTCGTTTTTGTCCTTGTCAGCATCGTAACATTTACAATCCTCGTCTTTGTCCAACATCGTAACTACTACATCATCGATATAGTAGTATGCAGCAACAATCTGAGTGATTTTTGAATCCTTTGGTTTCTTGTTCGTTTCGTATTTGGTATCCTGGTCAGAAGTGAAGTTACCGATTGTAAGGAACTTTTCACCTCCTTCAGCTTTGTACGAAGCACATACTTTCTCCCAGTTGTAAGAAGCATTGAACACCTTGTTGTCCGGATGCTGGATTTGTGTTTGATCGATCAAATGTACTTTCTGATCTGTCCCGAATTCTTTTTTCGAAATGTTTGCACCGATCTGGTTACAAGCATATTTGGAAGATTCGGACATGGAAACGAAGAAAGAAATACAATAGGTAACATCTTTTTTTAAAGGTGTTTTCAATTTGGTCATAATGTATGTTCTCGGCAACTTGTTTCCATAAGAAAAAGCGAAGATCCCGGCATAGTTTTCACCTTCCTTAGCGGATTCTTTTCCAAAAGCGTTATCAGGAACACCAACATCAGGCACTTTTGAATCACTTAAGAAATAATCTGCTCGGGCACCAGTTGGAGATTTCCACCCAGTTGCCAAATCAATTTGACCCAATTTCTTCGGTTTACCTGCGTTGGACTCAAATCCTCCGTTATCTACGAGGTTGTCTCCACTTTGCGCTGATGCAATAATCGGAAGTCCAATCAAAGCAGTTAATGCAACAAGTTGTTTTAGTTTCATACTATTTGGTTTCATAAGATTTTACAGTTTTAATGAATGTTTTAACCTTTTCTGGGTCGACATCCGGATAAACACCGTGGCCTAAATTTACAATATGTCTTTTATTATTGCCAAACGAATTTAACATTTTTATTGTTTCTAACTCAATACTTTGATGAGAACCATATAAAGCACAAGGATCTAAATTACCTTGTAAGGTTCTGGAATCGCCAATCAAAGATCTCATTGCCGGAATATCCATGTTCCAATCGAGCCCAATCGTATTACAATCCAGTTTTGCTAAAGCAGGAATAGAAGTGAAGGCTCCTTTCGAAAACAAGGTCACCGGAACATCTTCAATAGCGGATGCTATTTGAGACAGATAAGGAAGAGAAAAAGTCGCGTACTGCTCCGTTCCTAAAATTCCAGCCCATGAATCGAAAACTTGTATCATACTCGCTCCAGCTTTAACTTGTGCTTTTAAATAAGCAATTGTAACATCTGTGACGTGCTGTAGCAATTGATGTGCCAAAGTCGGATTAGTATACAATAGTTTACGTGCTTCACTGAATGTTTTAGAACCGTGACCTTCTACCATGTAACACAGGATAGTCCAGGGAGCGCCGGCAAATCCAATTACAGGAACCCGCCCATTCAATTGTTTTACTGTCAAACGAATTGCTTCCAAAACATAACCTAACCGGTCTTCCACATCGAAATCAAATTCCAATCGTTTGGCTTCTTCTTCCGAACGGATCGTATGTTCGAACCATGGTCCTCGCTTCTCGATCATCTGATAGGGAATGTTCATCGCTTCGGGAACCACCAAAATATCTGAAAAGATAATGGCTGCATCGACATCTAAAATATCAACAGGCTGAATGGTGACTTCGGCTGCTAAAGCCGGATTTTCAACCAATTCCTTAAACCCGCTTACGCTTTCGCGAACCGCTCGGTATTCAGGTAAAATTCTTCCTGCCTGACGCATTAACCAAACCGGGTAACGCTCAATATCTTCGCCTTTTGCAGCGCGTAAGATTAAATCATTTTGAAATTCCATTGGTGCAAAAATACTTTTTTATGGCAAAAGATAAGGGAAGTAAGTGGGGGAAAGTTTTGAGATGTGAATAGATTTTTCAACCCTGGTGATAGGAGCGTTTATTTTTCTCCCACAAGAAAGCGCGATAGCGATTGAAGACGAAGATAACTTTGATAAAAGTTGTAATCTGAGGACGAGCACTAAAGTTCACGGATGTATGTCTTTTAAACTCTTGTGTTCCCTCGAATTGGCGAGGAAATCCGTGGTCTTCTATGGGAAATATAAAGCCAGGTTTGTCTTAAGCCCACTTGATAGCTTGTTCACCTCTTTTAGTCAATATCCCATTAATCGTCGAAAAAGGCTTACTTCCAAAAAATCCACGATAAGCGGATAGGGGTGACGGATGGGGCGCTTTTAATACAATGTGTTTATTTTGATCCACTCGCGCTGCTTTTGCCTGTGCCGGAGATCCCCACAAAACAAAAATCACCCCTTCCAATTCGTCATTGATCTTTTGAATCACTTCATCCGTGAATTTCTCCCAACCCTGATTTGCATGTGAAAGCGGTTGTCCTTCCCGAACAGTCAAAATAGAGTTTAACAATAGAACTCCTTGGTTTGCCCAATGATTCAGATCGCCATTCGGAGGAGCGGGAATTCCTAAATCGTCTTCCAATTCCTTGAAAATGTTTTGCAAACTTTTAGGTAAAGGACGAACATGCGAATCACAACTAAAGCAAAGTCCATGTGCATGACCTCTGGTCGGATATGGATCCTGACCTAAAATCACCACTTTGATCTGATCAAAGGGACAGCTGTCAAAAGCACTGAAAATGTGTTTTCCTTCCGGGAAAATCTGATTTGGAAAACGGGTATACTCTTCCTTTACAAATTGGACCAAGTTTTCAAAATAAGGTGCTTCAAAAGAGGATTGAAGTGCTTTTTCCCAAGATGGATGTATCGAAACTTTCATTGGACGAAGATAATTAATCTGATTTTACTATGTTCGCAATCTAAATTGAAAATAAATGAACTTAACAAGCCGAATCGTCACCTTCGTTACTTTGCTAATTGTTTCCACTGTTTCTAACGCTCAACAAGATCCAAGGTGTTCGTTTTTCTGGAATAACTATATGCATACCAATCCTGCAATGACAGGAGCAATTTACAAGCATCATGCAAATGCGCAATGGCGGAACCAATGGACGAAAATTAACGGTGCACCGACAACTTTGTGGTTGAATTATGCAATGAAACTGGATTCGATTAACAGCGGAATTGGAGTAAGTTACGAATACGATGTAGTTGGCTTGAACAGGCAGCATACGGCACTGGTTTCTTATGCGTATCACATTCCGATTAAGAAGATGTTTTTGTCCTTAGGTGTTTCCGTAGGAAGTTCAACGCTATTATTCGATAAATCAGGTTTGGTTTTTACTGATCCGAATGATCCGTCAATCCCCAAAAGCAGTCAAACATTTTTTCGGGGAGATTTAGGAATTGCTTTGCACGGAGAAAGATGGAATGCAGGGGTGAGTTGCACCAAATTAAACGGGTATTTCACACGAAATTCAAGTTCCTATGATATAGCTCCTCATTATTGGTTTTTCGGTGATTATGCTTTCCCATTGGGACAAAATTGGAAATTAACTCCACGAGCTCAGGTTGGTACGGATATGTTGAATATCTATTCGATTGTTGCATTGACAGCATCTTGGAAAAATTTGTGGTTTGGAGCAACTGCTGCTAACCCGTTTAGTAATAATGGATTTGAATTGGGACCAATGATCGGCTACGATATAGTTGGTAAATTTCGGGTAGGTTATACCTATGAATTTGGAATTAATAACTATCCGTTTAATGCGATTAAGAACAATGCAACCCATGAAATCATTCTTTCTTATCAGTTGAAATAAGGTTGTTTCCAAGATTTTGATTGATTGACAATTAACACTTCTCTTTAATAGAATTTACGTGTTTGGAAATTCGTTTGTTCGCGAATTCGCGAATTCGCAAAGATGCGAACAGGATTGGTATTAACTATTTGTTTTTAAGGGTGTTAATCTTTTGTATTGATTGAAAAACTAAATGTAATTTTCTTAAGGATTCCTTCTTTTTAGGTCATCATTTTCACTTCCTCATTCTCACTTCCCCAATCTCACTTTTCACTTCGCAAATTTTGAACTACTTTTGCACCCAATAAACAGCAATCATGAGCAACGACGTAGAAATTGAAAAGCGCAGAACCTTTGGAATTATATCGCATCCCGATGCAGGTAAAACTACATTGACTGAAAAGTTATTGCTTTTTGGTGGTGCGATTCAATCTGCGGGAGCTGTAAAGAATAACAAGATCAAGAAGACAGCTACTTCGGATTTTATGGAGATTGAAAAACAACGTGGAATCTCCGTTGCAACTTCCGTGATGGCTTTTGAATATTCCGGAAAACAGATCAATATCCTGGATACTCCCGGTCACAAGGACTTTGCGGAAGATACCTATAGAACCCTAACTGCTGTTGATAGTGTAATCCTGGTGATTGACTGTGCGAATGGAGTGGAGGAACAAACCAAGCGATTGATGGAAGTTTGTCGTATGCGTAAAACTCCGGTGATCATCTTTATCAATAAAATGGACCGGGAAGGAAAAGATCCGTTTGAACTGTTGGATGAATTGGAATCGTCTTTGGATATCCACGTTAGACCTTTGGCATGGCCAATCGGAATGGGTGACCGCTTCAAAGGAGTTTACAATATTTACGACAAGAATATCAACCTGTTTGCTGCAAATAAAACAAAGATTTCTACAGATATCGTTTCACTTTCCGATATCAACTCAGAAGAGTTGGATGAATTGGTCGGTGAGAAACCGGCAGCGGAATTGCGGGAGGAATTGGAAACAATCGAAGGTGTCTATGATGCTTTTGATCGGGATGCATACCTTTCAGGAGATGTGGCTCCGGTTTTCTTTGGTTCAGCAGTGAACAACTTTGGTGTAAAGGAATTGTTGGATACATTCGTTCGCATTTCTCCTTCTCCAAGAGGTAGAGAAACAGATTTGAAACGTGTAGAACCTTCTGATAAGAAATTCTCCGGATTTGTGTTTAAAATTCACGCGAACCTGGATCCAAAGCACCGCGATCGTATTGCATTTTTGCGAATTGTTTCCGGGAAATTTGAGCGAAATACCTTTTACAATCATGTGCGTTTGGATAAAAAGTTCAAATTTGCGAATCCTACCTCTTTCATGGCACAGGACAAAAGTGTGATCGATGAGGCATATCCGGGTGATGTAATTGGTTTATACGATACCGGAAACTTTAAAATCGGAGATACCTTGAATGAGGGGGAACACTTCATGTTTAAAGGAATTCCAAGCTTCTCGCCTGAATTATTCCAGGAATTGGAAAATTTGGATCCGATGAAGTCCAAGCAATTGGAAAAAGGAATTACCCAGTTGATGGATGAAGGAGTAGCCCAAATGTTTATTCAACAACCGGGAAATAGAAAAATTGTCGGAACAGTTGGACAACTTCAATTTGAGGTAATTGCTTATCGATTGGATCATGAGTATGGGGCGAAATGTCGTTTTGTTCCGAAAAGCTACCATAAAGCATGTTGGATTACTACCGATAATGAAGAACAATTGAAGGATTTTACCCGTGCAAAATCACAGTATTTGGCAAAAGATAAGGATGGGAATCTGGTGTTCCTGGCTGAAACATCCTTCTTACTTCAAATGGCAGAGAAAGATTATCCGGATTTGACATTCCATACAACCAGCGAATTCAAATTGGACGCGAAACACGCGAATTAATTCAAAATTACACTTCGACTGCGCTCAGTGTCCTTTGAATAAAATTTTGATATCGATCTGATTATGGTAAGTGACTGAGCGTAGTCGAAGGCACCTACAATTCCGGAAGCTCCTCCAAAAATACATCCGGATTGGCGCATTCTACAATGACATGGTTCATTCCATTGGTCATCCAGAAATAGGCAGCTTTGCTTTTTTGGATGTAATTGCTCGTTTGTAAAAAGACTTTTTCATCCAGCGAAATATCCGGAGCCTTGCACTCGATTATCAATTTGGCATTTCCATAGCTGTCAACGATTACCACATCGCATCTTCTATTTTGACCGTTGATCTTCAGTAAATGCTCGCTATTGATTCGTTCTATCGGAGTTTTCTTGTGATGGATGAGGTAATGGATCACATGTTGACGCACCCATTCTTCCGGTGTTAGAAGTAACTTCTTTTTACGAATGATACACCAAACGTAAAATCCTTCCTTCTCCTTGGAAAGCTTTAATTGTGCCGGAGGTAAATTCAACGAAGGATACGACATGGTGCAAAATTACGAATTCCGAGGTCCGAATTCCGAATTAATTAGTGTTATCTATAAAAACATGAATCAATTTGGTCTTGATTTTTTAAGGCTCAAAAGTGTAAAAAGCATAATTCGGCATTCGTAATTCGGCATTCGTAATTGATATTTCGTAATTTTGAAAGATGGATTACAAAGCTCTTCTGAAAGACATCAAAAATGGTCAATTCCAGCCTTTGTATGTGTTACATGGTGAAGAACCGTATTTCATCGACCTGATAGCTGATGCATTGATTGAGCATGCAGTGGATGAATCGGAGAAAGATTTTAATCTGGCAATTTATTACGGACGTGATATTGATGCATTGACACTCATGAGCGAGGCACGAAGCTTTCCTTTTATGGGAACGCGAAAAGTGGTCGTTGTGCGCGAAGCGCAGGATATGAAAGATATTTACGAACTGGAAAAATTACTTCCGAACTTGGTGGAAAGCAATATTTTGGTTCTGTGTCACAAATACAAAGCACTCGACGGAAAGCGAAAGTTTACAAAAGACTTGGCAAAAGTTGGAGTGAATTTCAAATCAGAGAAGGTAAAAGATTATAACTTAACTGAATGGATCGCAACATATGTTCGTTCGGAAGGTTACGAAATCACTTCTAAAGCTGCTGCTTTACTTGGTGAGTTTTTGGGGAATGATTTATCCCGGATTGTCAATGAATTGGACAAGTTGGCAATCGTTCTGGAGAAAGGAACCAAGATCTCGGATGTTCATATCGAAGAGAATATCGGAATTTCGAAAGACTACAACGTGTTCGAATTGGTCAATGCCATTGCGATTCGCGATACCTTGAAAGCATTTCAAATTGCGGATTATTTTGAAAAGAATCCCAAGGAACATTCGATTATTGTAGTTATTCCATCCGTTTTTAAGTTGTTTACAAATATGATGCGTGTTCATTTCGCACCGAATAAAACACCCGAAGCAATTGCTTCTTCTGTAGGCTTGCATCCATTTGTTGCGAAAGAATTGATACGCAATTGCCCGAATTATCCACCAAAGATATTGGCGCGTAATGTGGAAATCCTGCACAATTATGATTTGAAAGCAAAAGGGGTAGGGAACAGTTCTACTTCCGATGGTCAGTTGCTAAAAGAAATGTTGGTTCAAATACTCAATTAATGAGACGCTTTTTTCTCTTACAAATTCCGGATTCGGAAACATTTACCCTTCCGGAAGAAGAATCGAAACACATCATTCGCGTGTTGCGCTATGAGAATGGTGACCGGTTCTTATTGTTGGATGGAAAGGGATTGATCGTAACCGCAGAAGTTACGGATGCACATCCGAAGAAATGTGTCGTAAAGGTTGTTTCAAAGGAAGTGAAAACACGAACAAAACCGGGATTCCATCTGGCAATTGCCCCAACGAAAAACCTGGATCGCATGGAATGGATGGTGGAAAAGATAGTGGAGATCGGAGCAACGAAACTCACTTTTTTGAATTGTGAACGATCGGAGCGGGTTCAATTGAAACTGGATCGCTTGCAACGGGTTGCCATTTCTGCAATGAAACAGGCACAACATGATTTTTTATTGGAGATCGAAGAACTGCAAAATTTTCCGGAATTTGTAGCAAACAATCCGAAGGGTGGAATTGCTCATTGTATGGAAGGAGACAAGAAACCGGTCAATCAATTGGATCATCCGTTCCGCATTTTAATCGGACCGGAAGGAGATTTTAGTGAATCTGAATTGAAACTCGCTTTGAAACACGGTTACGAAGCTGTACATTTGGGAGAGTCGCGATTAAGAACGGAAACAGCCGGGATGGTTGCTTGTGTTCTGGCAATTAACAGTTAATATGAAAGCATTACTTATAATCACCACACTTTTTTTTGGTTCCATCGCATGGAATCAGGGAAGTTATCAGATTGCATTTTTGAAATATAATGGAGGCGGGGATTATTATGCGAATCCGACTGCATTGCCCAATTTAGCTCAGTTTTGCAATGCCAATTTGGGAACGACGATTTCAAAGGAAGCACCTTATGTGGATGTCGGAAGTCCGGAATTGAGTTTGTACCCTTTTGTACACATGACCGGTCATGGAAATGTGGTCTTTTCATTGACTGAAGCTGAAAACCTTCGAAATTACCTTATTGGAGGCGGATTCTTGCATATCGACGATAATTACGGGATGGATAAATTCATCCGTGAAGAACTGAAAAAGGTATTCCCGAATAACTCATTGGTGGAACTTCCTTTTTCACATCCGATCTTTCATCAGAAATATGATTTCAACGGTTTACCCAAGATCCATGAGCATGATGGCAAGCGTCCACAAGCTTTTGGAATTATCATCGAAGGGAGATTGGTTTGTCTGTATACTTTTGAGACCGATTTAAGTGATGGTTGGGAAGATCAGGCGGTTCACAATGATTCGGAAGAAAAAAGAAAGCAAGCGCTTCAAATGGGGGCGAATATCTTGATGTATGCTTTCTTGGGCGGTTCGAAATAATGAAAAATCATCTTTTTTAGACTAAAAGATTTTAATAATGGAAGATAGCTTTATCAGATTAGACGGTAGATTTGATTCACTGAAGGGTGTTAAAGAAGCAGGAGTCTTTCAGGATCGCTGCCGGATTTTTCATGTTTATTCAATGAGCGATATTCGCCAAATTGAAGAACAGTTGTTTGATAAAAGTTTTCGTTCTGATTTTTTTGTCATGATTCACGTCTTGAAGGGAGAGACAACACTGAAAATTAATAACAGACAGTATCAGGCTGCAAAAAATTCGGTTGTTTTTAGTACGCCGAGTAGTTTGAAAAGCGGATTAAATTTTAGTGATGATTGTGAATTTGAAGGTATTGGTTTTACAATTGACTTTTTCAAGGATTTAAGGTTGATTGAGAATTTAGGAGATATGATGCTGTTTTTTGGAAATCAGTTGTCTCCTCACTGGAATCTGGATGATGATACAGGAAAATTGATCAGTAGTCTGATCGGAAAAATAGACATGCGTATACAGCAAGTTGATCGACATAGTCATGGACGTGAATTAGTGGCGGTTGCTTTTACCGAATTTCTGCTTGAAACTGCTGAAATAGCAACTGAAAATGCAAATTTTTCTGGTTTTCAATACGGCAGAAAAGAAGAACTTGTAAATAAGTTCGGGGAACTGGCGCAAAAGAATCACATTGGTCAACGACAGCTTACTTTTTATGCAAACAAACTAAATATTACTTCGAAATATCTTTCTGAAACAGTAAAGGAGATTACTGGAAAATCGGCAGGGAGAATATTGGATGAGATTGATTTGATAGAAGCAAAACGCTTGCTTGAGAACAATAAATTAAGTATTACCGAGATTTCAGATAAACTTAAATTTAGTTCTCCGGATGTTTTTAGTCGTTTTTTCCATCGAATGGAAGGCTGTTCCCCCAGTCAATTCCGTAAAGCAATATTTGCTTAGATAGATCAGACTTTTCTTAGTTTCAGTTGAAAGATTTATTGATGTGATTTGGATTTATTCGCAGGTTAATCCGTGAAAGTGCAAAGTATTACCGTAAAAAAGGGCTTTTATGCCCTTTTTTTAGTGCCCAACTTTGTAGCGTTGAAAAATCAAGAAGAGTATTTCCATACTTATTTCTCAACATAGAAATCTTTTAAATTTTGAAATGAAATGAAAAATATGAAAATGATCTATTTTGCTTCTTTAGTAATGATCTCAAATTTGATTGTTTCTTGCAGTGACGATGGAAGCAAACAAAGCAAGGATCAACTAATCGTAAAAGTAAATACTCAGGAAGTAGGACTTACTGAAAATGAAGAACAGTTTACCTACTCCGGAAGTCTCGAGGCAACGAATGTTGTACAAGTTGGATTTGCAGTACCAGGTGTTGTTAACCAGGTGAAAGTTCAGGAAGGGCAATCTGTTCAGGAAGGCCAGTTGTTGGCAAGTATTGATGCGACAGAGTTTTCAAATGCACTATTAATTGCAGATGCAGGACTGGATCAGGCAGAAGATATGCTCAAGAGAATGGAGGAGTTGTATAAAAAAGGAAGCCTTCCTGAAAAGGATTACATTGATATCAAGTCAAAAGTCGCACAGGCAAAAGCAAACAAGAATATTAATGCAAAACGAATTTCGAACAGCAAGCTTCTTGCCCCTATGTCTGGAATCGTCAGTTCCAGACAAGTGGAAATTGGAAGCACAGCAGCACCGGGAATACCTGCGTTTGTTATCGTGAAAACAGACGAGCTGTATGCGAAAATAGCTGTCCCTGAAAGTGAAATCGGAGCTTTGAAGAACGGAATGTCAGCAACAATTTCCATTCCTACATTGAATGAGATAGTTACAGGTAAAATAACCATTATCAATCCTCAGGCAGATAATGTTTCGAAATCGTATTCGGTCAAAATAGTTGTTAAAAATTTAGATGGAAAACTATTGCCGGGAATGATTGCAAATGTATCAATCAATACGGGCAAAAAAATAGTATTAACGGCGATACCTACTTCAGCTATTATAAAGGATGCAGACGGATTGACTTATGTCTTTTTGGCTGGTGAAAATCAAAAAGCGATTCGTAAGCGTGTAAAATTAGGGAATGTAACCGGGAGTAATAATGTGGTGGTACTTGAAGGGATAGCTAAAGGAGATCAAGTGATTATTGCTGGAGTTACGAATTTAAAGGACGGAACATTAATAAGTCTGTAAACAGATAAATTTTCAGAAAGTATAAATGACTAGAAAATGATGGAACAAATGAAGCGTAAACCGAATTTCATAGAAGCCGCAATGAAGCATAAGCAGATTACGATTTTCGTTACTGTAATATTACTTCTGTTAGGTGTATATTCATTAGTGAATATGCCTCGTGCGGAAATGCCTAAAATTGATTTGCCTGTAGCCATGGTCATGGCATTTTATCCGGGAGCAGATGAAATGCAAACAGAGCAGCAGGTTACCAATAAAATAGAACAATATCTTTTTTCCTTCGAAGAAATTGATAAAGAGAAGACTACCTCTCAAACAATGGCCGGTCAGGTGTTTATTACGGTATATGCCCAGACCGGACTGAAGGACCGGAAAAAGTTTTGGAGTGCGCTGCAGCATGGGTTGAACATGAACATGTCGCAAGCTTTACCAAAAGGAGCAATTGGTCCTATCGTCAATAGTAATTTCGGAGATGTTACAGCACAGATCATTACTCTTTCATCGTCCACAAGAAGTTATGCTGAAATGGAGAAATACCTGGATAAGCTGGAGGATGAGTTTAAACTCATTCAAACAGTATCCAAAATAAACCGTTCTGGAGGACAAAAACAACAAATACTGGTAACGGTCGATGATGCTAAAATACGCCAATATGGTTTTTCTCTTGCTGATGTGGTCAAAATTATGCAGGCCGAAAATATTACGGGATATTCAGGAGAATTAACCATTCAAAATAACACCATTCCGATTCAGACCAATAGCCAGTATAAGAATGAAAGTGATGTGGCGAATCAGATTGTTTATACGTCTCCCAATGGTACGGAGGTTCGTTTGAAAGATATTGCAACCATTAAGCGTACTTATGAGGAAACGTCTTCTTATGTCCGGGTCGGGGATGATAAAACACTTGTGCTCTCAATAGAAATGCAGCCGGGAAACAACATTGTTGCATTTGGAAAAACAATAGAAGAAAAATTGGAGGAAGTTCAAAGTACGTTTCCGGATGATGTGAAACTGGATATTATCGTGAACCAGCCGGAAGTAGTGGGAGAAAGTATTACTCACTTTATGAAGGAGTTTTTAATCGCTATTCTTTCTGTGGTTTTGGTTATTATGTTGCTGTTACCGGTAAGAGTAGCATTGGTAGCGTCTTTGGCGGCTCCTATATCCATTATGATCACCTTCGGTGTGCTGAGTATAATAGGAGTAGAATTGCATCAGGTAACTTTGATCGGACTCATTATCGTAATGGGAATGGTAGTGGATAATGCCATTGTTGTTGTAGATAATTACATTGAAAAAATTGACGAAGGGATTACTCCCTGGACTGCTGCATGGAAGTCTGCTTCCCAGCTGATGTTACCTATTTTCACTGCGACACTGGCGATCATATTTGCTTTCATGCCATTGGCCTTTTTTATGGATGGTATTGCAAAAGACTTTATTGCTGCACTTCCTGTTACAGTAGCAGTTGCATTGCTGACTTCTATGATTGTTGCACTTTTACTGACACCTTATACTTGTTACGTCTTTATTAAGAATGGTTTGAAGCATAAGATGGCAAACAGGAAGACTCAGCGAAAATCGTTGCTTGACAGGTTGCAAAATGTATTTAACAAAGGTGTTGAAGCTGCGTTTCGCTGGCCAAAAACAACTATTGGATTAGGCGTTTTAGTTGTTTTTTTAAGCTTCTTTATTGCTGGAAAGGTGGATCAGGAATTTTTTCCGTTGAGCGAAGTAAAGCAGTTTAATGCGGAAGTATGGATGCCTTTGGGAACCTCTTTAGAAGAAACGGATAAAGTAGCCAAACGGGTTGAACAAGAATTCCGCAAAGACAAAAGAGTTATACGCACCGCAAGTTTTATTGGTACGGGATCTCCACGATTCAATATTGCTTATTCATCTCAAACACCGAGAACCAGTTATGCTCAAATATTTATTACGGCTAATTCAGCGGAAGATGTAAATGATCTGGTGAAAGAATTCCTTCCTAAATTTGAAGGGTTTGTTCCTGATGGACACATTAACCTGCATCAGCTTAGTATGCAGTCTGGTTCACCGATTGCAGTCCGAATTATAGGTAATGATTTAACCACACAAAAAATGGTTGCCGGGCAGATCAAATCAATTCTTGAAGAGGTAGAAGGAACCAATTGGGTTCGCTCTGACTATATGGATGATTATTTTGCTCTGAGTGTTAAACCCAAAGAAGATGTTGCTTTGCGATTGGGAGTTCCGAACCAGATTATAACTCAAACTCTTGGTGCTGGTTTGAAAGGATTTCCGGTGTCTCAGCTTTGGGAAGGGGATAAACCCGTAGAGATATTTCTTCGTCTGGATGCCGGTAACAGAAAAGATTACAATGATTTAGGAAATCTGACTGTAGGTACTATGTTTGGAGGGAAAATTCCGTTAAAACAAGTGGCAGACTTCGTGCCGTCCTGGCATACAGGATTGATTGCCCATAAGAATGGATTGCGCACACTTACTGTAATGTCTGAAGCGCAAAAGGGAATAACTGCAGCTGCTATTTTGAAAAAAGCACAACTCAAAATAGAAAAACTAAAACTTCCTGACGGAATCCGTATAGAATATGGAGGAGATGCAGAATCCAGTGCGGAAAATGCTCCTGGTATGGGGGTCGCGCTTGGAATCAGTTTGATTCTGATTTTCCTCACATTATTATTCCAATTCAAAACGATCGGAAAAGCATTGATTATTCTGGCTACATTCCCGCTTAGTTTATTAGGAGCCTTTTTAGGATTGTATGTCCTGGATAATCCAATGGGTATGACTGCCTTCATGGGAATCATAAGTCTTATCGGAATTGTGGTCAGAAATGGTATTATCCTCATTGACTATGCAGATGAATTGGTTTTAGATCACGGGTACACAATCAAAGCCGCTGCACTTGCCGCCGCAAAAAGGAGAATGCGTCCGATATTCCTTACTTCTGCAGCTGCAGCAGTGGGAGTTATTCCGATGATTATCAGTAAATCACCTATGTGGGCACCTTTAGGAAGTGTTTTGTCTTTCGGATTGATCTTCTCAATGATCCTGACTCTGTTTATTATTCCTGTATTGTATTACCTCTTTGTAAAACCCCGGCCCGATTCGGTGGAAGAGATAAGTGATGTGCAAATAGCTCATGAAAACAATTAAGCGATTTCGGAACAAAAGGAAATTTTAAAATTAGAAAAGATGAATAAAATAAAGAGCATATCCTTTATCCTACTGCTTGTCGGATTGGATGTTTCTGCACAAAATGCGACTATTCTGCCACTTGATACCTGCTTATCAAAGGCGTTGGAACAAAATAAAAGGATCAAAGCCGCTGATTTCGAGATTGAAGCAGCCAAAGCAACTAAAAAATCTGTTGATGCAAATGCTTTTCCTGAATTTGATGCAAGTCTTATGGGAATTTATTTGGGAAAACCTCTTGGTGGAGGATTCAACGGAATGATACCTGAAGCAATAGCGTCCGGATCTGTAAATGCAACTATTCCGATATATGTCGGTGGAAAAATAATCAATGGAAAAGCGGCGGCGGCTAAGGCTATCGAAATTTATGAGGCTCAGAAGAGAATGACGGTGGCGGATGTTTTACTGAGTACGAAAAAAGCATATTGGCAGATTATTCAGGTGAAAGAAAAAATAGAACTGGCAAAAAAATATGAACTGATGTTAGCCGCTTTGGAAACAGATTTGAATAACTCGTACAATGCCGGATTGATTTACAAGAATGATCTTTTACGGGTGCAGGTTAGTCGTAATGAAGCAAAGCTGGCAATCGAAAAAGCGCAGGATGGATTAGAGCTTGCTAAGTTAAATTTGGCTTTGTTGATTGGATTAAAAGATATTTCTTTTGATGTGCAGGATCAAGTTGTGATTACTCTGGTAGCGGATGCGACTCAGACCGAAAATACAGTTGCTGCTCGTCCGGAGATTGATATGTTAAATAAATCCATTGAAGCAATGGAATTCCAAAGGAAAATTACGCGTGGTGATAATTTGCCAACAATAGGACTTGCTGTAAGTGGTTTAGGAACTGCCGGGAAGCGCGTGAATATCAAAGATGGATCCAATACGATGTTTACCTATTATGGTGTTTTGAGTATCAGTGTTCCGATTTTTGACTGGGGAAAGACCAGTAATAAAGTAAAAGAGCAATCCTTCAAAATTGCTGCGCAGCAGGAGCAGCTTGAAAACACGAAAGAATTGATCAATTTGGAAATTCAGCATGCCGAATTAATGTTGAAACAGTCATTGCGGCAAATTGAAGTTGCAGAACAATCATTGGTTCAGGCAGATGAAAATTTAAAGTTAGCGGATGATCGTCTGAAGTCCGGAACAATTGTAGGGAAAGATGTACAGGAAGCACAAGCTATTTGGCAAAATGCTTACAGTAAGCTTATCGATGCACGTATTGAGTATATGATTAATGAAGCAACTTACAAAAAAGCGGTAGGATTGAATTGATGAATAGTTTGTTTTGAACAACCTCCATGAAGTTGAATGAATGCGAATGATTGTGATCAGGGTTTCTGGCACGACTCTGATTTTCGATAGTTTGAATCATTTTTTTGTGGAGGTTATGATTTAATCTTACATGTTAACATTATCTAAAAGGTTCAAGCACGGCTTCTTTTTTCGCTCATTTTTGTTAAATTGACTTTATTCACATCTAAAAACAGGAATTATGAGTTGGTTAGTAGCATTGATTATAGGAGCGGTTGCCGGCTGGTTGGCTGGAGCAATTATGGACAGTTCCAGAGGTGGAGTTTTATTCAATATCGTCATAGGGATTTTAGGAGGTATTGTCGGAGCCTGGTTATTCGGGTTGTTGAATATTTTTCCCGCGGATAATATTTGGGGAGTCTTATTAACTGCCACGGTAGGTGCAGTTATAATCATTATAATAGCCCGCTTGATCACGGGTGGGAAGGTTTAATAAACAAGCAGGGGCGCGATTAATCGCGCCCCTGCTTTATTTCTATAGATTACATTTTGTCTGGAACCGTAATTCCCAAAAGATTCATCGAACTCTTAATCACTTTAGCCACATTCTGACTCACCGTCAAGCGCAATGCTTTTTGCTTTTCATCTGTTTCGCTTAGTATCATCACATTCTGGTAGAACTGATTGAACAATTTCACCAATTCATAGGTGTAGTTCGCTACAGTTGATGGAGCATGTGTTTTTGCTGCATCCTCAATGATAGCAGGATATAAAGCCAATTGCTTGATGATTTCCTTTTCAGAGGCTCCAAGTTCCGTTGTCGGATCCAAACTGAATCCGCTTGCTTTTCTAAGGAGCGATTGAATACGTGCATGTGTGTATTGGATAAATGGACCTGTATGACCATTCAATTCAATCGATTCCGCAGGATTGAACATCATTCGTTTCTTTGGGTCAACTTTTAGTAAATAATACTTCAATCCACCCATTCCGATCGTTTTGTATAGGGTTTCACGGTCTTCATCACTCATTCCTTCCAAATGACCACGCTCAGAAGTCATTTCTTTTGCGCTTTCAATCACTTCATCCATCAAATCATCTGCATCGACAACGGTTCCTTCACGGGATTTCATTTTCCCGGATGGCAAATCCACCATTCCGTAAGATAAATGGAAGCAAGAGTCCGCCCAAGAATATCCCAACTTCTTTAGAATCAAGAAAAGTACTTGGAAATGATAATCTTGTTCGTTCCCTACGGTATAAATAATTCCCGTCAATTCAGGATAATCGTTAAAACGGTCGACTGCTGTTCCTAAATCCTGCGTCATGTAAACAGAAGTTCCGTCAGAACGCAAAAGTAGTTTGTGATCCAAACCTTCTCCGGTCAAATCGATCCAAACAGATCCATCTTCTTTTTTGTAGAAGACCCCTTTGGCCAACCCTTCATTCACCAAATCTTTCCCCAAAATAAAGGTGTCGGATTCATAGTACAAACGGTCAAAATCAACCCCCATTTTTTCATAAGTCTGATTGAAGCCATCGTATACCCAGCCGTTCATGGTTGTCCAAAGCAAATAAACTTCCGGATCTCTTCCTTCCCAGCGAACCAACAAATCTTTTGCCTCACGCAGAATGGATGTTTCATTTTTTGCCAATTCCTTGATCTTGTCATCCAAACCGGCAATAGCTTTTTCCTCCTTACCAACTTTTGCTTCCGTAAATTCATGGAATTTGGCAATCGTAGCTTTCGGATAACCTTCCATTTTTCCGGCATTCCATTCGGCTATTATTTCCTTTGCTTCCGCATTGAATCGCTTATCGAACTCAACGTAGTATTTCCCTACCAGTTTATCTCCTTTAAGCCCCGTATTGCTTGGGTTTTCGCGCTCTCCTTTTTCATTCAAGGGAGAGAATTTGGACCAGGCAAGCATACTTTTGCAAATATGAATTCCGCGGTCATTGATGATTTGTGTTTTTATCACGCGATGTCCGTAAGCAGCTAGTATTTGTGCAACGGAATAACCTAAGAAGTTGTTTCGTAAATGACCTAAATGCAATGGCTTGTTGGTATTCGGCGAGGAATACTCCACCATGATCTCCGGTTTTGAATTCTTTTCAGCCATACCGAAATGGGCATCTGCGTTTATGTCACTCAATTGTTGCGTCCAATAGCTATTCGGGAAACTTAAGTTTAAGAATCCGCCAATAATAGAATAGTCGCTCACACAGCGTAGTTCGTCCCTTAAAAAATCACCAAGCACTTTTCCAATTTCTTGCGGAGATTTTCCTGCAAGTTTGATCAAAGGAAACAATACCAAAGTGGTATCTCCTTCGAATTCTTTCTTCGTTTTTTGAAACTGAATTAGCGAGTCAGAACATTCAAAACCAAATAATTGATTTGATTTTTCAATGATTGCCGACTTGATTAAATCTTCCATTAGGACTGTTTGTTTTATTATTTGAACTTTTTAACTCTTTAATGCGGCAGCTACAGAATCTAGTAATGAGAATGCAGTTTCTGCCATTGTATTTATCTTATTGTCCAAACACGGATTCACCTCTACAAATTCGATGCAAACCGTTTTTGGATTTTGAGCTAACAAAGTTAATATTTCTTCGGCTTCTTCCGGGAAAATACCATTGCCAACCGGAGTTCCTGTTCCAAAAGAAGTGATTTCCGGATCCATTGAATCCACGTCAAACGAAACATAAATGATTTCGCATGACTGAAGTTGTTCTAAAACATGCGCTACAATCGCTTTTGAACCTTCTTTTCGAACAGATTCTACCGTGTGATTTGTAATATTGTTTTGAGCAATTAAATGATCTTCTTCATGTTCCGTATCTCTTACTCCGATGAATACCAGATCAGAAGGATTCAGCTTCACCGAGTTGGTGTATTTGTGCTTCAGTTCATCCCAAATACGAACTGTTTTTTCAGAAGGTGTATTGCGCTGACATGCTAAGTTGTCATTTCCGAGTGAAAGACTCAAAGGCATTCCGTGAATATTCCCGGATGGAGTGGTGTAAGGAGAATGTAAATCTCCATGAGCATCAATCCAAATAACACCCAGGCGCTTATCCGGAAATGCAGCTTTAATTCCTGCAATTGTTCCTGCGGCAGAACCGTGGTCTCCAGCCAAAACAAGTGGAAAAGCTCCTTTGTTCAGAATGTCTCTTGTTGTTTCTGCTACGGATTCGAAAACCAGTTTAAACGGAATCAGGTTTTTGGCAAATTCAGTCTCGTTTTCTTGATCTAGAAATCGATTGTAATCAGGTAAAGGGTGAAGCGGGTATAATCCAAAAAAAGGATTGTTTGCTTTTCTTGCTGCTGTCATAATAGCTCCAGGTCCTAGGGAGGCTCCTCTGGTTCCAGCTGCCAATTCTGAGTTGTTTACAATGATTTCAATTTTCCGATGCATAACAGATTGTTAATACCGCAAAAATACATATTTGGTTTAGTCTGACTATTTTAAGTTATGCAGGCTATCGAAACCTTTTCAACAATTTGGCGTATTAAGTTCTTATTAAAGGAATTATATGTTTGTAAAGCATTCAACCATTTTGATTGTAATCTGCAGTGTTCTCTTGTTTTCTTGCTCTTCCAAAGAAGAAGTGATTGATGAGGGAACGATCATCTATTCAGCGGATTACCCCAATCACAAGAAGAACGTTTTTTTGTATAACATCCTTCCGAAAGAAGTTGAGATAAGCTTTAAGAACGGTATGGTGCGGAACGATATCAGCAGAGGGAATTTTCAAAATATTTTACTCTTTGATTGTAACAAAAAGCAAATGGACATTTATTTCCAATACGGTGAAGAGGCATTTAAGACGAAGCTGACACCGAAGGAGATTCAGAACATGCTAAACGAGCAAACGCAATACGATATCAAATTTACGGATGAGGTGGATACACTGGCAGGATTTAACGTGAAGAAAGCGCTCGCAACGAATAGGAAAGACAAGCAAGATGTTATCACGCTCTGGTACACGGAGGAAATCAAATTGAAAAACCCCAATTGGTACAATACATTCAAGGAAGTGCCCGGAGTTTTATTGGCGTATTCAGTTGATCGTTTCGGGATTCGGATAGATTACAAGGCTACCAGGTTTATTTCAAAAATGGATGAGTCTAAGAAACGTTTGTTTACTTTGCCGGCGAAAGGGACATCAATCAGTTATGATGAGTACAATCAAAAAATGAACAGTTTATTTGCAACATTTGAGTAATATGAATCGATTTCTTTGTGCGCTTAGCATTCTCCTAATAACCTCTATTTCCGGTTTTTCCCAAACAAAATTTTCGGGTGTTTTGAAATATAAGGCTACTGTCATGGCGCCGGATTCGAATAAAGTCTGGAAATCGTGGAATGTTACGCTTTACACGAATGATACCGTTGTTCGTTTGGAAACAGAAACCCAACAATTTGGAGTTCAGGTGTATATCCGGAACATGAGCTTGAATAAAGCTTACCTCTTATTGGAATTGGATGGGAACAAATATGCGATTCAAACGGATTTATCTAAAAAAAACGATTCGATCAAAAAGACATATACAGTCAAGAAGAAAATGGGATCGAAGAAAATCGCAGGATTGAAAGCTCAGAAGTATCTGGTGAAAGATGAAAATACGGATGGATACTACTGTTACTTTTCAAAGAAGTTAGGAAGTAAATACCTGCAGGTTTACCCGGAAGTAAAGGGCTTGGCACTGGATTATTATATTCCGTCCCAAGATGGGTTGATACATTATGAATTGATTGAAAAAAGAGATGAATCGGTCAATCGCGACTTATTTGGAATCCCCTCGGATTACAAGCGTATCAGCTTTGAGGAATTCATGAGGGTATTCTACTCGAATAATGAACACTAGTTTGTTTATAGTTAAATCACTTGCCTTTAACCAAAGCCCCTTTCTGTCGTTATCTTCGTGAGATACTTCGCGAAGAATGACATTGGAAAACGAATACAGGCAAAAAAGCGAGCAAACGCAAGGGAAATCCGATACGAATCAGGATAAAAAAGAGCCGAAAGGGAAGCCTGCGAAAGCACGTAAACCTTCCGACAATGCGTTATTGGACCGTTTGTCAAATCGCTTTGATAAAAAAAGAGTCAAAACAATCTTCGGGATTGCAATGGTTCTGTTTTCCTTTTTCACATTTCTTTCCTGCTTTTCCTATTTTTTTACCTGGACATCCGATCAGGACCGTGTCTTGGATGTCTCATTATTTGGTTTTCTTTTTGACAGTAATCCTGAGCCGGTAGAAAACTGGTTAGGGAAGTTCGGTGCATGGATGTCTCACTTGTTCATGTATCGTTGGTTCGGAGTTTCATCTTTTGCTATTTCATTCGTTATTTTCCTGATCGGTTTTAAATGGATGCTCAATATTTTACTTCTTCCGATCAGAAGATCCATTGCTGTAGCCGTTTTGTTTATGGTTTGGAGCTCTATCTTCTTGGGGTATTTCGTAGAACACATTGATTATTTAGGAGGAACATTCGGTTACGCGATCAATCAATGGTTGAAACTGACGATTGGAAATTTTGGAAGCTTTATAGCCATTGTAGCACTTTTATGGATGGTACTGGTAATCCTGTTTAATGCGGACATTGTGTCTTGGTGGAATCGTGCAAAAGGAGCGAAAGAATCGTTTTTTGAAGATGACAAACCGGTTTCGGCTGACATGACGGATATTCATGTGGTGAATACGATTCGGGATGACCAAATTCGTGCAGAACAGGAAGCTGCTGAAGTCAATTTTGATGAAGAGGAGGATGAATCGTATGGTGATGGGGAGGAAGACAGCTTCATCGTGATTCAAAATGGCGCGGAAAAGGAACCGGAGCCTGATAACTATCAGGATGAAGCGGAAATTGAAGAAGCTCTTATTGAAGAAGATGAGGAAGATGAAGATGAGGAAGGTGATTTTAAAGTGCGCATTGCAAAAACGGATGCAACCCTTTCTGATGATGAGTTCAATTCCATCCGTCAGGAATATGGGGATTATGACCCTACTTTGGATCTTTCCGGGTATATGTTGCCTCCGATTGATTTGTTGAAAGAATATGGAAACGGACAAGTTTCAATCAACAAACAGGAACTGGAAGACAACAAGAATAAAATTGTGGAAACGCTTTCACATTATAAGATCGACATTGCTAAAATCAAGGCAACGGTTGGTCCGACCGTGACATTGTATGAGATTGTTCCGGCTCCGGGAGTTCGGATTTCAAAAATCAAGAATCTGGAGGATGATATTGCCTTGAGTTTGTCTGCTTTAGGAATTCGTATTATTGCTCCAATTCCAGGGAAAGGAACCATTGGTATCGAAGTTCCGAATAGTAATCCGGATATGGTTTCTATGAAATCATTGATTGCATCGGAGAAATTCCAAAATTCCGATTTCGAATTGCCAATCGTAATGGGTAAGACGATTACGAACGAGACCTATACATTTGATTTGACGAAAGCACCTCACTTACTAGTGGCAGGAGCAACCGGACAAGGTAAATCCGTTGGATTGAATGCGATTCTGGTTTCCATACTTTATAAGAAACATCCATCTCAAGTTAAATTTGTATTGGTCGACCCTAAAAAAGTGGAGTTGACATTGTATAACCGCATTGAACGCCATTATTTGGCAAAACTTCCCGGAGAAGAGGATGCGATTATTACAGATACTTCAAAAGTGGTGAATACATTGAATTCCTTGTGTATTGAGATGGATAATCGCTACGAATTATTGAAAGTGGCAGAGGTTCGTACAATTAAGGAATACAATGCCAAGTTCATTGCACGCAAATTGAATCCGGAAAAAGGACATCGCTATTTGCCATATATCGTCGTACTGATTGATGAGTTTGCAGATCTGATCATGACGGCAGGTAAAGAAGTGGAACACCCGATTGCGCGCTTGGCACAATTAGCCCGGGCTATCGGAATTCACTTGATTGTTGCAACCCAAAGACCTTCTGTGAATGTCATCACCGGGATGATCAAAGCAAACTTCCCGGCGCGTATCGCATTCCGGGTACTTTCTAAAATAGATTCACGCACCATTCTGGATTCTTCGGGTGCCGATCAGTTGATTGGTCGAGGAGATATGTTGATTTCCCTTGGACAAGATCTGATTCGCGTACAGTGCGGTTTTGCAGATACACCTGAAGTGGAAGCTATTTGTCGATTCATTGGAGAGCAAAGAGCATATCCCGAAGCATTGATTCTTCCTGAATATGTTGGTGAGAATGGTGGAAATGATTCGGATATGGACTTGGATGAAATCGATTCCATGTTTGCCGATGCTGCACGAATTGTTGTCATCAACAATCAAGGTTCGGCTTCTTTGTTGCAGCGCAAATTGAAATTGGGTTACAATAGAGCAGGTCGAATTGTGGATCAATTGGAAGGTTACGGAATCATCGGACCTTTCCAGGGAAGTAAGGCACGTGAAGTAATGTTCAGTGATTTGGAGAGTTTGGAAGAATTCCTAAGATCAAAAGGCATCAATTAAAAATCTAACATCTTATTTTTTTATTATTTGCCTTATTCTTGGCACAATTTCTGATATTTGCACAGAAAATTGTGAAACATGAAATATTTAATTATTTGCTTGACATTACTTGGAAGCACCTTGTCTTATAGTCAGGATGCAAAAGCGGACGCGATCCTTGATAAGGTCTCTGCAAAAATAAAAGGGTTGAAGACATTCTATGTCGAATTTAGCGCAACCATCAAGAACAGCTCAAACGGAACGAATAGCAACATGTCCGGAAAAGGATGGGTGAAAGGTGATAAATTCAGTGCGACTTATGGTGAAACAACTTTGATTTCGAATGGAATCAAATCCTGGAGTATTGTGAAGGAAGAGAAGACTGTTTATGAAACAGATGCTTCAGGTGACGATGAAGAATCCATCAATCCGAAAAAATTAATGACCATTTGGGAAAGTGGGTTCAAAAGCAAATACGATAAGGAGGAGACATTGAATGGCGAAAAAGTTCATGTGATCTTTTTGTACCCGAAGAATCCGAAGAAAGCGAATTATCATACAATTATCATTTCTATTTCAAAAGATGACAATGAATTGAAAAAAGCGATCATGAAAGCCAATGATGGAACAGTTTCGACTTTCACCATGACAAAATTCACTTCAAACCCGGCTATTGAAGATAGCAAGTTTGTATTTGACAAATCAAAGTATCCTGGATACACGGTTGTGAAGGATTAATTCAAAGAAGATTTATTAAAAAAAAGTCGGGGCGAAAAATTTTTCGCCCCGACTTTTTTATTTCAGTATTTATTTAGAATTCATACAATTCAATCAATGCCTGTTTGAATCTGTCTAAAGGCAGGAACTGCTTTTCTAAAGCCACAGCGAACGGTACAGGAGTATCCAGGGAAGCAACGCGCTTCACGGGAGCATCCAATGCATCAAAGCAATTCTCATTGATCAGTGCAACCAATTCACCACCAATTCCACCGGTCATGCAATCTTCATGAAGAACGATTACTTTTCCGGTTTGACGGACTCCTTCAAAAATGGTTTCCGTATCCAAAGGAAGCAATGTTTTCAGGTCGATCAGGTTTGCAGAGATTTCAGGATGTGCGTCCAACACTTCCATTGCCCAATGAACTCCCAATCCGTAAGTGATGATGGTCAGATCATCTCCTTTACGCACGTATCCGGCTTTCCCGATTTCAGTGGTGTAATAATCATCGTGGATATCTTCACGGATACTTCTGTACAGGAATTTGTGTTCAAAGAACAAGACCGGATTCGGATCTTCAATTGCAGCGTTCAATAATCCTTTTGCATCTCCCGGGAAAGCAGGGTAAACCACTTTTAACCCTGGTGTATGGAAGAACCATGCTTCGTTACTTTGACTGTGGAAAGGACCTGCGGCAGTATTCGCTCCGGTAGGCATGCGAACGACAACGTCTGCATTTTGTCCCCATCTCCAATGTATTTTAGCTAAATTATTGATAATCTGATTGAAGCCACAAGTCACGAAGTCTGCAAACTGCATTTCCACAATCGCTTTCATTCCGGCAATGGATAATCCCAATCCTGCTCCAACAATAGCTGATTCACAGATTGGAGTATTGCGAACGCGTCCTTTACCGAATTGCTCCACGAAACCTTCAGTGACTTTAAAAGCACCTCCGTATTCCGCAATATCCTGACCCATAATCACTAAATCGGGATAGCGGACCATACTTTCTCTCAGGGAATCCGAAATGGCGTCGATTAAGCGTTTTTCAGTTTTTATTTCACTTACCGGGTTGATAACGGTTTGCTCGAATGGAGCATACAAGTCATCCAATTCTCTTTGAAGATCTGCTTCGATCGGACTTTCCGCAAATGCAATGTCCAATCCGTTTTGGATTTCAGCTTTGATCTCCTGGTGAATTTCTGCAACTAATTCGTCCGTCAAAACCCCTTGTTCCAATAAATAAGATTCATAATTTGAAACGGGATCTTTTTTCGCCCACTCGTCCTGTAGTCCCTCTGGATAATATTTTGTTCCGGAAGCTTCTTCATGACCACGCATTCTAAACGTCATACATTCCAACAAGAACGGACGAGGCTTTTGTCGGATTGAATCTGCAATTTTTCGAACGGTGCGAATGACGTCAAGGATATTGTTTCCGTCAACCTGGAAAGCATCCATTCCGTAGCCGATTCCTTTGTCAATAAATTGTTTGCAACGGAATTGTTCGTTACTTGGAGTGGATAATCCCCAGCAATTGTTTTCGATAGCGAAAATCACCGGAAGATCCCAAACAGCAGCAACGTTCAAAGACTCGTGAAAATCACCCTCGGAAGCTCCGCCATCTCCGGTGAATACGATCGTCGCCTGATTATTTCCTTTTAATTTATTTGCCAATGCAATCCCATCTGCGATTCCCAATTGAGGACCCAAATGCGAAATCATTCCAACGATGTTGTAATCTTTTGTTCCAAAGTGAAAAGAACGGTCACGACCTTTCGTGAATCCGGACATTTTTCCTTGAAATTGCGCGAAAAGACGATTTAATGGAATTCCACGTGTTGTGAATACCCCCAAATTTCGATGCATTGGAAGAATGAATTCCTCTTCTTTCATCGCATAGGCGGACCCTACGGAAATACCTTCCTGTCCCCAACCTGAAAACCACTTGGAAATTTTCCCCTGACGCAGGAGAATCAACATTTTTTCTTCTATCAAACGCGGTTTTACAAGCGCTTTATAAATGGTGACAAGTTCGTCGTTGTCAAAGCCATTTCGATCAAAATCAATCAATCGTTTTGTTTTTTCTTTCTCCATATTGAATATCGCACACAAATGTACTTTAAATTCAAAATTCAAAAGAGAAAAATTCAAAAATTAAAAAGGATAGGGACGCGATGCATCATGTCCCCACCTTTTTATATCAAAAAAACCGCTTCCGTCATTGACGAAAGCGGTTCAGGGATATTTGTTTTTTCGATTATACCAAACCTTGGTCAATCATAGAATCAGCAACTTTTACGAAACCTGCAATATTTGCACCTTTCACATAGTCAACATTTCCTTTGTCGTCTTTACCGTATTTTACACAAGCTTCGTGGATAGAAACCATGATACCGTGTAATTTCGCGTCTACTTCTTCAGCAGTCCAGCTTAAACGTAAAGAGTTTTGAGACATTTCCAAACCTGAAGTTGCCACACCACCAGCATTGGATGCTTTTCCTGGTGAGAACAATACATTAGCAGCTTGGAATGCAGCAATACCTTCCGGTGTAGTTGGCATATTCGCTCCTTCGGCAACACAGATCACTCCGTTTGCGATCAAAGCTTTTGCTTCATCACCATTCAATTCGTTTTGAGTAGCACAAGGCAACGCGATGTCAGCTTTCACTTCCCAAGGACGTTTTCCAGCGATAAATTTAGCAGAAGGATATTTTGTTACGTATTCTTCAATACGACCACGCTTCACATTTTTCAATTCCATAACGAAATCCAATTTTGCAGCGTTAATTCCTTCAGCATCATAGATATATCCTGATGAGTCAGATAATGTAACTACTTTACCACCCAATTGAGTTGCTTTTTCACAAGCATATTGAGCAACGTTTCCAGAACCGGAAACAGCAACGATCTTTCCTTTGAAAGAATCATTTTTTGTAGCCAACATTTCTTTCGCGAAATAAACAGTTCCATAACCTGTAGCTTCCGGACGAATCAAAGATCCACCCCAGTTGCGAGCTTTACCAGTTAATACACCTGTAAATTCGTTACGAATACGTTTGTACTGTCCGAACATGTAACCGATCTCACGTCCACCAACACCGATATCCCCAGCAGGTACATCCGTATCAGCACCAATATGACGAGAAAGCTCAGTCATGAATGATTGACAAAATTTCATTACTTCGTTATCTGATTTTCCTTTCGGATCGAAATCAGAACCACCTTTACCACCTCCCATTGGAAGAGTAGTCAAAGAGTTTTTGAAGATTTGCTCGAATCCTAAGAATTTCAAGATAGAAAGATTTACAGAAGGGTGGAAACGAAGTCCTCCTTTGTATGGTCCGATTGCGGAGTTGAACTCTACGCGGTATCCACGATTCACTTGAATCTCACCTTTGTCATCCAACCACGGAACTCGGAACAAAATTGTTCTTTCTGGCTCGACAATTCGATCCAAAATTTTTGCAGCCTTGTATTTAGGGTGTTCCTCCATGAAAGGAATAACTGCTTCAGCAACTTCATGAACAGCTTGTAAAAATTCTGCTTCATGACCGTTGGTAGCTTTTACTTTGTCCATAAAAGCGTCAATCTGTGCTTGGTATTTACTTGACATATATAAATGCTTTTGTTTTTATGCGAAGCAAATGTAACTAATTTTAAAAATGAAGCCGAACTTTTATAGAACATTATAAGTAATCTGAAATTAATCGACGTGAGACCCATTTTGTTTGTTGAAATGATGCAATTGATAATATTTAGCAAAGGCAGAGACAACTAAATCTTAATAATTCCGTCTTTTGCATGTATTACAATAATCCAAAATGAAGAAATATATACTACTAATCGCATTAAGCACCGTTTTTTTGACCTTCAAATCCTTTGGACAGGTATATGAAAAAATATACAGTCTGGCCGGTTCTGAAGTTCAAAATCAGATAGATCAAAATAAGATCGCGGGTGTTGAAATTTTATCGGGGGTGAAAACCCATCATGTTATTGGATTGACCGGAATTGGTCTTTCTCAAAAATCTGCTTTGGAAACAATCTTGACAAATGATTCCAGAGTTATTTCTTTTGTGTTAAGTGAAGACGCAACATCGTTGGTGCTTGATTCAAAAGCGGTATTAACTAGAGAAGAATTCCAACTTCTAATCCAAACATTGAATGGTGTCATCGCTGGATACACCGCCGAATACTCTATTTAACCCAAACCAAGAGATTCTAATATCATGAAAATAATTAAAAAGACTTTACTTTCATTAGGTTTACTTTTGAATGTAACTGCAATAGCCCAAGTTTCACCAGGTTCAAACTGTAACCAAGCCGGTTGTTCTGTGGCGGGGTCATACCAAAACTTAACAGGTGTGGGAAGTATGGGGAATTGGGGGTGTTTAGGTTCAACCCCAAATCCGAACTGGTTGGCATTTTCAATCGGAACCAGCGGAAGTATTCACCTGGTATTAACACAAACAACATCCGGTGGAGCTGGTATCGACGTGGATTTTGCATTGTATGGACCTTTCACCAGTGTTGGAGCCGGTTGTCCAATCGGAGCCGGAACGCCGCAAGTTGATTGTTCTTATTCCGGTTCTGCTACAGAATATGTGGATATTACAGGCGCTGTTGCCGGGCAAGTATATATTTTGTTGGTGACAAACTTCAGTGGTTCTGCCGGAACAATTAGTTTACAACCGAATGGTTCTTTGCCATCATCAGGAAGTGTGAATTGTAATTCAATCAGCTTTAATGCCACTGCTACTTCAACTGCTGCTACTTGTAATCAGGCTACAGGTTCTGTTACGGTAACTGCAAACGGAGGATTTGCACCTTATACTTATTTATGGAATACTCCGGGTAATCCAACTACTCAAACGGTGAACAATGTTGCTCCGGGAACATATACTGTTCAGGTGTCTTCAAGTCCAAACCCAGCTAACGGGGTGGCTGTACCTCCAACAACGGCAACTGTAACTGTTACAAATATCAATGCATCTTTTAGTGGAACCACTACGAATGCATCTTGTCCGATGGGGCACAACGGAACAGCTACTGCAAATTACTCGGTTCCAGGAAATCCGCCGGGAATAACAGCTACTTATCTATGGAATGACCCGGCAGCTCAAACAACACAAACTGCAACAGGGCTTTTACCTGGAACATATGTTTGTACAGTTACTTTGTCGAACGGATGTACCGGAACTGTTACTAAAACAGTTGCTGCAAACCCGGTTGCATATTCTGCAACTTCTACATTGGTTTCATGTCCTGGAGGTGCGGATGGTACTGCAACTGCAACTATGGCGCCGGTAGTCGGAACATTATCCTATGCATGGAATGATCCGGGAGCTCAAAGTACACAAGTGGCAACAGGTTTATCCGCAGGATCTTATTCTTGTGTGATCACTTCCAATATCGGATGTACAGGAACTGTAAATGTTACAGTAACAGAAATCCCCGGAATGATTGCAACCTTCGATACTATTAGTGACGTAACATGTAATTCAGCTAATGATGGAATCTTAGCAATTTCTGTTACCGCTGGTACGCCACCGTATAGCTATTCTTGGGATCATTCTGCATCCACATCAAATACTGCGAATGATTTATTCGTTGGAAATTCAACGGTAACAGTTACAGATAACCTTGGTTGTGTCATTACGAAGAGTCAGGTTTTGAATCAACCTCCTCCGTTGCAGATCAGCTTTCTGACTCAGGATACGATCATTTGTCCTGAATCTTCAGTTACATTGAGCGTTACAGGTATTGGTGGTAACGGTCCTGCAAATTCGAATTACACTTTCACATGGAAAGAAAACGGAACAATTATCGGAACAGGAACATCCATTACGGTGGATCCACTAACTACAGCTACCCAATATTGTGTGGAGTTGACGGAGGTGTGTGGTTCGCCAAGTACAGATTCTTGTATGATGGTTAATTTCCCTACACCGATTGTTCCGCTTTATGTTTCGAATAAGCCTTATTCTTGTCTGCCAGGAGATTTGATTTTCTTCTTAGACACATTAAATATGGTGAATTTTGATTATGACGATCCGATTGATTCTGTAATAGTTATGTACGGAAACGGAGGTGAGGGGGTTGTCTATGGAAATGATAGCATTCACTACATTTATACAGCAGCTGGAATTTATACAATCGATGTTACGGTAACTTCGGAACGTGGTTGTGTGACTACAGGTACATTCCCTGGAATTGCGAATGTGATTGCAAATCCGGTGGCTGATTTCACGATGTCGGCAAATCCAACTACGTTTTTTGAAACAGTTGTGAAAATGCAGGATAAATCAAGTCCTACTGTTGTTCAGTGGACGTGGTATTCACCGGGATCTGATCCGAATAACAGTACTTATCAGAATCCTACATTCCATTTCCCCGAAGGTGTTGTGGCAACTTATCCGATTCAGTTGATTGTTGAAACACCGGAAGGATGTGTGGATACAGTAGAGCGAATTTTGACCGTAAATAGTGATATCATCTTCTACGCACCGAATGCCTTTACTCCGGATGGAGATGAATTCAATCAGACATGGAAATTCTATGTTTCAGGAATCGATGAGTATGATTTTGAATTAATGATCTTCAACCGTTGGGGAGAAGTGATTTGGGAAACACATGATGTAAACTCCAGCTGGGATGGGACTTATAACGGTACACCTGTGAAAGAAGGAGCCTATACATGGGTTGCACGTGTAAAGGATCTTTACTGGGATAACAAGAAAGTCTTTAACGGAGCAATTAATATTATCAAGTAAATAGACCAACTACTTTAATATATATCGGGTAGCCCTGATTCGCATTAGTGAATCAGGGCTATTTTTTTGAAACAAATTCGTTGGGATAAAGTCATGATGCGCTTTTTTTAACCTTAAAGTTATCTTGGTATTAGGCAATATATAACTAAAAAAAACGGTTGTTTAAATTCAGTTTAAGTTTGTTGATTTTCAATGGTTAGGATGACTTGTTTGTTGTTTTTCCCCTTTTCTTTTAATTTCAAGCAACCTGGAGTTAAAAATTTCGTTTTAAAAACAACACAATATGTTAACTATGAGGAAGATAATCTTAATTTGTATGCTTTTGTTTGTTTCAAACAATGTGTTAAACGCTCAGGTAACACTTTGTTTGGGTCAGGATGCAACAGTATGTGCAGGTCAAACAGTTCAGATAACAAATTGTTCAGGAGGTGGTCCGGTTCTAGGCTCAGGTATTACTCTTGATAATGCGACAACCATTCCTCAACTTTCGGATGATTCATTCTCCGCATTGATTCCAATGGGTTTTACATTTAATTTTTACGGTACCAATTATACCAATTGTGTTATTGGTTCGAATGGTCTCATCAGTTTTACTGCGTCGAATGCAAATTCCGGATGTGCCTGGAGTTTAGTAGGTATGGGAACACTTCCCAATACTACGCTCACAACTGCTAGAAACTCGGCAATGTTGTTTTACTCGGATATCAATCCTTCCCAGACTCCTATTGGACCAATCAAGTACCAAACTATCGGGACTGCGCCAAATAGAAAGTTTGTGGTATTGTTTGAAAGTGTGAATGCATTCCAATGTCCTAATACCTGTTATTATGGAGCGATTATCTTTTACGAGACAAGCAATCTAATTGACATGATGATTGGTCAAAAACCCAATTGCACGAGCTGGAATGGTGGTTTGGCTATTCAAGGGGTTGAAAATGCAGCAGGTACTGTAGCAACGATTACTCCGGGAAGAAACAATACGGCTTGGAATGCAAATCAGGATGGGAAACGTTTTACACCGATCGCACCAAGTAACACTTCCAATTATTCCGTTGCTACAGTTCCTTATTACACTGTTACTTCGACATCCAATAACAGTATCCAATGGGCAAATACCATTGGAGGATTATTCCCTTATAATAACGGAGTATTGAATGTGACAACAATTCCTCCTGGAACGACCGGATATTATTTAACTGCCACCGCGTGTAATGCAGCAGTTGGAGGAGTTAGTGATACCACGTTTATAACCCGTCAGGTTGTTACAGGAACTGCTACAGCAGTTACCGATTATTGTTTCGGAGGTGTCGGTTCAGCTACGGTTAACCCGACTCAAGGATCAGCTCCGTTTACTTATTTATGGACTCCCGGAGGACAAACGACTCAAACTGCGACGAACTTGGTTTCCGGACCATATACGGTTCATATAACGGATGCACTTGGTTGCGGTGTCAATGTGAATGTAAACGTTCCGAATACCAATGCAACATTCAGCGGTTCTTCCACATTGGTAAGCTGCCCTGGTGGAAATGACGGAACTGCTACCGCAACAATGACTCCTCCACTTGGAGTTGTTTCCTATAATTGGTTTGATGCAGGTGGACAAATCACACAAACTGCAACGGGCTTGATTGCCGGGACGTATCATTGTGTCGTTTCAACTTCGATCTCTACCGGTTGTACGGACACTGTTGAAGTTATTGTTTCAGAGATTCCAGGAATGGTGTCGACAATCATCAATCAGGTGGATGTGACCTGTAATAGTGTAAATGATGGAATCATTGAGGTTAGTGTAGTGGCTGGAACGGCTCCTTATACCTATTCTTGGAATGCTTCTCCTTCAACGGGTCCATCGGCAAACGATTTATTTGCAGGAACTCATACGGTAACAATTACAGATGCGAATAACTGTGTCATCACAACAACAGCAACTATAGGCGAGCCTGCTGCATTAAAGATTACAAACCTGACTCCGGATACGATTATTTGTCCTGAATCATCAATTACATTGAATGTACAAGGAACGGGTGGTAGTTCACCCTATACATTTACTTGGAAAGAGAATGGAGCAATGATCGGTACAGGAACTTCAATTACAGTTGATCCCGCGAATACAGCAACAAATTATTGTGTCGAACTAACCGAGCAATGTGGTTCTCCAAGTACGGATTCGTGTATGATAATTAACTTTCCAACTCCGATCGTACCACTTTATCAAGCAAATAAACCTTATTCATGTTTGCCTGGAGATCTGATTTTCCTGAATGCATTGAATAATGATCACGATGATGAGGTTGATTCTGTAATTGTTGATTTTGGAAATGGGGATATGGGAGTTTTCTACGGTGACTCAAATATTGCCTATACATACACAGAGGCAGGGATTTATACTATCAGTGTAGTGACAACTTCCGTTAGAGGTTGTGTTACGACAGCTACATTCCCTGGAATAGCAAATGTGATTGCGAATCCGGTTGCAGATTTTTCGATGTCGGCAAATCCGACGACCATTTTTGAAACGGTGGTAAAAATGCAGGATAAATCAAGTCCGGGAGTTGTGAATTGGACCTGGTCTTCTCCGGGATCAACACCAAATAACAGTACTTATGAGAATCCGACATTCCATTATCCTGAAGGGGTTGTGGCAACTTATCCGATTCAGTTGATTGTTGAAACAGCTGAAGGTTGTATTGATACGGTAGAACGTATTCTATCGGTCAATAGTGACATTATCTTCTATGCACCAAATGCATTTACACCGGATGGGGATGAATTCAATCAAACATGGAAGTTCTATGTTTCAGGAATTGATGTGTATAATTTTGAATTGATGATTTTTGATCGTTGGGGAGAGATTATCTGGGAAACACACGATCCGAATGCTGCATGGGATGGGACCTACAATGGTAAGATTGTTCCAGCTGGAGCCTATTCCTGGATTGCCCGTGTGAAAGACATTTACTCTGATACCAAGAAAACGTTTAACGGAGCAATTAATATTCTCAAATAGATTACCGACTACTTTAATTATATAAAGGAAAGCCCTGACGATAAATGTCGGGGCTTTTTGCTTTACTTTGGTTTGCAGAACAGGTTTGTTTTTGAAAATAACCGACTGGAACAAGCAATTCAAACAATGCGAAATAATATGTTGGTACTACACCGTCAAATTGGATTTTAACTTTTCTATATTTATGCATTATACAATCAATATTAAAAACATGAAGTATTTAAGTATTCTCGTTTTTGTTCTTTTGTTTTCTTTCCATGGAAAGACTCAAAAAATTGAATCGTGTGATTCGGTTCCTGCGTTGAATTCGAAAATACTGACTGTCCTGGAACCCTATATGGGGCAGAAGATTTTAAGAGGCGAATGTTGGGACGTGCTGAGCCTGGCATTAAATGAAGTGCATGCCACCTGGAATGGTTACGATGTGTTCGGTACTCGGTACGATTACAAAAAGGAATGTATCTCTCCGGGAGATATTATTGCATTTAAAGGGGTGAAATTCGGAGGTGTTCAAAACGGAATGAAGTATTTTGAAGACATGGAAAAGCATTTTGCGGTCGTGAAGGAAGTGAAGCCAAATGGTGAGTTGGTTTTATGGCATCAGAATACCGGAAGGTTCGGAAAGAAATTAGGTCAGTCGAGTATCTTTATGACGGATTTTAAGAAGGGTAAAATGGAATTCTTTCGTCCGAAGAACTAATCGATCCGCATACGGATTCGCCATTCTTTTGGAAAGAGGTTGTTGAATCTGTTTCCCAAATGTTTGATCCAGCCTAGCTTTGTTCCTTCGAATGAAACCGTATGAAATCCGTGTTTTCCTTCCAGGTTGAAAGTTTCACCTTTTAAGTAATGAAGAGCCTGGTCACGATTTAATTCAATATTGGGAATCTGGCTTGAAAGTATGGATGGATCAAGAGCCAGAGCTTCATTTGGAATCAATCCTTTTCGGGAAACTTCTCCTAATTCAGTCCCCATTTTGATGATTCTCAAATGAGCGTGTAGTGTTTCCACCAATTCACTTTTTCCTTCAGGAATTGCAAATACGTAATTGTTCCATTGGATAAACTCTGATTTTGAATCCCCAACCCATTCGTTGAACCAGGGTTCCGGTTTCAATTTGGTCAGGGAGCTTTTTTTCTTCGATTTGATCTTTTGGGTGCGTTCTTCTCCCAATTTTTGAATCACCACAACATAGAAACCTTCTGTTTTTAATTCGGAGGGAAGTGCATAATAACCGACATCATTTCTTCCTTTTTTGGCAAATGGAACTTCCAGTGAATGGATTTGTGAGTCTGTCTTGTCCAGGATCCATTGCACATTTTCTTCATTCTCCTGTGTATTGAATGTACAAGTCGAATAAATCAAAAAGCCACCCGGTTTTAGTGAATCCCACACATCCATGACAATCCTTTTTTGTCGTGCAGCGCATAGATTCACGGATTCAACGGACCATTCGTTTCGCGCTTCCTGATCTTTTCGAAACATTCCTTCTCCGGAGCATGGTGCATCTATCAGAATGCAATCAAACACACTTTTAAGGGCTTCAAAATCTGCGGGGTCGTTGTTGCTTACCAAGCTGTTTTTAGCTCCCCATTTCGTTAGATTCTCTTTTAAGATTTTCGACCTGTTCTGAATGACTTCGTTGGCTAAAAGTAATCCATGTCCATTCAGGAAATCTGCTATCAATGTGCTTTTTCCACCCGGAGCGGCGCATAGGTCCAATAAAACCGGTTCATCCGTAAGATTGAGTTGTCTTAGGATATAATCGATAAACTGTGAACCTGCCTCCTGCGGATAATAGCTTCCTCCGTGAAAATGTGGATCCAGTGTGAAAATGGGGCGTTCTTTCAGGTAAAATCCATTTTCCGACCAGGGAATCGTTTCCAAATCTTTGAACCCGGAAGTTCCTTTTGATGAATTGATTCGAATGGCAATCGGTTGTTCTTCATTTAAGGCTTGCAGCAAGGAGTCGCCCAGGAACGGATCTTTGGTCACACGTTCTGCAAATGCTTTCGGAAGTTCAACTTTTTTCATGGTTTTACAAATGGTAATCGTGCATTTGCACTAATCGTTTGAGATGCGAACTGGTTGTTTTCGGCTAAAAACTTTCCAGCCATCGCGATCATTGCCGCATTGTCCGTACAATATTCAAATTTCGGGATGAATACATTCCAACCGCGTGCTTTTCCTTCTTCAGCCAATTTCGCTCTCAATCCGGAATTGGCAGAAACGCCACCGGCAATCGCAATGTCCTTGATTCCGGTATCCGCTGAAACTTTTCGGAGTTGTTTGAAGAGAATTTCCAAAATAGTGGATTGAATGGATGCGCACAAATCCGCTTTGTTTTCTTCAATGAATGCCGGATTTTTTGCCAGTTCCTTCTGTATGGAGTAAAGCACAGAAGTTTTCAGTCCGCTGAAACTGAAATTATAACCGTCGACCTGAGGCTTTGCAAAGGTAAATGCTGCAGGATTTCCTTCTTTGGCGTATTTGTCGATCAAAGGTCCGCCGGGATAGGGAAAGCCCAATATCTTCGCTGTTTTGTCAAATGCTTCTCCTGCCGCATCATCGATTGTTGTTCCCAAAACATGCATTTCTACAGGTGAATCTATGCGAACCAATTGCGTATGTCCGCCGGAAACTGTCATGCAAATAAATGGGAAGGAAGGCATTGGAACTCCTTCATCGATGAAATGTGCCAGAATGTGTGCATGCATGTGATGTACCGCAACCATTGGTTTGTTCAAAGCCAAGCTGAGTGATTTTGCAAAAGCGGTACCGACCACCAAGGAACCCATTAATCCGGGACCTTGCGTAAATGCAATCAGATCAATGTCTTTGAGGTCAATAGCAGCCTTCTTCAAAGCGGCATCAACTACGGGAATGATATTCTGTTGATGTGCGCGGGAAGCGAGTTCCGGAACCACACCACCATATTGTTCATGAATCGCCTGACTTGCCGTTACATTCGATAAAATGGTATTATCTTTGAGTATAGCAGCAGAAGTGTCATCACAAGATGACTCAATTCCCAGAATTACGAACGATTGTTGGCTCAACTTTGTTAAATTTGTAAGTAATACATGGTAAAAGTACTCAAAATACTAGGTAGAATAGTAGGGATTTCTTTTGAATGGGTGCTTTTGGTACTCATTCTTTTTGCGTTTGCCATACGCACCAGCCAATTTCAAACCTATTTAGGGTCGCTCGCAACTAATTTTTTATCCAAAGAATTGAATACCGAATTGCGTATCGGGAAGATTGACATTGTTTTCTTTGACAAGGTTTATCTGAAAGACGTTTTTGTCCGTGACTTGCATGGTGATACTTTGGCTTCCCTGGATCAGATCATGGTTCGTGTAAAGAGTTTTGATTTGGGGGGGGAATACATCCACCTGAAAAGTGTAGGACTTCTGAAGGGAAGAGTAGGAATCGAACGTGACTCCATCAATGGAGATTACAATTACGAATTTATTGCGGATTACTTCTCCGGGAAAAAGTCCCAAAAACCCAAATCGGATCCTCCCAAAGTGACCGTTGACAATGTGGATATCGAATGGGTTACCATTTCGTATGACGATAACCGGAAGAGCAGGAATACCTATGGAATGGATTACGATCATTTGAGATTCAATGATGTGATTCTCCATATTGTTGATTTCAAAGAGGATAAAGGGATTGTTGCATTTCAATTGAAACACTTACAAACTCAAGAAAAATCAGGGTTCTGGTTAAACAGGCTTTTTGCTAATGCAGTCATTGACCCGCATAAGGGAGTTTTATTGAGTAATGTTGAAATCACCACCTCCCGTTCGCAGATTTATGCCTCCAAACTGAATATGTTGATGAGTTCCTTACAGGGATTCAATGATTTTGTGGATAGTGTTGCATTTGATGCGGTAGTGGATTCATCCCGGGTGAGTCTTTGGGATATTTCTATGTTTGGGACGGCTTTGGAAGGAATGAATGACATGGTTTCCCTAAGTGCAACGGTGACCAAAAAAGTGAAGGATTTAAGGATTGATAATCTGGATTTGCGTTTTGGAACCCGAAGCGTTGTGCGCGGAGATTATTCCCTTCCGGATTTCCGGAACCTTTCAGCCTCAAATTTTAACGAACAGATTGATTATGCGCTGATTGATTTTTCGGATGTGGAAAGGATCAGACTTCCTAAAGATTCAGGAAAGAGAAGAGTGGACTTTGATGAAATGGTGGATAGGCTCCAATATGCGGAGATTAAAAACACTTCTGTTAGAGGTTCCATCGATAAATTTGCATTGAAGAGTGATAAACTGCAATCCGTTCTGGGTTCTGTACAACTGGATCATGAGATCGTATTCAATAAACTCAAGGAAGGTGGGTATTCGTTCAATCGAACTTTGGATGAGAATTACGATGTGGTCATCGATAGTTTTAATTTGGCCAAATTCCTTGATAATCCCACTTTTGGGAATGTTTCCGGACAAGTATACCTGAGTGGAATCGTTGGTCAGAAAGATATGATCCGCCTGGAAACATTGGAGGGTGAAATTTTAAAATTCAAATTTAACGACTATACCTACTCGAATATTTCGGTAACCAACGGTTCGTTTATCAATAACATCCTGGATGCAAATCTGGATATCCAGGATCCCAATCTGGAGTTGACATTTGACGGATCGATCGATGTTTCGAAAATTCAACATTTTGACTTCAAGGTTGGAATTGAAAAGGCGAACCTGGGAATTTTAAATTTTGATAAGGATCCCGAATCATCGTTTGTTGGGAATTTGGATCTCGATTTGAAAGGGAACTCGCTGGAAACCTATGAAGGAATGATCTATGCGGATAATATCGTATTTGTCGAAAAGGGCAAAGTCATGACCTTGCCCGAATTGAGTCTTTATATTGAACGAAATCCGGGAAGTGACCGCTTTGAATTGAGAAGTGATATCGTGGATGCGGACCTGAATGGAAAAATTAATTTCAATACGTTCCCGATTGCTATCAATAATGGTCTTTCTGATGCATTCCCATCTTATTTCTCTCCTCAAAAGTATCCGAAAGGAGTGGAATCTAAAGATAATTTTGAATTGAATGCAACGATCAAGAATTCACAGTCATTTTTGGATATTTTCGTTCCGAAATTGGAAATAGCTTACGGAACGGTTGTCAAATTGGATTTGGATTCCAGGATACACCATCAGATGCTGGATATCCAATCCTCAAAGATCAGTTATGAAAAACTCATCAGTGAGAAGAGTGATGCCTATTTGACAAATGTGGTTCTTCATCAGGAGTTCACTCAGGGTGAAGGAACATTGACCTTGAATGCGGATAAGACGCAGTTAAGGGATTCGTTGGATGTGGAAAACATTCAACTTACAATGGATGGAACAAAAAACATCTATAAAACAGATCTGATCTGGAACAAGGATGTGGCAAATACCTCTGATTTTGATTTTATTCTGGATGTTCGCGAAGAAGGTGAATTCGGAATTCAAGTGAAACCGTCCTATTTCTCGGTTAAAAACAACAAATGGGATATCATGAACACGGCCGAATTGGTTTACAAGAAAAACCAGTTGGAAATAGACCACTTGATGTTGGAAAGAGAAAATCAGTTCCTGGCCGTCAATGGAATCTTATCAGAAAAAGCAGAAGATTATCTGACTATAAAAGCACATGAACTGCAAATCGCGGAATTTTCATCGCTGCTAGGTGTGGGAATAAAAATGGAAGGAAACCTTGACGGTACTGCTCGTCTGGCAACACCGTTTACCGACATTAAAGTGGATGGGGATTTTGTTTTGAAGGATTTGTTTTTAGAAGGACAGGAAATCGGGGATGTCCATTTGAATGGTATTTGGGTTGATTTGGAAAAGAAAATCATCCTGAATGGAGATTTGAAATACCACGACTTACAAACCTTTGATTTCAACGGGTATGTTTTGCCTTTGAAGAAGGATGACAATATCAACTTTGACTTGGAATTCAAGGATATGAACATGTCTTTTGCGAATGCTTTTGTTGATCCGGATGTCATTTCCGATATCGCAGGAAATTTAAAAGGTGTGATTCATGCTACCGGAAGTATCGAAGAACCTGAAATTACAGGAAATCTCCAATTGAAAAAGGGAGGCTTGAAAGTCGGGATTTTAGGAACCCATTACAATTTGAGTGGACCGCTAAAGTTTGACGGGAAGAATGATGGTATTTACGGGAATTTCCCTGTGCAGGATGATGAAGGTCATACCGCTTATGCCATTGCAACGATATTCCACGACAACTTCAAGGATTTTTCTATGAGTTTTGATGTGGTATTTGATGAATCTGTCAGTGGATTTAGGGATCCTATAAGTGGTACGCGTTTGAAGTCTCCGGAAAAATTCATGGTTCTGAATACCGGATATCGGGAAGGAACGATTTATTATGGGAAGGCTTATGCAACCGGAACCGCAAGTATTCTGATCGAGAAAGGAAATACGGAAATCAACGTTGAAGCGAAGACCCAGAAAGGTACCGAAGTGGATTTGCCAATGTACGGCGCCAAAGAAGTGAAGGAATTTGATTTCATTGATTTCAATCAGGATACAGCTACCGTAGAAAAGAAAATAGATTTGACAGGGGTTGATTTGAAACTGGATATCACGGCAACACCTGATGCCAAGATCCGATTGATTTTGAATGAACAGACTAACGAAGAGATTCGTGCGCAGGGACATGGCGATTTGCACTTGTCAATAGACAATTTGAATCAGATCAAAATGACAGGTCAATACATTATCAACAGCGGGCAATATGATTTTGTTTTGAACCCGATTAAAAAGACCTTTGAGATAGACCAGGGAAGTAATATCACCTGGACCGGAAGTCCTTACGATGCAAACCTGGATATCAAAGCGTATTATAAAGTGAATGCCAGTCTGGATGAATTGAATAAAGATCAGATTGGTGGTTCGTCCGTTACGAAGTCGGAGGTACATTGCGTATTGAACATCGGACAAACACTTTCCAATCCTTCCATTATGTTGGATATTGAAGTTCCGAATGTGAGTGAATCCGGAAAAGCCATATTGAGTAGGATTCGCTCAGATAAGGATGAGGTCCAGAAACAATTTGTCTCCTTGCTGTTATTGAATAAATTTCAAGGTTCCGGCGGAAATGCCGGAGGAAGTTACGGTGCTGTGGCGGAAATTGTCACACAGCAAATCAACACGGCTTTGGATCAGTTATCGAAAGATGTGAAAATGAATGTGGGGTACAATGACAATGCTGCTACCGGAGATAAGAATTTCCAATTCGGGATGCGGCGGGCCTATGGTGCGAGGCAAAATATCGTCTTGACTACCTCATTGGGGGTTTCCAATAACACTTCGACCGGAACAGCACAGAATTCATTGATAGGAAGCTTTAACCTGGATTATCTGATCAACGCGGATGGAACTTTCCGGATTTCCCTGTTCAATGAATCCAATGATAAAGGAATCCTGAGTAATAAGGATAAAGGGGAATTCACGCAAGGGGTCGGTTTACACTACGAGGAATCATTCAACAACTTATCGGAATCACGGATTATTGAATTCTTTGCCAACTTATTCAGAAAGAAAAATAAGGTGAACAATTCCAAACGAAAAAACCGGGTTCCGGTGGATTATATTCCGGGTCAACCTCCTGTTATTCATAATGAGAAAAAGGAAGAAACGACACCTTCCGCTGAAGAGGGAGAGAAACCGAATCCTTAATTTCTTCGAATTTGTTAGGAAAGTATCCGGATCTTTAGTGTCATTCATTGCACATTCATTATTTTTACCGTCATTGAAATTGGTTATGAAAAAAGTTTTAATTGCAAATAGAGGAGAGATTGCACGAAGAGTCATTCGTTCATTAAAGAAAATGAATATTGCTACTGTAGCGATCTATTCGGATGCAGATGCAAACGCTCCGCATGTTCATGAGGCTGATGAAGCTGTTTATGTTGGGAAATCTCCTTCGTCGGAGTCTTATTTGCAACAAGATCTGATCTTAAAATATTGTAAGGAACTGGGAGTGGAAGGAATTCATCCGGGTTATGGTTTCCTATCCGAAAATGCGGGCTTTGCACGTAAGGTGAAGGAAGCAGGAATCAAATTCATCGGACCTTCTCCTGAAGCGATGGAATTGATGGGGGATAAACTTTCTGCGAAACAAGCGGTGAAAGGATACAATGTTCCTTTGGTTCCCGGAGTTGATGAAGCGATCACAGATGTAGAAGAAGCTAAAAAAGTAGCTGCTGAAGTTGGATTTCCGATTTTGATCAAAGCATCTGCCGGAGGTGGAGGAAAAGGAATGCGTTTGGTAGAAAATGTGGAAGAGTTTGAAGAGCAAATGAAAATGGCTCAGAGTGAAGCGCGTTCTTCCTTTGGGGACGATGCTGTATTCATTGAGAAATTCGTGACAAAACCGCGTCATATCGAAATCCAGGTTTTTGCAGACCAATTGGGCAATACAGTGTATTTGTTCGAGCGCGAGTGTTCCATCCAACGTCGTCACCAAAAAGTGATCGAAGAAGCTCCTTCAGCAATCCTTTCTCCTGAATTGCGGAAGAAAATGGGGGAAGCTGCAGTAGCAGTTTGTAAAGCGTGTAATTATGAAGGTGCGGGAACCGTTGAGTTCTTGTTGGATGCTGAATTGAATTTTTACTTCCTGGAAATGAATACCCGCTTGCAGGTAGAGCATCCGGTTACCGAAGAAATTACCGGAACTGACTTGGTTGAATGGCAGGTACGCGTTGCAAGAGGTGAGCGTTTACCCAAATTACAAGATGAATTACATATTCACGGACATTCGATTGAAGTGCGTGTTTATGCAGAAGATACGTTAAATGGATTTATTCCGGATATCGGGACCTTGAACCGTTACCGCAGACCCCGAAAAGATATGGCGCGCGTAGACGATGCGTTTGAGGAAGGGATGGAAGTTCCGATCTATTACGATCCGATGATTGCCAAGCTGGTAGTTTGGGGTGAAAATAGAGAAGAGGCAATTGAAAAAATGATCATCGCAATCAACAATTACCAAATCTCCGGATTGAAAACAACCTTGGATTTCGGGAAGTTCGTGATGATGCATCCGGCATTCCGTTCAGGAGATTTCGATACGAATTTTGTCAAACATTATTTTCAGGATCCGACTGTGATGTGGGATATGTTTAAGGATGAACGACATGCCCTGGAAGCCGGAATCGGACAGGTTTGGAATGATTTGACAGAGAAAACAAACAAGAATGCAGCTTCAAGGGAAATCACTTCCAATTGGAGAATGCATGCACATTAATTGATACTAGTAAGGGTGGAAAATTTTTCGCCCTTACTGATAACTATAGAAAAAAGCGGATTATTCATCCGCTTTTTTTGTTTTCCAGTCTTTGTATAACTCGCTGATTCTGTCAACCAGTTTGTGATCACGCTGGGTGATTTTTTGTCGGTCATGGGAGTAAACGGAAATACTCAACTCGTTACAGTGTTTGATTTCCATATCCGGATGGTGATCTAGTTGATCCGCCAATTGCGCAACCAGAAGCACAAATTTGGCCAGTTCTGTTTGGTTGTCGAATTGCACGACCGTTCTAAATTGATTTGCCAGAATATTCCAATTCATGTTGAAGTTTGTTTGAGAGTGATGTAACTGCTGTTTCCAATTGTTCCAGGTGATCGATCACAAAATAGGTTTGTTGCAATTCGCTGGTGCAAAAGTCTGTTTGTATGATGGAATCCAATCCGAACGGAAGGTGAGTGACCTCTTTGCTTGAAAGGCAGGAAATGGATTCGTGAAAAGAGGAAATAATTCCGGCTCCGAAAATTCGTGGTTTCCCCTTTTCGAAAATAAGTCCGAATTCGATGGTGAACCAGTAAATACGCTGTAGTTCCGTAACAAGCTGATGATTTCCTTTATGCTTTTTCCCCAATTTACCGAATTCATGAACGAAGTTGGAGTAAACGGGATTGGAAAGCAGGGGAACATGTCCGAAAATATCGTGAAACATATCCGGTTCTTCCAGGTAATCCAACTTGTCTTTTGAACGCAACCAAGTGGATGAAGGGAATTTCTTTTCTGCCAACAGATCGAAAAAATCAGCTACATCGATCAATCCCGGAACACAATAGATTTCCCAGCCGGTGCTCTTTTTGAACCATTTGTTGATTTGTTCGAAATTCGGGATTTCAGTTGGATTCAATACTTCCTTCATGTAATCCAATGATTCCAGATAATCGGAACAAGCCAACTGTTTCAAGTTCTTTACTTGTCGCTTGAATAACAGCGACCAAACTGCACCGTCTTCCTTGGTGTACTTTTCAAATTCCTGTTTCATTTCAAAAAAAATTAAATAAAAAAAGCCCGATTCATAAGAACCGGGCTTTTCAGCTATAAAGTTTACACAACGACTTATTCGGTTCCTGAATTTAGAAACTGATAATAATAAGTGCAGATGTGCATTTGGATATTCATAAGGCAAATGTAAGATAATTGTTTTATAAATAACAAAAAACGGAATTATTGTTTGAATTATTTTGAAATAGCTTTAATGATTCGGTTTTCATCAATTAATACATCTCTTAAAAGTACATGAGGAAACACACTATGCTTCGTTTGTTGCTTAAATCCATCCAATATTTTCAGTAATGTATTGGAAGTAATCAATGACAAGTGAATTTCACTGGTGGATAAATCAGAATCACATTCTGAAATGAACTGATCTGAGAATTCAGGAGCAACGAGTAATGTTTTTACTACCCGATGACCTAATGATTCTGCTAAATTTTTGTAAGATTTTATTTGTCGTGAAACACTTGAGAATTTATTGTAACCAGATTCCTTTTGTGTTTTACATTCGACAATTATGATATCATTATTGCCAACATTGATGAGAATATCCATCATGTCTTTTGAAGTATTTATTTTCTTTTTTAAGTCGTCATCAATTGACAAACCAAGTTGAGCAAATATGGATTTGGTTACTTCTTCAAATTTTAGACCTAGGTCTGCTTCTTTTAAGAAAAGACCGGCTTCTTTGAGCTCATTGAATCGTCTAAATCCAATGTTTTCATAATTCTCAATGAAAATATTTTCAGAGTCAGTATATGCATCAAGAATATTGGCTATTTTTTCACCTCTAGTCTTGATGTTTTGATTTGTGCAAAAAGCGATTAATTGTTCTTCAGAAATCAATTCCAAAATGTCGGCAGGTTTAAAATTCCGATCCAATAAATAATCAGTTTGAAGCAAATCTATTTCTGAACTTTGGTTTAAGGTTGCTTTTAAAGCCTTCTCAATTCCAAGATTTGATTCTTTTAGATCCTTTAGAAGTCGAGCATATCCATCGTGAGAAATTCCAACTTTTTCGTCTTTTTCTATTTGTTCGAAATAATATAGTAAGTTGTCAATCTTTTCATCAACTGTTGAACCTTTTAGAGCAGGATTAATGTTTAACTGCTTATCGCAAAACTCATTAATGAATCGTCTTTTATCAAGTATTGAAGTTCCATCCTTATGAACTGATTCTGAAAGAATATCTCTTAATGAGATTCCATTTTTTATGATCGTTTCAATCTTTTCAGCAATTGATAGTTTGCGATCAATATTGTGCTTTTTGCAGATCAAATTGATTTGTGGATCCTTAAATAATTTTAGTACCCGTCGAAGAAACTTATCTGCAACATCTTTTTTTCGAACCTTTCGGAGCACACGAACCATTTCATCTGAAATGTACAATGTATTTGATTTTTTAGAAACAAATAAAAGACCGCAACTTCTTAATTGTTCTATTATTTGGATTGTATCAATTTTTTTAGGTTCGATAACTGAATAATTAATCAGTTTCACTTCATCTTGCGAAAGTTCCAGTTCTTTTGAAATAGTAATTAGAATTGATAGCTCATCATTCGTTATTTTTTGCTCTTGATTATTGTTGGAATCATTCTGATAAGCCGTTTTTAAACACGATTTGTAAATTCTGTAATCACGCTTCCTTTCAGCCGAAATTTCGCTTTTCTCGTCATCTATGTCTGATTGGAACTGTTTAATTTTGTTCTTTAAAATTTTGATTTCATTTTCATAAAGTCTGGAAAACCATTCCTGATTTAGAATAGAATTACCATCCTGAATTATTAAGTCAATAATGATATCTAGCTGAGATGAAGTTTTCCGGAATTCAGATTTAATTAAGGTAATGAAATCATCTTCGATTAGATGAAAGATCTGTGCAATATTACTATTGTCGACGTTTTTGATTATGCGATCCGAATTGGATAGAATTTTTTCAATTTCCTTGTAGTTTTTTGGTTTTGAACTGACAATGGTGTCTATTATTTTGATAAAGGCACCTTTCTCCAGCGAGTTCAATTGATCTAAAATTTTTTCCAGTTTCATAATGAATAGTTCAGTTTAGTTTGGTAAATATAATTTTTAATCTTTTCCTCTAGTGGTTTGAGTATAAAACGACATATTTAAATTTTACAAATCCATTGAATTTTTATGGAATTCCAATAATCTCGAACCAATTTAATGTTTACCTTTAGCGCACCAAAAAATTTAAAAAGTTGTCATGAACTTACACGAATATCAAGGAAAAACAATTTTACAAAAATACGGCGTGGCAATCCAACGCGGAGTTGTTGTAGAAAAAGTAGAAGATGCAGTTGCTGCAGCTAAAAAATTGACAGAAGAAACCGGAACAGGTTGGTATGTGGTTAAAGCACAGATCCATGCTGGAGGACGCGGAAAAGGTGTCGTTGAAGAAACTGGTTCTCATGGTGTAGTTCTTGCAAAAGGAATTGATCAGGTTGAAGAAAAAGTAAAAGGAATCCTTGGTGGTCATCTTGAAACAGCTCAAACAAACGGTGTAGGGAAATTGGTTAGCAAAGTATTGCTTGCTGAAGACGTTTATTACCCGGGTGAAGCTGAAGTAGAGGAGTTTTACATGTCTGTTTTGTTGGATCGCGAAAGAGGTCGCAACACGATCATGTATTCTACAGAAGGAGGAATGGATATTGAAACAGTTGCTCACGATACACCACATTTGATCTTCAAAGAAGAAATCGATCCACGTGTTGGGATTCAAGGATTCCAGGCGCGTAAAATCGCTTTCAACTTAGGTTTATCAGGTGAAGCTTTCAAGCAAATGACGAAATTCGTTGTGAACTTGTACAGTGCTTACGAAGGTTGTGACGCTGCGATGTTCGAGATCAATCCGGTATTGAAAACTTCAGACAATAAAATTATTGCAGTGGATGCGAAAGTGACATTGGATGGAAACGGTTTATTCCGTCACCCGGATTATGTTGCTATGAGAGACACAATGGAAGAAGATCCATTGGATGTGGAAGCTGATGCAGCAGGATTGAACTTCGTGAAATTGGACGGAAACGTTGCTTGTATGGTAAACGGAGCTGGTCTTGCAATGGCGACTATGGATATTATCAAATACTCAGGTGGTAACCCGGCAAACTTCTTGGATGTTGGTGGAACTGCAGATGCTGAGCGTGTTGAGAAAGCATTCCACATCATTTTGAAAGATCCGAACGTAAAAGCGATCCTGATCAATATCTTCGGTGGTATTGTTCGTTGTGACCGTGTTGCTCAAGGAGTTGTTGATGCTTACAAAAGCATTGGAAACATTCCTGTTCCGATCATTGTACGTTTGCAAGGAACAAATGCTGTTGAAGCGAAGAAAATCATTGATGATTCAGGATTGAATGTGCATTCAGCTGTATTGTTGCAAGAAGCAGCAGATAAAGTGAAAGAAGTATTGGCGTAAGTCAACACAGATTATATTTGAAAGCCTTGACGATAAATGTCAGGGCTTTTTTTGTTTCCCGCTAATTACGCAGATAGCGCAGATTTTTTCTCCCACAGAACGCTTACGCCTTAGCTACAGCGTTGGCGCAGGAACACAGACGAGCACGGATGTAATAGTATTATCCACCCCCACAATAATAAAAACTTCTGTGCTCTTCCGTGCCCGTCCGTGGGAGAAGTTTTGCTCTTTTTGACAACTTTTTCTGTTTGGGAATTGACTACATTCGTGTTCAATAATTCATCACCATGCTGCGATTCAAACTACTTTGTATTCTGTTCCTGACCAATTTCTCTTTCTCTCAGGATTCTCTCCAAGTTTCGTTATTCGATAAAAGCCTCAATCAATTTTTGAATGTGCGTGATTTTTGCATTTCCAAAGATGGAGCGGAAGCCTATTTCACAATCCAAAGCCCCGACGGAGCCATTTCACATCTGGCAACTATCCGGAAAACAAACAATGCTTGGTCGGAACCCGAACTCTTATCTTTTTGCGATGAAAACAGCTATATGGAGGCTTTCCTTTCCGACGATGGTTTACGGCTTTATTTCGTTTCTGACAGACCCCGAAAAGATTCGAAGAATTCGGCAAAGAATTTCGATATCTGGTATGTGGAACGGGAAACGAATATGGTCGGGTGGTCGGAGCCGATAAACTTAGGTAAAACAGTCAATTCCGAGAACAACGAATTCTATCCAACTTTGAGCAAAAACAACAATTTGTATTTCACTATGGATGTTCCAACCGGTAAAGGAAAAGACGACATTTATTTCTGTGTCTGGGATGGTAAAAAATATGCTTCTCCGGTGATTTTGAATGACCACATCAATAGTTCAGGATTCGAATTTAACGCTTTCATTTCCAATGATGAACGTTTTTTGATTTACACCAAATACAATGCGGATGGAGGTTTCGGAAGCGGTGATTTGTACATGGCTAAAAAAGACCAAAATGGAGCATGGCAGAAAGCCGAAAATTTGGGTGCAATCATCAACAGTAAGCACATGGAATATTGTCCGTTCTACGATGAAAAAACACAGACTTTGTACTTCACCAGTAAACGAAATTTGCTTCAATCAAAAGCATTCAAAAACGTGAAAGAATTTCAGGAATACGTGAACGAAAACGAGAATGGTTTGAGTAAGATTTATCAGGTGAAAATTGAATTGAAATAACAAGTTGGCAATAAATTCACCTCATGGTCTTCGTTTACCTTGTGGTCAAAATGAACCCCGAAGAGTGCAAAGCGCACGAAAAAATTGGTTTCTTGATTTTTCCTTATTACTACGTAATAAGAGATCGCCCTCAATTTTTTTTTTTCAATCGACACACAACCATGTCATTTTTTATGCGTTATCTTTGTGTCGGCGCTGAAGCTTTTGCTTAGGCGTTGCATCGTCGCTCAAGGGATGTCGACGAAAACAAGTAGTAACAATTTTAAAACCGAAGCAATGTTCAAATTACAATCAACATTAGGAGCTCCAACTGGTCTAGGGACTAGTGTGCTCGGGCTTTGGGTTTTTCAATAGCGATTATAAAATCATCTATCATATGAAAATCCGAAGCTCTTAGAGGTTTCGGATTTTTTTTGTTTTCAAACGTTCCGATCGAAGTCAAATTTCGGTCATTGAGCGTAGTCGAAATGCCGAAATCTCTTTTCTTATCAAGGTCATAAATGGCCAAATCAAAACTTGGATTGGAACTCATCGATTAGTCGGTGATGACTTTACCACAAATGCACAAATTTAGGCTCGCCTACCGGACTCGCTTGTAGTTCAAATAAAATGGCGAATCCGCCACGGCGGACGCCATAAATATCTGTGCATCTGTGGGAGTTTAAAGACAATCCATAGAACAAATATCATGGGAAATAAGATTAAGGGGAAAGACCTATTGAAGATAGGTTTTCCCAATGATAACTCTGTAAATATCGCCTTGGGGCTGATCAGCAGATATAAAAAAAGAGAAAGTAAAGACCGCGTTTTAAGTGAATTGTCCGAATTACTTTACGCTCCGGATGAATACATCGGAGACGGTGTTTGGGGCAAGGTAGCAGAAGGATTGGTTGCACCTGTTGAAGTGAAATTCAACGAATTGAAGATCGAACGTTCACCGTTTTTAATCTACGGAGAAAATGAAATTGATGACAAGACAAAACATCAGTTTTACCAGGCATTGAAATTGCCAATTTCCGTTCAGGGAGCATTGATGCCGGATGCACACTACGGTTACGGCTTACCCATCGGAGGAGTTTTAGCCACAGACAATGCGGTGATTCCTTACGGTGTCGGTGTCGACATCGGTTGTAGAATGTCGCTGAGTATTTTTGATGCTCCGGCGTCTTTTTTCAACGGAAAAACACACCAATTGGAGAATTTGCTTTCGGAACATACCAAGTTTGGAATGTACGAAACACACAAGGTCAAACACGATCATCCGATTATGGAAAGTAAGCTGTTTCGTGAGATTCCATTCCTGAGAAAATTGCAAGGAAAGGCTTACCAGCAACTGGGAACTTCCGGCGGAGGAAATCACTTTGTGGAGTTTGGAACAGTGACGATCACTGCTACCGATGCAGGAATTCCTCCGGGTTCGTACTTCGCTTTGCTGAGTCACAGCGGATCACGAGGATTGGGTGCAAATATTGCAAAACAATACACGCAGTTGGCGATCAAGCAATGTCCATTACCAAGACAAGTACAGCACTTGGCCTGGTTGAATCTGGATACGCACGATGGTCAGGAGTATTGGAATGCGATGAACCTGGCAGGTGAATATGCCAAAGCTTGTCACGATGATATTCACGCACGATTGACCAAAAAGTTGGGGCTCCGCATGTTGATGACGATAGAGAACCACCACAATTTTGCATGGAAGGAATTCGTGAATGGCAAAGAGTGTATTGTGCATCGAAAAGGGGCAACACCGGCTGGGAAAGGCGAATTGGGAATGATTCCGGGAAGCATGACAGCACCGGGTTTCATTGTCCGGGGATTGGGAAATACTTCCAGTTTAAATTCCGCTTCACACGGCGCAGGACGCGTGTTCTCACGTTCCGAATGCAAGAGTAGGTTCACTAAAAGTGAGATGATGAAGACTCTGAGTGCTGCAGATGTAAGCTTGATTGGTGGAGCTGTGGATGAATGTCCGATGGCATACAAAAACATCCATCACGTCATGGGAAATCAGCAGGAATTGGTGGAAACGATCGGGACATTTTCTCCCCGAATTGTAAGAATGGATAAATAGGAGACAAATGGAAACAAAATTAATACATATCACCACAGCCAAAGGACCATTGGAATGCCAATTGGCAGCTGGGAAAATTTTGGGTGCTTTGCTTGCCGATTTGAGAAATAAAGGCTTACAAGCTGAAACAATCGATCGAATTACAGGGCAAGAAAGTGGAACCATTTTATCTGCTACAATCCAGGTTGTGGGAGACGGAGTTCAAGAAGCAATTCAAACATGGTTAGGGACGATTCAATGGATTCAAAAGAGTCCGTATCGTCCCAATCATGGGAGAAAAAACTGGTTTGTCGGCATCTTTGAAGTCAATCGGGCAGAAGCGCTTTCCTGGAATGAAAACGAGATTGTTTATCAATCCGTTCGAAGCAGTGGAGCAGGCGGACAGCACGTGAACAAAGTAAGTTCGGCAGTTCGAGCTACTCATACACCAACGGGAACAACCGTGTTTGTTCAGGAAAGCCGTTCACAAATGCAAAACAAGAAAATTGCACGAGAACGCATCCGTGAAAAGCTGGAAAAAGTCCAAAGTGAAAAAATGGTAGAAGTGGTGAATCAAACGTGGTCGCAACACCATGAACTGGAACGGGGAAATCCGGTGAGAACCTTTACAGGAATGGATTTCAAACCCAGCAAGGAAGTGAAATCATTCAAGAAACAACGCAGTCAATTGAAAAACGAATTGCATAAAGAACTAAAATTATGACAACAAATAGTTACCTGGTTAAAGCATTGGATTATTATCCATACAACCTGGAAGAAGCCCTGGAATCATTGAATTATGCGATGGCATATGAAGAGAACAATCCGATTGCACTTTGCCTGATGGGAAGAGTAAATTTGGAAATATTCAAAGATTATGCACTCGCAAACAGTTATTTCAGAGAAGCGCTTGCAGCAAATGTCAATTACCTCGAAACGTATGCTTACTTTTTGGATTGCCTGTTGATTCAGGAAGATTTTGATGAAATGAACAAGCTGTTGACCTTTGCACGCTTACGAAAAGGAATTGACAGAGGTTTGTTATTCTATTATGAAGCCTTGCTTTTGGAAAAACAACTGAAATTCAAGAAAGCACAGAAGGCAATCAAAGAGGCGATGCTTTTGGCGCAGACAGGTTCTTTCATGTCAGACCTGGAGGAAATGAAAAAACGCATTGAGAAGAAAATCGCGTTGAAATGAAAAAGCAGATAAACCGTTTAAGAGGCTGTCTAAAAAGTTAGGCAGCCTCTCATTTTATTCATTGGAACAGTTCACACCAACGGATTCACAATTTTTCCCACGAATGCACAAATAAAAATGCTTGCCTAATACTTACGCTGAAGCTCTTAGCCTTCGCATAGCTATGGCAG
>NZ_CALRYJ010000003.1:2500-373344 GCF_943372375.1 Fluviicola taffensis DSM 16823 | reverse complement strand
TGATAGTGAATAATTTAAAATGCCTACTCTGAATAAATACCCCCACATGCGCATTTTTCGGCACCCTTGCGCAAGTGAAGTTGGTGTCCGATGACCTGTAATCCATCGGAACTTTGGAAACCGCATCTTACGGGCAGCCGTTTCCTTGTCTTATTTTTTCGCTGAATGTGATTCAGTGAGTTGGTTCGCCCATACCGTTTAAGATAGTTGGATCCCTAGTGATTCATTTTTATGACCAAATAATGCTGCCAACCGGTTTTGTTACAGCTCTTCATCGAATCGTATTCTGAAAGTAGTTAAAAAACAAGTTATTGCGCATAAATGAGTAATTAATTTTCCGAAATTGAAAACAAACACCCTTGTTTCATTCATTCTTAGCAAAGGTAGTTCCCAGCTCCGTAAACAATTTACGATGTGCTTTTAATGTCTCGTGTATTACGCAGACTACTCCGCCGCAGCGGAACGAGCGCAGATTTAATTTACATCAACTCAGATTTGGAATCATACTTACAAACACGACCCCATTTCCTTCTGCGTAATCAGCGGGAAAAAATGGGATCGTGTGCATTTTGGGATAGTACGCTCTCCGAATTTCCTTCGCGAATCTTTATTTCAAGCAAATTTCATTACTTTTGGTCTCTGAATTTTCATAGAACCAATCAGTATATAGCACGAACAGTATGATACCAGAAAATCACAAAGTAAAGTTTGCCATTCTTGGATCCGGACATATCGGGAAAAGACATGCTGAAATGGTTCGCAGAGATCCTGAAGCAGAGTTGGTTGCCATGATCGATGTGCATTCGATAGAAGAATGTGCGGCTACAGACTTCAACGTTCCTTTCTTCCAAACAGTGGATGAATTGTTGTCTTCAGGTATTGAATTCGATGTATTGAATGTGTGTACGCCGAACGGATTGCATGCCGACCAAGCTTTGATCGGATTGGAAAACAAAAAGCATGTGGTGGTTGAAAAACCAATGGGTTTGACCAAGGATCAGTGCGAAAAAGTCATCTTTAAATCGCTGCAACAATCCAAACACGTTTTTTGTGTGATGCAAAACCGGTATTCACCTCCAAGTGAATGGATCAAGGATTTGGTGGAAAGAAAACTATTGGGTGATATCTTCATGGTTCAATTGAATTGCTACTGGAATCGCGATGAGCGTTATTACAAGGCTGGTGGTTGGAAAGGAACCAAAGACCTGGATGGAGGAACCTTGTTCACGCAGTTTTCCCATTTCATAGACATCATGTATTGGTTGTTTGGTGATATCGACAATATTCAAGGAAAGTTTGCTGATTTTACACACAAAGATTCAACGGATTTTGAAGATTCAGGATTTGTAAGCTTTGATTTTGTCAATGGTGGAATGGGGAGCATCAATTATTCCACGGCGGTTGCTGATAAGAATCTGGAAAGCTCCATGACTATCGTTGGTAGGAACGGAAGTGTGAAAATCGGTGGTCAGTATATGAATGAAGTGGAAGTATGCAATATTCCCGGTTACGAAATGCCGGAACTGGCGCCTACGAATCCCGGAAATGATTACGGAGCTTACAAAGGTTCCGCAGCCAATCATCATTATGTGATTACGAATGTAATAGATACACTCAAAGGAAGAACTTCCGCAACAACAAATGCCTTGGAGGGGTTGAAAGTGGTGGAAATTATTGAACGCATTTATAAGGTAAGAAATGAGCAACTCAATTTACAATAAATTAGTAGCAAAAGAAGCTAAACTGGCAGTAATCGGTTTGGGTTATGTCGGTCTTCCGATTGCATTGGAATTTGCAAAAAAGATCAAGGTTGTCGGATTTGACATCAACCAGGCGCGCGTGGATATGATGCGTGCGAAGAAGGATCCTAGCAATGAATTGAATTCCAGTGATTTTGACAACTGCGATATACAGTTCACTGCAGATTTGGAGGACTTGAAAGATGTGCAGTTCTACATCATTGCAGTTCCCACACCGATCGATGATGCAAACTTACCTGATTTGCGTCCGCTTTTGGGTGCTTCAAAAACGGTTGCACAAGTACTGAAGAAAGGTGATTACGTGGTATTCGAATCAACGGTTTATCCCGGTTGTACGGAAGAAGATTGTATCCCGGTTCTGGAAGATATCTCCGGATTGGAATTCAAAGATGATTTCAAAGTCGGTTATTCACCGGAACGAATCAATCCGGGAGACAAGGAGCATACGCTTCAAAACGTGATCAAAGTTGTTTCAGGCTGCTGTGAGGAATCATTGGAGGAAATCGCAAAGACCTACGAATTGGTAGTAAGAGCGGGAGTTCATCGCGCTGCTTCTATTAAAGTGGCGGAAGCTGCAAAAATTATTGAAAATACGCAACGCGACGTGAACATCGCATTGATCAATGAATTGTCTATCATCTTCAATCGATTGGGAATCAATACCTATGATGTGTTGGAAGCTGCCGGGACAAAATGGAATTTTCTCCGTTTTTCACCAGGTTTGGTTGGAGGACACTGTATCGGAGTTGACCCATACTATTTGACGCATAAAGCGCAGCAAGCGGGTTATCATGCAAAGATCATCAATAGCGGACGCTACGTGAACGATTCCATGGGCTTCTATATCGGAAAACAGACCACGAAGAAAATTATCGCTCAGGGAAAACACATCCAGGATGCAAAAGTTTTGGTAATGGGAGCAACTTTCAAGGAAGACGTTTCGGATATCCGCAATTCCAAAGTGATCGATGTGGTGAATGAATTGAAGTCATTTCAGGTGAAAGTTGACCTGGTGGATCCACATGCTTCTTCAGAAGAAATGGAACACGAGTACGGAGTAGGATTGGTTGAGATCGGAAAAAATTACGATGCGATCATTGTTGCTGTAAATCACAAAGCTTACAAAAATCTGGATGAAACTTATTTCAAATCCCTTATGAAAGATGATCAGGGAGTTTTTGTAGACATCAAAGGAATCTATAAAGGAAAAATCAAGGACTTGGAATACTGGAGTTTGTAGTTGGTTCAAATGTTCAAAAAGGTTCAAAATTGCATTTAAACGCTTTTTCAATTGAATCGAACCTTCGTAACTTTTGAACGATCTTAAATAAGATAATAACAAATGATAAACTCTTAATTGAAATAAGGGTTTAGAAATGAGATAATAGGACATTATTTTGTTAAATAAAAAACGGCTTGTCCGTTTTTTTTCATTTTGTCCCGCTTTTGTCCCAACAATATAAAGCAACGTTCATCTACTTTTGGAGTTTATCATTTTAAAAGTACAGAACAATGATATTCAAAGGTCTCTCCAAATCAATCAAGCTGTGGGTCTTCATGAGCGTGGGAATTAGTTTCACGGGTTTTTCCCAATGCAATTGGACTTCTGTTTTTTATGACTCTTTCGAATACACGACCGTTATTCCATATATTATTCCGGGATCGACGTATCAGGATACACCGCAGACCTATCCGGGTTGTATTCGAACGGGTTCTCAGGGTATGTACCTGAACATCGTTGATGGTTTTGCCGGATTGATTTATAACCAACCGTTCAATAATCTTTGTGTAGGACAATCTTACCGCTTTTCTTTCTCTACTCGTGATGCTTGGTCGGGAAATAATAATCTGACTATTATTGTTAAGAATGCTTCAGGAGCTATTATTTTAACCCAATTTGTTCTTAGCGGATCTACTTGGAACGATATTACTATGATTGCCTTTACAGCTCCGACTACGACCATTTCATTTGAGATTATCACAAATATTCCGGGAGGTGCAGGAAATGATATTGGATTTGATGATTTAAGATTATCACAATGCCAACCAATTCCATTGGTATTTAATCATACTGCATGTGTGGGTTCGGGTGGAATTAATTTGTATTCGTTGTTTTCTGCGAATTTATCTCAAACCGGAGTTTGGACAGGCTCATCCGCATTGACGAATGGGTATTTAGGAACCTTTACGCCCGGAACAAATACAAATGGGTTGTACACATACACAATCGATGGTGTTGCGGGATGTGCTGATTCAAGCGCAAAGGTAACCGTTTCCTATGTAAATACACCGAACTTGAACCCAATTGCGAATGTGCAGGCTTGCCAATCGTACGTATTACCTGCAATTACAGGTTCAACGCTTGCGGGGAATGAAAAATATTATTCCGGACCAGGAGGAACAGGAACCCAGTTCAATGCAGGTCAAACGATTACAACATCTCAAACACTTTATGCATATGGCGGGATTACAGGTTGTTCCGATCAGGAAATGTTCACGGTTACGATCTCTCAGCCACCTTCTGCCGGATTTGATAACGGCGCATACTACTGTGGTACGGGTCCTGTAATCACCATGTCCTCCTTTTTATCTGCCGGATCTTCCACAACCGGAGTTTGGACTGAAACAAGTCCTGCTTCCGGAAACTTTAATGCTGGTACGTCGGTATTCAACACGAATGGATTAAATCCGGGAACATATACTTTCACATATACGGCAACTGGATCCGGAGGATGTGCAAACGATGCATCCAACTTTACAATTACGATAGGGAATATTCCATCAGTGAATCTGGGGCCAGATACGACTTTGTGCACAGGACAAAGCATCACGTTGAATGCAGCAACTTCCGGTCCGTATGATACTTACAAGTGGAACAATAATTCGACAGCTCCAACCAGATTTATTACAAGTGCCGGAACATACAGTGTAAAAGTTGGAAAGCTTGGAAGTAATCAAATCGTTAATGGTGATTTTGAATTAGGGAATACGGGATTCACAACGGCTTATACAGTTGGAACAGGAGGAACTTGGGGCTTGGTGTCCAACCCCGGAACTTATGCCATTACGACTTCTCCATTTCTGGCTCACAGTAATTTTACACCTTGCACGGATCACACAACAGCACCCGGAACTCAAATGATGGTTGTAAACGGATCAGGAACACCGGGAGTAAATGTGTGGTGTCAAAATGTACCTGTTCAAGCTAATACGGATTATCAATTTGGGTCTTGGGTTTCCAATGCTTTGAATGAAACAAACGTTGCTCAATTGCAGTTTACCATTAATGGAAATTTATTAGGTCCGGTATTCTCTACAGCAACAATTGGTTGTTCGTGGCAGCAATATTTCCAGGTTTGGAATTCAGGATTGAACAGCTCTGCTCAGATCTGTATTGCGAATCAAAATATCAATCCCGGAGGAAATGACTTTGTTTTAGACGACATTACATTTAAACCGATTTGTTATTCTTACGATACGGTTGTTGTTACATATAGTACCTTTCCAGTTGTGAATCTGGGACCGGATACGACACTTTGTGAAGGTTCAACTTTGGTATTGGATGCTCAAAATCCGGGATGTACTTATTTGTGGACCGGTGGTTCAACCAATCAGACCTTGACTGTGAGCAACGCAGGAACTTACCAGGTAACGGTAAAAAATGCGGCACTTTGTACGACAGTGGATGCAATTACCATTTCGATAGAAAATCAGAAACACGCAGGAAATGATAGTATGGCGGTTTGGTGTGAAACGAATGGAATTGTCAATCTGAATAATTTACTTTCCACCGGAACAACTGCTGCAGGAACCTGGTCGGATGTAAATGGCGGATTGGGGACCAGTTTGACCAGTGCCGGACAGTTGACAGTGAATGGGGCAATTGGCTCGAATTTACTGGAGTATGTAGTTCAGGGAACGTTTTGTTTGAATGATACGAGTAGGTTCCAGATTCAAGTGAACAGTCAGCCGATTTCCGTGAACCCGACCAGCCTTCATTTGTGTAATTCTTCCGGTTCCACAGTTGATCTGGATCAATACACAACCGGAGTTTTTCAGACGATCACGCCTTATTGGACCGAAACATCTGCAACTCCAACCAATCAATTTGATGCTCCTACAGGAGTGCTTGATTTATCCCTTTTACCCAATGGGAACTACGATTTTGCCTATGCGTTACCTGCGGATACGATGTGTGTGAACGATACGGTGAATGTGAGCATTCAGATTACTGAAAATCCGATCATCGCCTTTTCCTCCGATGTGATAAAAGGTTGTTTTCCCTTGGATGTCCAGTTTATCAATGAAAGTAGCTCAAATCCCGGTTCTGTGGTAGAATGGAATTTGGGAGATGGAACCATTTCTTCCAACAATTCGATTGTGAATCATCAATATACGGGCATTGATTGCTTTGATGTCACGTTGACCATCACGGCAGATAACTTGTGTACGACAACTAAGACAGTTACCGATATGATTTGCGTAGATCCTTTGCCGGTTGCCAGTTTCAATTACAATCCACAGCAGGTGTTTTCGATTGATCCGACTACCAATTTTGAGAACACGTCCTTGTTCAACGACCAGAATGTCTGGAATTTCGATGACGGAACAGGTTCTACGGAAGTGAGCCCGACTCATCAGTTTCCAATCGGACAGATAGGTAATTACAAGGTAGAGTTGATCGTCATTTCAGATCAGGGGTGCAGGGATACGACTTCCCGGATTGTAATCGTCAAAGACCAGTTGCTGTTTTATGTTCCAAATGCATTCACTCCGGATGGGGATCAGTACAACAACGTGTTCTTTCCAATCATGACGGCAGGATTTTCTCCGGCAACTTATGAGTTCTATATCTACAACCGTTGGGGAGAATTGATATTCGAATCCAAAGACATACAGGTTGGTTGGGATGGAACCTATGCAGGAAGCATGGTTCAGGTCGGATTGTACACTTGGGTGATTCGTTTCAAGGACGATGACAATGACGAAAAATTTGAGTTTTCAGGGCATGTAAATTTGATGAAGTAAAAGCATTTTTCTCTAAACAAGAAATAGTTTACATTTGTACTGTTACCCCTAGAAGAAAAAGACTTTGAAACAAAACCCCTATAGTTTAATCCTATTATTTTTTGCTTGCGTGCTGACTTCATTTTCTTTTGGAGCTAAACTAAGCGCAGATGAAGGTCTTGCAAAAATAATTTCAGAGCATGAGCTTCAAAAAGTTTCTTATGTGAAACTTTTTGAAGGTTACGATGGATCAGATTTTTCAAGTAATGCCGAATGGGATCGGTTCTTAAAAAAGCTTTGTAAAGAAGATAAAGTTACTTTAACGAATGAGTATCCTCAGCTGTGTTTTAAGATTGGAGCCCAATTATGTGAAGGACAAAAATACCGCGAAGCGTATTACTTTTTATACATTACTCTGCGAGAGGAAAAAAATGTTTACACTTCACAAAATTCTTATTTGGCTTCTTTCCACGAGACATTAGGTCAGGTGTACTATTTCTTCAGAAGGTTTGATCTTTCAGAAAAACACTTAAAAATTGCCTTGCATCATTCGCACGTTTCTGAAGAGAGTAAGATTAAACTATACAATACACTTAGTCTGATTTACAGAGATAAATTCGACAATCAAACCTCCGAGTGGTACCTTCGAAAAGCTTATAATCAGGCTGTCAAATTAAAAAATGAAACCTGGATGGGTATTTTGTCCGGGAATCTGGGATACATGGCTTTATCAAAAAAGGAAAATGAAAAGGCAAGAAAACTGATTGAATTTGATTACCAGACAAGTACAAAGAGCAAACAAAAGAACAGTCAGGTGAATGCTTTAGCATTACTGATAGAACTGGATTTAATGGAGAATCACTTAGCACAAGCGACAATCAAAATGAAGGTGTTTGATAGTTTGATGGTTAGTGAAACCAATTCGCAATTGTTGGGAGCTTTGTATCGCACTAAGATTTCATACTATGAGAAGTTGGGACAGTATGAACATGCATTGCGTTGTTTCAGAAAATACATTTCTTACAAAGAAATAAACGACGAAAGAAGGCAGTTTCTCAATATTCAGAATGCCGAATTCCAAATTGAGTTTGAAAAGAAGCAGGGAGAAAATATCATTTACAAAGAAAAGAAGCAGAAAGATGATCTGATTATTTTGGGGCTTTTTGTTATTTGTCTGATCTTAGGATTAACCAGCTTCATTATCATTAAGCAAATTCAGCGTAAACGCAAGCAGGATAAAGAGTTATTGAACTTGCGTGCTCAAAAAATGGAAGCTGAATTACATGCTACGGAAAGAGAAATGCGGGCTTTACTTTCAACCATGTTTGACAAGAATAAAGTGATCTTTGAGTTGCAAGAACAAGTAGAGTCCTTTGAAAAGACACAACATTCAAAAACAGACTCAGAGAAGGAAGCGATGTTGAATGATTTGCAATCATTTTCTCTTCTAACGGAGAATGACTGGATCGAATTTAAAAGGCTATTTGAAAAGTTGAATCCCGGCTTCTTTGATTTCTTCCATGAAAAATTTCCGGAAATTACTTCTGCTGAAATTCGTCTGGCAGCGCTGATTAAATTGAATTTGTCGAATTTGGAGATGGCGAGAACCTTGGCAATCTCTCCGGATTCTGTCCGGAAGACAAACTTGCGTCTAAGAAAAAAGTTAAATATCGAGTCTTTGGATGATTTAACCCGCTTTATCAAAGCAATTTAGTGTAATTTATCGTGCTTGAAAACTTCTGCGTTAAGCATTTCACAGAATACTCATTGTCCCTATTTTGTCTCACTAATCATTTAGTAAAAACAAACCGTTCTTCATAAGTTAGCTTAAAATTAAACTTATCATCATTTTATGAAGAAACTTACAACCTTAAAAATCCGGAATCGAAAGACCGCAAAAAATCTCGCATTGGGATTGATGATGTCGATGGGTTCCATGCTGACTTTTGGTCAAACATTTACAACTTCCATTGCAACCGGAACAAATACCAGTTCAAATTTTCCGATTACTTCCTACTACGGATATTCTTATTCCCAGCAGATTTATTTGGCATCCGAAATGGATCCGAGTGTTCAGGGGCAATTGAATAATATCACAAAGATTCGCTTTTATTATGCTTCCGGATCAGTTACCAATTCGGATAACTGGACTATTTACATGGGGAGTACAAACCAAACAAGTTTTACTTCCAATACGAATTGGGTTCCTTTGGCTAATTTGAGTCAGGTTTTTACAGGAACTGTTACGTTTCCGGCAGCAGGAAACTGGATGGAGCTTACTTTAACTACTCCATTCCAATGGAACGGACTTAGTAATATCGTCATTGGAGTAGATGAGAATCAAGGTGGTTATTCGGCATCCGACGGATATTGGAGATCTCAATCAACTTCAGGAAACCGTTCTATTTATTTCAGAAACGATTCAACGAATCCTGATCCTGCTTCTCCTCCGAGTGCAACGGGAACAAATTCTGTGGTTCCGCAGATTCAAATTGTACATGAGTTAGCACCTGCTTGCGCTGGTACTCCTACACACGCAACAGCAGTGGCTTCTGTTTCTACGGTATGTTCAAATTCACCAACGCCGGTTAATTTCAGCTTAACAGGAACTCCATTCGTTACTGGTTTAAGTTTCCAGTGGCAATACAATGATGGATCCGGTTGGGTAAATTATCCTACGGGAACTTCAGCGACACTTGCTACAGTGCCGGCAACTACAGTAAACGTAAGAGCAATTACAACGTGTATTGCAACAAGTGCTGCAGATACATCTGAAGAAGCATCAGTTGTTGTAAATACTGCTCCAACAATTACTTCTAGTGCTACGGCTTTGGCATATTGTTCGGGAACTCCGGCAACGGTTACGGTAAGTGGTGCAAGTACTTATGCATGGACTCCGGCAACTGGATTGAATGTCGCGAACAACGATACTGTTATTGCAAACCCAACAAATTCAACAACTTATTCGGTGATCGGTACGGATTTAATGGGGTGTAAAGACACAACAACCGTACTGGTTACTCCGGTTTCTAAAATTCAAAAAACGGCAGCTTATACTCCGACGGCACTTTGTACTCCGGGAACACCGGTTACCGTATCGGCTAATGCTTCACCTGCAACTATTTTTGGAGGTGGTGCTTACGAATACCGTTTTATTGCTTCTAATGGTTCCATTTTACAAGATTGGAATACAACAAACACGTATACTTTTATACCAACAGCTGATAGTGTTTATAAAGTTTATACTGATTTCAGATCAACTACTTGTCCGGATGCGATTGACTCAATCTCAACATCCATCACTGTAGGATTTGGAGCAGATGTAGCTGTTATTGATTACGATTGTATCAATTTGGGAGGTACAGTTACTTTGAACTCAATCTTTGGACAAGCAACTACAGAAACAGTTTACACGAACCCATTTGCAACTTTAACGGATGTTACTCCTTCTGTTGTTACTTTAAGTGGAAGTGCTGCAATTACAGCTGGTAGAGCAGTTTTGACTCCTTCTGCAACTGGAAGTAATGGATCGGTTACGATTAATGATCCGGCTTTCCATACAGGATTGAACAATGCAATGACTCTTTCATTTAAAATGACTGCAGATCAACCGATCAATACTTACGGAACAGGTGGTGCTGACGGAATTTCTTATTCTTTTGGTGATGATGTTACAGCAACAGGTAATCCGAATGGAACAGGTTCCAAACTAAGATTGTCTTTTGATGCAGCTGACAATAGCCCGAATGTTACAGGAATTTACCTGACTTACGGTTTTGCAAGTGGTACTATGGCACCTGGAAATGCAACAACATTAGTATACAATAACAATTCAAGTTTGTGGAAGATCAAGCAAGATGTGCAGGTTGTATTTACAATCAATACTTTCGGAAAAGCAAGTTTAACACTTGACGGAACAACGGTATTCGAGAATATTCAAATGCCGGCAGCATACTTAAACGCAAACACAACAGGATGGAAGCATGTATTCGGTGCTGCTACCGGTGGTGATGCAATGAGACAAGCAATTTCAACGGTTGTAATTACAGCTCCTTCATTGGATTTTGCATTAACAGATGAAAATGTTGCACCAACAACTTGGGTTGGAACAAATACATTTACAAACGTTCAACCGGGAACATACGATGTTTGGATCAGTAGCAACGGATCTACAGCATGTGCTAAGAAGATCGAAACGGTTGAGATCGTAAATACAAATCCACTAGTGCTACTTGGAAACGATACAACCATCTGTGAAGGTGAATCATTGATCTTGGATGCTGGTAATGCAGGAGCTTCTTATGTTTGGAGTAATTCTCAGGTTACAACTCAAACATTGACTGTGGCTGATGCCGGTTCTTATGTTGTGAATGTAACTGCTGCAAACGGATGTTTTGGAGTAGGTTCTATTAATGTGGATGTATTGGGTGATCCGACAGCTTCTTCGATCTTTGTTGTGAACAACATGCCGACGTATACGTTTACAATCCTGAATCCACAAAACGCAGATGAATATTCATGGGATTTTGGTGATGGATCAACACTTTCAAATGCTCCTGGAACAGTTTCTCACACGTATTTGACAGCTGGTCCGAGACAAGTGTCCGTTACGTTAACGAATGAGTGTGGAACGGAAACAGTGGTTACGACAATTGTAGTGACAAGTACTGCAGGAATTGCAACAAACGCGATTGAAGGATTGAATGTATATCCGAATCCTGCAAATGAGTTTGTAACAGTTGAATTGGCAAGTGCTACACAAGCTACAGGTTCTGTATTCAATACAACAGGATCATTGGTAAAAACAATTGACAGCTTCACGGCGAAAACGGAAGTATCTGTTGGTGACTTTACACCGGGAGTTTATTTCTTGCATATTCAAAGTGAAGAAAAAACAAGTATTATCAAGTTGGTAGTAGAATAATCAAACAGATTAAACGCAATTGCCGGGTTGTAATTTGTCCGGTAGTTTTTTAGGTATAATCTCAGTTTAAAGGGTGGTTCGTCAGTTGACGGATTCACCCTTTTTTATTGGGTTGAAGTGATCTCTCAATTCCCCTCATGAAAACAGGATCTAATGTTCTAAATTTGATTTCCGTTCAACGAATTGGTGAGTCATTTCTAAGTTTTTGCAAGCAAATAAGTCAACGGTGGAAATTCTAGTTTGCTTTGAGAAGTCGAAAGGGGTTTTTTGAAGTCAAATTCGCACAGTTTTTTTGATTGAATACGCCTGTTTATCTGGGTTTTAGGCTGTTTCACGAATAAATTCGAAATCAATCAATTGTCTCTTGTTTGTCTCCTTATTTTTTAGAAGGAAAATGCGCTAATTCCATAAGTTAGCCATAAAATTAAACTTATGACTAAACTTATTTTTAACAAAATGCGAAAAAGGGTTTTGTTTAGCAAATATACAGGTGTATTTGCCTTAACATTGACTTCCTTGTTTTCTGCTGCTCAAACCACAGTTACGGTTGGTACAGCAACAACGACTACTAACAATGCTCCGATCAATGCTGCTAATGCATTTCATTACTCGCAATGTATTTATAAAGCCTCCGATATCATTGCTGCAGGAGGAACCGGTGCAGGTACAATTTCAAAGATTCGGTATTATTTAGGTTCAGGTACACCAAATGCTAATTCAGCAGGGTGGACAGTGTACCTTGGGCATACAAACAAAGTAAACTTTAATTCTACAACAGATTGGATTTCTGCAACCGGTTTAACGACCTGTTTTTCCGGGACGGTAACTTTTCCGGGAGCAGGTAACTGGATGGAAATTATACTGACAACACCCTTTAACTGGAATGGGATAGATAACATTGTTGTTGGAGTTGATGAAAATCAGGCAGGAAGCGGATCTACTTCATTTTGGAGGTATACCGGTTATGGCTCTGATAACAGAACGATTTATTACAGTAATAACACCACAAATCCGAATCCGGCGGCACCGCCAACGGCGTCTTCCCGTGGTACATGGGCTCCGAACATTCAATTTGAATGGACAGCGATTGCTCCATGTAGTGGAACTCCGGCTCACACAACTGCAACTGTTGACGATGGATCAATTTGTCCCGGACAAGCAGTTCATTTCGGTCTGGCAGGATTAACCTTTAATTCAGGTTTCGATTTTGAATGGCAATACAACGATGGTTCAGGATGGCAAAGTTATCCGGGTTCAGATACAACCAATTTTTCTGTAACTCCAACAACTACTGTAAATGTTAGAGCAATTGTAACATGTTCAAATTCCGCAGCGCAGGATATCTCAGATGAAATTTCCGTGGTAGTAAATCCAAATCCGGTTGTAACTGTAAATACTGCAAGTGTAGCATATTGTGCAGGAGATAACGTACAACTGATTGCCGCAGACACAAGTTCTACAACAACTTTCGCTTGGTTACCGATTACCGGATTAAACGTTGCAAATAATGATACAGTAGCTGCGAATCCTACAACTCCGACAACATATACGGTCACAGGAACAAATTCTTTTGGTTGTACTTCAACTGCCACTGCAAGTGTAGCTCCTTTGTCCATGGTAACCCGTGCGGCAACATATACTCCTAACCAGATATGTGCACCTGGTTCACCGGTTGCTATTACTACAACTGTAACACCTGCTTTGATTAACGGAGGTTCAACCTGGGAATACCGATTTTTAGATAATGACGGTGTTGAATTACAAACATGGAATTCATCCAGTACTTTGAATTTCATCCCTGCTGCTGATAGCGTGTATACGATTTATTACCAGGTAAGAAGTAATGGTTGTACAGATGAGGTTGACTCATTGCCTCTGAATGTAGTTGTTGGTTTCGGCGCTACTGCAACTATTGTAGGATATGACTGTAATAATTTAGGTGGAACAGTTTCTTTGAACTCAATCTTTGGACAAACAACTACGGAAACGGTTTATACCAATCCATTAGCGAATGCTACAACCGATATTACAAACCTTACTTTTAATGGAAGTGCTGCAATCACAGGAGGAAGAGCAGTTTTAACTCCTTCAGCAACCGGAAGTAATGGATCGGTTACGATTAATGATCCGGCTTTCCATACAGGATTGAACAATGCAATGACCGTTTCATTTAAAATGACGGCAGATCAACCGATCAATACTTACGGAACAGGTGGTGCTGATGGAATTTCTTATTCTTTTGGTGATGATGTTGCAGCAACAGGTAATCCGAATGGAACAGGTTCCAAACTAAGATTGTCTTTTGATGCAGCTGACAATAGCCCGAATGTTACAGGAATTTACTTGACTTATGGTTTTGCAAGTGGTACTATGGCGCCTGGAAATGCAACAACATTAGTATACAATAACAATTCAAGTTTGTGGAAGATCAAGCAAGATGTGCAGGTTGTACTTACAATCAATACTTCCGGAAAAGCAAGTTTAACGCTTGACGGAACAACGGTGTTCGAGAATATCCAAATGCCGGCAGCATATATGAACGCAAGTACAACCGGATGGAAACATGTATTCGGAGCAGCTACCGGTGGTGACGCTATGAGACAAGCGGTTTCTGATTTGGTAATCACTGCACCATCATTGCAATTTGCATTAACAGATGAAAATGTTGCTCCTGCAACTTGGGTTGGAACGAGTACATTCACGAATATTCAACCGGGAACATACGATGTGTGGATCAGTACGAATGGTTCGACATCTTGTGCTAAGAAAGTGGAAACAATTGAAATTGAAAACCTGAATCCACTAGTGGAACTTGGAAATGATACAACCATTTGTGAAGGGGAATCATTGATTTTAGATGCTGGTAATGCAGGAGCTTCTTATGTTTGGAGTAATTCTCAAGTTACTACGCAAACACATGAAGTAATGCAAGCTGGTCATTATGTGGTGAACGTTATCAATGCAGATGGATGTGTTGGAGTAGGTTCTATTAATGTGGATGTATTGGGTGACCCGACAGCTTCTTCGATCTTTGTTGTGAACAACATGCCGACGTATACATTTACAATCCTGAATCCGCAAAACGCAGATGAATATTCATGGGATTTCGGAGATGGATCAACACTTTCAAATGCTCCTGGAACAGTTTCTCATACGTATTTGACAGCTGGTCCGAGACAAGTGTCCGTTACGTTAACGAATGAGTGTGGAACGGAAACAGTGGTTACGACTATTGTAGTGACAAGTACTGCAGGAATTGAAGAGCAAGGAATCGAAGGATTAAGTGTTTTCCCGAATCCGGCATCAGATAACTTGACAATTGTTATCCCTCAATCAATGGATGCTTCAGCAACGGTTTATTCAGCAACCGGTTCATTGGTTACAACGATTGCGAAATTGGATGCTCAAACAGAACTATCCGTGCAAAATTGGAACCCGGGGGTTTATTTTGTTCGTGTTCAAAATGATGAAAAAACAAGCACTATTAAATTAGTGATTCAATAACAATGATTTAGTATAAATGCGGGTAAGTGAAATCTTACCCGCATTTTTTATCTCCATTTAATCTCCGATATGATGAAAATACTGATTCGTTTCTCTCTTTTCCTGACTTTTATTTCCAACTATTTCATAACTCAGGCTCAATGCAACTGGACTCAGATTTATTATGAATCCTATGAGTACACGACTACCATTCCATACTTATTGCCGGGAACGACGTATCAAAATACACCCCAACAATGGGCAGGATGTATCCGGACAGGTTCTTATGGAATGTATATGAACATTGTGGATGGTTACATCGGTCAACTTTATTCACAACCTTTTCAAAACATGTGTGTTGGGCAGAATTACCGTTTCAGCTTTTCTACACGTGATGCATTTACAAGCACCAATAACCTAACTATTTCAGTGAAAGATGCCAATGGAGTTACCTTGGTTAGTCAGAATGTCATTAACGGAAGCACTTGGAATGATATTACGATGGTATCTTTTGGAGCAACCACCACTACTTTAACCTTTGAAATTGTCACCAACACAGCCGGAACAGGAGGAAATGATGTTGGATTTGATGATCTGAGATTATTTCAATGTAACCCGACTCCGCATAACTATGCAGTAACAGAATGCCTTTCAACACCTTCATTGAATTTGTATAATTCAATCGGGAGCCCCGTGTTGTCTTCTTCAGGAGTTTGGAGCGGACCCTCAACTTTGACCAATAACCATTTGGGAACCTTTACTTCAGGGGTGAATACAAATGGACTCTATACTTATACTATTGATGGAGCACCGGGATGTGCTGATTCAGTAGCAAATCTAAATGTGGCGTTTATTCAAACTCCAACATTAAATCCAATTGCAAATGTGATTACGTGCTCTTCTTATATTTTGCCTGCAATAACTGGTACTTCCATGAGTGGAAATCAAAAATATTATACCGGACCGGGTGGAACAGGAACCGTTTTAAATCCGGGTACGAGTGTCAATACTTCTCAAACCTTATATGCTTATGATGGAACTACCGGTTGTTCGGATGAGGTTTCATTTACGGTAACTTTTTTACCGCCTCCCGTAATCAGTGTTTCAGCTAACGATACCATTTGTAACGGAGAAGCAGCGGTTTTTACAGCATCTTCTTCCGGAAACGGGATGACTTATGTGTGGACTCCGGGGAATCTTACCGGTAGTTCAATTTCTGTCACACCATCTGCATCAACTATTTATTCGGTTATCGGAACAGATGCAAATGGTTGTGTTTCGAATATTGTTTCGTCAGCTGCAATTGTCAAACCAAAGCCGGTGGTAACATTGCAACTGTCAGATGATACGATTTGCGTAGGAAGTCCGGTTCAGTTAATAGCATCCTCTTCAGTTAACGGAACCAATTTTCTTTGGAATGACGGAAATACGCAAGCGATTCGAGTGATTTCTCCTGCGATCACAACTACTTATACGGTGGTTGGCACTTCTCCGAACGGTTGCACCGATACCAAGTCTGCTTCTGTTTTAGTCATTCCGGTTTTGTCTGTTTCCATATCCGGAACTCCCGACTTTTGCGATGGATCTTCAACAATTCTTAGCGCAACACCAATTATTCAGGGATTGACTTACGTTTGGTCACCTTCCGGAAGCACTGGTCAATCTATGATTGTGGACAATTCAAACGTGGGTTGGATTTATTTGGAAGGTTCTTTTTTCAACTGTCCTGCGGGAAAAGATTCGGTTCTGACAGGTGTGCTGCCGAACCCGGAGATTACCGTTCCTGCCGATTTTCTGGTTTGTCCGGGAGATCCGATTGTTGCAACAGTAAGCTCTGATTTGCCGAATAGTTCTTTTGTATGGATGCCGGGTAATTTTTCAGGGAATACCAATACACTTGTTTCCAATGGATCAATGACTTATTACGTTTATGCTCAAAATGGAAATTGTGTCTCAGAAGTGGATTCATTCTTTGTAGATATGTCACTTGCATGTTCGATGGAAGTTCCCAATATTTTCACACCAAATAATGATCAAAAGAATGATTATTTCTCTTTGATTTCTTATTCAGGTCTTGCTTCTTTGAATATAGTGATCACCAATCGTTGGGGAAATGTAATCCAAGAATACGACAAACCCGATTTCAAATGGGATGGAAAAGATCGAAATGGAAATGCGGTTCCGGAAGGAGTTTATTTTTACAACGTTGTTGCCAAAACCGGTTCCGGAGAAGAATTAAAACAACAAGGATTCGTTCAATTATTCAGATGATCAAAATGGAATTTTAGCTTTAAAAAGCATCATAGGGATCAGGCAAATCTTAGGAATGGAGTTGATGTGAAATTTGTTTTCACGGGATCGTTTCCATTTCTTTCAGATGGAGCTTCCAAATTGAGCTGCAAAATCAGAACGGGTAATTTAATATTCATTAATTTTACTCTTGTATGACAACACAGAAACAAATACTGGTAACAGGTGGAGCAGGATTCATTGGATCGCATTTGGTGCGCCTTTTGGTGAACAAATACCCATCCTATCATATAGTAACGTTTGATTCGCTCACATATGCCGGAAATCTCTCCAATTTGAAAGAGGTGATGGATTCAAAAAATCACACTTTTTTCAAGGGAGATATTACTTCTGAACAAGATGTGAAAGACGCATTCGAAAAACATCAGATTACAGATGTCATTCATTTAGCAGCTGAATCTCATGTAGACAGATCCATTGAAGGACCAATGGAATTTGTGCATACCAATGTCGTCGGAACAGTGAATCTGATGAATCAGGCAAGAGCTTATTGGGATACATTGGAAGGACATGTGTTTTACCATGTTTCAACCGATGAGGTTTTCGGATCGCTTGGTCTGGAAGGGTTTTTCACAGAAACTACTCCTTATGATCCGAGAAGCCCTTATTCTGCTTCAAAAGCTGCTTCAGACCACTTTGTTTCAGCTTATTATCATACTTACGGATTCCCGGTGAAAAGATCCAATTGTTCCAATAATTACGGAAGCAATCACCATCCGGAAAAATTGATTCCATTGATGATCAACAACATTCTGAACAAGAAACCATTGCCTGTTTACGGTGAAGGGATCAATGTGAGGGATTGGTTGTGGGTGGAAGATCACGCGCGGGCAATAGATGTCATTTTTCATCAGGGCGCAGTCGGTTGTAATTACAATATCGGTGGTTGGAATGAGTGGAGAAACATTGACCTGATTCACGAACTCTGCTTCATTATGGATCAGGAATTGGGACGTAAGGAAGGTGAAAGTGCCGAATTGATCACTTATGTGAAAGATCGCGCCGGACATGATTTGCGTTATGCGATCGATGCTACCAAGCTCTTTGATGAGTTGGGTTGGAAACCAAGTATTACCTTTGAAGAAGGTCTTCGAAATACGGTGCGTTGGTACATTGAAAATCAGGATTGGGTGAAAGAGGTAACCTCAGGAGCATATCAGGATTATTACAAGAACATGTATAATAAGCGTTAAAATGGGACTTCTAAATGTGTTTAATCGACAAAAAAAGGAAGCTGCCGATCTGGGCGGGAAACTCCTGGTTGATATTCACAGTCATTTGCTTCCGGGAATTGATGACGGAGCTCCGACAATGGACCACACGATCGGAATGCTTCGGAAGTTTGAAGAATTGGGATACCAAAAATTGATCCTAACCCCTCATATCATGTCCGGAGTTTATGACAATACTTCCGAGATCATTTTGAATAAATTGGAGGAAGTGAGAGCAGTCAGCCGCGATTTGGGATTGAAATTGGTTCTCGAAGCTTCCGGAGAATACTATTTTGACGAAACGCTGTTTGAGCGAATTCGAAACAAAGACTTATTGCCATTTCATGGAAATCACCTCCTGTTCGAGTTTTCTTTCAGAAATCAACCTTCTCAGGTGGAAGAATTGGTTTTTCAATTACAATCTGCTGGATATCAACCTATTTTAGCTCATTTTGAGCGGTACATTTATTTTCATTCCTCCATTGAAGTTGCGAAATCCCTTCGGGAACGGGGCTGTTTCATCCAGGTGAATCTGAATTCTTTTACGGGACATTATGGTCCGGAGGTGAAAACTCAGGCAATACGACTTCTGAAAGCCGGATTGATCGATATTTTAGGAAGTGATTGCCACCGGATCCAACATCTTGAATCAATCGAGAGGTCGTTGAAAGAACCACTTTTTCATCAAATACTCGAATTACAGGTCAAGAACAGCTTGTTTCTCTAAGAGTCAGATTTCCATTTGGTTATTTGTTAAAATTTCTTTGGAAAGTTCGTTTTTTTAAATTAATTTTTCACTTGTTCCTGATCCGCTGTGGCGGACGGGATTGATTCCAATAGAAATAGTTACTACTTGTAAAAAACACCACTATGGAAAATTATCTTGGATTGGGCGTAGGAATTATCGCAATTATAACCGCCTTTTTAACGAATTCAGCATTTCTTTTTAAAACTTCATTAAGCATCGCAATCATCTGTCTGATCATTGCCTTGACTAATGGATTTGAGCAAGACCCGTCGCTGGAACTAATTTGCTTTACCCTGATTGGAATCATTGCCCTTGGGTATCTGATTTCGTTTCTTCCTGAAAAGATCCGGATGGCAGCACCTTATTTTGTCGGGTTTTTGGCACTTATTCCGATTGGAGCAAAGGCGAATTATCAGGGATTTGAGGTAGATTGGACCATGGAAGTGGCTTTATTCGCAATAATTGGCTCAATTATTCCGCTTTTTGCGAAAATAAAGGATTGGTTTGCTGTTCGGTGGTTTGGAGCGGATAAGGCCGAATTCAGTACGGCAGTTTCGCTCGTTTACCTGGGAATCTTTGTTTTTGCAGCGTCATTTGTAGTTTCCACTTTTGGAGTGATCCTGTTAGCTACCGGATTTTTTGCAGCTAATTTAGGCTTGCGATCGAACAATGGATTGCAACTCGGAATTTTACTTTTCGCCGTTGCCTGGCTTTTCTATTCCTTGAACGCATTGGATGGCGTTTCGGATTCCTTACTGAAAGGAAACCTGTGGATGGGAATATTGGCAGGTTTGGGTTCTCTTTGGGCTTGTAAATCGATTAAAAGCGAAAAGGCACGGGTCTTTTTAAGTTTGTTTATTCCTTTGCTGATCATCGGAGTGCTGGTGAGTTTTGGATTGGCCAATGAAAATTTTGGTGGAACACCGACCTTATTGGGAGCAATTATCGGTTCGTCACTGGCACTTGCTTTAATTGAGCAGCCTGATTCGGAAAAACCGTTCCAGGGAATGTTGCTACCACTTATTTTAATTGGATTTACCGGTCCGGTAGATCACTGTCTCCAACCTGAAAAATTAAAAGTCGAAACACTTTTGGCAGATTCAGATACCGAATCAAATCAAATAGCTGAAAAAGAGGATGTGATGGCTATCCCGGCAATAGCGCTTTCCGATGGAGATGCAGGAGCCTGGAAAAGTGTAGCTGAAAACTCGAAACTGGAATTTGAAGTCGGTCCTGTTGCCAGTCGAACCGCGGGAGCAATCAAGGATTTCAAGGTTGATCTGCAATTGGATAAATCGGCTATTTTGAAAAGCCTGGATGTGGAAATGAAAAGTGGAAGTCTGACTACATTTAATGACATCCGCGACGAATCGGTATTAGGGGATGAATTCATTGAATCCGGGAAGTATCCGAAAATCACCTTCCACTCCAAGAACATCGAAAAAGTAGGGGAGGATTACAAGATAACAGGCGATTTGGAATTTGTGGGAATGAAGGAAGAAGTGACCATTCAGTTGCGGTTTGTATCAAAACTGGAAAAAGATGGAGACGAGGTCCTTGTTTTTGTGGGTAAAACTGCAGTGGATCGAACAAAACATCAGATGACCTCCGATTCTAAAATTGGAGATTTGGTCGACGTGACTTTTGAAGTGGCAGTAGCCCGATAATAGATTTTAGGCACTTATCTGAAGGAGTAAAGACAGAAAGTTGTATTTTTCATGCGTGAAAGTGCTTTTTCTCTGTCTTTTTCTTCTTAGTGCGGCTAGTGTTTCAGCACAACTGGCAGACACTACCTGGAACAAGCGGTCCTATTGGGTTGCAGGAACTGATTTAGCCTTGGGAGGAGGAAGTGTTGCGTTACTTTCAGCAGTTTGGTATCAGGATTATCCGAAATCCAAATTTCATTCTTTCAATGATTCGAAGGAATGGCTTTACATGGATAAATTGGGACATGCTTATACGGCATACCAATTATCCAGGGTGAATTATGCTGCCTGGCGATGGGCAAGGATGCCCAGACAAAAAGCAACTATCCTTTCAGGTGGAATCGCATGGACTTATCAGCTTTCAGTAGAGGTTTTGGATGGATTCAGTGCCGAATGGGGGTTTTCCTGGGCCGATCTGACTGCAAATACCGCTGGAGCGGGTTTGTTTATCGGTCAACAATTGGGCTGGGATGAACAGCGTTTTCAGCTGAAGTTCGGATATAAACCATCTCCCTATGCTGCGATTCGCCCCAATACCTTAGGCTCCAATTTCCCGGAAAGACTGTTGAAAGATTACAATGCCCAAAGTTATTGGCTTTGCGTGGCTCCGGGAACCTTTTTCAAGGAATCACGCTTCCCGAAATGGATTCAGATCGGGTTTGGTTATAGCATTGATGCCAAATTGAATGGAGATTCAAATACTTATACCGATTTGAGTACGGGCAGAACCTATTTTGCGAAACAGGAATATGCTATTTCCCTAGACCTGGATTGGTCGCAATTACCCATCAAAAGACCTTGGTTAAAAAAGTTATTGAAACCACTTAATACAGTTAAAATACCTTTGCCGGCTGTGTTTTGGCGAAATGGGGTCTGTTATTTTGGACTATTTTAGGTAAATTCATAAGAGAATCAAATGTATCAAAAATGGAAAGTAAACTTTTTCAAATTGACAGTCCGAATGGCACCATAAGAGGAAATCAGGTCTCTTGCGGAGTAGATTCACCAATCGTTTTGATGGCTTGTGGGCACAATGGATTTTATCACTTTGGAATGTTTCCGACGATTCAGCAGGTGTTTGCTGAGAAAGGAATTTCTTCCGTAGCATTTAATTATACGCATTGCGGAATTTCGGATGATGGTGATTTTTTCGATGACCTGGAAAGCTATAAAGCCAATTGCCGCAGGTTGGAGGTGGAGGATCTGACTTTTATAGCGAAAGAAATCGGGACCAATCCAATCTTTCATAAAACCGATCAATTATTCCTTTTCGGTCATAGCATGGGAGGTTTTTCTGCCATGTTTGCTTCGAAATCCATTCAAGAGTCAGGAATCAAACTTTCCGGGATTATCCTGCTGAATTCCATGCGGACTTTGGATGTGAGAACTCCTGAAATCATGGAGGAATGGAAAGCGAATGGCGTTTATTTCAGACCCAATATGCGAACTAAACAAGATCTGCCTCAAGGACCTGAATTCCTGGCCGAAACATTGGCGAGTGATACAACCTGGAATATGCAGCAGGTTGTTGAAAAGTTACTGATTCCTTGTTTTGTGGCGCATGCTGTAGATGATGAATCCGTTCCTTTTGAGCATGGCAGAACGATTTTCTCCTGGGTGTATAAAAACAATTCTCAAAATGCGTTTCTCCCGATTCCGAATGCGGGACATACCTTGAATACAACCCATCCCATGAAACGGGATTCGGAAGAATTGCAGTTTTTCTGCGGACAGGTGATTGATTGGATGAAATTGGTGTAAAATAAAAATGGTAGGGACGCGATGCGTCGCGTCCCTACTGGTATTTTTATTTTTCAAATTTCTTAAAGATCACCGTGGCAATATGCCCTCCAAATCCAAAGGTATTACTCATTGCATAGGTAATTTCCTTCGGTTTCGCCGTTTGCAAAGGGAAGTCAAACAGATTTTTGAAATCAGGTTCTATCTCTGTGGTATTGATTGTTGGAGGAACCACTGAATCCTGGATTCCAAGGATACAAGCAATTGCCTCAACAGCTCCTGCAGCTCCAAGCAAGTGACCCGTCATCGATTTTGTTCCGGAAACACTCAAGGATTTTCTTTCACCGAATACACGTCTCAAGGCGATCAATTCACTGTTGTCACCTTGTGAAGTGGAAGTTGCATGCATATTGACATAATCAATCTGGTCCGGAGTGATCTCTGCATCGCGCATCGCTTCTTCCATTCCCAAAACTGCTCCGTCTCCTTCCGGATGTGTTCCTGTCAAGTGATAAGCATCAGCAGCCATTCCACCACCAACAACTTCCGCGTAGATTTTTGCTCCACGTGCAACAGCGTGCTCGTATTCTTCCAAAATCACAGCTGCAGCTCCTTCACCCATCACAAAACCATCGCGTGATACGTCGAACGGGCGAGATGCCGTTTCAGGAGAATCATTGCGTTTGGATAAAGCCTGAGCGGAAGAGAATCCTCCCATTGCTGATTCCGTAATTGCAGCTTCAGAACCACCTGAAATGATCATGTTGGCTTTTCCCCACTTGATGTAGTTAAATGCATCGATCATGGCGGTATTGGATGTTGCACAAGCAGAAACGGCACAGTAATTAATTCCGCGTAATCCATATTCCATGGAAATAATCCCTGAAGCGATATCAACCAGGATGCGTGGGATAAAGAATGGGGTGAAACGCGGGGTTCCATCTCCTTCACAATATTCTTTCATCTGGTCCTGGAAGGTTTGAATCCCACCATTTCCGGATCCCCAAATCACTCCGATGCGATCCCGGTTCAGTTCTTCAAAATTGATTCCGGCATCTGCAACAGCTTCCCGAACCGCAACTAATGCGTATTGGGAAAAGGGGTCGTATTTTCGAATTTCTTTTACATCAAAATGTTCTGATGGAGTATATCCTTTCACTTCGCAAGCGAAAGTTGTTTTGAATTTTGATGTGTCAAATTTGGTAATGGGTGCTGCACCACTTTTTCCAGCTTTCATGTTGTTCCAAAAATCAGGAACGTTATTTCCGATTGGCGTAAGGGCTCCCAAACCGGTAATTACAACTCTTCTTGTCATAACAGATTATTTTCGATTAACGGTATAAATTTATTCTAATAGGTCACTTCGACTACGCTCAGTCACCTTTCGTTCAGCGAACTATTAAATTGAAAAGGTGGCTGAGCGTAGTCGAAGCCCATTTTCAATTCTATAAAAATCCCAATTCCAATTTAGCTTCCTCGCTCATCATATCCTTGTCCCATGGCGGGTCGAATACAATATGGACATGTGCTTCCGAAACCCCTTCCACACTTTCCACTTTCTCTTTCACATCTTTCGGTAAGGATTCCGCTACCGGACAGTTTGGAGAAGTCAGGGTCATATCGATTTCAACAACCCCCTCTTTTGAAATGCGCACTTCGTAGATCAGTCCGAGTTCGTAAATATCAACCGGAATCTCAGGGTCGAATATGGTTTTCAGTATGTCAACTATTTTATCTTCTAAATGTTCCATCTTATTTTGGGATTGCTGACAATGCCAGGATTTTGATTTTTTTAACCATGCTCACCAAACCATTAGCACGAGTCGGTGAAAGATGTTCCTGAAGTCCGATTTCGGAAATGAAATGAAGGTCACTCTTCACGATGTCTTCCGGTTTTTCGTTGTCGTAAACGCGAATGAGCAGACCGATGATTCCTTTCGTAATAATCGCATCGGAATCTGCTGTCAACCGGATTTTGTTGTCCTGATCGATCGTTGCATCTAACCAGACACGGCTTTGACAACCTTCTATCAGTCGGTCTTGCGTTTTTTTGTCCGGATCAATTAATGGCAACTCTTTTCCAAGTTCAATGATGTATTCGTATTTCTCCATCCAGTCATCGTAGATGGCAAAGTCGTCAATGATTTCTTGTTGTTTTTCTTGAATATTCATGGTGTCCTCTTAACCTAGCATGGAAATACTCTTTTCCACTGCAGCTATAAATTGGTCTATTTCTTCTCGTGTATTGTAAAATGCAAAGGATGCTCTGACAGTTCCCGGAATCTGATAAAAATCCATCAAAGGTTGTGTACAATGATGTCCTGTTCTGACTGCAATTCCTTGTTTGTCCAAAAGCGTTCCGATATCGAAGGGGTGAATTCCCTGTACATGAAAAGAAACAACTGAAGTTTTGTTTTTTGCTGTTCCGATCAAGGTAAGATTTTCAAAGGTTTCCAGCATTTCCTGCGCGTATTCTGTCAGATCACGCTCGTATTCCTCCAATTCTTTTGAATTGAATTGGTTCAGGTAATTCAAAGCTGTTCCCAAACAGATTCCTCCGGCAATATGTGGAGTGCCGGCTTCAAATTTGAAAGGCAATTCGTTATAAGTCGTACGTTCGAAAGTCACTTTTGAAATCATATCACCGCCACCTTGATAAGGAGGCATTTCATCCAGAAGCGCTTCTTTTCCGTAAAGAACCCCGATTCCCGTTGGTCCGAAAACCTTATGTCCCGAAAAAACAAAGAAATCGCAATTCATTGCGCGCATGTCTACTTTGGTATGTTGGATACTTTGGGCTCCATCGATCAACACTTTCGCGCCGACAGCATGTGCTAGTTCAATGATTTTTTCCACCGGATTGATGGTTCCCAAACTATTCGAAATATGCGTGATCGCAACCAATTTGGTTTTTGAGGAAAGCAAGTTTTGATAGTCTTCCAAAAGTAATTCACCGCGTTTGTTGATAGGAATGACTTTTAAGACCAATTTTTTGCGTTCAGCAAGCATTTGCCAAGGAACAATATTGGAATGGTGCTCCATGGAAGAAATAATGATTTCATCTCCTGCGCTAAGCAATTCACCAAAAGAAGAAGCTACGAGGTTAATCCCGTCTGTCGTTCCTTTTGTGAAAATGATTTCCTCTTTTTTTTCCGCGTTAATGAACCGGCGAATCGTTTCACGCGCATCCTCGTATTCTGAAGTTGCCTTTTGACTCAAATGATGGACTCCACGATGAATGTTCGCATTGTCCATGCTGTAATATTGGTTAATCGCATCCAACACCATTTGTGGCTTTTGAGAAGTGGCACCGTTGTCAAAATAGATCAGGTTTTTTCCATATACCTGTTGACGTAGCGCTGGGAAATCTTGGCGAATCTCACGCACACTCATTTTTCTTGTTGCTGCATTTTCCATAGTACAAAGATAGTTAAATGCTATTTGTATAGGTTCTAAATAAGATTAATTTCCAACCTTTTTATTTTAGCTGTATCTTAGCTTTAAATTGATTAAAAATGAAGGTCTTATACCTATTACTTATTTTGGTGGTTGTTGGAACAGGTTGTGAAAAATACAACTTGAAACAACCGGCTTACCTAGGGTTGAACTGGAGATTCCATTCGACATGCAATAGTATGGGGAATGTGACCATTGATAAAGGATTCTTTTACTCTAAGGAATTTACTGTTTCCGGCACACGCCAGAAAGGTTCGGCAGTCGAAATAACAAAAAGTTTACCTGTTCAGAAAGTACAGTTTTCTATTCAGGATGATTTGGGAATTTCTCTGGATGTTCCAATGGGAGATTATATTGAGTTTTCGTTAAATACGATTATTGATAAATCGAATAATCCATCTATAAGGTTAGAAGGAACTTATACAAAAGGTACCGAAGTCTTTCCTTTAGTAATTGAATGGGCAGATACAGATGTGTTAAATTTTAAAGTTTTGAATCCGTTTTCATTGAAAAAAAAGAAAAATTACAAAATCTTCATTGGGTTTGATGTTGCCAAATTGTTTTTAAATGTCTCCACTAATGTCTTGTCATCGAGTCCCACTTATAATGAAAATGGAGTTCCTACAAAAAAAATAAATAGCGTTGATACCCCGATTCTTTTTAATCAAATCAATGAACAATTACCAAATGCTCTGTTACTAACCGTTGAATAAATGTCAGCAGAGTACAAAGATATCATCGAAGGATGTGCAAATTGGGAACGAGCTGCACAGGAACGGTTATATCGTCTTTTCTCCAAAGACCTGTTCAAGGTTTGCAAGCTGTATGGCTCGGACACGCAGGATGCAGAAGACATGCTGCATGATGCGTACATGCATATCTATAAGAACATCGGATCCTATACGTTTACAGGTTCATTCGAAGGTTGGATGCGGAGAGTGACGGTGAACTGCTGTCTTCAAACCTTACGGAAACGGAAAAATTTCACTCAATTGGGCGATATTCCTTACATCGATCAGGAAGAAACCGAATTGGAAACAGGAATTCCTTTTGCAAAAGTGTTGGAGGAAATCAACTTATTGCCTACAAAAGCCGGATTGGTGCTGAAATTATATGCTTTGGAAGGATGGTCGCATTCTGAGATTGCAGAGGAACTGGAAATCTCGGTGGGGACTTCCAAATCCCAATTGAATTACGCACGTTCCGTATTAAAACAAAAATTGGTCTCTTAAAATATAATGGCTGAAGAAAATCTAAATAATTCAAACAGGGAGTTTAAATCGCTTCAAAAATCCTTCGGGAATTGGGATACGGGTATGCCGTCTTCTGATGTCTGGGAGAATTTGGAGGCTGATTTGGCTGTTTCTGCTGTTTGGGATCGTTTGGATGAAACGTTGGAAGCGAATGGAAGTTCTGCAGATAAAGTATTGACTGAAGCTTATGAAAATTGGTCACCGAATAACTCAGGGGATGGCTGGTCCAAACTGGAAGAGCAACTTTCAAGGGAACGCGTTTGGACCCGTTTGAACACGACATTAAGTTACCCGATCACAACGAGCATTCCTTGGGTGAAAATGGCTGCGGCTTCACTTATTTTCACGTTCCTGGCATTCTATACGGATCGTTACCGCGTTGCAGACACGAAACAAGAAAGTCTTTTTGCATTTAATACGGCTGAAAACGGAACGAATTCGGAAGCTTCAGGTAATCGTCAAATTGCGCAAGGAAATACTTCTTCTGTTGATGGAACGAATCCGGTTCCTGCCAATGAAGTCGTGAACGGAATAGCGGAGCAAAAAACAAACGCTCAGAAACAATTGGCTTTGACGAATCCGAACAACAGACAAACCAATGAAAAAGGGATAGATAACGATGCAATCAATGCGAATCAAAACCGGACTCAGAATAATACAGTTCAAACAAACGAACCGAAAGACAACGTTGCGTTGACTTCGAAAGAGGAAACAAATACGGATTTAAATGACTTGGCAACTTTGGATGAGTTAGGTCGAAAAGAGATTTCGGTTCAACCGGGTGTAATCGGAGACTTTGAATTCTTGCCTTACAAATCCCCATTCAAGCCGCGATTCAGTGCCTTGGTGGGTGGCCAATTTGCCTTTATCAATGAGAAAGACAGAAGTGCATTCTCCAGTTCAATCCCTTCCATGGGAATAGCTGCAGATTTTCAGTATCACTTATATTCCAGACGATTTAGATTCACACAAGATTTAGGATTTAGTCAATATGCACAATCAAACGGAAGTTACGTAAATGGCCGTTATACGAACTCAAACCAAAAGTTGAATACGATTTATTTGATGTCTGCTATCGGATATACCTTTAAAGGAGTAACGTTTTACGGAGGAATTTCTGTGAATCGCTTATTGAATGGCTACGAAGAAAACCGGACAACGATTACGAATGTGTACAATTCAAAGAAATTGCAAGTAGGTGCAACAGCCGGAATTGATTACCACTTCACACCGTTCAGAAATAAGACAGCGCTTGGTTTAGGAATGCAGTATCAGTTTGTTTCCCGATTGAAAAGTGAGAATACCGTATTCAATGACATACAAGGAGTGAAGCTCCAAATAAAATATTCATTTTAATTTCCAACCTTTTAAGATGTGTTGCATCTAAGGGGTAAGAAAGATATTTATTTCGTTATCAACTTCTCCAATGGAGTTTGAAAAATTACTACAAATCAAACGGTAACGAAATAGTCGAGGCAAGGTAGAACTGGCTTGAATAAAGGTCCGTCATTTGACGGACTTTTTTTATGTATTGTATCAATCCCCCTAATTTTTTAAAATACCCGCAGATTTCGCTGAAAACGCAGGTTTAAGTCTGTTTAACAAAGTCATTCTGTTCTCTAGCAAATTATTTGTGGGGATCCAATTATTCATTTCCATGATAGATACCTGCGAAATTTAAATCTGCGTGATCCGTGCTATCCGCGGGAGCATAAGTAGCTATTTCTTCGTAGCAAACAACAAGAATTCCTTATTCCCGTCTCCACCGATAATCGGAGAGTCGATGATTCCTTTGACTTCAAAATGAGAATCTACTGCTGCTTTTTCTATCCGTTGCAAAATTCCCGGATAATTTGCAGCACTTTTCACCACTCCACTCTTGTTCAAAAGGCGCTTCTCCAATTCGAATTGTGGTTTGATCAAAGCAACCAAGGTTCCGCCTTCTTTTACAAAAGAACCGGTGAATGGAAGTACTTTTTCCAGCGAAATGAATGAAACATCGATCACCATTCCATCAACCGGCTCAGGGACATGTGTATTCGTCAATTCACGAATATGTATTTTCTCCAGGTTTGTAATCGCCGGATTGGTGCGAATGCGTTCATGCAATTGTCCGTGACCGACGTCTACGCAAAAAACATGTTTCGCGTCTTTGCTTAGCAATACTTCGGTGAAACCGCCGGTGGAAGCTCCCAGATCAATAAAAGTCTTATCTGCAATCGGGATTTGGAAATGATCGATAGCCTTGAGTAATTTCAGAGCACCTCTTGAAACCCAGGTCAATTCTTCATTTAGAAGCAGGATCTTAGCGTCAACATGAATTTTTTTTCCTGGCTTTTCGACAGAAATACCGTTTACCAAGACATCGCCGTTTTTTATGAGTTCTTCACCACGTGTCCGGGAGGTCACCAAACCTCGATCGACTAATAGTTTGTCTAAACGTTCTTCCATGATGCAAAGTTAATGTAAATAATTACGTCCCAATAGCTATCTGGATCCTAATTCCGAATGTTGAATCTGAAGTGAACTTCCTAAGAAATAAAAATGTGATAATTGATTTAAACTAAAAATCCCGCTCAAAAGGCGGGATTTTGTATTTGTAGAAAAACTTTGTTATTCAATCACCCAATTGAACCGTTCTTTCAATATGTTATGAATGCGGTTTGTTACCGCTTCGTTCTCGATCTTTTGAATCACATCTTCGATGAAAGCACCGACCATCAATTGTCTCGCACTTGCTTCGCTCAAACCTCTTGCCCGAAGGTAGAAAACTGCTTCTTCATCTAATTGACCGGTTGTCGAACCGTGTGAACATTTCACATCATCCGCATAGATCTCCAATTCGGGTTTGCTATTGATTGTTGCATCATCACTCAACAATACGTTTCCATTGGATTGGAATGCATTGATCTTTTGAGCATCCTTACGAACGTAAACCTTTCCGTTGAATACAGCAGTCGCTTTTCCGTCGATCACACCTTTGTACAATTCATTGGAATTGCAATTTGCCACCTTATGGTCTACAATTGTATGATTGTCCACATGTTGATTTCCATTCAGGATATAGGCACCGTTCAGATGTGTCTCACAATTTTGTCCGTCCACTTCAATTGTCAGGTTATTGCGAACCAATAGACCATTTAAAGTGGCTGTATTGATTGTGAAGGTTGAATCGGAGTGTTGATTAACCAATTCGGTTGAAACCTGAAAACAAGATTCATGTTCCTCCTGTAATTTATCAATCGTCATTTTCGCATTCTTTCCAACGTGAATTTCAGAAATCACATTGGTGAAGTTATCCGAACCGCCTACGGAAATAGATCGTTGAATGAACTTGGCTTCCGAAAATGCTTCCGCTACCAATACATGACGCAAATTCGATAGAATAGCGTTTTCTGTATTGATCTGAATGATCTCGATAACGGGTTCGATTTGCATTTTAGCTGAAACATGGACATAAATCCCGTCTGTTGCATAAGCAGTATTGATAGAGGAGAAAACTTCTCCATCCAACAACACACTTCCTCCCAAAACGCGAACTTCAGCTTCATCCATTTTAGAAAGTGGAAGAATTTTCAGTCCCTCTGGGTAAGATTTGGAAGAAAGCTCCTCCGAAAAATGCCCGTTTATGAAAACGTATTGGATCGAATTATCCGACAATCCGAAATTTCCGGTTAATGAAATTGGATTTTCCTGAATCGATAAATTACTGTTTTTGATTTTAGCAACACGTGTATACTTCCAAGCTTCCGTTTTTGTAGTTGGAAAAGGAGTGTTGTCTAAAACTTCAAGTGCTTTTTGACGGAGTGCCGGGTTTAACAAAAAAGTCCCATTCAATTGCCAATTCACACTTGCTGCCGATTCTTTTTCAATGGTTTGCATCTGCATGATTTAATTAATGAGCAAATTCTGCTTTAATCCAGTCGTATCCTTTTTCTTCCAATTCAAGAGCCAATTCCTTCGGACCTGATTTTACAATTTGACCATTGTAAAGAACGTGAACGAAATCGGGCACGATATAATCCAATAAACGCTGATAGTGGGTAATCACGACCGTTGCGTTTTTATCTGATTTCAAAGTATTTACACCGTTCGCAACAATCCGAAGTGCATCGATATCCAATCCGGAATCGGTTTCATCCAAGATGGCTAATTTGGGATCCAACATGGCCATTTGGAAAATTTCATTTCGTTTTTTCTCACCACCGGAAAAACCTTCGTTTACGGAACGGGACGCCAATTTTGCATCCAATTCCACGATAGCAGATTTTTCTTTTACCAATGCCATGAAATCTTTCGCAGAGATTTGAGGTTCACCTCGGTACTCACGAATTTCATTCAATGCGGTGCGTAAAAAATTGACATTCGAAACTCCCGGGATTTCAACAGGATATTGGAATGCTAAAAACAAACCTTCTCTTGCGCGGTCCTCCGTTGCCATTTCAAGTAAGTCAGCACCATCAAACTCAACTGAACCGGCTGTAATTTCGTATTCTTCTCTTCCGGCCAAAACACTTGCCAAAGTACTTTTTCCGGCACCGTTTGGTCCCATGATTGCGTGTACTTCTCCAGCTTTCACTTCCAGGTTCAACCCTTTCAGGATTTCTTTTCCGTCAATAGACGCGTGTAAATTTGTGATCTTTAACATCTTATTTTCGTTTTGCCACCCTCCTCAATCCTCCCTCAAGGGAGGAGGTGATTCAGATCCCCCTTTGGAGGGGGATAAAGGGGGAGGATTTTCCCCGATTAATAATTTATCCTACCGAACCTTCTAAACTAATTGTCAATAATTTCTGTGCTTCAACAGCGAATTCCATAGGTAGTTGGTTCAAAACTTCCTTGCAATATCCGTTTACAATCAAACTGATTGCTTTTTCTTCAGAGATTCCTCTTTGTAAACAATAGAAAATTTGATCTTCTCCGATTTTTGAAGTAGTTGCCTCATGTTCAATTTTGGCACTTGGATTTTTACATTCAATATATGGAAAAGTATGGGCACCACACTCATCGGTCATCAATAATGAATCACATTGAGAGAAATTGCGTGCGTTATGAGCATTCTTATGTATTTGTACCAACCCACGGTAAGAGTTGTGCGATTTTCCGGCAGAAATTCCTTTGGAAATGATGGTGCTTTTGGTGTTTTTACCCAAGTGAATCATCTTTGTTCCTGTATCCGCCTGCTGATGATTGTTCGTTACGGCAACAGAGTAGAACTCTCCGATTGAATTATCTCCTTTTAGGATACAAGATGGATATTTCCAAGTCACAGCTGAACCTGTTTCAACTTGTGTCCAGGAAATTTTCGCGTTTGTTTCGCAAATTCCGCGTTTCGTTACGAAATTGAAAACTCCTCCTTGTCCGTTCTTATCGCCGGGATACCAGTTTTGAACAGTAGAGTATTTAATTTCAGCATCTTTCAATGCTATTAATTCTACAACAGCGGCGTGTAATTGGTTTTCATCACGCTGAGGAGCAGTACATCCTTCCAAATAAGAAACATACGAACCCTCATCGGCAATGACCAAAGTACGTTCAAACTGACCGGTATTTGCTTCGTTGATTCGGAAGTAGGTGGACAATTCCATCGGACATCTTACTCCTTTTGGAATGTAACAGAAAGAACCATCTGTAAATACTGCTGAATTCAGAGCTGCATAAAAGTTATCGGTTGCCGGAACCACCGATCCCATATATTGTTTTACCAATTCGGGATGTTCCTGAACCGCGTCGGAGAAAGAGCAGAAAATGATTCCCAATTCTTTCAATTTGGATTTGAAGCTAGTTGCCACGGAAACCGAATCCATTACAAAATCCACAGCAACTCCGGTTAAACGTTGTTGTTCCTCCAATGAAATCCCCAATTTTGCCATGGTTTCTTTCATCTCAGGATCTACATCATCCCAACTTTCATACTTTTTGGTTTGCTTTGGTGCCGCATAATAAGAAATTCCTTGAAAATTTGGTTTGGGATACGAAATATGTGCCCAAGAAGGTTCAGTCATTTCTGACCAGATCTTATAACAGTTCAATCGGTATTCCAATAACCACTCTGGCTCTTCTTTCTTTGCAGAAATGAACCGAATAATATCTTCGTTCAATCCAAGCGGAGCTCTATCCGATTCGATATCAGTCGTAAACCCGAATTTGTATTCCGAATTTTCTAAATCCTTCGCTAAATCGTTTTCAGTGTAACCCATCTAAATTCTGTACTATTATTATAATGAGAAAGATTCCCCGCAACCGCAAGTTCTTCCTGCATTTGGGTTTGAAAAAATAAATCCTTTTCCATTCAAACCACCTGAGAAATCCAAGGTGGTTCCGATAAGGTATAAAAAGCTCTTTTTGTCAACAACAACCTTAATCCCGTTGTCTTCAAAAGTCTTGTCGTCTGCGTGTTCCTGATTGTCAAATGTAAGTTGGTACATCAATCCGGAGCAACCTCCTCCTTCTACGCCAACCCGAATGAAATAGCCTGCTTTGCCTTCGTCTTCCATCAAGCGAATCGCTTGTTTCTTTGCTTGTTCTGTTACTGTAATCATGACAAGTATGTTGATTCTTTATTTAGATTAATTTTAAATAAAGCTGTATTTCGTTGACAAAAATACCACATTTATGGTATAGGTGCAATAAAAAGACAAAGATTATTGATTGTCGCTGTTATTTTATACTAAATCGTTCAAAATAAATCCATACTCCTAAAATAGTGGAACTTAAAAATTATTTTTTAAACGTTCAAAATGACCGGAATGCTTGATTTATCAAGGTTTTTTAGATGTATTCGTCAATCAAACAGAATCAACTTTCATAGCTTCGTTTTTGAGTTGTAAAACGGTTTCTATTTTTTTGGAAACCCACTGAAATAAGGGCTTTTCAGCTTGATATATCAACGAAAAAAAACGTTGAAAGGGTGCAACTTTTCAAAAATGCGCTTCGTTTTGTTACCGATATGCTTAAGCACCGTTTAATATTGTTATACCTCTACTAAAATGAAGAAATTAATTCTTGTTGGTTTATCTGTCTGCACTATGCATGCACTAGGCCATTCGCAATCAAACACCACTCAACTTTCCAATGGGGTAATTGTACACCAGGCACAAGGAGTAGAAGGAGTGGTTGAACAGACTAAAACTGAACCTGTAAAAGTTCGAACGATACAGGACTGGAATCTTCCGGAATGTATCGATGCATTGGCTCACGTAGAGATGAAGTTAAATGAGACTGCATTAACCGATCGCGAGTATTACCTGAATGAGAAAGCTCTGATTCAGAAAAGAATAAACGAACTTAAATCATCCAATTAGTTATGAAAAAGTTACTTGTCCTACTTGCATTAGCAAGTTCAATGTACAGTCACGCCCAATTGGTACCCAACGGGAATTCCGGATCTTCGATTACATCTTATACCAATGGTGCTCCAAATGATCCGATCTATATCTGGTGTGGAACTACAATCGGTGCGCAGCAAGGAAGTTTAACGGCTACTCCGACAAGTGGAGTGGGACCATATACCTTCAACTGGTTTTATCACGATCAGGCAACTTTTTCCTGGCAGAATTTATCGGTAGAAGTGGGTGACAGCAGTTCGACCATATCAAACCTTGCGAGTGACGGTTACCGAGTTGAAATTCGGGATGCCGCGAACACCATTACAGATTGTTTTACAGCATGGGTCTGGAATCTGAATACCGAAGTGACAGCTTCCAGTTCCTTGTCAAACTGTAATAATGCAGCTTTGTCTTCTACTGTAAATACGACAGGATCATTCTCTTATTACAATCCACCGCCACCAAAATCTTTGATTAACGTAAATACGGAAATCCAGGTTTGTTTTACTGCCGATCATACATTCGTGTCGGATTTAGCATTCTATTTGGTTGGTCCACCGGCCTGCGGTTCCCCAACGATCTTATTACTTCCTAATCCCGGAGTAATTGGTCAGGGATCGACGTGTAACAGTGGTGATAACATCAATAACCTTTGTTTTACAACCGTTCCGAGTGGAAATATAGATGTATGTAACCCTAGCCCTTCTTCTTTAGGAGGAACTTACAGTACATACGGTCCTTCCAACACTCCGATCAATTGGTCCAGTTTGATTGGTTGTAATGCTGCTGCCGGAGGATGGGCTGTTCAGATTTACGATTGTATTGGCGCTGACGTCGGTGCTCTGACAAATGCCGAAATTACCTTCTCCAATTTAACGTCCATTTGTGGTTCTCCGACTTCTATCGGATATGGTTCGGGAGCAATTAGTTCTGTAATTAATGATAACTCATGTACGGCAGCTTCAGCATCGATTTTCCAGGTTCCCGTATCACCGATTTTAACTACCCCGATTACCATTACAGCAAATACGACTTTACTTTGGATCGGTCCGGGAGTTTTAAATCCTACTTCTGCCAATACATCTGCAGTTGGTTTGCCTCCGGGAACTTCAACTTTTACTCTGGTAGCTACAACATCTTATGAGAGTACAACCTGTCAATCGTTACCTGCTTCCACAAGTGTGAATGTCATTTATCCTGTCGTTGATGCAGGACCGGATCAGACAGTTTGTATGAACCAATCCGTAACACTTTCCGGTTCGGGAGCGCAAACTTATGCATGGGATAACGGAGTAACGAATGGTGTTCCATTTGTACCGGGTGCCACTGCAACATATACTGTAACAGGAACAGCTGCAAACGGTTGCACGGATACGGATGATGTACTCGTAACTGTTAATACTACAATTCCGGTAAGTGCAGGACCAGATCAGACAGTTTGTCTAGGTCAGCCTGTAACACTTTCCGGTTCAGGAGCACAAACGTATGTTTGGAATAACGGAGTAACGAATGGAGTTGCTTTTAATCCGTCATCTACAATGACGTATTCTGTCACCGGAACTGATACAAATGGCTGCCAGGGAACGGATCAGGTTGTGGTCACAGTAATTTTGGTTCCGACAGCTGTTTTGGGAAGCAATTCAACACTTTCCGGGTATCCGGGATTGGTAGTCGAATTTACAAATGCCAGTTTGAATGCAAATTCCTATAATTTCACTTTTGGGAATGGTGCTTCCTATAGTACAACAAATGTCTCGGCAACGCCAAGCGGTACGTATCAGTCGCCAGGTACTTACACCGTTGTCTTAACGGCAAGTAACGGGGTTTGTCAGGACACATCTCAATTGGAAGTAATCGTTATTCCTTACCCTCTGATGAATATTGTGTCACCGAATATTTTCACACCGAACGGAGATGGAAATAACGATGTGTTTTTCATTCGATTGGAGAATGTGGTCTCAATAGAAGTTACGATCGTAAACAGATGGGGTAATAAAATGGTTACATTCTCCGGATTAAATGCTTCCTGGGACGGAAGAGTTAATGGCAACTTATCAGATGAAGGAGTTTATTTCTATAACTATACAGCAACCGGATTGGATGGTACCACTCAAACCGGACAAGGAAATGTGCAGTTGATAAGAGACTAAACGGATAAACGAATAAAAGTCTAAAAGGTGTGCAGATATTGATATTCAATGATTTGCACACCTTTTTTTGAAATGCAACCTTTTTTGTATATCTTCGTTTACACTACGTTACTTATTGCTACTAAATATGAAACTTATTACTACTCTGATGGGAATCCTGTCAGCATTTTCAATGGCATGGGCTCAGTTTCCCGGATGCCCTAGCATTAATGCCGGATCAGATCAAACACTTACATGCAATCAGCCATGCGCAACATTAAATGCAACACCATTTCATGCCGGAGCAACCACAACTTATACCGTAGGTTCTATTCCACATACCCCACCAATTGCCTATAATCAGGCCGGAGGAACAGGGGTCTCCGTTGGTACTGATGATGTCTGGAGTCCACAAATTACATTGCCATTTACCTTTTGTTATTACGGACAATCGTACACCTCGTGTAAGATTGGATCAAACGGATCGATTAAGTTCGGAACATATGCTCCAACAAGTCAGCCTTGGTCTTTTAGTGCTTCATGCCCTTCAACCAGTCTGACAACGGCAGGTGATATTTTTGGAATTTATCATGACATTGATCCCTCTTATGGAGGTACTGTGAAGTGGTATGTTGTTGGATCGGCACCATGTAGAATATTTGTTGTGTCTTATAACGGTTTGCCTCACTATTCATCCTCTTGTAACGGGAGTGTTTTCTCCACCTTTATGATGGTATTGTATGAAACAACGAATGTGATTGACGTTTATGTCAACAATAAAGGTCTTTGTTCAAGCTGGAATGGTGGTGCAGCAATCATTGGTATTCAAAATCCCGCGGGGACTGCCGGAATTGCAGCTCCTAACAGAAATACTTCACCAAATTGGACCGTTTCAACACCTGAAGGCTGGCGTTTTACTCCAGATGGAGCTCCGATTTATACTACGGAATGGTTTCAGGGTGGAACGAGTATTGGTACTGGGAACACCGTAAACGTTTGCCCTACAGCAACGACAACCTATACTGCTCAAGTAACTTATACTGCTTGTGACGGAACGGTTATCGTCAAGACAGACGATATGATTGTTTCCCCGGATCCATCGACTCCTTCCGGAAATGAAATTGCTTCAGCGCCATCTTCTTGTACAGGATCAACCGGTAGTTTTGAAGTTCAGGGAACAGGTGGGGCAGGTGGTTATCAATATTCAATTGATAATGGAGTGACCTGGCAAACAAGCGGTGTATTTACAAACCTGGCTGGGGGTAACTATACTGTTCTGGTTCAGGATATGAATGGCTGTCAAGGAAGTATTGCCGCTACAGTTGGTCAGCCAAGTACGATTGACTTGACACTTGCAAGCAGTACCAATGTTTCTTGCAATGGTGGTTCAAATGGTTCTGCTGTTACTTCTGTTTCAGGTGGGTTAGCGCCTTTTTCCTATACTTTAAATGGAAGTTCGACCCAATCAACGGGAACCTATTCGAATTTAGCTGCCGGAACTTATACTATTGAAGTGACGGATGCGAATGGATGCACGGATACCCAACCTGTGACCATAACACAACCAACAGTTGTAACGATTTCTTTTGTATCTGCAACAGATGCAAGTTGCTCCGGGAGTGATGGAAGTTTGACAGTATCAGGAGCCGGAGGGACCGGGACATTGCATTATTCTTCGAATGGAGGAGCATCTCAAACAAGTCCGGTATTTAGCAATGTTGCAGGTGGAACCTATACGATTCAAGTTGTCGATGATAATGGATGCCCTGCATCTGTGCCTGCAACAGTTGGTATTGTCAACAATCTAACGGCTCTTTTAATAGATGATCAGGATGTGTCTTGTAATGGATTGAGTGACGGAAGTGTGCAACTCGGAGGAGTAGGAACTCCGATGCCATATACCTATTCTCTTGTGGGAGGTTCTTCTCAGGGATCGAATACATTTACAAGTTTAGCAGTAGGAACATATAATTACGTCGTAACGGACGGGAATAATTGTCACGATACAATTTCAGTTACAATTGCGCAACCCACTCCTGTTAGTGTGACTACGAATACTCCATTATCGATGTGTATCGGTGGTAGTGTAATCATGAATGCTCAAGCAACAGGAGGGAATGGGTCTTACGTTTTCACCTGGAGCAATTCGTTGCCAAACGGATCAAGCAATACAGTCAGTCCGGCAGCGACAACCAATTATACCGTTACTGCAACAGACGCAAATGGATGTGTGGCAAATTCAACCATTCAAGTAACTGTAAATCCGAATCCACCGATTAATGCAGGAATCGATCAAGCAGTCTGCATAGGAAATCCAGTGGTACTAAGCGGTTCGGGTGTACAATCATATAACTGGAACAATGGTGTTTCAAACGGTGTCGCATTTACACCGGCTTCGACACAAACCTATACGGTTACAGGAATAGATGCTAACGGTTGTCAGGGATCAGATCAAGTGGTCGTTACGGTAAATCCGCTACCGACAGTTGATGCGGGGGCGGTGCAAACTGTTTGCCAGGGAACTTCTGTAATATTGAATGGTTCAGGTGCAGTTTCTTATACATGGAATAATGGGGTTACAAATGGTGTTTCGTTTATCCCAAGTTCCACACAAACCTATACGGTGACGGGTACTAATGCGAATGGATGTACCAATACGGATCAGGTAACTATAACGGTCAATCAGCCGGTTCCGGTTAATGCAGGAATTGATCAGTCCGTTTGTCAGGGTGGATCAGTGGTACTAAGCGGTTCGGGTGTACAATCATATAGCTGGAACAATGGAGTTACCAATGGTGTTTCATTTATACCGGGCTCTACGCAAACGTATACTGTGACCGGTACGGACGCCTTTGGTTGTCAGAGTACAGACCAGGTAATTGTAACAATAAATCCGCTTCCAAATGTGAGTGCAGGTACAGACCAATCCATTTGTATTGGAAGTTCGGTGACGCTTTCGGGTTCCGGAGCTCAGACATACGTTTGGAATAATGGAGTTACAAACGGAATTGCATTTACTCCGGGATCTACTCAAACCTATACGGTTACCGGAACTGATGCAAATGGTTGTGTGAATACAGATCAAATTACGGTGACCATTGTTCCGATACCAGTGGCAGTTGTTTCTGCTGATGTAACGGAGGGCTTCCCGGATCTGACAGTGAATTTCGATAATAATTCATTGAATGCTACTAGCTATAATTGGTACTTTGGAAATGGGGCACAGGTGAATTCAAATAATACATCCGGACAGCAATACGTGTATACCAGTCCGGGGGAGTATCTGGTGGTTTTGACCGCTTCGAATGGTTCTTGTGCAGATACGGATAGCTTGTTGATTGTTGTGAATCCGCTTCCGGACCCAATCGTAGTGATTCCAAATATCTTTACTCCAAACGGTGATAATAATAATGACACATTCTTTCTTACTGTCAGTTATGTGAAGTCTGTTAAGGTAACCATCGTAAACCGTTGGGGAGACAAAATGTGTATCTACGATGGTGTTCAAGCTTACTGGGACGGAACAGTTAACGGAAATATAGCTTCAGACGGAGTTTATTTCTTTACATATGAAATAGAAGGGATTAATGGGAAGGTACTTACTGGTCAAGGTAATATCCAGCTGATTAGAAATTAAATAGGAACAGGTGTGTTAGTTGTTAATATTCAAACTAACACACTTATTTGCGTTAAAAGTGTTGATTTATTGAATGTTATGTTTTTTTTCTTGAAATATAAATTCATAAATTTGATTGCTAATACATAAGGGTAATTTAAATAATTGCCTGATTTTACTTACTACTACTAATATGAAAAAAATTGTTTTTCTACAGTTGTGCCTGTTTATTGGCACTAGTTCCGCGTTTTCTCAAGAAAGCTCAGGAACACAAACACCTCCTCAAAACATCACATACCAATCTATTTCAGAACAATCAAAAACTGAAACACTTGAAGTGATTTATGATCTGATCGATCGATGTTCCGCTTCTGAGTTTAGCAAACTGCATGAGCACTTTGTTTACAAAGCGAGAACTGAGCCTACTGATCGGAACAAAGCCATTCTGGCTTACATTAAAAACAAAAAAAATCAACTTAAATGAAACACTTACTTCTAACACTACTACTATTCCTGACATTAAATGGGTTTTCGCAACCACCTTGTGGAAGTAACCCTGCAGCAGGAAATACTTGCGCAACTGCAACTCCGATTTGTGAGTTGAATGGATATTGTGGAAACACTTCAGCATCTTATACGGCTAACTCCTGGAGTCAGTCATGTGGATTTTTAGGGCTCAGCGATTGTGGTCTGAATGGTGAATTTTGTGGTTCGATTGAGAATAATTCATTTTTGACATTTGTTGCGTCTTCGTCTTCCATTTCATTTGATGTATGGGTTTACAATTCAACCTACGGTGATGGAATCCAAATCATGATTTTTTCGGCGAACAATTGTTCAGGTACCGTTAACTCATACTATTGTGATGCTTTAAGTCCGTCGGCATCGTCTCAAAGTGTATCTGCTAGCGGATTAACACCCGGAAATACTTATTATATCATGATCGATGGGTTTGCCGGAGATATTTGTGATTATACATTTGCTGCAAATACCGGAATTGCTATTCCGGTAGACGTTTCACCTGCAAATTCTTCAATCTGTGTTGGAGAAACAGTTGCTTTGACTGCAAGCGGGGGAAATGGTACTTTTACGTGGGTTGCTTCACCAAATCTTAGTGGAACAACAGGTTCAACTGTTACAGCAACTCCTCCAACAACTCCCGGAACTTATACCTATACAGTGAATTCCGCAACAGGTAATCCGTTATGTCCATCTTCTACAACTGCGACAGCAACCATCGTGGTAAATCCATGCGGATGTACTGTAAATGCAACGAATAGCGGACCGGTTTGTTCCGGAACGAGTACGATTAATTTGTTTGCTACAACCATTGTAGGGGCAACTTATTCCTGGACAGGTCCCAATGGATTTGTTTCAAGTGCCCAAAACCCCACTGGAGTTCCGATTCCAAGTGCACCTGGAACCTATAACTTCACTGTTGATGTGAATGACAACGGTTCTTTGTGTTCTTCGACAACAACGGTTACTGTCAATGCTTTACCGGCAGTTAATGCAGGAACGAATAGTTCAATATGTATTGGAGGTTCTGTGACTTTATCAGGTTCGGGAGCTCAAAGTTATACTTGGAATAATGGTGCTACAGATGGAGTTGCGTTTAATCCGACTGTGAATCAAACCTATACTGTTACGGGTACGGATGCCAATGGATGTCAGAATACCGATCAGGTAGATTTGGTGGTTAATCCATTGCCTACAGTTAGCGCAGGTGCGCCTCAGGCAGTTTGCCAGGGAGCTTCTGTAATCTTATCAGGTGCTGGTGCTCAAAGCTACACATGGAATAACAGCGTAACAAATGGCATTTCTTTTACACCGGGATCAACTCAAACGTATACCGTTACTGGTACGGACGCCAACGGTTGTCAAAATACGGGTCAGGTAGTCGTGACAGTCAATCCGCTTCCATTAGTTGAAGCAGGTTTACCTCAAGCGGTTTGCCAGGGAACAAGCGTTACTTTATCAGGTTCGGGAGCACAAAGCTATACTTGGAATAATGGTGGTATAGATAATGTACCTTTTACTCCGAATGCAACATTGACTTATACCTGTACAGGAACCGATGCCAATGGTTGTCAGAATACGGATCAGGTAATCGTGACAGTCAATCCAAGTCCAACTGTCAATGCGGGCAATGATCAAGTGGTTTGTGCCGGAACAAGCGTTACGCTTTCGGCTTCTGGAGCTTCCAATTATGTGTGGAACAACGGAGTCACGAATGGAATTGCGTTTACACCCGGATCCACTCAAACCTACACTGTTACCGTAAGTGTGAATGGTTGTCAATCTACAGATCAGGTTACGGTAACCGTGAATGCACTTCCCATTGTGAATGCGGGAGCTGATCAATCGATTTGTATTGGAAGTGAATTGACGCTTTCCGGGTCGGGTGCACAAAATTATATCTGGAACAACGGTGTTACAGATGGCGTTTCATTTACTCCGGGATCTACTCAAACTTATACCGTTACCGGAACCGATGCGAATGGATGTACAGATACGGATCAGATTACAGTTACAATTGTGCTGATTCCAAACGCCAGTGTTTCTGCAGATGTAACTAACGGAAGTCCTACTTTGACTGTCAATTTTGATAATAATTCGACGAATGCATCAACTTATCATTGGAGTTTTGGAGATGGCTTCCAGACAAATGCATCTACTTCGGCCAGTCAGCAGTATGGATACACGATTCCGGGTGAATATGTGGTTGTTTTAACTGCTGCAAATGGCGCTTGTGTGGATACGGATACATTATTGATTACAGTTATTCCGGTTCCGGATCCGATTGTAGTGATCCCTAATATTTTCACTCCGAATGGAGATCACAACAATGATCAGTTTTTCCTGGAGGTCAGTTACGCGAAATCGGTTAAAGTACAGATTGTGAACCGTTGGGGAGACAAAATGGTCGATTATGATGATGTGCAAGGCTATTGGGATGGAACGGTAAATGGAAATTTGGCTTCTGACGGCGTTTATTTCTTCAATTATCAGGTTGAAGGTCTTAATGGAACGATTCTTAGTGGTCATGGGAATGTTCAACTCATAAGATAAGCTACGAAATTTTAAAAAGTAGTGATGAAAATTTTTCACCACTACTTTTTTTGTTTAACTACATTTGTACCATGCGTGTAGTTCGGCAGTTGAATTCAGATACGAAGTTTAATAATCCAATCCTTACTTTGGGGACCTATGATGGAGTTCATTTAGGACATCAGGAAATTATTGTGTCGCTGGTAGAAAAGGCTAAAAGAGAAAACAAGGAATCTGTCCTGTTCACTTTCGAACCACATCCGAGAAAAGTACTTTATCCGGAAAGTTATTCTGTCAAATTGATAGATACAGTTGATGAGAAGCTGGCGAAATTGGAAAAATTGGGCTTGGATACCGTGATACTTTTTCCTTTTACCAAAGAATTTTCGCGTTTGTCAGCAATGGAATTTGTGCGGGATGTACTCGTTAACCAGATTGGGGTAAGCGAAATGCATATCGGACATGATCATCATTTTGGAAAGAATCGGGAAGGCTCCTTTCAGGAATTACAGGAGTTGGGTGAAATCTATCATTTTGAGGTGTTTCAATTGCCGGCAATCTCCTTGGGGGATGTGGCGATTAGCTCCACCAAGATTCGAAATGCGATCCTCGAAGGAAATGTGGAATATGCTGCGAAATTAATGGGAAGTCCATTTGTCCTGCAAGGAAATGTAGTGAAAGGACAGCAGATCGGTCGGACAATCGGTTTTCCAACTGCCAACATCGACCTTGAAAACACGGAGAAGATCTTTCCTAAAAACGGAGTGTATGCTGCCAAGGCTTACCTGGAAGACAAATTAGTCTTTGGGGTCATGAATATCGGAACCAGACCCACCGTGGCAAACAATGGACAGGTGACGATTGAAATCTATTTGTTCGACTTCAATGAGGAAATTTATGACCGTCCGATTAAAGTAGAGGTCATGCAACATATCCGTGATGAAAAACGTTTTGAAAATATAGCCGATTTAAAAAATCAAATTCAACTAGATGAAATTACTGCTCGCAATTACTTTTCTATACACAAGTAGCTTACTCTTTGCTCAAGATACCTTGAGGATTTATAAGTGGGAAGCAATTCAAAAGGCAAACCCTGACACCATTTTAGGAATTGATGCTTCTAAGTTGAAATGGGAAAAAATCCCTGAAAAATTATATTCCTTCAAGAATCTCAAATACTTAAATCTTTCAAAGAATAAGTTGAAAGAGCTTCCACTGGAAATGGGTGTTTTTAAATCACTTAAAACATTGGATGTGACCAAGAATGATTTGGATAGTGCACCCATTGTGATTTGTCAACTGCCAAAACTTCAAAAATTGCATCTGGCGCGAAACAGAATCTCTTCTTTGCCCGCATGCATTGGTTATTTGACAGATTTGAAAGTCCTGGATATTTGGGATAACCCTATAAATACATTGCCGGAAGAGATTCTCAAGTTGAAAAAACTGGAAGCGGTTGATATGAGATCCATCATGTTGGGGCCACATTTCCAACAAAAATGGGAGGAATCGATGCCGCAGGTGAAGTGGTATTTCGATCCACCATGTCATTGTGTGGAGTAAGAGTCCGCGAAAGTCCACCGCGGCGGAAAGACCGAGGCACTGTCTCACAAGACAAAAAAGCCAAGGGACAGCGAAAGCAAAAAGACGAAGCTAGAATCGTTAATTGAGGGAATTTGAAAAAAAATATTTTTTTTTCCAACCATTTAAAAATACCTGCATCATAAGGGTGTCAAGTATATATCAGAAATCTCTCTGATTGGTTTGGTAAATTGGGTTTTAGGTTTGGAAAAGGGTACTATTTGGATTGTACCCTTTTTCATTTTATAAGGTTTTACTTGTCGTAAAGCAATCCTTCTTTCTTAATTTAACCGCTAAGATGCAAAGAACGCAAAGTGAATTTCCCAATCTTTGCGCCCTTTCACTCTTTGCGGTAAATAAATAACTAAATTATCTTCTGTTTGAAGCTAGCTCCACTTCGAAAATCTCTGTCCAAAAGTCGCGGATTGATTTTCCGTGAACTCCTAACATTTGAGGAACCAGACTTGCTCCCGAGAAACCAGGAGTAGTATTCACTTCAATCACATGTGGAATATCATCCACCAACATGAAATCAATTCGGGCAATGGATTTGAGTTGAAGCAAGGAGTAAACTTCTTTGGAAACTTCCCAAACTTTATTTCGAATCGAATCCGGAATCCGCGCAGGGGTTATTTCCTGCGATTGCCCCAGATATTTCGCTTCGTAATCAAAGAAATCATTTTCAGTAACTATTTCGGTTAAGGGAAGCGTTACCAAACCGTTTGGCGAACGATAGATTCCGCAAGTGACTTCCGTTCCCTTCAGGAAAGATTCGATCACGACCGTATCTCCTTCTTCAAAAGCCTTGTCCAATGCATTTTGTAAATCCTCGGCCTTGGAAACCTTACTGATACCAAAACTGGAACCTGAATCGGAAGGTTTTACAAAACAAGGTAATCCCAACTCATTCAGTATATGGTCTGCCGTATAAGCATTCCGTGATTTCATGAAAAGGGATTTTGCAACAGGAATGCCGAAACGAGATAGGAACTGATTGCAGTACCACTTGTCAAAACTCAATTCGGAAGCAAGCGCATTGGAATTCACATAAGGAACTCCTTTCATGTCCAACAAAGCTTGAATTTTTCCATTCTCACCCGGGTTTCCATGAATATAGATCAATCCGATATCGATTTTACGCACCGCACCATTGGTTGAGTAGCTCATCGTCTCAATCGAGAATGGAAGCTTTTCAGGACCTTGTGGAACAAACCAACCGGTTTCAACCACATGAATTGGAACCACTTCATACCCATTTGGAAAATTATCCATGATGGTTTGAGCGCTTTTCAAAGAGATTTCAAATTCCGAAGAATAACCGCCACAAAACAAACCAACTAGTTTCATACCTTCATTTTTTTACAAAATTAGCGGATATTTGAACCGTGATTTTCTTAAGGGAGAAAAGTTTTCAGAATAGATTGTTAAAAGCTTCGTCTTGGCAGTGCATCCTTGCAGAAACATTCTTTCTATATTTGTGCAACTTACAATCGATTTATGAAGTTTTTTCAGAAGCTTAAGGCATTTGTTTGGAGCAAGCATTTTTTGAAGCATTCAATCTTCATTTTGCTTACCTATTTTTTAGTGATCACCATCGTTGTATTCTATTTGGATTCAACAACGAATCATGGTGTGAAAATCGATGTCCCAAATGTGGTTGGGTTGAAAACAAGCAGCGCGCAATCCAAGTTGGAAGAATTGGAATTGAAAATAGAAGTATTGGATTCCATTTACAGACCTGAATTACCTTCGGGAACAATTGTTTCACAAGATCCGCTTCCTACGTCAAAATCCTTGGTGTGTGTGAAGCCCGGGCGAATTATCCGTGTTCAGGTTTCCAAGAAATCACGTTTGGTTGAAATGCCAAGCCTGATTGACAAATCCGAACGGATCTCAGAAAGCATCCTGAAAAACAGAGGGTTGAAATGCCGCAAAACATACGTCCCTACTAGTGAGTCGAATGGAGCTGTCTTGAGACAACTTTATAACGGAAGAGAGATCAAGGAAGGAACAAAAATTCCGGTCGGAAGTACGATTACTTTGGTTGTTGGTCAGAATGACAATGCGCAACCTGTGACGGTGATTGATTTGAATGGATTGACAATATCTGATGCCAAAGCGCGTTTAAGTGGAATATCGCTACTAATTTCAGTTGGTTCATGCGATGGATGTACAAACGCCGCGGACTCAGCAAATGCTGTTATTTATTCTCAAAGCCCCGAATTTGTTGAAGGGGTTACAGTTCCTTCAGGTACAACCATTATGATTTCAGCTGAAAAGAGGTAGATAATTTTGATTAGATGAAATTTAGTTTAGTATCCGTTTTCGTATTTGTAATTGGTTGTATTTCCTTCGGACAAGAGGTTCTTAGTCCGATCGGTGCAATGAAAAGAGGGGTTTCAGCCAAAAGATCCCATGCTCTTAACTTGAAAAGCACAACCAATATCGATAGCACATTTGTTTATTCTTTTGACACGCTGTCCTTACCTCTTTTGGATGAGTTTTCCCATTCCAAATTCTCAGATTTGGATGCACAGCCAGGGGATGCAGGTGTGACGGAACAGGAATTTTTCTATTTGACAGACTTGGCTGATGTGCCTTTGACGGTTGATAAGAAGTTCTCTACGACACCAACCAAACGCTACAGTACTACTGCTGGAATAACGACGCAAACGGAGTTGCCTTTAATCACGATTAAGATGGCTGATTTTCAGAATTATCCCGTTGTTTATTCGCAGATTCAGCTTTATCCGCCTTACAATATCTTCGATACGACTGATTTTGTAAACGCCTCGGATACCATTGCCTTGTCAAATCCGGACACAAAACAAGATTCGGTTATTGTCTTTTTTGCTCATGAATCAAATCCGAATAAATATTGGACAGATCTGTCCGCATACCACAATTATACACATGCAGTAAATCCGTGGACATTGGGAGTCGTAACGTTCGACGGTCTGGATGAAACGGGTTATCCGTATGCAATTGGAACCACTTTAACTGACTATGCAGATTATCTGACTTCCAAAACCGTTGATTTATCCTCGTATGCTCCGAATGATTCCATTTATCTCAGTTTCCTGGTTCAACGCCAGGGATTCGGTGATGCTCCTGAATTGCAAGATTCATTGGTGCTGGAGTTTTTTGATCAGGGAGCAGACGAGTGGAAACGCGTTTGGGCTATCAATGGAGGTTCTGAGAACGGGTTTAAGTTGGGGCATTTGAGAATCGTGGATGCGGCCTATTTGACAAACGGGTTCAAGTTCCGATTTAAAAACTACGGTGGACTTTCCGGAATGCTGGATGAATTCCATCTGGATTATGTTCACTTAAGAAGCGGAAGTGGTTATCAGGATACACTTTTTAAAGATTTTGCATTCGTTTACCCGATTGGGTCGCTCGTTGATACCTATACGGAAGTTCCCTGGGAGCATTGGGTGAATCAACCGACTCACATGAATCCGAATGTAAAAGTGACGGTAAGAAATGGATCGAATATCTCTGAGAATAACATGAACGGAAGTGTGAAAGTTGATTTCGCAGGAACGACTGAAGGGAATTTTACCTTGATCGGACAGACATTGTCCGGAGGGAACATCAACTATGCTCCTAGAACAACTTATTCAAGTGTGCATGATTTCACGGGAGCATATACTTTCTCCACTACACCGTCTGTCACTACCAAAACATTTGATGTGATCGGAAGTGCCGGAGCCCCTTTTCCAAATTTGGCAATGAACGATTCATCGTATACCAAGCAGGTATTTGAAAATGTTTACGCCTATGACGATGGTTCTGCGGAAGTAGCTTACGGAATTTCTCAGGTACAGGGAAGAGTGGCACTTAAATTCCAACCTTATCAGTCAGACACCTTGCTTGGAGTTCGGATCTGTTTTGTTCCGACGGTAAAGGATTTATCCAATAAGTTATTCCTACTGACTGTTTGGGCAGATGCAGGTGGTGTCCCCGGGGCAGTTCTTTATGAAGATCAATTCTTCTATCCGAGAACCCCAATTTATGAAGAGGGAAGAGGCATCTTTACAGATTACATATTAAAAGATACAAGACTTCCGCTTCCGTCGAGTGCCGGTGCATTTTATGTCGGGATGAGACAAATTGATGCAGATCCGTTGAATGTTGGCTTTGATAAAAATACACCGCAGACAAATAAATTGTATTACTCGTTGAATGCCGGGATTACCTGGAATGCTTCTTCACAGTCAGGAGTTCCGATGATCAGGCCGATCATTCAGACGGGTGACAATATCAACCTGGCAGTCGGTGAACTATCCAGAGAAGAAATAGAATGGACTGTTTACCCGAATCCGACAACAGGAATAGTGAACATCGATTGGAGATCGGAAACGACTTTCCCCGGTGCTGTATTGGTTGATTCACAAGGAAGAATCCTTTTGAATGTTGATACTGAAGATTTGCGCTTTGATTTAAGTGATTCTCCAAGTGGAATTTACTTTTTGAGATTGAACAACTCCCAGGTAGTTAAAAAAATTATTAGATAAGAGATGAATGAAGATGTTCAGGATGTTGAACAAGAAGAAGAAGACCTTTTTGAACATTACCGTTTTACTGCAGACCCGGGTCAGGAATCTGTACGAATAGACAAATACTTATTAGACAGGCTTCCAAATACCTCCCGGAATAAGATTCAATCGGCAGCGAAAAATGGAAGTGTAGTTGTTAACGGGAAATCTGTTAAGTCGAACTACAAGATAAAACCGAAGGATGAAGTGGCGATTGTATTGCCTTATCCTGTTCGTGAATTGGAATTAATTCCGCAAGATATTCCTTTGGACATTGTTTATGAAGACGATGATGTCATTGTAGTGAATAAACCCGCCGATATGGTTGTTCATCCCGGATATGGTAATTATACCGGAACGATGGTGAATGCTTTGGTTTATCATTTCGATAATCTGCCTGAACGAAAATCTGATTACTTTGGAAGACCCGGTTTGGTGCATCGTTTGGATAAGCACACGACAGGGATCATGATCGTTGCAAAAACGGAAGATGCGTTAACGAATCTGGCGAAGCAATTTTACGATCGGACGACCGAAAGAAGATATCAGGCTTTGGTTTGGGGCGACGTGGAAGAAGATATGCGGATAGAAGGAAATCTGGGTCGTTCGCTGAACAATCGCAAAGTGATGACAGTCTTTCCGGATGGAGATTATGGAAAACACGCGGTGACGCATGTGACTGTTTTGAAGCGCTACGGATTGGTCACATTGGTTGAATGTAAACTGGAGACGGGAAGAACCCATCAGATCAGAACCCATTTAAAATGGAAAGGACACCCGTTATTTCATGATCTGGAATATGGTGGTGATCGAATCGTAAAAGGCACCACACACGATAAATACAGACAATTTATCTCTAATTGTTTTGATTTACTCCCGGGACAGGCATTGCACGCAAAATCTTTAGGATTCCAACATCCGAAAACAGGAAAATGGATGCAGTTCGAGTCCGATTTACCGGAAGGATTTCAGGTTTTACTGCAAAAATGGGATAGATACGTCGCTGAATAAATAATCACAAAAAGCACTTTAGACGTTTTTTTTTCTATCATAAATAGCGCGTATTCAAAATTTTAATTTAATTTCGGCAATCATGATTATTCAACAACTATAACTTTAATCCATAGTTCGTCGATTTTCACTGTGTTTACTATAATAAAGATTGCACCTTGCTATGAATGTTAAAACGCTTATTTTATCTGGACTTTTAGTTGTTTCCAGCGTGTCTTTTGGACAAGTGAAACAAATTAAAGATGCAAATACTCAGTATAGAAGTGGGAATTACTGCGAAGCAGCATCTAAATGTGAGCTAGCTTATTCTAAAATCAAACGTAAGTCTAAGTCAGGTCTTGCCATGAAGGGGGATATGGCCTTCAAAACGGCTGAATGCTACAGATTGACAGATAATTTCAAAAGAGCTAACGAGTGGTATGAAAAAGCTATTCTATTAAAGTTCCAAAAGAAAGAACCGCTTGTTTTGTTGTATAATGCGGAAATGCTTCGCCAAATGAGTGAATTGAAGAAAGCTCAGGAGAATTATACAGCGTATAAAGCTTTAGTTCCGGACGATCCGAGAGCCGATGTAGGTATCGCTTCATGCAAGATGTTCGAAGAATTTAAAGAAAACAGAACGCGTCATACGGTTTCTAACGTAAAAGCCTTGAATAAAGAAGGTTTCGAAATGGCGCCGATGTTTGTTGATAAGAAAGAAACTAAAATTGCTTTCGGAACATCCAGTGAGCGTGAAGGTTTGGAAGGAAAAGCAAAAGATCCTTTGACTTGTCAAAAATACATGGACATCTTCGTTTCTGAATTGGATAAAAAAGGAAACTGGTTAGAGCCAAAGCCAATTGTTGGTGATAGTATCAATACAGAAGACAGCGAAGGTACATTGTGTATCGATGCACGTGGTAAAACGATGTTCTTTACGCGTTGTCCAAGTACTAAAAAGAAAAATTTAGGTTGTGACATCTATATGTCTGAATTAGGAGGAAAAGGATGGGAACGTCCGAAAAAACTTTCTTTGAAACCAAACGATACCTTGTCTGTTGGTCACCCATGTGTTACGGATGATGCGAAATTCTTGATTTTTGCTTCAGATATGCCTGGTGGTCAAGGTGGACACGATTTGTGGTACACGACTTACGATAAAAAAGGTGATTCATGGACAATGCCTGTAAACATGGGGCCTGAAATCAATACTGCAGGAAACGAATTGTTCCCAAGTTTCGCTAAGAACGGAGATTTGATTTATGCTTCTGACGGTCTTCCTGGAATGGGAGCATTGGATATGTTCCGTGCTGAAAAGATAGGAGATAAAAACCAATGGGAAAAACCAACGAATTTTGGTTCTCCGATCAACTCTGAGTTCAACGACTATGCGATGGTTCAGGTTGATGACCGTAAGGGATATTTCACTTCAGAGCGTAAAGGAAATGTAGGTGAGCAATTCAGCCCGGATTTATGGATGTATGAATTACCTCCGAACATCTTCAGTTTGAAAGTGAATGTATTTGACTTGACTGATAAAACACGTCAAACAAAAATCGAAGGTGTGAAAGTGGTTGTTACCGGATCAAATGCAAATGAGAAATGGGAAGGTTTGACTGCAAAAGACGGTTCTGTATTCTGGGATAAAAAACCAAACGGAGATCGTTACATCGCTGAAGAATCTGATTACAAGATCATGATTTCCAAAGAAGGATATTATGAGAATAAAGCCGGAGCAGCAGTTTCTACTAAAAATCTGATCTACAACCAGGATTTCGTATTGGATATGGGATTATTCCCAATCAAGAAACCAATTCGTCTTCCGGAGGTACGTTATCCATTGGCAAAATGGGATTTGTTAGTTGATTCTACGATTAACTCAAAAGATTCCTTGTTATTCGTTTACGACCTATTGGTTGATAACCCGGGATTGGTATTAGAGTTGAGTTCACATACGGATCCACGTGGTAATGACGTATACAACCAGGTTCTTTCTGAAAACCGTGCTAAAGCTTGTTACAAGTTCTTAGTGGAGGAAAAAGGAGTAGACCCAAGAAGAATTATTCCTGTTGGAAAAGGAGAGCGTGAGCCAAGAACGGTTTACTTGTCTGCCGGTAAGTACTTCGAGTCAGAGCCGAGAGACGTGAATGGTGATCCGATCCCTGGAACTCAGGTGATTGTTTTGAGAGAGGCATATATGAATACCTTCAAGAAAACAAACAAGAAATTGTTCGAACAGTTACAACAGTATAACAGACGTACGGAAGGAAAAGTGGTTACTTTGGAATTCGATCCAAACACATATCCTCCTGCAAGTCCAGATTACTTAATTTACAAAGCATTGCCAAAAGCGAAGTAATTCAAGCTTAGCTGAAGAAATAAGAACTAAAAAGCCCCGACGATAAATGTCGGGGCTTTTTTTGTGCTCCTTCCTCTCAAAGGAATTTTGTAACTTTGCCCTTTCAATTTTTAGTATGTCAGATATCCGATACAACTTACGAGGTGTTTCCGCAGGAAAAGAAGAAGTTCACAATGCGATCAAAAAAGTCGACAAAGGCTTGTTTCCAAAAGCATTTTGTAAAATAGTGCCTGATTATTTGACAGGAGACGAGGAGTATTGTATCGTCATGCATGCGGATGGTGCCGGAACAAAATCTTCTCTGGCATACATGTACTGGAAAGAAACCGGAGACGTTTCTGTTTGGAAAGGGATCGCTCAGGATGCATTGATCATGAATATCGATGATTTGCTATGCGTCGGGGCAACTGAAAATATCCTGCTTTCTTCCACAATCGGAAGAAATAAGAACCTGATTACCGGAGAAGTGATTGCAGCAATTATCAATGGAACGGAAGAACTATTGGAAACGCTTCGCGGACAGGGAATCGGAATTTATTCGACTGGTGGTGAAACGGCAGATGTCGGTGACCTGGTTCGGACAATCATTGTGGATTCCACGGTTGTTTGTAGAATGAAGCGATCAGAAGTTATTTCAAACCACACCATTCAAGGTGGTGATGTGATTGTCGGATTGGCATCTTACGGACAAGCAACTTACGAAAACGAATACAATGGAGGAATGGGTTCCAACGGACTCACTTCCGCAAGACATGACGTATTCAATAAAACATTGGCAGCAAAATACCCGGAAAGCTTTGACGCAGCAGTTCCTGCGGATCTGGTTTATTCGGGTTCGAAAAATTTGACAGATAAGATTGACGGAGTTTCCATAGATGCCGGGAAGTTGGTTCTTTCTCCTACCAGAACATACGCACCTGTTATCAAAGCAATTTTAGACAGTTGCCGTTCGTCCATTCACGGAATGGTTCATTGTTCAGGTGGAGCGCAGACAAAAGTGCTTCATTTTGTGGATGACGTGCATGTGATCAAAGACAATCTGTTCCCGATTCCACCACTCTTCAAAATGATTCAGGAAGAATCAGGTACTGACTGGAAAGAAATGTACAAGGTATTCAACATGGGACACCGAATGGAAGTTTACTTACCGGAGAGCGAAGCACAGCAAATTATTGATATCAGCAAGTCGTTTGGAATTGATGCACAAATCATTGGTCGCGTGGAGAAAATGTCGGGCAAACAAGTAACCGTTCGTTCAGAAGTAGGAGAGTTCGTCTACAACGGTTAGCTATAAACTTCAGAGAGAACTTTAGACTTCGCGTCCTTTGATTCTTTGCGGTTTAAAACAACTCGTTTTATTCTTACCGCTAAGAAGCGGAGAGCGCAAAGCTTATAATTCTCTGTTTTGAATGAGAATAAGAATTAAAAGATTAAAAAATAGATGCAAGATTTATTAAGTAAACTGGAAGCAATTCATTTTCGATTTGTAGAGGTGGGTAAGATGATTACTGACCCGGAGATCATTTCAGATATGGATCGGTATGTGAAGTTGAATAAAGAATACAGAGATCTGGAGGAAGTTGATAACGCTTATAAAGCTTATAAGAATGTTTTGGACAACCTGAAGAGCTCCAAAGAATTACTGGATGTTGAAACAGATCCTGAAATGCGCGAGATGGCCAAGATGGAAATCAACGAGCTGGAACAGCAAAGACCGGTCATTGAAGAAGAGATCAAAGTCTTGTTGATTCCCAAGGATCCGGAAGATGATAAGAATGCCATTATCGAGTTACGTGCAGGAACTGGTGGAGATGAGGCATGTATTTTCGTGGAAGACATTTACCGGATGTATACCATGTATTTCAAGGAAATGGGTTGGGTTTACGAAATTGTGAATTCTTCCGAAGGTTCCGCAAAAGGATACAAAGAGGTTTCCATGAGTATTTCCGGTGCAGGAATTTATGGAATGTTGAAGTTCGAATCAGGTGTGCACCGCGTGCAACGCGTTCCCGAAACAGAATCTCAAGGTCGCGTACATACCTCTGCGATTACCGTAGCGGTACTTCCTGAAGCGGAAGAGGTGGATTTTGAACTGGACATGAATGATGTCCGTAAAGACACCTTTAGAGCATCCGGAGCGGGTGGACAGCATATTAACAAAACAGAATCGGCTATTCGTCTGACGCATATTCCTACAGGAGTAGTGGTGGAATGTCAGGATGGCCGCTCTCAACATAAAAATCTGGCGCAGGCAATTTCTGTCTTGCGTTCCCGTTTATACCAGGCAGAATTGGACCGTGTTCACCAGGAACGTGCGGCTCACCGCAAAACGTTGGTTTCTACCGGTGACCGTTCTGCAAAGATCAGGACATACAATTATCCGCAAGGACGTATAACGGATCACCGGATCAATAAGACGATCTACAATTTGAGTGCTTTTATGAACGGAGACATTCAGGAAATGATCGATGCTCTGAAGATGGCAGAAAACGCAGAAAAAATGAAGGGTGAACTGAATTAAAAAATTGATAATTAAAAAAATAAAGAAAAGAAGGGTGGTTAAGCGGAGTCGAAATCACCTTTTTTGTTTTTTAACACACCATTAACCGAATAATGACAACCATTCACCATTTTTTTGTTCGAAATGAAGAGATAAATGCGAATTTTACACCTCAACTCAACAATATGAAATTAGGATTATCCATTTTAGTTGTTCTGATCACTGCAATTTCTTTCGGACAAGAGAATGCGACAATAAGTGGAACAGTTAAAGATTATTCAAAAGGAGAAGAAATTATCGGAGCCGTTGTTCGTGTAAAGGACCAGAAATTAGGTGCTGTTACGAACGAATACGGGTTTTACTCGCTGACATTGCCTGTAGGAAAGTATACCATCCAGATCTCGGCGGGTGGCTATCTCCGGATTGAAAAGGAAGTGGACCTGTCCGTTTCGCAAGCGATCGATTTTCAATTGAAAACGGACCAGGACGAAAAGGAATTGGAAGAAGTCGTGATCACTTCCGACAGACCGGATGGAAATGTCCGTGATCCGTTGATGGGAGTTGAAAAGATCGATCCGAAGGAAATTTCCAAAATACCCGTAATTTTTGGTGAAAAGGATTTGATCAAGACCATGCAATTACTTCCGGGTGTGAAAAATGCCGGAGAAGGAAGTTCCGGATTTTATGTCCGTGGTGGTGGAGCAGACCAGAACCTGATACTATTGGATGAAGCGCCGGTTTATAATGCAAGTCACTTGCTGGGGTTCTTTTCCACATTCAATTCCGATGCGATCAAGGATGCCATGCTTTACAAAGGAAATCAACCTTCAAACTATGGAGGCAGACTTTCTTCCGTTCTGGATATCAAAATGAATGATGGAAACCAAAAGCGCTTCAATGTTGGAGGAGGAATCGGTCTGATTTCTTCCAAATTGATTGTGGAAGGTCCGATTGCAAAAGACAAAGCCTCCTTTTTAGTTTCAGGAAGAAGAACCTATGCGGATTTGTTCTTGAAACTATCTGATAGGTTCAAAGACAACAAGCTGTTTTTCTACGACTTGAATGCGAAAGTGAATTACCGGGTTGGTAAAAAAGACCGCTTGTTTTTGTCGGGGTATTTCGGAAGAGATAAACTGGGGTTGGGAGATGTTTTCGGAATCAATTGGGGGAATACAACCGGAACCCTTCGTTGGAATCACATCATCAACGAAAAGTGGTTTTCAAATACCTCATTCATCTACAGTAAATACGATTACAAGATTTCCATTTCAGGAGGGGATGTGAAATTTGATATTACATCTCAGATTCAGGATTTCAATTTAAAGCAAGAGTTTCAATGGTTCCCGAATAACCGGAACAAGGTTAAAATCGGATTGAACGTAATCAATCACGGAATTACTCCGGGTCAGATCGATTCGAATGAAGGTTCCGGGATTAATGCAAAAAGATTGAAACCGACAAACTCAGTTGAAAATGCAGTCTATATCACGAATGATTACACCATCACGGAAAACTTCACGATGAGCTATGGCTTGCGCGGATCCAATCTGATGGCACTTGCCAGTGGTGATGAAATGTACACGTATAATCCGGATGGAACAGTTGCGACAACCAATGACTATGCGAAGAACAAGTTGTTGAAATCGTATTTTTTCGTTGAACCGAGACTTTCCTTCAGTTGGCAGTATTTGAAAGGGCAATCCATTAAGGCGGCTTATGCAAGAAATACCCAGAACATCCATCAGGTATCTAATTCCACTTCAGGTTCACCGACAGATGTATGGCTTTCTTCCAGTTTGAATATCAAACCGGAAATTTCAGATCAGGTGGCTTTAGGTTGGTTCAAGAACTTTTTCGATAACAAATTAGAATTGAGCACGGAGCTTTATTATAAATGGCTTCAAAACCAACTGGACTATAAAAACGGAGCGAATGAGCAGGCAAACGAGCGTCTGGAAGGAGAATTGCTTTCCGGAATCGGTCGCGCTTATGGTTTGGAAATCATGTTGAAGAAAAAATCGGGTAAGTTCACCGGTTGGATCGGTTATACGCTTTCTCGCACAGAGCGCAAAATCGAAGGAATCAACGATGGGAAATGGTACTTGGCGAAACAGGATAGAACACACGATTTATCCATTGTTGGGATCTACGACATTACACCAAAATGGTCAATTTCCGCATTATTTGTATTCTATACCGGAAATGCAGTGACTTTCCCTTCTGGGAAGTACCAGGTTGATGGACAAACCTATTTTATCTATACTCAGCGTAATGGTTACCGAATGCCAAATTATCACCGATTGGATTTGGGAGTCACCTGGCTTCGCAAAAACACGAAGAAATTTGAAAGCAGTTGGAATTTCTCCATCTACAATGCCTATGCACATGAAAATGCATATTCCATTACCTTCCGGGAAAATGAGGATGATCCGTCCAAAACTGAGGCGGTTCAAACCACCTTGTTTAAAATAGTTCCGGCAATTACGTACAATTTTAAATTCAAATAAGAGTCCGCCGCGGCGGACGATAAATGATCCACGGAAGTGGATTGAGAAAATTAAAGCATAGAAAGAATTCACTTCTGTGGATTGAACAAATTAAATACAACAAAGATGAAATTCATACTAATAACTCTTGTTTCGCTTAGTGTCCTTCTCGGTATTTCAAGTTGTGAGAAAGTAATTGATATCGATTTGAATGACACCGAACAAAAAGTCGTGATAGAAGGCACTATCTTGAGAGGTGACACTTTACAACGTGTCCGGATCACGAAAACCCAGAACTTTGATGAAAGCACAAATCCTCCAACGGTTGATAATGCAGTAGTCACGGTGGTTGACAACCTGGGTAATGCAGCAACTTTCACTTCTGTCGGTAACGGATGGTATGAATTGACTTCTTATCCGGGTGTCGAAGGAAGAACCTATACCTTGACTGCTGTTGTGGAGGGAACGACTTATTCCGGGAGCAGTACCATGCCTTTCTATCAGCCGCTAGCAGAGTTGCTTGTTGACTTTTATCCTTTTGGTACAGATACCTTGATTGCAGTAGTTCCGGCGCATTTCGATCAGCAGGGAATCGCAAATTACTATCAATTTCATGTTTATAGAAACGGTATTCGGGACAAAGCGATTTTCATTCAGGACGACCAATTCACGGATGGAAATCTGACCATTCAACCCTTGTTTATTCAGGATTTAGTGGTAGGTGATTCGGTACGGGTAGATTTCTTTTGTATTGACAAGCCGGTTCACTCCTATTTCAATCAATTGAGCGTGAATTCATCCAGCAGTGCGACACCTGCAAATCCGGTTTCAAATTTAACCGGAGGTTGTTTGGGGTATTTTTCTGCCAGAACTTTTGATACAGGAACAGCTGTGATCAATTAAAAATCGATTGTTTGAATCCGGGATATCCGCATAAGTTCAGTAAAGGCTAAGTTGGTCCACCGGATGCTGATGAATCAGAAATTTTTAAAGAAATTCTTCATCTAATTATTTAGGGATACTTTGTATCTTTACACTCTTAAATTAGTTTGATGACAAGACAGGAGTTGATTCAGCAAATTCGCGAGAAGAAATCATTTTTATGTGTGGGTTTAGATACCGACCTGGATAAAATTCCTGCTCATTTGTTGCAGACAGAAGATCCGATCTTTGAATTCAATAAGGCAATTATTGATGCAACGAAGGATTTATGCGTTGCATATAAACCAAACGTGGCGTTTTACGAAGCTTTGGGACCGAAAGGATGGGAATCCCTGAAAAAAACAATTGATTACATTCCTTCCCATTGTATGACCATTGCTGATGCCAAACGTGGGGATATCGGAAACACTTCGACCTATTATGCAAAAACCTTCTTTGAATATCTGAATTGTGATGCGGTGACCGTTGCTCCTTACATGGGAGAAGATTCGGTGACACCGTTTCAGGAGTTTAAGGATAAGTGGGTGATTTTATTGGCCTTGACCTCCAATAAGGGGGCATTGGATTTTCAATTTACAACGGATAGCTCGGGAGAAGAATTGTATAAGAAAGTATTGAAAAAGAGCTCCAAATGGGGTTCTGAAAATAACCTGATGTATGTTGTCGGAGCAACTCGAGCTGAAGGGATAGCTGAAGTTCGTAAAATTGTTCCGAATCATTTTTTCCTGGTTCCTGGAGTTGGAGCGCAGGGAGGAAGTTTGGAAGATGTTGCCAAATATGGTTGGAATGATGACTGTGGTTTATTGGTAAACGCTTCCCGATCGATTATTTACGCAGCGAATACAGCTGATTTTGCAAACGAGGCTAGAAAAGAAGCTTTGAAGTTGCAGGAAGAAATGGCTCAAATTTTGACAGCGAAGAATTTCTAAAACGAAATTTCCATGGTTGATTACGTAGAAAAACTCATCATTTTTATTTGCACACCGATTTATGTGTTTTTGATCTTAGGTGAAATTATACTAAGTAATTGGCACAATAGAAAGTTGTATTCAGTTGGAGATACGATCCAAAACCTGTATCTGATGATTGCAAATATGGGGATCGACGTTCTGATGCGCGGAATCACCCTATTTGTTCTTCTTTCCTTCTTTGATCTTCGTTTCATTACCTGGGACACTCATTCATGGTATTATTGGTTGTTGCTGTTTTTTGCGGAGGATTTCATTTTCTATTGGATCCATCGAATTGATCACATGGTGCGTTTCTTTTGGGCGATCCATGTGACACACCATTCTTCCGAACGATTCAATTTGACAACGGGTTTCCGTTCTTCCGTATTCCAACCGGTCTATCGCTTTATTTGGTTCATTCCTCTGGTATTTCTTGGTTTCGAGCCGTTTGATATTTTTATCATGTATTCAATCACCCAGACCTATGGAATCCTGGTTCATACCAAGGCTATCAAAAAAATGGGAATCCTGGAATATTTTTTAGTAACACCTTCCCATCACCGGGTTCACCATGCATCCAATGTGGAATACCTGGATAAGAATATGGGAATGATCCTCATTGTCTGGGATCACCTGTTTGGTACTTTTCAGGCTGAAATCGACGACCTTCCGATTCAATTCGGTCTCTACGAGAAGCAGATCACTCAAAACCCTGCGAATGTGGTTTTCCATGAATGGGTAGCTATCTACAAAGACGTCCGCAAGACAAAAGGATTGAAAAATAAATGGTTGTACATCACCAAACCTCCCGGATGGAGCCACGATGGAAGTACGATGACATCCAAGGAATTGCGCAATCAACTCAAACAAGCCCAAAACGATTAGAATGGAAGATTTAAAGGATCAATTAGCAGAGGTAATCCGTGCATATCATCAGAAAGGTTGGTCACCTGCTACTTCCACCAACTATTCGTTCCGTTCGGCTGCCAATCCGAATGTGATTGTGGTTTCGAAATCAGGGATCGACAAATCGGTTTTTTCAGCCGCTGATTTTATGGAAGTGAATATGCTGGGACAAGTACTTCCGGCATTTGAAGGAATTCGACCTTCTGCAGAAACGTTGATCCATTGCAAGTTGTACCAATTGTTTCCTGAAATGATGTGCATCGTTCACAGTCATTCCGTGTATTCGGTGCTGCAATCCATGAAGAAACAAGAGGCAGTGGAATTAAGCGGTTATGAAGTTTTGAAAGGCTTTGAAGGAATCAAAACGCACGAAACCACTGTTCACCTTCCTATTTTCGACAATACACAGGACATGCCGGCATTTGCAGCGGTTTTGGAACAAGGAAAAGCACGTTTGACGGTTCCGGCATTTATCATGCGTCAACATGGAACCTATGCCTGGGGGAGAAACCTGTTCGAAGCAAAACGCCATTTGGAAACAGCAGAATATTTATTCGAAGTGGATTGGAAGTTTTCCAATTGATTTTTTTTCACGAAATACCAACCATTCCAATTTCCACTTCGTTGTTAATTGATAACATCAATTAAAATCTGCCGGGGAAAAGGCATTTAACCAAATAACACGCATGAAATTTACTCTTACAATAGCTACTTTTTTTATTGGATTGTTTTCAATAGCACAAACCTTTTCACCTCAAAACAGCGGTGTTACCAGTCAATTGAATGGAATCAGTTTTGCGACACCTTCCAAAGGAATGGTTGTCGGTAATTCAGGAGTAATCCGCAAAACATCCGATGCAGGCTTAACCTGGACGGCTTCCAATTCCGGTACTTCGGTTGATTTAACAGCTGTAGCTTTTTTGAGTTCTTCCATTTATATCGCTGTTGGAAAAACAGGTAAAATCATTAAAACGACTAACGCGGGAACAAGCTGGTCAACCGTAAATTCGGGAACAACCAACGATCTGACTGGAATTTTTGTTTATGGGGTGAATGTGTATGTAACCGGAAGTAACGGTACGATTTTGATTTCAACCAATTCCGGGAATGCCTGGACGGCGACCAACACCGGAATTTCATTCAAATTGAATAAAATCTTCTTTGTTTCGGAATTTGTGGGCTACGCTGTAGGAGACGGAGCAACTATTTTGAAAACAGTGAATGGCGGACAAGTCTGGAATTTTCAATCCAGTGGCATGAATACGCCTTCCTTGACCGATGTTTATTTTACGGATGCGAATACGGGCGTGATCACCGGTTCAATCGGTGGTTCGGATGAATCGATTATCTTTCGGACAACCAATGGAGGATCGGTTTGGACAACCGATGATTATTCAGGCACGACTTTGAACTCATTGGGCTTTTTCCCGGATAACAGCACTGGTTTTGCAGTTGGAGGAAGCATCGCAGGAAATACAAGTACGATCTACAAAACAACTTCTCAGGGGGCTGGTTGGGTACTCGTGCCAACTACCTCATCGCGCCAATTGGGAACCTGTTTTCCTGCCAATGGATTAGGATATACTTGTGGATTGGACGGAACAATCTTGCGTTTGGCTACCAATACCGCAGGAATAGAAGAATCTATTGATGATTGGAGTATTCAGATCAGTCCGAACCCGAGTAATGGAGTTTTCACAGTTTCTTCTGAATTGAACACCAAATTCTCCATCGAAGTGTTTTCCGTCAATGGGGAACGAATTGCATCCATCGAGAATGGAAACACGATTGATCTAAGCGCTTGTACAAAAGGGGTTTATTTCGCGGAGATTAAATCCGGTTCGTTGACTGCCATGCGGAAGTTGGTGAAGGAGTAATACGATGAAGTATGATCTTCTCCTTTTAAGTACCAGTTTTCTCTTGATGTTATTGAGCATCCTCACCTTTTATTTCAAGGTGAAAAGAGGGGCAAATCTGTTTTATTTGGTTTCCATGTGCAGTATTCTTTGGGCTGCTGTGATTGGATTTTTGTATGAATTCCCGCTGGAGGAAGGAATGGTTCCGGAAAATCAGATTCTGATTTATGAAAGAGGAGCAGGGGTTTCGTTTACTCTTTTCCTACTGAGCATCATCCTTTTAATACTCCTGATCCTGAAATATTACAGGATAAAAAGGTGACCTACTTACAATCCGGATTCGCTTCCAAAGCTTCCAAACCGATTTCCTTTCTTCTTTGATTGAACGTTTTCAGTTGCTCCCCGCAAAATTTCTCGTTAGTGTATTGTCCGAAGTAAATAGGTTTATTCATGTTTCTCTGACAACGGTCAAACCACCAAGCGTAGTGTTTTGGAGGCATGTTTCCTTTATCCAATTCAACTTTGAACAAGTCTTTCAATTCAGCGAAATCGTTTTCCAACGTAAAATGCAGAATCAATCCCATAGATGTTTCGTTACCGACCCTTTTCAATGAAGGATAACCTAATTGTTTGGTCAAGTCCACAAACTGTTGTTTGTTTGAAGAATCAATGGCAGATTGAAGTTTCCAAATCGAATCAGTATTCAATTCGGGTTGCTTAATCATTTTTCCACGATACAACTGATCTGATCTCTCCATGGTTTTTAAAGCGGTTTTCCAAGTGTTTTTCTCGGAAGAAGAGAGTTCTTGTGCAGAAGCAGAAATGACAAACGAAAAGAAACAAGTTGAAATGAATAATAAGAAAGGGGGGGATATTTTTTTCATTGAAATTTGGTTGATAGTATCATTTGATACTATGAAGTTAATTGATTTCCTCTAACACTGAATTTCCCTTTGATTGATCTCCCGAAGTCCATTGCCACATTTCGTGCAAACGGATTCTGCCGTCGCTCAAAATTTCCGGGGTCGATTTGCAAATTCCTGTCATCAGTTGTCCTTTGCTGTTGACTTGATGATAGCGCATATCGATGTTTCCAATGGAATCTACCAAACCAATGAGTTGTCCGCTAACAATCTGTCCGCCGGAATAAGAACAAGTCAGGATGTTTCCTTCTTGCTGATAATGAAAAAGCGTTTCTTCGGAAGTTTCCCCGTTCTCGGTATTGCTGACTGGTCGGAATTTTTTATTGTGGTAGTTCATCTATCTAATGCCTTATATTCTATAAACTTATATCTCCCCGTGATGTTATACATTTTCATGCAGTCGGTCATTTTTGAATTTGGGAATTTTACAAATTTGAATGTTGATTTTTCATAGAATGTTTTTGCTTTTTCTTGATACTCCAATTTATTCCGATTATCAAATAAGTATTCATAAAAACTCCAACAACTCCAATTATCTTTTACCTCTATCACGTCAAATTGAATTCTGGTGACCATATATGCTGGAAAGTCACCAATTTCTTCTAAAGCAAAGTAACACAAATCGCCGATATTGAGATTTCCACCTTTACAAATGTTATAAATGCTTGTTGGTGTTGTATCCGTTAAAGCAGCGATTAGTTTCGGAATGTATTCTTTACCCTTTGCAATGATTTGCCAATAGGTATCAGCCGAACAATCCAATGTGTCAGTTTTCATTTCGGCAAGTTTCAGAATTAAACTGTCAGTTCCTACTGCGGAATTATGGGTGAATAAATGTTTCAAATGATTAGCTGAACCAGCATATAATAAGGAGTGACCAAAAATCAGCAGGATTGAGATTAGAATTTGTTTCATTTAGGTTATGCTATTTTTTTGTGATAAAGATGCGAAAAAACAAAGTCATCGAATTTCATTTAACCCTTTTTACCAAACAAAATTTGTTTTTTCAGGTTGCTTTTCTTTAAATTAGTACCCGGGTAAATAATTCATCCATGAGTAAAGAAGTCACACGTAGAAATTTTGTTCAGCGCCTTTCTGCAGCATCTGCAGGAATTTTTGCTTTGCCTTGGTTGGCAAGTGGAAAAGGAGAATCTGAACCGGAAATAGAGAAAAATATGAATCCAGTTAAACGTTTTTTTCCATTGGGTTTTCAATGGGAAACACAAGATCCGTTCTTGTTTTGTGTGCATCACGAAGACCAATTTCCAAAAGGGAATGAACAAATGGGACCGGATGCGGAATACTTCAAGGGTCGGCACATGGGAGATGATTTCATCATCAAGGATGGGTTTCGTATGTATCACGGAAAGAAAGTTCCTGGTTTTCCGGGGCATCCGCATCGAGGTTTTGAAACAATTACAGTGGTGCGTCACGGATTGGTGGATCATGCGGATTCCTTGGGTGCAGCCGGTCGCTACGGAAATGGCGATGTGCAATGGATGACTGCCGGAAAAGGAGTACAGCATTCGGAAATGTTCCCTTTGATGTCGCAATCCGAAGAAAATCCGTTGGAATTGTTCCAGGTTTGGCTGAACCTTCCGAAAAAGGATAAAATGGTGGAGCCGCATTTCAAAATGTTGTGGCGTGAAGATATTCCGAATCTGAAATTTGATAACGACAAGGTGTTGGTTGAATTGATAGCAGGAAGTTGGGGCGAACAACAAGCTGTCCTTCCACCACCGGATTCCTGGGCTTTTCCAAAAGAAAATGAAGTCTTGGTGGTCAACATCAAAATGGAACCGCATTCAACCATATCATTACCGAAATCATCTGTCGGGGTGAATAGAAGCTTGTTTTTCTATGAAGGAGATGCCTTGACGATCAATGAGCAATCATTCGAATCGTATTCCGGGTTTTTCCTGGATCCGTCGATGGAAACAAAACTGACATCACACGATAAACCGGCAAGTTTGTTCCTCTTGCAAGGAAAACCAATCGATGAGCAAGTGATGCAATACGGTCCGTTTGTGATGAATACGAAAGAAGAGATCAAGCAGGCTTTTGATGACTATCATGAAACACAATTCGGAGGTTGGCCATGGGAACGTTACGATCAGGTGCACGCCAGAGAGAAATCGCGTTTTGCATTGCATGCAGATGGAAGGGAAGAGCTGAAAGAGATTTAATTAGAGACAACAAGACCGGTTAAGTGTTTGTTATCTCAAACGGTTTCTTCGCTACTATAATTTCAACAAACGTCTGCTAATTTTGGTGCCCTGATCAGTTGTTATTTTTAGGATATAAACACCTGTTGGAAGTGTTTCTATATTAATTTCCAGGTTATCGCCATTGGATTTGATATCCATTGGAATGTGTGTTCCCATTGAATTCTGCAAAGCAATTCCTACGTCTTCCCCGATTGTATGGAGCGGTATATTTACTAAGTCAGTTGCCGGATTCGGATATACTGTATAATCTTCCGATAATCCGGAATAACTGCCTCCGCGTTTAATGATCGTTCCGGCATCACCAACAGCATATCCTACATTGGAAGACGGAAAATTAACGGCATTGAGATTAGTTGTTACCCCACTAGTCTGAGGTGTCCAACTTGTGCCTGAGTTGTTGGAAAAATAAATCAGCCCATCTTTCCCGACTGAATAAACGGAATCCGGAGAAGAAAAATCTACACCATAAATGGGTTTATAGTTAGCTGTTATTGACCCATCAAAATTCCAATTAGAACCCCAGTCAAATGTGTATGTAGAGGATCCGGCCATTCCAGCTGCAACTCCAGCGTAATTGTCCCCGAAATCCATTGAATAAATCCAATCAATTAAAAGACTGCTTCCCGGAATCCAGTTCAGTCCACCGTCTGTTGTAAAATGGAGTTTTTCACCGCCACCGATCCAGCCATTATGTTCGTCGCGGAAGTATACCGCAAGAAGTGGATTACCTGGTACACTAGATGTCAGGGTATCAATGGACCAATTAGTTCCTCCGTCAATGGTTGATAAGATGGTCATCTCATTTCCAACGACCCAACCTTCTAGTGAGTTATAGAAGAAGATATCATTGAGAACTTTTCCATTTCCTGAGGTTTGAAGTGTCCAATTAAGACCACCATTACTTGTAAAGTAAATACCACATGTGCCGGCAACCCATCCTGAATCCGCTGTGGCGAAATGTATAGCGTATGAATTACATCCGGAGAATGGATTTGATTCAACCCAATTGGTTCCTCCATCTACTGTTTTAACCAACCTTCCATTATCACCAACTGCCATACCAACACTATCGGATGTGAAAAAAACATCATTCAGATTGAAGTTGGTATTACTGGTTTGTTCTGTCCATTGTGCAAATGAAGATAAATGAAGAAGTGCGGCGCTTATTGAAAACAGAAAGTTTTTCATAGGTTGTTTGATTTAGCGATAGATAATATCAAAGATATTAAATTCAAACTTAATCGGCGAAAATAGTTTGAAATACTCACGGGAATTCAATGGAGGAATCAGACCAAAGATAAAAGGGACAAAACTGAAATTCCTCTTCTGATCTTGCCTCTATTCAGTTTATTTATAAGATTTCCCATCGTAATGCAAGACTTTCTTTTTTTCTTGTTTATCGGTGATTCTTTCTTCGCATTCGCCTTTGATCTTTTCATTCAATTTGATAGAGCTTCGTTTTTTAATGACCAGGTTGAAATAGGACTTACTTGTTTCTGTTTCAAATAAAATGATGGATTTCATATCGTGGAATCTGCCATTGCAATCGGTATTCCATTCACCGGAAGACTGTTCAATAACCTCTTCTTTCAGGACTTGTCGCAAAGAATTACCTTCCTGGACAAAGAGCGAAAGCTGCACTTCTGAGTAGGGATTAGCATGGCTGCTTCCGTAAAATTGCGCGCGGATCCCAAATGCACGGATCTGCTTTGTCAACATATAAGGTGCTGTATCAATAATAAATTCCGAAATAAAAACAGCATCTGAAAAAATCAGATTCTCCTCCTTGTATTGCTGAATAATCTTACCGGTTTGGTTATTGACCACCACGATTACGGCATCAAGTGTGAACATACCTTCGATTTCATTTTCGTCTATGAGATGAGGAACGACCATCACTGTTTGCGTTTTTGCATAGGGAAGAACCTTTTCTGCCCATAATTCTTCCTTTAATTCCGTTTCCTTGATTCCCAATTGTTTCAAAACACTCAGTTTTAAAGAATCTGCAGAAAGGGTGGAATAGCCATTAAAACCGAGCAGGAGGGTGAAGATCAGGAATACGTTTTTCATACTGAATTTCAAGATGGGGATTTCGGTTTAAAAGTAGCATTTTCAGATGGAGACAAGACTAAAAAACAAAAGAGTCAAGACAAAAGTTATTAGTGCTCTTTAGTCTTGACTCTATTAGTCTTGCCTCTTCTAAGTCTATTTCCCAGAACTATTCAACAAATTCATAATCTCATCCAATTTCGGTGAAAGAATGATCTCTGTTCGACGGTTTTTTGCTTTTCCTTCCGGAGTTTCATTGGATGCTTTCGGATAATATTCTCCGCGACCTGAAGCGGTCATACGCGTTGCAGCAACACCATATTTCTCATTCAACATGCGTGTGATCATGGTTGCGCGACCAACACTCAAATCCCAATTGTCTTTGAAGACCGCAGTTTTAATCGGAACGTTATCCGTGTGACCTTCCACCAAAATCTGGATATCCGGATTTTTGTTCAGTACGTCAGCGAGTACTTTCAATGCATCGACTCCTTTTGGTTCCACGGCTGTAGATCCGGATTTGAACAGCAGTTTATCGGACATGGAAACATACACCTTGCCATCTCGGATTTCCATGGTCAATTCATCTGAGTTAAATCCTACCAATGCGTCACGCAAAGTCTGATTCAGTTTTTTCGTTAGTTCATCCTGACGGGCAATAATTGCCTGCATTTCGCGAAGCATGCGTTCTTTGTTCTCAAGATCCTTGTCTTTGTTTTGAAGATCGCGCTCCTTTTGGCTAAGCTCCGCCGACTGATTTTCATTGATGTTCACTTGTCCGGAAAGCCTGTTTTGAAGACTTTTGTTGTCGGCTGTAAGTCGCTCGTTTACCGATTTTTGGTCAGCGAGGGAGGTACATAGCGAATCCCGCTCTGCCACAACTGCCTGGAGTCGTTTTCCACCTTTCTTTTTCTCCGGAACAGGGTCACCACATGTGTAAATGGGTTTACAAGAGGACACTGCCAGCATTCCAACGGCGAATACGCCCATCAAAATAGATTTGTTAAACACTTTCATAACTCTTTGTATTTTAAATTGAGAATCAAAATAGGGAATTCGGAAAAGTAGCAGGGAATAATTATTGTTTTTTAGGAGAGTTTAGGGTTAATTGTGAATTTGAACCATGTGATTTCAATTGGCAATTTGGCATTCGTAATTCGGAATTAGCTAAATTTGTTTCATGGCAGTATTATCTATTCCAGATTTGAATGTTACGGAGCGTAATCCGAAGAAAATTCGTGAATTCATGAATGCCCGCGGAATCTTTTTTGATCAGTGGCAGGCAGACGTGGTGTTTGAGGACACTGCAAACCAGGAAGAAATCCTGAAAGCATATGAATCGAGCCTGACTCCGTTTATGAATGCAGGAGGTTATCAAACTGCAGATGTGATCACGATCAATAAACTGACGGAAAATTACGAAGCAATTCGTGCCAAGTTCTTAGCAGAGCACACACATTCCGAAGATGAGATTCGCTTTTTTGTGGATGGAGAAGGCTTGTTCTGGTTCAATTTGGAAAAGGAACCGGTTTTCAATTTGCTTTGCGAGCAGGGAGATTTGATTTCCGTTCCGGCAGGTACAAAACACTGGTTTGATGCCGGTGAAACCAATCCGTTTGTGAAAGCAATCCGCATTTTTATCGATATGAGCGGATGGGTTCCGGAGTATACAGGATCAGAATTGGAAAAGCGGTTTTCTGATTTTGTAGTTCAGAAGTAATCATTCGGATGCAGCGGTGGTTTTCTCTTGTTCTTAGTTTTGTTTGGGCAATCCTTTCCATTATAGGTTATTTCTGTTGGTCGTGGGATGTCGGTCAAACAACTGTTTTCATCAACATTGGTTTCTTTAGCTTGTTCTTCAATTACTACCTTACCATTTCAGAACTTTCTTACAAGGATAGTGTTGTTGCTGCTCTGGCTGGTAAGCATGATAATCCGGATATGGCCAGATCGCTCGTTGTAATCGGAAAATGGATAAGTTTCATTCTCAATCAGTTTCTTTTCACTTTTGCCCTTGGAGTAGTTTGTATGATTGCAGGAGGATTGATAGCGGTTTATTTTTATAAGGTACTTCAGGTAAAGGATTTCGATGGGTTTTTAATGAAATGGGATGGAGAATGGACCACTGTCATTAGCATTTCATTATCATTGCTGGCAGTTGAATATGTTGGATTTCGGCGGCAATTTATAAAGTTTAACCCTTATAAAATAACCGATTGGAGTGCATTTTTACCTTTTAGCAAAAATTCCAAATACAAGTTGGTCAGTTACATGTTAGGTTCGATAATTATTGGTTGCATCGATGGGATTCTAAATGATGAAACCCATTTTGGTTATATTTCACTCGCATGGATGTTTCTTTGCAATTTTCTTTGGGCCTATATCGATACGTTTCATCCTCCAAAAGAAAAGACACAAGAGGAATACAGAACTGCAGGAGAATCTTAATTTTGTACTATGATTTTAAGTAAAATTTCATTCATTCTCACCGACATTGAAGGAACCACTTCTTCCATTTCCTTTGTTGCTGAAAAACTGTTTCCTTATTTCCGAAATAACATCCTGGATTTGGGAGAAATGACGGACAATCCGGTTGTGAAAGAAGCATTCGAACAAACGATTCAACTGGCAAAATCGGAAGACGGAGAAACCATTTCCACCGAACAGGAGATCATCGATAAATTGTATGAATGGAGTGTGGAAGACCGTAAAATTACGCCATTGAAAACCCTGCAAGGAGTTCTTTGGGATAAAGGTTATCGCGATGGAGAGCTGAAAGGTCATGTTTACCCGGAAGTGGCTTCGAATCTAAAAAAATGGAAAGAGAAAGGAATTGGTTTGGGCGTTTTTTCGTCGGGCTCGGTTCCTGCACAAAAATTAATTTTCGGATATAGCATTTCAGGAGATCTGACTCCTTACTTCTCCAATTACTTCGATACCAATACAGGCGGAAAGAGAGACGCAGAAACGTATTCGAGAATTGCTGAAATCCTTCAATTAGAGGCTTCCGAAATTCTTTTTCTAAGTGATATCGTAGAAGAATTGGAGGCAGCAGATTCGAACGGGTTTCAAACGATTCAATTGGCTAGAGAAGGAATGACTCCTTCCTGGAAGCATTTTGTCACTTCGTTTGATGAGATCACTTTCGAATAATAACAGAAGAATCAATTCTTAACACAGCTTACATTTTTCTAAGAAGGGGAAATCTCATTTTCCGTAGTTTGGTCTCGTTCATTTGGTATTCAGATGGATAGAATTTAAACTACAGAACTATGAAGAGAACACTACTTTCATTGAGCATCCTTTCCGTTTGCTTTTTTTCCAATGCCCAGCGCGAAATCGATTTAAACCTGATGATTACCTCTCACCAGGATGGTGATTATATGGCGACTGAAGTACCGATTGATTTCAAGGCGGAAATTTTAAATGTCGGGCAAACAACCTTGGAAGCTTCGGACTCCATTTATTATTACATCCTCATTTATGATGACAGCATCCCTTTGTCATTTGCAGCTGGAAATGCGCAAATCTATACCGGTATTCCTTATGGTCAGGGGCAAGCTTTTGAAACGATCCATACAATCGGATTCTCTGCCAGTTTCAATGGTATAACCACTGATGTATGTGTTTATGGAAAACCGAAGAATTCAGCGAACCCAATTTCAGATCCTGTACTGACGAACAACAAGCATTGTGTTTCAATCACCTTTATTGATGAAGCGGATTTATCCGTTGGGACGAACAAATTGGATGGAATTCAATTAAGTCCTAATCCTGCGAATAATCATTTTTCAATTGTGGGCGCTGAAGATGCTACCATCTCAATTGCAGACCTCAATGGAAATGAAGTTGAATTTGCTCGAAACTTATTAGGGGAAATTGATTGTTCCAATTGGGGGAACGGTATTTACCTGATCGCTATTTCCAATTCAAAAGGGAATTTTGTCCAACGAATGGTTATATCCCATTAAAATGATGTTGAATCGGGAGGAAAGGTCAGTAATTCCACTTTTCCAGTACTCCGATTGCTTATTCGGAAGTGAGACCGGTTGAAAATCAAGAGTCCATCGGTCAAGAAGTTTTTGTTAGCTCATGAATAAGCCGACTATTTTACAAACCGAAAATTGGAAGTGGTATTGGCAGATCGGATTCGAAGAATGTAAGTTCCGGCTGCGAATGGGTCTAGTTTAAGAATGGATTCATTTTGAGTACCACTTAACAATAAATTACCTGATAAATCAACTAACTGATAGTGGTAATTGATTGGAGAGTCTGTTGTGTTTTGAATGATGATGGAATTCGCCGACCTGTCTTGCAATACGGTAAACTGTATGGTGTTTTCTTCTACTGAAAGATCCATGTTTTTACGGGGCATATAAGAATACGTGAACCATTGGATCCCTTCCAGTTGGATAGTGGATTTCCAGGAACCAGTCTCATTTTGGAGGCTGGTTTCAAGTAAATCAAAAGGCAGGTAATAGTCATTTGCAGTTACCCAGCTTTGCATGAAGGCGGGTTCACTGCTATAAAGCGGAAACACTTTCACCGGTTGGTTTGTTAAGCCCAGAGAGCGAAGACGATCGTTAACATAATTGTATTGATGCGTCTGGTTGAAAGTCACGGATGGAATGTAGATGTGCAGAAAAATGCGGTCGACACCTGTTCCTACCAAGCCAACTGCTTGTTGATCATTAAACCATCCCAAATAGACTTCGGATGTCAAGCCTACACTATTTGCTAATGAGTCAATGCTGTAAAGTAGATTTGAAGCATATTGGAATGCCCCATCAATGCTGCAAGTATCGCCATTTGGGGCCAGGTAATATTGGCAATAATATCCACCGGTATCCACTGAAAGAGCATTCCACCATTCAAATTCCAGATTGTAAACATCTATTTTTTCCAATGGATTGGTATGTTGTGTGTTGTAAACATGAATGATATCCCGGAAGAATTCAAAGTTTTCCGATCCACCCCCAATCTCCAATATATCGAATTGCGTTTTTGCCTTGTAAATGAAATTTGCCAAAAGTGCTGAACTGGAAGTGTTGATCATGGAATGCTGCTGATTGACATTATGCAAATTATACAGTGTCAGGTAATTGAATCCGTTGTTTTGGGCGAAAGTCAATAAACTGTCTTCTTTAGCGGGATTCCCCAAAATGGTATGAAACCCGTCAACATAGAAGCCTTTTACAGTTTGGGACCAACTTCCATTGACAGAAAAGATGAAAGAAAGAATCAATGCCATCTTCACAGGTAATCTTTGTGCGTTTTTCATAACCATTCAATTGATTGGATTTAAAGATACAATATGAAATGAATAAGAGAATAACAGAGAGTTCATTTGATTTCTGCCAAATAGATTAATTTTGCAGCAGAAAATCAGATTATGAGTGCATTTAGAACCATTTGGACAACGGAAGACAAGTATGTGGAAGTTATTGATCAACGCAAATTACCACACGAATGGGTAGTTGAAAAATTAATCTCTTACAAAGATGCCGAACGAGCAATCAAGGATATGGTGGTTCGCGGTGCTCCACTCATTGGCGCAACTGCTGCTTATGGAATTTATCTGGCAGCGCGGGAAGGAGCGGACCTGAATGAAGCTTTTGCTGATTTGCGTCTTTCACGACCTACAGCGGTCAATTTATTCTGGGCTTTGGATCGCATGAAGGCAAAATTGGAGAATGCATCCGATTTGGTTCAGACTGCTTGGGAAGAAGCTGGTCGAATTGTGGAAGATGATGTGGAAACTTGTCGGATGATTGGCGTTCACGGTTTGCCCCTGATTGAAGCTATTTCAAAGAAGAAGAATGGAGAAACGGTTCATATTCTGACGCATTGTAATGCCGGGATGTTGGGCTGTATCGAATGGGGAACAATTACGTCTCCGATTTATCAGGCACTTCAGAAAGGAATCAAAGTACATGTTTGGGTGGATGAGACTCGTCCGCGCTTGCAAGGTGCAAATCTGACGTGCTACGAATTAACAAGACACGATGTTCCGCATACATTAATCGTTGATAATCAGGGTGGACACTTGATGCAGCATGGAATGGTGGACATGTGTATCGTAGGAACGGATCGTACGACAAGACAAGGTGATGTTGCCAATAAGATAGGAACTTACCTGAAAGCTTTAGCAGCTCACGATAATCAAATTCCGTTTTATGTGGCACTTCCATCAACTACCTTGGATATGACCATCCGTGACGGGTTGAAAGAAATTCCAATCGAACAGCGGGACCAAAATGAAGTGCGCTATATCGTTGGAAAAAGTAAAGCCTCTGGTCAATTGGATGAGGTCCTGATTTGTCCGGAGACAACAGGAGCAAGCAATTACGGTTTTGATGTGACGCCGGCACGTTTGGTTTCGGCATTGATTACCGAACGTGGAGTTTGTGAAGCTAGTGAAGTTGGCTTGCTGGGATTATTTCCAGAGTATATATAAGAAAACTATGTGTCCTATGTTACTATGTGGTTTTATTATTTAACCACCTTAGAATACACATAGAACACATAGAAAATACTAAATGTTAGTATTTGATAATTTTTTGTGTGAGTACTTTCTGTCCTTGCTGAATTTTCACAAAGAACAAGTTCCCCTGTAAATCCGATAAGTCAATGAAGTCCGTTTCGGATTTGATTGTTGCTGTTTTCAAGATTCTTCCGCTGCCGTCATAGACAACTACGTCAGTTGCCGCTTGATTGATTCCACTGAAATGGATTATTCCGGTTGTCGGATTGGGATAAACACCGATCTGAAGTAAATCAGCTTCCTTAACGGAAAGGTCCTCTTCAATCGGATTAAAATTCGTTCCACAAGGTCCGGCATTCTGATTGTAAGCCTGTTTTATTTTCTCCGCTTTGGCAAATAATCCTGCCAGTGGCTCTGTAAAACTTGTTGATGCATGTGTAGAGTCATAATATACCAGGTACACATAATCGAACTCGATGGTATCCGTTAGAGTGAAAGCACGTGAGCCATGAGAAGCGTAAATGCGGTAATCGGTAGGAGGAAGAACAGGTCCGGACGATGCGGCTGTCTGAATCGGTGTCCAGTCGAATCCCGGATTGATACCGTCTGTTCCATAAAACAAGGTGTCGCTTCCACCGGGAAATATGAATCGGGCTTTTGTAAAGGTGGTTGTATTGGAAAAAACATTGCCGTTTCCACCATAAAATAAGGGAGTTCCATCGGGCCAGTAGCCTTCTGTAATTCGTTCCCATTCATTTGATGTTTGAGGGTCGGGGATCGTTACACCACCGAAGGCTGAAGATGCCAATGTCCGTTCCAGAGTGAAATACTCGTTATCAATCGTTCCATCGTTGAAACCCACTCCATTGGTGCACCCGATCGGGGAAGCATCTTCCGGATTATCCAGTCCGTCCGCATCTTTTTTATTTCCTTTTAAGACCATGAAACCCTGAGCAGGCAGTGTATCTGCAAAACCTGCTTCCGAACCGAATGGCTCATCAAATAAATCCCCGTTGTAACAATATGCCATACCCAATTCAACATGTGTACCGACGTAATCATCGTATGGATATCCATTGTCGAGGTCCAGAAAACTACCGATGCTGAATCGGTTGAAATCATTCACACGGGAAATGTATTTCGTTTTGAAGAAAACCGTGTTGGTGTAGATGTCAGAAGTATCGCAATCTAAGGTATAAGCATAGTTGTGTGTTTCGATTCCCCCAGGTAGTTCCAGATTCGGATGGTCATGCCAGATTTGAAGGAAACAGGCATCGCCGTAAATGATGGGATAATCTCCCTGCATCGGTTCGTAAATTCCGTTCGAGTTCAAATCGAAGTAAGATGCGATCTGATCGCTTTGTCCTAAAGAGATATCGCCATTTCCGGGCCATTCACGAATCCCGTGAACTGGAACATACGTTGTTGAATTGGACTGTAGGGAGTCAATATGCGCTTCAATCATGGCTTTTGTAACATAGAAACCACGGTTGTATTTACTTTCAATGACATCATTGAAGAGATTGTTTGGAGTATAGGGACCAACCCGAGAAAAAGAAGACAATCCCCCATTTGCCTTTCCAATGGTATCTCCGGTTTGAGTGATACCGGTATAAACTTGTGAAAAGGCGTAAGCAAGTCGTTTGTTCTTATTGAATGAGACTCCTTGCCCGGCGGCTGACCCACCATTATTGACAACTCTTGAATTCTCGCTGAAGCGCATTTCCATATTATCCTTCTTGAATTGTGTCTGGTATTCCTGAGTTCGGTTGAAATCAAAAGAATCATTTTTGATTAACTGGAGAAAGACCTGATATGCTTCTTTATCGTTTCCATAAAGATCATAATCAGCTAAAAGGAATGCAGAAGTACCTAAAAAGATCTGTTGGTCTTGCCGTGAAACAAATTCGTTCATAAAACTGACTCCGGAATGGATATCGCTGCTCAATACGTTGAAATTATCATCCAGATTTTCAAATCGAATGGAACCTGTTTTTCCCAATCGATAGAATCCGTTCGGTTTTTTGACAATCAGGTGCTGAACGAAATTGGATCCGGTAGAGAAGGATCCGGAAGCCAATACCTGAGCAGAGGAATTCACTTTGTACCAGCTCACAGCGTCACAAGCAAGCAGCGTATCATTTGAAAGCGGAAGAATATGAACTCCTGAACCATTCGATCCTGCAATGAAATTAGGAGTGTAATTATTCAGGCTGTTTCGCACATAAATTTTAAAATCACCCTGATAGCTCATGATGCTTAATTCCTTTCCGCCTATCAGCTCCAATTCGGTAGATCGTTTGCAGTTGACGAAAGAAGAATTTCCCACGGAAATCGAGACGGAAGCATCGACCAGTTCGGTATAGTAGGTATTCAGATTTGAAAAGGAGATGGATGTCCGATATAAACCTCCGCCGGTCTTTACCATATAAGTGACCAATTCATTGTTTATGCGCTGTGTTTCGACAAACCCAAGAAGAAAGGTGTCCGGAGTTTCAAAACTTTGAATTACTTGACCGGTGGTTTTACTAACCTTGAAAAAAGATAGGGTCTGATTGGATGTTGATTTGATCAAAAGACTGAAAATATAGTCCGTAGCTGTTTCGAATCCATTGGAAATGTAAACGATTTTTCCACTTGCCGAAGGAATGTTGAGTGAAAAATCAGTTGCGGAAACCAAGTCTCCAATGGTGTTGATCTCGGAAACTTTGAGCTTAAAGGTGGTGGCGCTTCCATCCGGATGAAGACTTAAGAGCTTCATATTTCCAACATCCGAATCGAGTATTTTTAATTTCAGGATGTTCAGATCGTTATAATTGTTCAAAAAAGTACGTTTGAACTGGGCGTTTGAGTTGAACGTTAAAGAGATGACTGTCACCAGAAAGAGTAATCCTTTTTTCATAGAGTAGAGATTTAACCGGGAATGTTATTTGGGGCAAGTTATTCAATAAATGAAGGATGGGAATGAGAATAATCTGAAGTGTATGAATTTTTGATTAATCTGATGAGATTTCCCTTTTATGAAATCAACTTTTTTCTTAAATTAAATAGGAAAACAATGAATTATGAACGAGAAATACCTTCATTTTATCTGGAAATCCAAGCGTTTATTGAGTGCCGAGTTGACCACTACAACAGGTGAATCAGTGAGGATTAAAAATTTTGGAGATTACAATTTTGATTCTGGTCCTGATTTTTTTAACGGCTCCATTCTGTTGGGAGGATTACTACTTTATGGAAACATAGAGATGCATGTTAATTCTTCAGATTGGATGAAACACGGACATCAGTTTGATTTGGCTTATAGCAATGTGATTTTGCATGTAGTATACAATCACGATATGGAAATAGTAGTGAATGGTTCCGTCCTGCCAACTTTGGAATTGAAATATTTAATCGACTGGAAGCATTTCAATGAATCAAAACAAAAACTGGAATTTCAAAGTCGAATTCCCTGCGATCAACAATTAAAAGATGTTCCAACAAAGATTGTTTCAGATCAGTTGAAGCGAAACACACATGACAGATTGCAACGAAAAGCCAATGAGATAGAACACCTTTCCGAAAATTTAAGGTGGAGCATTCATGAACTCTTATTTCGCTTTCTATTGAAAACCTTTGGAGGTAAACTGAATGGATTGCCTTTTCTGGAACTTGCAAATCAAATTCCGGTTTATCGTTTTCTTCGTTCTTCAATGCAAGTTCGAGAGGCTATATTACTTGGATTGGCAGGATTTCTTGACCACGATTTTGACCATCAGTATGAAAAAGAACTCAAAAGTAACTGGACGTTTCAAAAACATCGTTTGCAATTGTCAAATGTTGATTCATCGTCCTTTAAATTCAAAGGGGCTCGCCCGGCTAGTTTTCCAGCTTTGCGTTTAGTACAATTTGCGGCATTCTCAAATCATTTTGATTGGTCGTGCGATTTCTGGTCGCTTGAACCCACTGAGATTGTGAAGATTTTTATGGACGCTTTGACGAAGGAACCAACTAGCTATTGGGAGAATCATTATCATTTAGGAAGGCCCAAGCAAAAACCATCTTCCGGTAAACTGGCGAAAGAGGCGTCCTTAACGATTGTTATAAATGCAGTTGCCCCTTTTCTTTTTTGGTACGGACAAAAACAGGGGAATATTGTTTTGCTGAATAAAGCAATCGAATTGTTAGAACTGCTTCCTCAAGAAAAAAACAAGGTGTTGGAACGATGGAAAAGCCTGGTTTCATACCCAAGCAATGCGCGTTTTGGACAAGCTGTTTTGGAACTCAATAATCAATGGTGCGCCCCTAAGAAATGTTTGAAATGTTTGATTGGGAAAGAGTTGTTGAATTTAAGTCAATCCTAAATAATAGATTATGCTTATCTTCGTGAGAACAAATTTCATTCGATGAAAAAAATACTTTTCGCCCTTCCCTTGTTGTTTCTCTTAACAGCATGCCCGGTTGGTTTGGATTATTCTCCCGGAGCAACTGGAACAGAGGTGGTAAATGATAATTTATCTGGAACATGGGTTCTTGATGAAAGTCATGATGATCACGAGGTTAGAAAAGTGAAATTCACTAAAATAGATAAATACAGTTATGCTGTTGAGGTATTGGAACAAGGTGAAATGTATGCATTGGAAACGAATCATCTAATCATGTATCAAACTAAAATTGATGGATTGAATGTGATGTATTTAAAACCGGAGGGAGAAAATAAATACTATTTGTATCAGTTTGAAATGAAGGGGAATAAACAACTTTCAATTGGCGATATCTCATTACTTGACGGAGGTGTAGATGCCGTTAAGTCAACTCAAAATTTACGGGATCAAATTCAAGCTTCGAAAAATAAAGAAGCATTTTTGGCTCTGGAGAAGTCTTTGTTTAACAAGAAGTGACCGATTTATGAAACGGACCTTACAAAAAATAGCTTTTTTCTTTGAGATGCGCTCCTTCGGGGTGTGCTCATGGTGGGCAACCAAATTGGGGATTCAAACCAACAAAGTGCGCTTGGGCTTTATCTATGCAACGTGTATTGGTTTAGGTTCTCCATTGATTCCTTATTTGATTATGGCTTGGATTCTGGAGCACAAACACTATTTTGGTTTTAGACGGTCCAAACGGGCATCTATTTGGGAATTATAATAGCTGACTTTCATGAAAATCCTTATCACTGGCTCAAATGGTTTATTGGGGCAAAAAATTGTCAAGCGTTGCCTAAAGCATGCTATCCCGTTCGTTGCTACTTCCAAAGGGGCAAACCGGAATCCGGAATGTCCAAACGACCACTATATCAGCTTGGATTTGCTCCAGACAGATGAGGTGCATCAGTTGGTGCTTGACCAAAAACCGACAGCGATTATCCATACTGCTGCATTAACCAATGTGGATTACTGCGAAGATCATCCGGAAGAATGTCATCAGGTGAATGTCATTTCAACCAAGGTGCTTTACGAAGCTGCGAAAAGTATTCAAGCTCATTTTGAATTAGTATCCACCGATTTTGTCTTTGATGGAGAAAATGGTCCTTATAAAGAAGAAGATACCGTAAATCCGCTGAGTGTCTACGCACACTCAAAAGTGGATGCGGAACATCTCCTCCTAACCGATCCGGAAAATTATAAAAACTGGTCGATTGCCAGAACAATCATCGTTTATGGGACAGGCTTCGGATTGTCCCGTTCCAATATGATTCTTTGGGCTATGGAAGCGCTTCCAAAAGGAGAATTGATGAAGCTGGTGGATGATCAGTTTCGCGCTCCGACGTGGGCAGATGACCTGGCTTATGGTTGTGTGGAAATTGTTAAACGGAATCAAACCGGAATTTTCCATCTTTCGGGTCCTAAGCCAAGAGCAATCAATCAGATTGTGGAGGAAGTGGGAAAAGCACTTCAATTAACGGATTTGAAAATTGAAACAATCTCCTCCACGACTTTGAATCAAGCCGCTAAGAGACCGCCAAGAACGGGTTTCGACCTTTCAAAAGCTGAAAAATTATTGGATTATCATCCGATGGATATACAAGAAACCATCCCACTGCTTCAAAAAGAACTCATTCACTACCGCTAAGAACAAACAAAATGACCCACTATTCAAAATCTACCAAACGAGGAATCGTTGTGTTCACGCTACTGCTACTCGCCATTTTTGTGGCACCTGACCTCATTCAATATTTCAGGCCGAAACCGGAAATCAGGATGGAACAATGGTCGACTCCTGAGAAGGAGGTTACAGAGAAACTAAGAAGTCAATCCGGGTTTAATTACCACAAAGGCTGGAAGAAAAAACGCTTTTCAAGACCTTTATCCAAATTTGATCCGAACCAGTATTCATTGGAAGAATGGATGGCTTTGGGGCTTTCTGAAAAGCAAAGTGCGATCGTACTCAAATTCACCTCCCGGAAAATCTATTCCAATGAAGAGTTGAAGCGGATCTTTGTCATCTCCGATGAACTGTTCCAACTCATAAAGGATTCAACGTACTATCCTGAAAGAACGAAGAATCTGGATAAATACACGGAATATAAGCTCGAACAGAAATTGATCAAGGTGGATATCAATCGGGCAAGTCTGGATGAGGTGCTTCAGGCTGCTGAAATAACTGCATTCGATGCAAAACAAATCATCCGGACCAGGGACAATTTCGGCGGATTCTATTCGTTGAGTCAACTGAGTGAGGTTTGGCAGGCAACTCCGGAGAAAATTGCGGTGTGGGAAAAATACATTCGGATTGATCCGGAGAATATCCGAACGATGAATATCAACACGGCAAGTGCGAAGGAATTGTCACTTCATCCATACATTTCATGGAATCTGGCAAATTCTCTGGTGAAGTTGCGGTCCCAAAACGGATTCTATAAAGAACTCCGGGAAATAAAGAAATCGGTTCTGATGACAGATGAACTGTATGAAAAACTGAAGTATTACCTGATAGTGGAATGATTCTATCCCGACAGGATACTAAGTCGAAACAAAATGCGTTGTTGTAATAAACCAAGTAAGTTTGGATGATTTCTTGGAATTTGTCAAATTCTCCCGTAAAATTGCGCTCTCAAAATGGATGACCTTATAGTAGAATCATGATAGAAGAAAAAATTAAAGGCGTAATTAGAGATGTAATCGACTTTCCTAAACCGGGAATCGTCTTCAAGGACATCACTCCGATCATGTTGGATCCCCAATTATCCAAAGAAATCGTCAATCATTTGGTATCGATTTACAAAGACCAAAAATTGGACAAGATTGCCGGAATTGAAAGCCGTGGTTTTTTATTCGGTTATCCTTTGGCAATGGAATTGGGTCTTCCTTTTGTACTGATCCGCAAATCAGGGAAATTACCATACCATAAAATAGACCATTCATACGATTTGGAGTATGGTTCTGCGACCATTGAAATGCATGTGGATGCCGTTCAAGAAGGGGAGCGTGTATTGATACACGATGATTTATTGGCTACCGGTGGGTCAGCTTCAGCCGCTGCGGAGCTCATTCAGAAATGTGGAGGTGAAGTGGCAGGATTTAATTTCCTGGTAGGGTTAAATTTTCTAAATGGTAAAGAAAAATTGAAAAACTACTCTAATAATATTACTAATTTAGTGGCATATTAGAAATTATTAATCGAAAAATAAATTAACGGATACCCCAAACAAACTGTTAATCATGAATTTTGAACTAAACGAAAATCAAAAAATGATCACGCAAATGGTGCGTGATTTTGCGGAAAGAGAAATCCGTCCGAACATGAACCAATGGGATGCAGATGAGTATTTTCCCGTAGATGTCATGAAACAAATGGGAGAACTGGGTTTACTAGGAATCTATATCCCGGAACAATACGGAGGAAGCGGTTTTTCATACCTGGAATATGCAACAGCATTGATGGAGTTAGGAAAAGTGTGTGGAGGAATTGGTCTAAGTGTTGCAGCGCATAACTCGTTGTGTACCGGACACATCTATTACCACGGAAACGAAGAACAAAAGAAAAAATATTTACCGAAATTAACTTCAGGGGAATTTATCGGAGCATGGGGCTTGACTGAACCAAATACAGGTTCTGATGCCATGCGTATGAAAACTACGGCTGTTAAAGATGGAGAATATTGGGTGATTAACGGAGCGAAAAACTGGATTACTCACGGTTTATCCGGAGATGTTGCTGTTGTTTTGGTTCGTACAGGTGAATTGTTGGATTCAAATGGAATAACGGCATTTATCGTGGAAAAAGGAACTCCTGGATTTTCGGCAGTTAAAATCAAAGACAAATTGGGGGTTCGCGCTTCTGAAACAGCAGAATTGATTTTTGACAATGTACGTCTGCACGAGTCACAAGTGATTGGTGAAGTAGGACAAGGGTTCAAACAAGCAATGCACATTCTGGATGGAGGTCGTATCTCAATTGCAGCACTTTCTTGCGGAATTGCACGTGGAGCTTATGAAGCATCCGTGAAGTATGCGAAAGAGCGTGAGCAATTCGGACAACCGATCGGTAAGTTCCAGGCAATCGGATTCAAATTGGCTGATATGGCTACAGAAGTGGAGGCAGCAGAATTGTTGACTTTCCAGGCAGCAGATTACAAAAACCGAAATCAGAAAATGACAACTCAGGGAGCATTTGCAAAATATTTCGCTTCCGAAGTTTCTGTAAGATGTGGAAATGAAGCTGTTCAGATCATGGGTGGTTACGGATTTACAAAGGAGTATCCTGCTGAGAAATTCCTAAGAGATGCGAAGTTGATGACCATCGGTGAAGGAACTTCAGAGATTCAAAAATTGGTAATTTCGAGAGAAATCCTTAAATAGTTCAATAGATCAAAAGTGTTTTTCTTTAAACTTTTTGAACCTATTAAACCCTTTGAACTGGTAAAGTTGATAAAAAAGCGATCAGAGATAAATTATTTTTTGAAATACGCTTTGTTGAAAAGAAAAAAGAATTATCTTTGCGCTCCCTATAAGCGTATAGGTATTAAATAGCTAACAATAGAATTAAATAGATATGTTAATCATTCCAGTTAAAGAAGGCGAGAACATCGAAAGAGCGCTTAAGAAGTACAAGAAGAAATATGACAAAACAAATGTCATGAAAGAATTACGTCGTCGTAAAGAATTCGTGAAACCATCTGTTATTGATCGTCAAGCAAACATTCGTGCAGCTTATGCTCAAAAAATGAAATCTCAAGAGATTTAATCCGGACTTGCTTCGCATTAATGAAATTGAAAGCTCTGGCATTGTGTCAGGGCTTTTTTTGTTTAAATTTAGCCACATTAAAATCTAAAAAATAATGAATCACCTAAAGACTTTACTTTTCATGCTGTTTTTTGCTTCCGGATTACAGCTGGCAGCTCAGAATGCCGAACCCTTAATGAAGCTCCCTAAGAAGAAAGAATTCAAAGCCAGTGAACCGAATTTTATTGCTTCGGTCAATTGGATTGAAAACACACCCTTTGATGAAGAACCTGAAATGCATAGGCATCAATATGCCATGATTGTTGGTTGGATGAGTGATTCTCCTACGATCACAATTACCTTAAATGGCTACCTTCTTGATTACACAAAAGTGAACAAGGAATTGCTGTCTTTTTTTATGGGAGGATGGGGTAAGTATGCCTTAGAGAATGAGTATTCCAAAGACGAGTTAAAGGGCAATTTGGCCGGACTTCGAAGTATGATCCATATTTACAAGACGGGCAAGTTGAAATCAGATGATGCCATGCAGGAATTGGTTGATTTGGATACAAAAGGTGAATTGGAGGAATGGGTAAAGGAAAAAATCAAAAAGTAAGCTGAATTCAATAATTGCAGCCTAAGTATAGGATGTCCTGTTCTCTTTTTTGTATCTTGTAGTTCTGTTATGTCCTATAAAGATTCCTTTATCCATTATCTGCAGGTCGAGAAACGTTACTCGAAACATACCATATTGGCTTACGAAGAGGATTTGAATCAATTCATCGTTTTTTCAGAACTATCAAAATCGGCAGAGTGGAATGAGGTGAATCATCAATTGGTGCGCGCATGGGTTGTTGATTTGCTGGAGGGTGGACAAAGTAATCGCACGGTGTCTCGCAAAATATCTTGCTTGCGTTCCTTTTTCAAGTGGCTGCTTGCAAACGGCAAGGTGGAACAAAATCCTATGTTGCGGATCCGCGGACCGAAAGTTGAAAAGCGTTTGCCACAGTTCGTGAAACAATCCGAAATTGACGGAGCGCGGATTGAACAGCTATTTGCTTCTGATTTTGAAGGAATTCGGGACCGGTTGATGTTCGAATTGTTTTATCAAACAGGAATCCGTTTAAGTGAATTAATTGAACTAAAAAACAAGGACGTAACCACTAACAGCATCAAAGTTTTAGGGAAACGAAACAAGGAGCGGATCATTCCGATCGGTCAGGATCTCTATGGTATCATTCAGTCTTATGAAAAACTGAAGCCTGCCGGACCCGATAGCCAAATTTTGTTATTTGTAAAAAAAGATGGTAGAAAAATGAGTTCAAAGTTTGTATATAGGAAAATAAATACATACCTTGGAAGTGTAACGAATGTGCAAAAAAAGAGCCCGCATGTCTTGCGTCATACGTTTGCAACTCACATGTTGAATAATGGTGCAGGGCTGGAAACTTTAAAGGAACTTTTGGGGCATGCTAATTTATCTGCCACACAAGTTTACACACACAATTCGTTCGCCCAAATAAATTCGATTTATTCACATGCCCATCCACGTGGGCGCAAAAAGTAAAAGTCATGGACGTTAAAGTGCATTCTATCCATTTTAAAGCGGATCAAAAGCTGGTTGATTTTATTAATGACAAAGTTGAAAAGCTGCAAGTTTTTTTTGATCACATCATTGTTGGAGAGGTTTTTTTAAGATTGGATAAGAATTCGGACAAGGAAAATAAGATAGCTGAAGTGAAAATATTGATGCCCGGAAAAGAGTTATTTGCAAAGAAACAATGCAAATCTTTTGAAGAAGCGGCAGATTTGTGTGTCGATGCCTTGCGTACACAAGTAAAAAAATACAAAGGTAAATTAGCGAATTAGTAATTGGAAATGAATTATTTAGATGGATGGCTTCTTAGGTCATCCATTTTTTTTTGATTTTTTTTCATCGAAACGCTTGCAGGTATTTATTTCTTTAGTACATTTGCAAACCCAAATGGGAAAAACACTTTAAAGAATCGTTCTTTTAAATCGTATTTATTACCAAACTTTAATGCCGGTGTAGCTCAGCTGGCTAGAGCAGCTGATTTGTAATCAGCAGGTCGGGGGTTCGAGTCCCTCCACCGGCTCGCATTAAAGGATGGGAGTGTCGCATAGTGGCTATTGCAGTAGACTGTAAATCTATCACCGAAAGGTATCACTGGTTCGAGTCCAGTCACTCCCACGACAAGTAAAATAATATAATAAGCGGGAGTAGCTCAGTTGGTAGAGCGTCAGCCTTCCAAGCTGAGGGTCGCGAGTTCGAATCTCGTCTCCCGCTCAATTACGATATAAAAAGGATAGGCCGGTGTAGCTCAGGGGTAGAGCGCTTCCTTGGTAAGGAAGAGGTCACGAGTTCAATTCTCGTCATTGGCTCTGCAGGGATTCACTCATTAGATTTATGGGTGAAATTTTGTATTAGTAAGAAAAAGGTTTATTAACTACGTAACAAATAAAAACAAATGGCTAAGGAAAATTTTAATCGTTCCAAACCGCACGTTAACATCGGGACTATCGGGCACGTTGACCATGGTAAGACTACGTTAACAGCTGCAATCTCAAGTGTGTTAGCTTCTAAGGGATTGGCTGCGGTTCGTGATTTCTCTTCTATTGACAACGCTCCTGAAGAAAAAGAGCGTGGTATTACTATTAACACTTCACACATCGAGTACGAAACTTTGAATCGTCACTACGCTCACGTTGACTGTCCAGGTCACGCGGATTACGTAAAGAACATGGTTACAGGTGCTGCTCAGATGGACGGTGCAATCTTGGTTGTTGCTGCGACTGATGGTCCAATGCCTCAAACTCGTGAGCATATCCTATTAGGAAAACAAGTTGGTGTTCCTCGTTTAGTTGTATTCATGAATAAAGTGGATATGGTTGATGACGCTGAGTTGTTGGAATTAGTTGAAATGGAAGTTCGTGAATTGTTGTCTTTCTACGATTACGATGGTGACAATGCTCCAGTTATTCAAGGTTCTGCACTTGGTGCATTGAACGGAGAAGCTGAGTGGGTTGCTAAAATCGACGAATTGATGGACGCAGTAGATACATATATCGAATTGCCTCCACGTGATGTTGATAAGCCTTTCTTGATGCCGGTTGAAGATGTATTTACGATTACAGGTCGTGGTACAGTTGCAACAGGTCGTATCGAAACAGGAGTTATCAACTCTGGTGAGCCAGTTGAGATCTTAGGAATGGGTGAAGAGAAATTAACTTCTACTGTAACTGGGGTTGAGATGTTCCGCAAAATCTTGGATAGAGGTGAAGCTGGTGACAACGTTGGTCTTTTATTACGTGGTATTGAGAAATCTCAAATCAAACGTGGAATGGTAATCTGTAAACCAGGTTCTGTTAAACCACATGCTGATTTCAAAGCTGAAATCTACGTATTGAAAAAAGAAGAAGGTGGTCGTCACACTCCATTCCATAACAAATACCGTCCTCAGTTCTACTTCCGTACAACTGACGTAACTGGAGAGATTTTCTTGACAGACGGACGTGAGATGGTTATGCCAGGTGATAACGTAACAATTACTGTTAAGTTAATCGTTCCTGTAGCAATGGACAAAGGTCTACGTTTCGCTATCCGTGAGGGTGGTCGTACAGTAGGTGCTGGTCAGGTTACTGAAATCATCGCTTAATTCGCGATAAACATATCAAAATGAAAGGGGAGCTTATACTCCCCTTTTTACACGGGCGTAGCTCAGCTGGTAGAGTAGTGGTCTCCAAAACCATTGGTCGTGGGTTCGAATCCTACCGCCCGTGCAAAACAAAATAAATTGACCATGTCAAAGTTTAGAAATTATTTTAGCGAAACCATTACTGAGATGACTCAGAATGTTACGTGGCCGACGTGGAAGGAATTGCAGAGTAACGCACTTATTGTGGTAGTTGCATCTGTGATTTTTGCATTGTTGGTATTCGCAATGGACAATGTCTTTGGAATTACTGGAACTCCTACTTCTACCTGGAAGGGAGTTGTCGGATTTATCTATTCTTTCTTTTAATTAGAAAAATGGGAGATATTAAAAAACGTTGGTACGTCGTACGCGCAGTTAGTGGAAAAGAGAAAAAGGTGAAAGAATACCTGGATCTTGAAATTTCACGTTTGAAACTGGATGATTACGTGTCACAAGTATTGATTCCGACTGAGAAAGTTTTTCAAATCCGCAACGGTAAGAAAATCTCAAAGGAAAAAGCATATTTACCAGGATATGTATTGATTGAAGCAGCTTTGGTTGGTGAGGTTCCTCACGTGATCAAAGGGATTCCGAATGTAATCGGATTTCTTGGAGCTGAAAAAGGGGGAGACCCACAACCAATGCGTTTATCCGAAGTAAATCGAATTTTAGGTAAAGTTGACGAATTATCCGAAACAGAAGAGGAATTGAAAATCCCATTTGTTATCGGTGAGTCAGTTAAGGTGATCGACGGACCATTCAACAATTTCTCCGGAGTTATTGACGAAATCAATGAGGACAAGAAGAAATTGAAAGTAATGGTTAAGATCTTCGGACGTAAGAACCTTCTTGAGCTTAGCTACATGCAAGTGGAAAAAGAAGGGTAAACATGTATTAACCGCAGCAGTGAGTTTATTGATTAAAGCTTCCCTTTAATTCTCACGTTATGACTGCATAATTTAAATAAACAATGGCTAAAGAAGTAGCAGCATTGATCAAATTACAGATCAAAGGTGGTCAAGCCAATCCAGCTCCTCCAGTTGGTCCCGCACTTGGTGCAAAAGGGGTTAACATCATGGAATTTTGCAAGCAGTATAATGCTCGTACGCAAGATAAGCCAGGAAAGGTATTGCCATGTGTGATTACTGTGTACAGTGACAAATCATTTGATTTCGTCATCAAAACTCCTCCAGCAGCAGTGCAAATTATTGACAGCGTTAAGCTTAAAAAAGGTTCTTCTGAGCCTAATAAAAGCAAAGTCGGATCAATGTCATGGGATCAAATCCGTGTAATTGCTGAAGACAAAATGCCGGACATGAACTGTTTTACAGTTGATTCTGCAATGTCAATGATCGCTGGAACAGCGCGTAGTATGGGTGTAACTGTTAAAGGAGGTGAAGCTCCGGCAACTAAATAACAAGCGTCATGGGTAGAATTTCAAAGAAAAGAAAAGAGGTTTTAGCTAAATATGATTTAACTAAAGTCTACACATTGACTGAAGCTTGTGATTTGGTTAAGAACATTACAACAACGAAGTTTGATTCTTCTGTTGACATCTCTGTGCGTTTAGGAGTAGATCCACGTAAAGCGAATCAAATGGTTCGTGGTACAGTTGCATTGCCTCACGGAACTGGTAAGGATGTACGAGTATTAGTACTTTGTACTCCGGACAAGGAAGCTGAAGCAAAAGCAGCAGGTGCTGAATTCGTTGGATTGGATGAATTCATTGAGAAAATCAAAGGTGGTTGGACAGACATCGACGTAATTATTACAATGCCTTCAGTGATGGGTAAGGTAGGTGCTTTAGGACGTATCCTTGGACCTCGTGGCTTAATGCCAAACCCAAAAACGGGTACTGTAACAATGGAAGTTGGTAAAGCTGTTGAAGAAGTGAAAGCAGGTAAGATTGATTTCAAAGTTGACAAATTTGGTAATATTCACTCGTCTGTAGGGAAAGCTAGCTTCGAAGGAGTTAAAATTCGCGAGAATGCATTCGAATTGATCCAACAATTAGTCAAATTGAAACCATCCGCTGCAAAAGGTACTTACATTAAAAGTATCTACATCAGCTCTACAATGTCTCCAAGTATCCAAATTGATGCTAAATCTGTTGTAGCTTAAAATCTTGTAGTATGAATAAAGATCAAAAAGCACAGTACATTGAAGATCTTGCTCAAGATTTATCGAAAGCAAATATCTTCTATCTTGCAGACACATCGGCTCTTACAGTAGAAACAATCAACCAATTACGCCGTCGTTGTTTTCAACAAGGTATCGAACTACGTGTAGTTAAGAATACGTTGTTGGCTAAAGCAATGGCTAACGTTGAAGGTAGAAATTACGATAACTTGGCATCCGTGTTAAGTGGACCGACTTCTATCATGTTCTCTGAAGTAGGAAACGCTCCTGCAAAATTGATTAAAGATTTCCGTAAGAAAAATGATAAGCCTGTTCTTAAAGGAGCTTATATTGAAGAAGCAATCTTCATTGGTGATAACCAATTGGATACGCTAGAAGCAATCAAGTCTCGTGAAGAATTGATCGGTGATATCATCGGATTACTACAAAGCCCAGCGAAAAATGTTATCTCTGGTCTTACAAGTGGTGGTTCCAAAATTGCTGGAATCCTTAAAACGCTCGAAGAAAGAGCATAAGTAAAAAAAAATATTTAAGAACCTTTTTTAAAATTTATAAAAATGGCTGATTTAAAACAAATCGCAGAAACATTGGTTAACCTTACAGTAAAAGAAGTTAACGAGTTAGCAACAATCTTAAAAGACGAGTACGGTATCGAGCCTGCTGCTGCTGCTGCAGTAATGGTAGCTGGTGGTGGTGCTGGAGCTGGTGAAGCTGCTGCTGAAAAAACTGAATTCGATGTAATCTTGAAATCAGGTGGTGCTAACAAACTTGCTGTAGTTAAGTTGGTTAAAGAATTAACTGGTAATGGATTGAAAGAATCTAAAGACTTAGTTGATGGAGCTCCTACAACTTTGAAAGAAGCTGTATCCAAAGACGAAGCTAACGCTTTGAAAGCAGCTCTTGAAGAGGCTGGTGCTGAAGTAGAGGTTAAGTAACTAGTTACAAAAGTTTGCAGGAAAGGTGTCCGTCATTTGACGGATGCCTTAACCTGTTTTTCGGCGTTTAGCCAATTTTAAAGTCCTTTTCTCAATTAAATTTATTTCGCCTTGGCAACAACAAGCAATACATCAACGAGAATTAATTTTGCTTCTAGCAAAAATCAGTTCGCTTATCCAGACTTTTTGGATATTCAGCTTAAATCCTTCCAGGAGTTTTTCCAATTGGAAACAACACCTGAAAATCGTGAAAGCGAAGGATTGTTCAAGGTATTTGCGGAAAATTTCCCAATTACTGACACACGAAATCAATTCGTGTTGGAGTTCCTTGATTATTTCATCGACCCACCTAGATACACTATTGATGAGTGTATCGAAAGAGGTTTAACTTATAGTGTTCCACTAAAAGCTAAACTAAAATTATATTGTACAGACCCTGAACACGAGGATTTCGAAACGATCGTGCAGGATGTATACTTGGGAACTATCCCGTACATGACACCAAAAGGTTCTTTTATAATCAATGGTGCTGAACGTGTTATTGTTTCTCAGTTACACCGTTCACCAGGGGTATTCTTCGGTCAAAGTCGTCATGCGAATGGTACAAAATTGTACTCTGCTCGTGTGATTCCTTTCAAAGGATCTTGGATCGAATTCGCAACGGATATCAACAGCGTAATGTATGCTTACATCGATCGTAAGAAAAAATTGCCTGTTACAACTCTTTTCCGTGCGATCGGATATGAAACAGATAAAGATATTCTAGAAATATTCGGATTAGCTGATGAAGTGAAAGCTAACAAAGCTAATTTGAAAAAATGTGTTGGTAGAAGACTAGCGGCTCGTGTATTGAAGTCTTGGATTGAGGACTTTGGAGATGAAGATACAGGAGAAGTAGTATCTATCGAACGTAATGAAGTTATCCTTGACCGTGAAACAGTATTGGAGGATCACCACGTAGATTTAGTAATCGACGCTGGAGTGAAAACAGTTATTTTCCACAAAGAGGATGCGAATACAGCTGATTATACGATTATCTATAACACGCTTCAAAAAGATACTTCAAACTCTGAAAAAGAAGCTGTTGAACATATCTACCGTCAGTTACGTAACGCTGAACCACCTGATTATGAAACAGCAAAAGGTGTTTTTGAGAAATTATTCTTCTCGGATGCACGTTATGACTTAGGTGAAGTAGGTCGTTATAGAATGAATAAGAAGTTGAATATCGACCGTTCGGAGGAATCGCGTGTTTTGACTAAAAATGATATTCTATCGATTATCAAATATTTGATCGAATTGATCAACTCGAAAGCGGATGTGGATGATATTGACCACTTGTCAAATCGTCGTGTTCGTACAGTAGGGGAGCAATTATATGCTCAATTCGGTGTTGGTTTGGCTCGTATGGCTCGTACTATTCGTGAACGTATGAACGTTCGTGATAACGAAGTCTTTACTCCAATTGACTTGATTAACGCGAAGACTTTGTCTTCCGTTATTAACTCGTTCTTTGGAACCAACCAGTTGTCTCAATTCATGGATCAGACCAACCCGCTTTCGGAAATTACGAATAAGCGTCGTTTGTCTGCACTAGGACCAGGTGGTCTTTCTCGTGAAAGAGCAGGGTTCGAGGTTCGTGACGTTCACTATACGCACTACGGTCGTTTGTGTACAATCGAAACTCCGGAGGGACCAAATATTGGTTTGATTTCATCACTTTGTGTATTCGCGAAAGTGAATAAACTTGGTTTCATCGAAACTCCGTATCGTTCGGTAGTGAATGGTAAAGTAGATAATACTACTGAACCAATTTACTTGTCGGCTGAAGAGGAAGATGGTAAAATTATTGCTCAGGCAAATGCCTTGGTGGATGAAAAAGGAAATTTCCTTTCGAATGTGGTGAAAGCTCGTTTTGAAGGTGACTTCCCGGTTGTTCAACCGAAAGATTTGCATTTGATGGACGTAGGTGCGAACCAAATTGCATCAATCGCTGCATCATCAATTCCTTTCTTGGAGCATGATGATGCCAACCGCGCATTGATGGGATCCAACATGCAACGTCAGGCGGTGCCTCTTTTGAAGCCAAATTCGCCTATCGTTGGTACTGGAATTGAACAATTGGTTGCACGTGATTCTCGCGTGTTGATTAATTCGGAAGGACCGGGAACAGTAGAATATGTTGATGCAAACGAAATCGTGATTCGTTACGATTGGTCTGCTGATGACAAATTAGTAAGCTTTGATAGTGAAGTGACTCGTTACTCATTAACAAAATTCCAGAAAACAAACCAAAGTACAACAATCAACTTGAAGCCGATTGTTCGTAAAGGGGACCGAATTGAGAAAGGACAGGTTCTTTGCGAAGGATATGCTACACAAGGTGGAGAGTTGGCATTGGGTCAAAACTTGAAAGTTGCCTTCATGCCTTGGAAAGGGTATAACTTCGAGGATGCGATTGTAATTTCTGAGCGTGTTGTTCGTGACGATATCTTTACTTCGATTCATATTGACGAATACTCTTTGGAGGTTCGTGATACGAAACGTGGAATGGAGGAATTAACTTCGGATATTCCAAACGTTTCTGAAGAAGCAACAAAAGATTTGGATGAAAACGGTTTGATTCGCATTGGTGCGGAGATCAAAGAAGGTGATATCCTTATCGGTAAAATTACTCCTAAAGGTGAAACAGATCCTTCTCCGGAAGAGAAGTTATTACGTGCAATCTTTGGAGATAAAGCAGGTGATGTGAAAGATGCTTCATTGAAAGCAGGTCCATCTCTTCGCGGAGTTGTTATCGAGAAGAAATTGTTCTCTCGCGCAATTAAAGATCGTAAATCGAAAGCTCAGGACAAACCGGTTTTGGAAGTCTTGGATACGGAATACGACAGAGATTACGTGGAGTTGAAAGAAAAATTGGCTGATAAATTAATGACCGTTTTAGGTGAGAACAAATCAGCTGGTGTATTCAACAATTTCAAAGAAGAAATCATTAAGAAAGGAACGAAGTTCACACACAAAAATTTATTGGTAATCGATTACACAATCGTGAACCCGACAAATTGGACAACTGATGCTCATGTGAATGCTTTGATTAGTCGTTTGTTACACAACTTTACGATTAAGGCAAATGATTTATTGGGAATCTACAAACGTAAGAAATTCCATATTTCAGTTGGGGATGAACTACCTGCAGGTATCGTTAAAATGGCGAAAGTCTATGTTGCTCAAAAACGTAAGTTGAAAGTGGGGGATAAAATGGCAGGTCGTCATGGTAACAAAGGTATCGTTGCAAATATCGTTCGTGCTGAAGACATGCCGTTCTTAGAAGATGGAACACCGGTAGATATCGTATTGAATCCACTAGGGGTACCTTCTCGTATGAACTTAGGTCAGATCTATGAAACAGTTCTTGGTTGGGCTGGAGAAAAATTGGGTGTGAAATTCGCAACTCCAATCTTCGACGGTGCAAAACCAGAAGAAATTAATGAATGGACAGATAAAGCAGGAGTGCCACGTTCAGGTAAAACTTACTTGTTTGATGGTGGAACAGGAGACCGTTTCCATCAGCCGGCAACAGTAGGGGTTATTTACATGTTGAAATTATCTCACATGGTGGACGACAAAATGCATGCACGTTCAATCGGACCATACTCGTTGATTACGCAACAACCATTGGGTGGTAAAGCTCAATTCGGAGGTCAGCGTTTTGGTGAGATGGAGGTTTGGGCATTGGAAGCATTTGGAGCTGCAAATATCCTACAAGAAATCTTGACAGTTAAATCCGATGACGTAATGGGTCGTGCGAAAGCATACGAAGCAATCGTTAAAGGTGATAATATTCCAGAACCAGGTATTCCTGAATCATTCAACGTATTGTTGCATGAATTGAGAGGTCTTGGATTGAATATATCAATGGACTAAGATCAAGACGTTATTAGGAAACAAATTGTCAAATTGAATTAAAGAAAGTTATAACATGGCTTACAGAAAAGAAACACCGAAAAAACAAAGTAGCTTTAACAAGATTACGATCTCGTTGGCTTCTCCTGAGGTGATCCGTGATCAGTCAAGCGGAGAAGTGCTCAAGCCTGAGACAATTAACTATCGTACATACAAGCCGGAAAGAGATGGATTGTTCTGTGAACGCATCTTCGGACCAGTAAAAGATTACGAATGTCATTGTGGTAAGTACAAACGTATCCGTTACAAAGGAATCGTTTGTGATCGTTGTGGTGTTGAGGTTACTGAGAAAAAAGTGCGTCGTGAGCGTATGGGACATATCTCTTTGGTAGTTCCGGTAGCACACATCTGGTATTTCCGTTCATTGCCGAATAAAATCGGTTATTTATTGGGATTGCCGACAAAAAAATTAGATCAAATTATCTATTACGAACGTTACGTAGTTATTCAAGCTGGTATCGCGAATAATTTGGATGGAACTTCCCTTACTGAAAAGGATTTCTTGACAGAAGAAGAGTACTTGGATATCTTGGATACTTTACCAAGAGAAAACCAATACTTGGAAGATACAGATCCGAATAAATTCATCGCTAAGATGGGTGCTGAGGCTTTGTACGACTTGTTGCGCAAATTGAATTTGGAAGATTTATCTTACAGATTGCGTCACCAGGCGAATACAGAAACTTCAGTTCAACGTAAACACGAAGCTCTGAAAAGACTTCAGGTTGTTGAAGCAATGCGTGATTCTCAAAAACGTATTGACAACCGTCCGGAATGGATGATTGTGAAAGTGGTTCCGGTTATTCCACCGGAATTGCGTCCGTTAGTTCCATTGGATGGTGGACGTTTCGCAACATCGGATTTGAACGACCTTTACCGTCGTGTAATTATCCGTAACAACCGTTTGAAGCGTTTGATTGAGATCAAAGCTCCGGAGGTAATTTTGCGTAATGAGAAGCGTATGTTACAAGAGGCTGTCGATTCATTATTCGATAACTCGCGTAAAGCTTCTGCTGTTAAAACAGAATCAAATCGTCCGTTGAAATCCCTTTCCGATTCATTGAAAGGTAAACAAGGACGTTTCCGTCAAAACTTATTAGGTAAACGTGTTGACTACTCTGCACGTTCAGTAATTGTCGTTGGTCCGGATTTGAAATTACACGAGTGTGGTTTACCAAAAGACATGGCTGCAGAGCTTTACAAACCGTTTATCATTCGCAAGATGATTGAACGTGGTATTGTGAAAACGGTTAAATCTGCAAAGAAAATCGTTGATCGCAAAGAGCCAGTTGTTTGGGATATCTTAGAAAACGTATTGAAAGGACATCCGGTTTTATTAAACCGTGCTCCTACGCTTCACCGTTTGGGTATTCAGGCATTCCAACCGAAATTGATCGAAGGAAAAGCGATTCGTTTGCACCCGTTGGTAACAACAGCATTCAACGCCGATTTCGATGGTGACCAGATGGCGGTTCACTTACCATTAGGTAACGCTGCAATCTTGGAAGCACAATTGTTGATGCTTGCTTCACACAACATTCTGAATCCTGCGAATGGAGCACCGATTGCGGTACCTTCTCAGGATATGGTCTTGGGTCTTTACTATATTACGAAGTTGCGTACAAGTACCCCGGAACACAAAGTGAATGGTGAAAACGGTATTTTCTATTCTCCGGAAGAAGTTATCATCGCGAATAACGAAGGTAAATTGGATATGCATGCACCTATCAAAGTGAAGTCTTATGACTTGAATGCTGAAGGTGTTCCAACTTTAATGATGATCGATACCACTTGTGGTCGCGTATTGTTTAATGAAGTTGTTCCAAGAGAAGTTGGTTTCATCAATGATGTATTGACGAAAAAAGCACTTCGTGATATTATCGGACACGTATTGAAAGTATGTGGAACGGCTAAAACAGCGAAGTTCTTGGATGATATCAAAGAATTGGGTTATGGAATGGCATTCCGTGGTGGACTTTCGTTCAACTTGGATCATATCATTATCCCGAAAGAAAAAGAAATTTTGGTTGCGAAAGCAGAAACGGAAGTGAAAGAGGTAATGGCCAATTACAACATGGGTCTTATCACGAATAACGAACGTTACAACCAAATTATTGATATTTGGACGCATACGAATTCTCGATTGACAAACACGTTGATGGAGCAATTGAAGAATGACGATCAAGGTTTCAACTCCATCTATATGATGTTTGACTCCGGAGCTCGTGGTTCGAAAGAACAGATTCGTCAGTTGTCAGGTATGCGTGGTTTGATGGCGAAACCTCAAAAATCCGGAGCTTCTGCTCAGGAGATTATTGAGAATCCGATTCTTTCCAACTTTAAAGAAGGTCTTTCGATCTTGGAGTACTTTATCTCTACTCACGGTGCGCGTAAAGGTTTGGCCGATACAGCATTGAAAACGGCGGATGCGGGTTACTTGACTCGTCGTTTGGTGGACGTTGCACAAGACGTTGTTATTAATGCAATGGACTGTGGAACTTTGAGAGGTTTGGTTGCAACATCTTTGAAGAAGAATGATGAGATCGTTGAGCCATTGATCGATCGTATCCTGGGTAGAACATCTGTTCATGATATCTACAACCCGGAAACTGAACAATTAATCGTTGAGGCTGGAGAGTTGATTACTGAAACAGTTGCTGATGAAATCGAAAAATCAGGTATTGAAGAAGTGGAGATCCGTTCGGTATTGACTTGTGAGATGCGTCGTGGAGTTTGTTCCAAATGTTACGGTCGTAACTTGGCAACTCACCGTCCTGCTCAAGATGGAGATGCTGTTGGTGTGGTTGCTGCTCAATCAATTGGTGAGCCGGGAACACAGTTGACACTTCGTACATTCCACGTTGGGGGTACAGCATCGAACAGTACAAACGAATCAGATTTGAAAGCGAAATCTTCCGGTAGATTGGAGATTGACGAATTGCGTACAATTACTCGTAAAGGTCCGGATGGAACTGATAAGACGATTGTTGTAGGTCGTTCAGCTGAATTGAAAATTACAGATCCTAAAACTGGAGTTGCCTTGATGACATCAAATATTCCTTACGGTGCTGAAATGTTGCTTGAAAACAACATTACTGTGAAGAAAGGTGACATCATCTGTAAATGGGACCCGTACAATGCGGTAATCATTTCAGAGGTTTCAGGTAAGGTGTTATTTGAAAACATTATTGATGGTGTTACTTACCGTGAAGAAGTCGATGAGCAAACAGGATTTACTGAAAAAGTAATCATCGAATCCCGCGATAAGAAGAAAAACCCTGCAATTCATATCATTGACGCTAAAACGAAAGAAGTATTGCGTGAGTACAACATCCCAGTTGATTCCCATATTTCCGTAGGTGAAGGCGACAAGGTAGAAGAAGGTGTGATTTTGGTTAAGATTCCACGTATCGCTGGTAAAACAGGGGATATCACAGGAGGTCTTCCACGTGTAACAGAGTTATTTGAAGCACGTAACCCTTCAAACCCTGCAGTGGTTTCTGAAATTGATGGTATCGTTGAATTTGGAAAAATTAAACGTGGTAACCGTGAAATTCAGGTAACTTCTAAAGTTGGTGATGTTCGCAAATATTTGGTTCCACTTTCTAAACATATCTTGGTACAAGAGAACGATTTCACTCGTGCGGGACAACCGTTGTCTGATGGTGCAATTACACCGAATGATATCTTGAATATTCAAGGTCCGACGAAAGTACAAGAGTACATCGTAAATGAAATCCAAGAGGTTTACCGTCTACAAGGGGTAAAAATCAACGACAAGCATTTCGAAGTAATCGTTCGTCAGATGATGTTGAAAGTGGAGATCGTGGATGCTGGAGATACACGTTTCTTGGAAGGACAATCTGTTCACAAAGCAGATTTCATGGAAGAGAACGATGGAATTTACGGTATGAAAGTGGTTGTTGATGCTGGTGAATCAAGTACATTGAAAGCTGGTCAAATCGTTTCTGCTCGTAAATTACGTGATGAGAATTCACAATTGAAACGTGCAGACAAACAACCGGTTGAATCCCGTGATGCAGTTCCTGCAACTTCAACGCCATTATTGCAAGGTATTACACGTGCTTCATTGCAGACACAATCATTCATCTCAGCTGCTTCCTTCCAGGAAACAACGAAAGTATTGAATGAAGCTGCAATCTCTGGAAAAGAAGATCATTTATTAGGTTTGAAAGAAAACGTAATTGTTGGTCACTTGATTCCAGCTGGTACGGGTGTGCGTCGTTTCCAAAAAGTACTTGTTGCAAACAAGGAAGAATTGGATGCGATTTCCTAAGAATTAATATTCTATAAATAGAAGTCCCCGAATTACTTGGTAGTTCGGGGATTTTTTATTCCAACCTTTTGTACTTTCAAACATCACTTGTATAGAAACCATTAAATCGATTTAGTATGAAATTTTTTACATTTTTAGTTATAAGCCTCTTTTTTGGGGTTTATGCAAAGGCTCAAACAATTGCCTATCAACCATTACATGGAAATTACACCAATTATGGATACCAAACCCAGGCCTGGAATGGGATGGAGGTTATCACTTCCAGTACGAAAACTGTTTGGGGTCGTGATACCCTGATTGGTGGTGAAAACTATATCCGGATTTATCGATCCGGAGGACAATATGCCGGTGGGATTCGTGAAGATGTTGCGAATCAGCAGCGCTATTATTTGGATCTGAACAACATCGAAAAGAATATTACGATCAGCCATTTCTTACAAGTAGGAGATATCTTAACGGATAGCTCGGTTTTCCTGAATGCTTTTCGTACCTATTTTGATGATGGAACCTTGGATAGTTATTCATTTGATACCTTAGTAGTAGGTCAGGTCGATAGCATATTGGAAGTCAACGGTACTTACAGTAGCACGTATTATTTTGAAAAACCAAATCAACCAATTGCTTTTTTTACTTATAATACTTATCGTGGATTACTGAATGTAGACCGTTTGGAGTATCATGTTAATCAATTTTGTTATCGTGAATTGGATTCCACGGGTGGTATAAATCCCGCAATTACAATTTGTGACCTGGGAATTCAAGAAATCCCTTCACTGGAAGTTACTGTAAATCCAAATCCCTCAACAAATTCGATTGAATTGTCAGGAAGTGATCTTCCCTTGATAAAGGAGTTGACCATTTATGATTTAAATGGGAAAATGGTAAAGTACATTCCTCAATCTGAAATAAATACAAGAATCTCCCTGGAAGCATTGGAAAACGGTGTTTACTTGCTTGCTTTAAATGGAAATTCAAAGATATTGCGATTGATTAAACAAGAATGAAATTAGAATGAATCCCCGAATTAGTATGTAGTTCGGGGATTTTTAATGTCTTAAAAATCGGAATTACTCAACTCCTTTTCCCGTGCAAAAAGTATAATAGAACCCGATTGTCAATCGATTGGCAGGTGCATTTGCATTAAAGCCAAAGCTGCTGGAGATTTGATCTGGTTTTTTGATAGAACCTGCTCTTGAATGTGTGAACCCCAAAACGCCTACAGACCCGAAAATACTAAATCTTGGAGAAACAGAATAAGCAAAGCCTGCATTCAAACTCACATTAAAAGTATTCAATCTGCCGTTACTTCCAAATCCGGAATTTATAGGGGATGTCCTGCCCAAATAGTTGGTGCTGATTCCTGCAAATGGCTTAAATCGAGCTTCTCCGAAAATATAACGACCGTATATTCTACCTCCGAATTGCATGTTGTCAAGGATGTTTGCAGGGACGAATGAATTTCTGTAACCGTTTAATGTGAGTCCCATGCCGATTTGTACCCGGTCACTTACAAAAGTACCGACCTCCGGTGAGAACGACCAGGAAGCTGATTTTGAAATGATAGATCGGGGATGAGTTACAATGGAAGAGATTCCGGTACTTCCTCCGAGGTACCACGATCCTTTTTGCCCGAAGGCAATCGCTGATGTAATAAGTGTTGCAAGTAAGATTGTTTTTTTCATAAATAGTGCGTTTTATAGACTTCGGCTTTTAAGCAAAATTCAAGCCACATTTTCTGAAATCTGCTGTGAAAATGAAAAAAAAAGAGAGAATCATGTTCTCTCCTTCAATTTTTTTAAGAATCTCGTTAATTTATGGTACGATAACCGGTTTCAAACCACGTAATCCCATATCCGTTGGATAATCTCCAGCTCCTGGTTCGTACTTACCGTCTTGGTTCGCATCATACCACTCAAAACTTTTATTCGTAGAAAGATTCATCGTACAATTGATATCCTGAGTCTCGTTCCCTGTAATAGTGAATGGGGTGTCAAAACTTCCTGTTACAACACATGATCCGGCTGGAACTGGTGATGTTGCAGATAATGGGTTTGGGACTGTTGTGCCAGGCGCTTGACCTTCAACTACGATTCCCAGGTTTTCAAATCCCCAGTAACCTTGCAATTTATTGGCATTGATAGTGAGTGTTTGATTCCAGATTTTGTAAGTGGAAATGTAGGTATTGAATCCTACAAAAGAAGCCAATCGACCAGTGTAATCCGCACCATTATACCGATAATCCAAATCGTAGTTCTGGTAGGTCAAAGACATACGAACCCAGTTGTAAGTATCAGGTGAAATGTTCTTCAATGGAATTTTGACAAATACTTCGTTATCCCCTTTAATAATTGCTTTGTTGAAGTTGACAGCATTGGAACCTCCGGCAGTTGTTTCAGCTCCATGATATAGAATTTCACCAGCTCCCAATTGTGTATACATGCTTTGAGCAAATTCAATATAATGAGCACTCATGCCATGGAAAATGGGAGATTGTGCTGAGTGATCGGAAGGAATCACAGCCGGGTTTCCAAAATTATCCAAACGTGGAGCTAATGAATCGAAATGAAGTTTAACAACCAGATAAGGACCTGTCTCCGTTTCAGAAGTGTAAGTACAGCTTCCGTCATCTGAAGTTGCTTTGTCGTTGTAGTTGGTCGCAGTAGAGTCGGTACAACCTTTTTTCTTACATCCTACTGAAATTGCAGCAAGCAGGATGAACAGAAACGTTAGTTTTTTCATGTTTTAAAGTTTTCGAATGCTAAAGTATGGAAATATGGAGGATATATAAACTTCTAACGGTTTATAAACAAGAACGTTACTTTTTGTTTATCATATAAACAGCAGCAATCCCCAAAAGTCCTCCGATTATAGTATGGATTTCCAGATTCTCACCAAGAATGGCGAATGAGAAGATAGCAGCACTGAATGGTACAATGAAAATAAAACTGCTGGCCTTTTCAGCACCAATTTTGGAGGTCGCAAAAAAGTAAGTGGTAGTTGCCAATGTAACTGCGATAATACTTGAAAAAAGAATATTCCCCCAAAAATGGATGTCCGTCGATTGGATCAATTTACCAATTGCAGTCACGTTGCAGAATGGAATGATACAGATGAGAGTCACGAGATACATCCACCAGGTAAATGCAAAAGGAGAGCCGTATTTCGCAGATTTCGATGTAAATTTGCTCATAACTGACCAAATGAAAGCACTTAGGAGAAAATACAAGTTTCCGGGTTTGGCAAAAACAGCTTCATTTCCCCAAATTTTCAAGAGTGTCAATCCCGCAATGACACCGATCAATAAACCGATGGATTCATTTTTAGTTGGTCTTTTCCAATCGATCAACATTCCAAGACCATAAGCCATGACCGGGTTTAAGGTGGTGACTAAAATTCCACCCGCACCCGGACTTCCATTTTGAAGTCCAGCCAGGAAGGTGTAATTATAGGTTGCCATCAAAGCTCCCGAAATCAATATAAATGGAATCCCTTTTTTAGAAACAAGCAGTTTTGTCCTGATTAAGACGAGTAGAATTAACAAACTGATGACCACAAAACCGTAACGGAAAAATCCCAAAACGACCGGTGTCCCGAATGATGTCAGAACCTTATTCGCCGGCCAACTGACTCCCCAAGTGATCATACTGAGAATCATGAGAATTGTCAGTGTGGATTGAGAAGACTGTTTTTCGTTCATGCCGCAAAATTACTCATTATCAAAAGATGTTTACCTGAAATTTGAGAAAGCTTTTGTATTTTCGCTCTATGGAAAATAATGACAATCAAATAAATATTGAACTGAACGAGGAATTGGCGGAAGGAGTCTATTCCAATCTGGCAATCATCACCCATTCTCAAGCGGAGTTTGTAGCCGATTTTGTTCAGATGATGCCTGGAATGCCCAAAGCAAAAGTGCGTTCTCGAGTGATCATGTCGCCGCAAAATGCAAAACGTCTGATGCGTGCTTTAGCGGAAAATGTTCAAAAGTACGAGCAAGTGAATGGTGTTATCAATGATACGGATACTCCGCCATTCCCACCGATGAATTTTGGAGGAACAACGAATCAGGCTTAAAAACAGTTCAAAAGGTCGAAAAATTGAAAAGTTCAAAGTTGAAGAGTTCAAAACGTGATTAGACATTTAAACCCTTTTAACCCTTGAACTTTTTGAGCCTTGATAATTCTTTTCAGGTAAAAACTGTTCACAACTTACAATAAAATTGTTGTAGAATTGGTTTTACCTGCTATTTTTGTACAAACGCTTATTGGATGACGTCTGAGTTGAAATCTTTAATTGAACAAATTGGCACTAAATCGCGTCAGTTACACCAATCTTTGGTGACTGAGAGAGAACGTGTCCGTTCGATGACGGATGAAATTAATCGTCTTAATGCTGATATTTCTGAGTATCAAAACCAGAAAAAAGCCATGGAGGAAGAACTCCAAAGCTTGCAGTCAGAATTGAACCAAGCGCGTGAACAAGTTCAGGTACAGCCTGTTTCAACCAATGGAGTTGAAATTGATGTACTTGTGAAAGAGATTGATTTCTGCATTCAACAATTAAAAATAGCGAATGAGTAAGGTATCTTTGAAAGTAGTGGTTGCTGGTCGCACGTATCCTTTAACTGTCCAAGAATCGGAAGTTGAAAAGGTACAGCGTGCTGCTGATGATATTAACAAGGCAATCAAACAACTACAAGATAATTTTGCCGTTCGCGATATGCAAGACTTATTGGCGATGACCGCCTTACAATTGTCTACTAGAGGAGGGAAGGCGCCTGCAACAGGTACTGCTCCCCAAGCTGATTTCTCTGAAGCAACTGCTGCATTGAAAGCACTTTCTGATGATTTGGATGCATTGAATTAATTGTTCCGATAGCTATCGGGATACGCAGGTCTTTTTCTCACTTGTTTACGTAACGATCTCCGTAAGCAGTGGGATTTTTTTATTTAAGAAACTATGGTAAATGTAATTATTGGAGCATTGATTGGATTGATAGGAGGTGGTGTAGCTACTTTCATTATCCAACAGACAATGCTCAAGAAAAGAAAAGAGCAAATCTTGAAGGAAGCGGATCTGGAAGGGGAAGCTATGAAAAAGGATAAGATTCTTCAAGCAAAGGAACGCTTCTTGAAATTGAAAGAAGAGCATGAGGAAAACGTGAAGGACCGCGAAAGACGCATGCAGTCGAATGAAGACCGAGTGAAAAGCAAGGAAAAATCACTGACTCAAAAAATCGAAGAAGTTTCCAGAAAGGAAAAAGAAACAGAGCGTTTGCAATCAGAATTAGCAACGAAAGTTGAAGCGAATGAAATCCGTCATCAGGAATTAGATAAAATGCACCAAAAACGTGTTGCTGAGCTGACAAAAATCACAGGAATGTCGATTGATGAAGCGAAGAACCTGTTGATGGAATCGTTAAAAGACGAAGCGAGAACAGCTGCAATGGTTCACATCAAGGAAATTACAGAAGAAGCAAAATTGAATGCAAACCGCGAGGCAAAACGAATTGTTATCCAAACAATTCAGCGTGTTGCTTCCGAACAAGCAGTTGAAAATGCAGTCTCCGTATTCAACATCGATTCAGATGAAGTAAAAGGTCGGATCATTGGTCGTGAAGGTCGAAATATTCGTGCTTTGGAAGCTGCAACAGGAGTTGAAATTATCGTTGACGATACTCCGGAGGCAATTATCTTATCGTGTTTCGATCCGGTAAGAAGAGAGATTGCCCGTTTGGCTTTGCATCAACTGGTTTCCGATGGTCGTATTCACCCGGCTCGTATTGAAGAGGTGGTTGCAAAAACGAAGAAGTCTTTGGAAGAGGAAATTGCTGAGACAGGACGCAGAACTTGTATCGATTTGGGAATCCATGGCTTGCATCCGGAATTGATCCGTATGGTAGGACGTATGAAATACCGTTCTTCTTACGGACAAAACTTATTGCAGCATAGCCGCGAGGTAGCCAATTTGTGTGCGATCATGGCAGCTGAATTAGGATTGAATGTGAAAGTTGCAAAACGTGCAGGATTATTACACGATATCGGTAAGGTTCCGGATGAAGAACCGGAATTGCCACATGCTATCCTGGGGATGAAAATTGCAGAGAAATTCGGTGAAAAACCGGATGTACTGAATGCAATCGGAGCTCACCACGACGAGATTGAAATGACAACCCTGATCTCACCGATCGTTCAGATTTGTGACTCGATCTCAGGTGCGCGCCCAGGTGCTCGTCGTGAGGTGGTTGAATCATATATCAAACGTATCAAGGATCTGGAGAACCTGGCATTGTCTTACGATGGGGTTAATTCCGCTTATGCAATTCAAGCAGGTAGAGAACTACGTGTATTGGTTGAAAGTGAGAAAGTGACAGATTTACGTGCTGACGAACTTTCGTTTGCAATTTCTCAAAAAATTCAAACGGAAATGACTTATCCGGGTCAGGTTAAAGTTACTGTGATTCGTGAAAAACGCTCTGTGAATTACGCCAAGTAATATGACGGAAGTTGATAAAATAACTGATCGATTAAAAAATAAAACCATTTTGGTAACTGGCGGTGCTGGTTTCATTGGTTCCAATTTGACAGAGGCCCTATTAAAAATAGGAGCCTCTGTTATTGTTTTGGACAACCTGGAAACAGGTCTTCAATCGAACATTGACCGCTTAGCTCACTATGAGAATTACCGCTTCGTAAAAGGAGATATTTGCAATCCGGATGATTATCGGGAATTGTTAAAGGAAGTGGATGCCATTTCCAATCAGGCGGCTTTGGGTTCAGTTCCAAGGTCCATTGAATTTCCATTGAATACGCATCGGGTAAATACAACCGGTTTCCTTACCATCTTGCACGAAGCGAAACAAGCCAATGTGAAACGTTTTGTGTTTGCCAGTTCTTCATCTGTTTATGGCGATTCGATAGCGTCACCAAAACACGAAGGGCAAGAAGGAAAAGTACTTTCCCCTTACGCCGCAACGAAGCAGCTGAATGAAGAATACGGACAAGTGTATCATCAATTGCACGGAATGGAAACCATCGGATTGCGTTATTTCAATGTGTTTGGTCCTTTCCAGAATCCCGATGGGGTGTATGCAGCCGCTATCCCGAAATTCTTGGGTAAAATGCTGGATGGAGGTGAAATTGTCGTGAATGGTGATGGGGAACAATCCCGCGATTTTACTTATGTGAAAAATGCAATCCACGCAAATTTGCTTTCATTGATTTCAGAAAATGACCAGGCATTTGGAGAAGTGTACAATGTGGCTTGCGGTCGAAGTCTGACATTGAATAATGTCATCAATAGTTTAGAAGAAGGCTTAAAAACATTGGGAACAACTCCAAAAAATACCATTACATACGGTCCTCCAAGAAAGGGGGATATCAAAGATTCATTGGCATCTACTGCCAAGATGGAGCACTATTTGGATTATAAACCTGTATATACCTTTGAAGAAGGAATCGATGAATACCTTCGCCATGTATTGCAACAAGCATAAGTTCAATTAATTCAGATTTCTGGTATTAAAATGGCTCATTTTACTCCTAAATTAAATATAGCATTGATCTTTCTATTGATTATCACATTGATCGGTGGTAGTTATATGGTTGTGTGTTATATCGGTGGAGTAGAGTTTACAGCTTATCGCTTTGGACTGATAATTTCAGCGATTTACCTTTTGATAACCAGACAATTGAAATGCTACACTAATTCATTTTCGAAGTATGTGTTTTTCGTCTTTTTGTTTTGGTTTGCTTACGGAATAGCTTCTTTAATTTGGGCTCCTTCCCTGTTGTATGCAATGAAAGAATTATTCTACTTGTGGATTGGATTTACAACCTATATTGTGTTCTTTTCCTTCTTGAACTCAGAGAAGAATTTTGAATTGGCTTTGGAGAAAATTTGGACGGTCAGTTTCATCGTTGTGGTCAGTTTCTTGCTGTTTGAATGCTTCACACAACGCCATTTGGAAGGAGAATATCTTCAGAAATTGGCTGAATTGGGAGCCTTTCATAAAGTGAATTTCATTCCCATATTTACCTTTGTTAATCAGAATGTCCTGGCTATTTATTTGTGTATTTCAATCGTGTTGGCGGTTTACTATTTTATCCGGAACAGGAATAAATTGCTGAACAGCGTCATTATTCTTTTCGCAATCGATTTCTTACTTCTTACCGAATCCCGTTTGGGAATCATGTGTATCGGTGCAATTGTTGTTGCAAGTTTAGTTCTTTTATTCTTCAAGTCTGTTCGAACCCAAATGCCTTTATCATTTGATAAGAAACAGGGATTTGTGATTGCGGTATTGATTGGTTTGAATTTTTTGGTCGTTCATTATGAGTTAAGGTTATTGGAATCAAATACAGAATTTCAATCTTTGGGTTCAAAAACGGATACGGAAGAGTGTTTGATGATACGCAAAAAATCAGATAAACGGATACTGGAAGATGGACGTATTTTGTTGTTGAGTGATGCGAATGAGAAAGCAGTCAAAGCCATGCCAAATCCGGATAGAATGTTTGCTATTGAAGAAAGTGCTTACATCAAGTTGTTGGATGGAGAAAGAGTCAGACTAAAACTCAAAGAGATTGATTCTAATTTGCAGCAATCCATATTTATAGGGAAAAACAAAGTACTGATTGGATTGTTTGTGGTTTTGTTCATCGGATTGGCAACATGCTATTTCGCAGCCTTTCAATTCAAAAAAACAGATGTCGTGATGATACTGTCTTGTATAGCATTATTTATGATTGCATTAGTTCCATGGCATCCATTTAAGTACCCATCGGATCATTATAAGAAGCTTGTTTTGACAGAGCCTGGCTTTGATGTACTTCAAATCTCCTCAGATCGTGTTGGTATTATATCTGTAGTTGCATTAACAGGAAACTTATTGGAGAAAGGGAGAGAAACAGAAACCTTTCTTTATTCCGACAGAAATCTGCCACAAGAAAGAAGTTTTATTTACGAAAAACTCAGTAGTAACACTATTCGAAAGAATTTAGCGCTGAATGGATTGGAATACTTGAAATCTTCTCATTACATGGGATTGGGAGCAGGCGGTTTTCAGGTCTGCAATATGAAAAAAATGAATAAGTATCCGGATGATGGTGTAGGTGGTGCGCATAATTTTGTGATTGAAATTTTATCTCAGTACGGAATCATTGTCTTTTTATTACTTCTGTCTATATTTAGTTGGATTGGATTGGAATTCATCCGGGCAGTGAGAACGAAACGATGGAGCGAAAAGCATTTTTTAGTTTTATGGCTTTTTATTACTCTTATCTTTATGGGGAATTCAAATTCCACGTTTTTATCGCTTCCAATCAATTGGTTCTTGATGGTAGTTCTACTGATATTTGCAAATGACTTAAAGGAACCGAAAAAGGTTAGTAATGAAGAGAATAAGCTTTAAGAAGTCACCCTTTGCGCAAAATGTATTCATTTTATTAACTGGATCATTAATTTCGCAAGTCCTACCTTTTTTGATGCTTCCAATACTCCAAAAGTATTTTTACAAACCCGCTGATTTTGGGATTCTCACGGTGTTTATTTCCATGTGCGAAATTTTTTCCAGTATTGCCTGCCTGAAAATGGAATTTGCAATTGTTGTACAAAGAACTATTAGAAATGCCATAAACACAGCGTTTGCAGCAATTAAAATAGTGGGTTTTATGACTCTTTTTTCCTTACTGATCGTTGTTTTGTTTAAGAATCAATTAAGCGAGTATTACAATGAGCCCAAACTTGCCAATTACTTATTTTTATTACCGATTTACGTTTTTTTAGTTGGCACGAATGATGTGTTATCCTATTGGTTTAACCGCAAGAAAAAATTTAAGACAATCTCATCCTCCAAAGTAGTTCAAACATCATTTGCCGAAACCATAAAACTGATCCTTGGTTATTTAGGGTTTAATTATTTAGGGCTATTGCTCGGAAGATTACTCGGATTCTTATTTTCAGGATGCTATTTGATCTGGCGTTTTTTCAAGGAAGATACAAGAGCACTCAAATTAATTAGGCATAGCGAAAGTAACCAATTGGTTAGGGAAAATAAAAAGTACTTGTTTTTTACTACCCCCGGAGTGTTTGTGAACAGCTTGATTAATCTCATTTATTTGAACATGTTTATTAGCTACTATGGAAAAGATATTGCTGGATTATTGGGTGTTTCAATGACCTATTTATCTGCCGGTTTTGGCGTGATTTCGATTTCCTTTTCTCAAGTGTTTTTCTCCAAGGTATCTGAAATTGAAGATTCACATCACCTGCTTCAGGTGTATAAAAGATTTGCCAAACAATTGGCAATCATGGCTCTGATACCATTAGGAGTCATTTATCTGATTCCAACAAAACTGGTAGTCTATTTATTGGGCGAAGAATGGAATCAATTGTTGTCTGTAGCACGAATTATGGCTGTTTGGTTGAGTGTGTGGTTTGTATCTTCATCCTTATCATTTATTTATATTCGCCTGGGGCGTCAAAAGGAAATGTTGTTATTTGATTGCTTACATTTGTTATTGATAGTAATAGGTTTTTTCTCGGCAAGGTTGATAAATCATTCGTTAAATAGTGCTCTTTGGGGCTTTTCAATTAGCCAGTCGGTATATTATTTATTTGCCATATTTATTGCTATTTATTTTATAAAAAAATCAAAACAAGCTTAAATGCACATCCTTATACTTGCATCTGGTTATCCCACCGAATACTCTTTAAATCAAGGAATTTTTTTTCGTGATCAGGCAGAATCTTTGGCTCGTGACAGGGAAAACCAAGTTGCTGTAATAGCAGTTGTTCCGATATCCGGAAAAGCGGTGATGGATAAAATGCGTTGGTCGTTCGGATTGAAAACAACCATGAGTAATCATGTCAGAACCTTTGTATATACTTTTTTGAATATTCCCAAAGTACATAAATACCGGGTGTTAAAGGGTCGAAAGCGAGGAATGAAATTACTCAAGGAGTATATTCAGCAATTTGGAAAACCGGATATTATTCACTTGCACGGATTCCAAGGCGGTCTGTTTGCTCAGGCAGCAAAAAAAAAGTATGGAATACCTTATGTGATCACGGAGCATTCGACTCAGTTTATTGATGATATCGTTTCTCCGGATCTGGAATCGTATGCTAAATCAACTTTCGAGCATTCGGACGCTGCCATTGCCGTGAGTTTGCCGTTTGCCGAGATTATGACTAAACGCTACGGACGCACTTTTCAGTACATTCCCAATGTAGTAGATACAGATGTTTTTGAACTGAATCCAACTGTGCAAAAGAACGCGGAGTTTACTTTTTTCAATGCGGCAGCATTTGTGGTCGAAAAAAATCATCCGATGCTTCTTGAAGCCTTTTCAATGGTTTTAAAGAATTATCCGAATACCCGATTAAGACTGGCCGGGAAAGGGTATGCGGAACTTGATATGCAGCAGTATGCGAAAGAACTTCGGATAGAGCAGAAGGTTGATTTTTTAGGCTTATTGCCAAGGAAGGAAATCGTTAAAGAAATGCAACAAATGGATGCTTTTGTACTTTCCAGCAAAGTGGAAACATTTGGAGTGGTTCTGATTGAAGCATTGAGTTGTGGTAAACCGGCAGTATCTACGTATTGCTTTGGTCCGGAATCAATTATTACATCACCGGAAATCGGGATTCTTTGTAATCAAAACGCGGCTGATCTGGCTTTTGCTATGGAGCAAATGATTCAGGAACGATCAAATTATGACAGTGCACTGATCCGTAAACACGTAATTGATCAGTTTTCAAATGATACCGTAATCAATCAATTGATGCAGGTGTATCAATCAGTCATTTCTAAATATAATGTGTGATTCAAGATGTGTGGAATAAGTGGAATTGTATGTAGAAAAACAACGATTAGCTCCGAACAGGACATTCGAAAGATGAATGATGCAATTGAGCATCGTGGTCCGGATGGTGAAGGAATTTTTTGTCATCAGAATGTAGCGCTCGGACATCGGAGACTTGCTATTTTAGATCTTTCCGAATTGGGTGCACAACCGATGCATTGGAAAGAACTATATACCATTGTTTTTAATGGTGAGGTCTATAATTATATTGAAATACGTGAAGTATTACTGAAGGAAGGATATGTTTTTCAATCAGAGTCTGATACGGAAGTGATTTTGGCGGCGTATGATTTTTGGGGAAAAGAATGTGTCACACGTTTCAATGGAATGTGGTCTTTTGCTTTATTGGATAAGAAAAAGAATCTGCTGTTTTGCAGTCGCGACCGCTTTGGAATAAAACCATTTTATTATACGCTTTCAGAGGAGGAATTCCGCTTTGGTTCAGAGATCAAACAATTGGTAGAAGAGGCACCGGTTATCAATCTTCCGGTTGCATTGGATTTCATTATTTCCGGTATCGAGGAAGCAACGGATGAGACCTTCTTTAAAGGAGTTGTGAAGCTTACTCCGGGTCATAACTTACTATTCGATCTAACTGAAAACACTTACCAAATTGAGTCATTTTATAACCTGCCTGATCAAAACGGGGAAGTAAAAGAGACGGATTCGATCGGAAACTACATCTCTCTTTTGGAGCAGAGCGTTCAGTTGCGAATGCGCTCGGATGTTCGCGTAGGAACTTGTCTGAGTGGAGGACTTGATTCAAGTACAGTTGCGGCATTGGCTAGCAAAAACTACAACTATCAGGAGCAATTTTATGCCATTCATGCCAAGTCTGAAGAGGCAGCAACAGATGAAAGTGCTTATGCTACTTTGGTGTCGGATCATTTGAACTTGAATTTAAAAACTGTTGTTCCCGGATATCAGGATTTTGAGAGCAATATGAACGAAGTGGTCTATACTCAGGAAGAACCTTTCGGAAGTCCATCTGTTTTTATGCAGTATTTCGTTTTTAAAGAAGCGCGGAAAAATAATTGTATTGTGATGCTTGACGGTCAGGGAGGTGATGAGACTTTACTTGGTTATGAGCGCTATTACCCGGCATTGATTCGCAGTTTGCCCTGGATTGAACGGCCCAAGGCTTTGTTGAACTCGAAAAAGAATTCGCGTTTGAGTATGTTGGAAGCGATTAAATACATGCTCTATTTTGGGAATTACAAAAGCCGTTTAAATAGAGTGAAGCGTCGAGCAAAATTCATTCGCCCGGTTTATTTGGAAAATTATAAGTCTGAAGCGTTGAAAAAAGTATCCGAAAGCTATTCGGATATTCGCAAAATGCAAAAAATGGAGTTGACAAGAAGCCAGTTGCCCCATTTGTTGCGCTATGAAGATAAAAACTCCATGAAACATTCGGTGGAAGCGCGATTGCCCTTTATCGACTACCGTGTGGTAGAATTTGCGTTGAATATGGAAACGGAAGCTAAAATTCACGATGGCTGGACAAAATATGTCTTGCGAAAAGGCATGTCAGGGTTATTGCCGAAAGAAGTGGTTTGGCGAAAGAATAAATTGGGCTTCAATGCACCCGAGAATCTGTGGTTAGAGAAACACGCTGTAGAAATGGAAAAGGTTATTCGGGAATCAGTGATTCTGAATGCCATTGCAGATTTGAGCCAACTGGATTTGAGCCAACTGGATAAACGGATGCGATGGAGAATATACAATCTGGCGAAATGGGAATCTGCGTATAACGTTCAAATGGATTAATAAGAAACTTGCTTTAAAAGAACTAGATGAATAAACCAAAAGTCTGTCATTTTACTTCGGCACATAAACCCGATGATATCCGAATATACCACAAAGAGTGTAATTCACTTGCAGAAGAGGGGTATGATGTTTTTTTAGTTTCTGCTTATCCTGCTGAATCATTAAACGGACCGGTAAAAGTAGTGCATACAGGATCTAAATCCAGAGGTAGAATTGGTCGGATGTTATTTACAACGAGAGAGGTCTATAAAAAGGCGAAATCGATAGACGCAGAGATATATCATTTTCACGACCCTGAATTACTTCGATTCGGATTAAAACTGAAGCGCCAGGGGAAAAAAGTAATCTACGATGCACATGAAGATGTTCCTCGTCAGATCATGGCAAAATTTTGGATTCCAAAAGTATTCAGAAAACTCATTTCCGTGTGTTTTGAAAAATACGAGAATTATGTAGCTCGTAGATTAAGTGCAGTTGTCGTTTCCACACCACATATTCGCGAACGTTTTATACAGATCCATCCTGGAACGATCGATGTCTGTAATTATCCGTTGATGAATGAATTAATGGAGCCAACCAGTTGGGATGACAAACAGGAGGAGATTTGCTATGTGGGCGGAATTTCCGTTGTGCGCGGAATCCAGGAATTAATGGATACTTTGCTTTTGCTTTCTAATCTTAGATTAAATCTGGCAGGCAATTTTTCGAATACGGAATTGGAAGAACAGATTAAATCGAAACAAGCATGGAATCGTGTTGAATTTTATGGTTATGTGGGAAGAAAAGAACTCTTATCGATATTCCAACGGTCTAAAATTGGAATGGTAACCTTGTTGCCAACACCGAATCACATGGAATCACTGCCAATCAAGATGTTTGAATACATGAGTGCAGGAATTCCGGTAATTTGCTCGAATTTTCCTTTGTGGGAAGAAATAGTGAGTTCCAATAAATGCGGTGTCTGTGTGGATCCGACAAATCCCGAGGCAATGGCATCGTCCATCCAAAATTTACTGAGTAATCCGGAAGCAGCCAAAGAGATGGGTAAGAATGGAAGAATGGCAATCCTTGAAAAATACAATTGGGGAATCGAAAAAAAGAAGCTTTTCAATTTATATGCTGAGCTCTGAAAATTAGTAAGATGAGAGCACTGCTTATTTATGCGATCTCCTATTCATTTTATCCTAACTTCGCAGGATAATCTATGCAAGAAAAGGGAACATGATTCAGCGAATTAGAGAGTCAGACTTCATAAGGAACATCCTGGTGCTTTTTAGCGGTTCACTGCTTTCCCAGTTAATTCCTTTTTTTGTTCTTCCAATCTTACAACGCTACTATTATTCGCCGGCAGATTTTGGGTTTTTAGCTATTTTCGTTTCGTTTTCCGAACTTTTCTCATCTGTTGCCTCCGGTAAACTGGAATACGGGATTGTTCTTCAATCGCGGGAACGAAATGCCATCAACTTGTTTTTCGGAGCTTTGAAAATAGTTCTGATTGTTACATTGATCAGCTGTGTTTTGGTCCTGATATTTAGAAATTCGATTGCAGATTACCTGGAAGAACCACGCATGAGCAATTACCTCTTTTTAGTTCCTGTTTATATCATTTTCTTTTCCATGACAGACTTGTTCTCTTATTGGAATAACCGGAAGAGGAGATTTGCAACTATTTCATGGGCAAAACTCGTTCAAACCGGTACCTCTGAATCTGTAAAATTGCTGGCTGGAGTAATGAATTTAGGAGTCTTCGGTTTGATTATCGGTAGGCTGTCCGGATTTATAGGAGCTGTATTTTTCTATGTTCGTACTTTTCTGAAACGGGATAGCAGAGCACTGAAATTATTGGACAATACAATAAGTCGGGAGACCGTGCGCGAAAATAAAAAATTCATTCTTTTCAGTACTCCAAGTGTATTTCTGGGGAATTTGATCAACGTCGTTTATCTCCAGTTATTTTTGGTCTATTTTGGCGAGCAAATGGTTGGTGTAATTGGAGTTTCAATGACTTATTTATCAGCTGGATTCGGGGTCGTTGCCATTTCTTTTTCACAAGTGTTTTATTCTAAATTGGCCGAAACAAGGAAAAAGGAAGAATTGCTGCACATGTATAAACGATTTGCGAAGAATCTGGCTTTGCTCGCTTTGGTTCCGGTTGTCATTGTTTATCTCATACCGAGTTCATTTGTTGCAAATTTATTGGGTGAAAAATGGCTGGAACTAATGCCCATTGCACGTATTATGGTGTTTTGGTTGGCAGCATGGTTCGTGTCGTCATCTTTATCTTTTATTTTTATTCGTTTACAAAAGCAGAAAGTCTTGTTGTATTACGACCTATTGCATTTACTGATCATTTTGGCTGGTTTTTTCATTGGTCGTGCTTTTTCCGACGACATGGAATCGGCGCTGTGGGGATTTAGTATAGCCAGATTCCTGTTTTATATTTTTGTTATTGGTGTGGCAATTCAGATGATTAAGCATGTGGATGAAAAGACTTTGTGACCCGATACGGTAAATGTGCCAAAATGATTTGGTAATTTTCACCTGACTTAAATGAATGGAATGATCGTTATTGTTGATTATGGTTTGGGAAATTTGGGCTCCGTTAAGAATATGCTGAAGCATATTGGATTCGATTCAGTCATTACCTCTGATCAGCAACTCATTCAATCGGCAACCAAATTGATTCTTCCCGGAGTGGGAGCATTCGACCAGGGAATGAAAAACCTGGAAGAAAGGGGTTTGATCCCATTGCTGAATAGGAAGGTGCTTGAAGAGAAAACACCGATTTTGGGAATCTGTTTGGGAATGCATTTGTTTACCAATAAGAGCGAAGAAGGAACATTGAAAGGGCTTTCCTGGGTAGATGCAGAAGTCATTAAGTTCGACAGTACTAAAACAGAAAAAAGATTTCCTATTCCACATATGGGTTGGGAATATGTTTCTGAGAAAGGAAATTCTCCGGTATTGAAAGAGATGTACGAGGAACCCAAATTTTACTTCGTACATTCCTATTATGTTCGATGCAACAATCAAGAAGACGTAATTTTAACCAGTAATTACATCCACGAATTCGATTCGGGTTTTCAGAAAGGAAATATTCTGGGTGTTCAATTTCATCCGGAGAAAAGCCACAAATACGGCATGAAGCTATTGACCAATTTTATGACCAATTTCTAATGGCAATCCCAAGAGTTATCCCCGTTTTACTGCTGAAAAATGCAGGTTTGGTTAAAACCGTTCAATTCAACGATCCAAAATACATCGGCGATCCTTTAAATGCAGTTAGAATCTTCAATGAAAAGGAAGTTGATGAGTTGATTTTCCTGGATATCCTGGCAACACCGGAGCTTAGACCCATTCCACTTGAATTCCTGAAAGAAGTAGCGGAAGAATGTTTTATGCCTTTGGCTTACGGTGGTGGAATTAAAACATTGGAAGATATCCGTGCTATTTTGAAGATCGGAATTGAGAAAGTAATCATCAATTCTCAGCTATATAAAGACCTGGATTTTGTAAGAGAAGCGGTGAACCAATTCGGAAGTTCAACCATTGCCGTTTCTTTGGATGTGAAAAAGAACTTCTGGGGGAAATACGAGTTATTTTCGGAAGGTGGAAAGACAAACACCAGGAAAGACCCGGTTGAATTTGCAAAAGAGCTGGAGAAGATTGGTATTGGCGAAATCATGATCCATTCCATTGACCGCGATGGAACCATGAAAGGGTATGATCTGGATTTGATCACGAAAATATGTGCTGCCGTTCAGGTTCCGGTAATTGCATGTGGAGGAGCAGCAACCATTGATGATTTTGATAAGGCTATTAATCAGGCCGGGGCTTCTGCTGTGGCGGCTGGTAGTATGTTCGTATTTCATGGAAAACACCGCGCAGTGCTGATTAGTTATCCTGGTCAGATCGAGTTAAAACAGCTTTTTTCAAGAAACAGGAAATAAAATGAAACAAGCCCTTTTTTAGAAATAGAAGATTTATTTGCTCTCTTTATCCTTTTTACCAAATCGGTATCCGATTACAAATTGCAGGTCAAAAATGCAATCCCGTATAGTAATGTTTTTATAAGGATTGGAAAGACCACTAAAATTAGTTCCAGTATTGAAATCTTTGTTTAGCAGAGCCGAACGATAATAATAATTGGATTTGATACCTAAGATTAAATTGTCAATCTGAAAGTTTACCCCGATGGATCCGGTGATCCCAACTTTTAACACAGATAATGATTGATGGTAATAGGAGTCTCCATTTAGTTCCTTATAAACGTCACGCTCTGATCGGATATAGTCTAATCTTGGTCCCAATCCGATGTAAAACTGGGTCTTTTTATTCACGATATAATAATTTCCAATTAGGCCAAGGGATGTGTTGTTAAATAATATTTCTGAGAAGCCAAGATATGTTTGATTAGTTCCTTTACCACCACTGCTAAAATTGGATACTACCGCAGTTATGGAAAGCCGTTTCCATTGGTTTGTTTCAAATCCAAGGCTGATGGATGGCTTGAAAATTCCTCCCGGAAAAAGGGATGATGAACCACCGTCGGGGGCGGTTGCTTTCATATCTAGAAATGAACCCAAAATTCCGGTTGCGGAGAAGATACGTTGGCTCTTGGCCGTGGATACATGAAAAAGGAATAGAAGGATTAAAAGTCGGTACATCTGAGTTTTTTTTAGTGAGAATAAGTTCTGAAAGTTTTTGGTCATTGAAAATCGCTCAATCGGCTTTCTTTTTACCGAGTGTATACCCGAAAACAAGTTGCAGATCGAAAACATTGTCACGGATGTAATGAAATGCTTTGCCAGAATAATCTTCAGAGCCTTTCTTATACAAGTATGGACGGTAATAATAATTGGATTTGATACCCAGAATAAAATTTTCCAGTTGAAAGTTTACCCCGATACTTCCGGAAACACCAAATATGTATTTACGCAAAAACTGAGGATCATAAGAATTTCCAGACGATCCGAAATAACTTCCCCCCTCTAAACGAACATAGTCTAATCGTGGACCAATCCCGAAGTAGAACTGGGTCTTTTTGTTAACCATGTAATAGTTTCCCGTTACACCAATTGAGTAGTTATCGAACAACATTTTATTATAGCCATAATAAGGACTAACTTCTTTGTTCGATCCTTTACCACCGCTTGTGAAGTTTGATGCTACAGTTGTTAGGGAAAGGCGTTTCCATTGTTTTGTTTCAAATCCCAGATTTATGGAAGGTCGCACAATTATACCGCCATACGATGGTGACAACATATTGTGGTCAAGAAATGAAATAGCTACTCCGCTTGCTGAGAAAATTCGCTGGCTATATCCACTTATGTTTTGAAAAAGGAAAAAGATAAGTATGATTCGGTACATATATTTGTTTTGTCAGAGATTGATTGGTACAAAGATAAAACTATCGTGAGAATAAGAAACGTATTTTGAGTGGTGTTATTTTATTCTGCACAATTGGTTATCGTCTAAGTCAACAACTTTTTATTTCCTAAATTCGTAACATGAAGCAGATTAACTTCGGACAAATTTTCTCTATTTACTTGGGATTGTTTTCATTCGTAACGGTAGCGTTTCCGAAAATGACAACCATCATGGTTCTTTTGCTGTTGGTACTGGTTATTACAGCCTACGTAAAAAAAGAAGTAAGCTGGAAATTCAACACACCAGGAATCCTTCTGATAAGCCTTTATCTCATTTATCTTATCGGAATCTTTTTTGCTCATGAGCTATCCAATGGATTAAAGTATGCGGAGTACAAATTAGCTTTGTTGGTTCTTCCCTTGCTATTATCGATAAAAACGAAATTTGCTATCAAACTGCAGTGGCCGGTAATGGGACTTATTCTCGGAACACTTGTGGTTATTGGAATTGGAATCGTTAGTTCTTGCAATTGTTATGGTAAACATGCCTGGTTGCTCTATTGTTTTTCATCCAGTTATATATCACCTGTTCACCATCCCAGTTATTTTTCCGGGTTTTTACTCTTTGCAACAGCAGCAGCCTGGGTTGGTTATCGCAAATCGTGGAAAGGATTTTCTATTTATGCGGTAGTTGGTTACTCCGTAATAACATCCTTCTTTTATTTCCTGTGCTTGAGTTTAGCCGGAATGTTGTTTTTGGGGATGGTTTTAATAGTCTTGGTCGTTTACTACATTTACAAGAAATGGGGTAAATGGATTGCGCTTTCCATTACTGTTCTTGGCCCTGTGTTACTGTTTTTAGTACTCAGTAAACTCCCTGGAATTAAAGACGATGTAGCCGTGACAAAAAAGGGTCTTTCAGAATATCTTTCAAGTCCGCAGGCATTTTTGAATAAACGGGTAGCAGACGAGGCAATCCCCGGGAATCAAAAACGATTGGTAATGTGGACCGTGACTTCGGAATTGATATTGGAGCATCCTTTTGGAGTAGGTACCGGAAATGTAGATGAGTATCTCTACGCTCGTTTGGAGAAATACGGGTTTTACCAACTGGTGAAGGATGATTTGAATCCCCATAATCAGTATTTGCAAACCACTCTTGAAATTGGAGTTTTTGGATTGCTTGTTTTGTTGGCTTTAATCATTTCATGTATTTATATCGCAATAAAATACCGCAATTTCTTGTTGCTTCTTTTGATTTCAGGTCTTGCTTTTAACATGTTATTCGAATCCATGCTTCAGCGTCAATCGGGAGTTGTATTTTATTCATTTTGGATTCCACTTTTAATAATGGTTATCTTTAACGATTCATTAAACAAGCGTGATTTCAAAGAGAAGAAATAGTGCAGGATAAAAAGCAGAAAATAATTACCATTCTAGGTGCCCGTCCTCAGTTTATTAAAGCTGCAGCCGTTTCTGCTGTTTTCAAAAATTCCGTGAATGAAATTTTAGTTCATACCGGACAGCATTATGATTCGAATATGTCGGAAGTGTTCTTTGAAGAATTGGATATTCCGAAACCGAAATACCATTTGAACGTAGGTTCCGGATCTCATGGTGCCATGACGGGTGCCATGTTGACTGCCATTGAAGCAATTTTGGTGGAGGAAAAACCTGATTTTGTACTGGTATATGGTGATACGAATTCCACACTGGCTGGGGCCTTGGCGGCATCCAAACTATTGATTCCCGTCATTCACGTGGAAGCAGGATTGAGAAGCTTTAACAAAGTGATGCCGGAAGAACAAAATCGGATCTTGACGGATCATGTTTCTGAATTATTGTTCGTTCCCACCCAAACTGCCGTTGATAACCTGAAAAACGAAGGAATTACAAAAGGAGTTCATTTAGTTGGCGACGTGATGTATGATGGAATCCTTCATTTCGCTAAGATTGCACAGGAGAAAAGTACCATTTTAAGGGATTTGAACCTGGAGGAAAAACAATTCATGTTATGTACCATCCACCGTGCAGAAAACACGAATGATATCCAACGGTTGAAAGCAATTTTTGCCGGATTGAATGATTCCGGACAGAAAATAGTCCTTCCGTTACATCCGCGGACACTGAAATATGTGAAGGAGTATGGAATTGAAGTTTCTGAGAATATATCCATCATTGAACCGATTGGTTACCTGGATATGGTGCGTTTGGAAGCTTCCGCGAAAAAGATTCTGACAGACAGTGGAGGAGTTCAAAAAGAAGCATTCTTTTTGGGGATTCCATGCATTACCTTGCGGGATGAAACAGAATGGGTGGAAACGATTGAAAATGGCTGGAATAGATTAGTTGGAGCAGATTCAGCGAAGATTCAGGAGGCTGTCTTGAATTTTAATCCGACTGAAAATCGAATCGATTATTTTGGAAACGGAACATCTGTTGAACAAATGGTTCAGGTCATTAAGTCTTTTCAAAAGAAAACAATTGAAATTATTAGAGTAACTTCATAATAGATTAACTAGATCAGGAAGACAGAATAGCATGAAGAATAAAAAGAGAGTTTTAGTATTGGCGCCTCATACGGATGATGGTGAATTTGGATGCGGAGGAACAATCGCAAAATTTATTGAGGAAGGACATGAGGTAACCTATGCAGCTTTTTCTGCATGTCAGCAGTCTGTTCTTCCACAGTTCCCGTCTGATATATTAATTACGGAGGTGAAAGCTGCAACAAAAGTATTGGGTATCAAACCGGAGAATTTGCTGTTGTTTGATTACGACGTTCGCACATTCGGTTATAGAAGACAAGATATTTTGGACGACTTGATCAAGATCAGACAAGATGTGAAGCCCGAATTGATCTTTATGCCCGATTTACAAGACGTGCACCAGGATCACGCTACGATTGCAACGGAAGGATTGCGGGCTTTTAAATTCTCGTCTATTTTGTCGTATGAGTTGCCTTGGAATAATTTGTCCTTTACCACTTCAAGTTTTGTTCATTTGACAGAAGGTCATGTTCAAACAAAAGTAAATGCGTTGAATGAATATCAATCTCAGGCGCACAGACCGTATTCGGATGAAGATTTTTTAAGATCCGTAGCTCGTACAAGAGGCGTTCAAATCGGAACAAAATATGCAGAAGCATTCAATATTGTTCGTTGGATAATTGATTGAATATGATAGTTCTAAGTCAGGTGATCGAGTTGCTGAATAGCTCCGGATCCAGTTCAGATCCAAATCAGGAAATTGCACATGTCCGTTCGATTACGGATGCAGATTTTGATGAGAAATCGCTGGGTTGGTGCTCGGACAAGAATGCTGAATTATTGGCGACCTTGCCTGGAGGTGCTGTTATTGTAAGTAGTGCTGTTTACAATGAATTTCAGAGTCAGCTGAATCAGATCAACCTGATTCCGGTTGAAAAACCAAGAAGTGCATTCCTAAAAGTGTTGCGTGAATTCTTCGCGGAAAAACCACCGTATGGCTTCATTCATCCATCCGCAATTATTGATCCTTCTGTCAGCTTTCATCAAAATTCAGTGAATATTGCGGCGAATGTGGTGATTGAAAAATCGTGTGTATTGGGAAATCAGGTTTCGATAGGTGCAAATACGGTTATAAAATCCGGGACCATCATCGGGGATAATTGCCAGATCGGATCCAATAACACAATTGGCGGAGTGGGTTTTGGATATGAACTGAATGATGAGAATGAATACGAATTAATGCCGCATATTGGAAATGTGGTTTTAAAGGATCATGTGGAGATTGGAAACAATGTATGCATTGATCGCGCAGTGATGGGTTCTACCTTGTTGGAAGAGAATGTGAAAGTGGACAACCTGGTTCATATCGCTCATGGAGTGAAAATTGGTAAGAATAGTCTGATTATTGCCAATGCAATGATAGCAGGAAGTGTGGAGATAGGAGAGAATGTATGGATTTCCCCATCCGCTTCAATAAGACAGAAATTAAGTATTGAAGATAACGCCTTGGTTGGACTGGGAAGTGTGGTTGTTAAGAATGTAAGCGCCAATAGCGTTGTTGCAGGGAATCCGGCTAAACCGTTTGAGAAAAAATGAAAATCGCAGTTGTTATTCCCTGTAGAAATGAAATCCGGAATATTGAGGAGTGCATAGACGCAATCTACGCATCGGATTTACCGGTTGACAGCAGATTGATCGTCAATGTAGTGGATGGAATAAGCAATGATGGTACACTTGAACTGCTTGAATCGCTTCAGAAAAAATATTCGGAATTACAGATTATTCGGAATGAAAAGCAACTGACGCCTTATGCCTTTAATTTGGGAATTTACGCTACAAAGGACGCGGATTTTTACCAGATTATCGGAGCCCGACAAATTGTGAGTCCAAATTACCTGAAAAAAGCCATTGAAAGTCTTCAGAACGACAGCAATATCTGGTGTGTCGGTGGAAAAGTGACGAATGTTTACCTGAACAAGGAAAGCAAAATGATTGCTCAGGCAATGGGTACTTCATTTGGTATGGGTCTGGGTAATTTCAGGACACTCCATGAATCCGGGTTCGTCGATACGGTTGGAACTCCAATGTATCCTGCTTGGGTCTTTGAAAAGATCGGTTATTTCGATGAAGAGCTGATCCGTAATCAGGACGATGATTTCAATTTCCGCGTTATCAAAGCAGGTGGAAAGATTCTCTACAACAATGACATCGCTTTGAAATATTATGTGAGAGGAAGCATTTCACAATTGTGGAAACAATTCATGCAATACGGGTATTGGAAAGTGTACGTGAATAAGAAACACAAAGCTGTTACGACACTTCGGCAATTGGTTCCGCCATTATTCGTGTTGTTTTTGATGCTGATCCCATTCTTGTTTTTGATAAACTCCTTGATTGGATTCATTGGCTTGTCTTTCTTGGGAATTTACATTTTATTGGGGCTTTTGGTGACGGGCAAAATTGCAGAAAGTATCACTGAATTCAATCGGATTTTCATCATCTTTCCAATATTACATATCAGTTATGGTTGGGGATATTTAAAGGGAATAATGACCTTTTTAGTTGCGAACCGGAAACCGGGCGACAGGTACAAAAAAATGTCCCGATAGTAGAATATCAGTTGGCTTTTATTTTCAAAATAACGTATTTCTTTTTTTTTGTTATTTCTTATTCTTTTAATAGGAAAGGATGAACGGAATAATTATTTTCATCTGCATTTAAACACTATTTATTTGGATTATGAAAAGAAAAATTGAATTTTGTCTTCTCCTCCTTTTGATGGCTTCCTGCCATAAAGTAGAAGACCGTGCGTTGAACAAAAAATCAGATGTTCCGCAATCAGATTTAACAACAGAACAGTTTTTGGACAGAGCCTTTAAGCAGAAAATGAGTCAGGCTGCAATCGATTACATGAGTTCCCGACCACAGGCCGATCCTGAGGAAGTGAAAAAACATTTGAACGGAGAAACAAACGGTCATAATAAAGCTGCCGCTGTTTGGGGAATTACATCTAACAGACAGGTTTGGAAGTGGAATGGAAGTTCTTGGTTTATGCCAAATTCTGCAGCCGGATTGGATTGGATAGATGTTTCTACTCAAGGTGGTGGTGTTTGGGGAATTAGTAATACACACATCTACAAATGGAACGGGACTTCTTGGTCTGAGCCTAATCCTGCTGCTGGTTTATACTCAATTTCTGCAATCTCCGGCAGTACTGCTATTGGTATCGGAGGAAGTGGTATTCCGTTTATTACCCTTGATGGCGGACTTTCTTGGTATTATCTTGGAACAATGAGTTCTCTGAATCGGTTGAATGCCGGTGATCCCAATAATACCTTTGCATGGGGAATACAGCAATATTCTCCAAGTAGCGGAAGTGTAAGCCAGAGACTCGTAAAATATGATCTTGTGACAAATACGTGGACAACTGTTTCTACTCCAACGGTGCCTAAATGGGTAGATCAAACATTTAGTACTGATGTCTGTTGGTATATCACTAACGTAACTGGTTCCGGAAGTATATACAAAGGAGGAGGAAGTATTTCTTTTTTTCAGCCCAATAGCGCTGCAGGACTTGCTATGGTAAGTTCTTACGATTACTTTGATGCTTGGGGAATTAGTTCTAATCGAGTGTTTCATACAACGGATGGGGGAGCTTCCTGGGCAGAACCAAATCCTGCTGCTCGTTTGGCGTTTATCTCAGCCGGTTACGAATAGAAAAATCAAAATTAAAAAACAAAGGGATGCTGTAAAGTGTCCCTTTGTTTTTTAATTTACTCCGAACTGAATTCGTTGACACTATGAACACGGCCTTACAGTATATTTTTTACCTTTGGTTATAAATTTCCAAAATGATTCCATTTTCACCTCCACGTATTGATCAACGAGTAATTGATGAAGTTACCAAAGCATTAACTTCCGGTTGGATTACAACAGGTCCGCGAACCAAGTTGTTTGAAAAGCAGTTGACTGAATACTGTGGGAACAAATGTACGGTAGCAGTTTCTTCCTGGACAGCAGGGATGGAAGTTCTATTGCGTTGGTGGGGAGTTGGTCCGGGAGATGAGGTAATTATTCCTGCGATAACGTATTGCGCTTCGGCAAATGTGGTGATTCATACAGGCGCAAAACCGGTGATGGTCGATATTAATCCGGATGATTTTAATATTTCTGTTGAGGCAATCCGGAAAGCAATTACACCGCGAACGAAAGTGATCATGCCGGTGGATATAGCAGGTTTTCCATGTGATTATGATGGGATCTTTGAACTAGTTAATGATCCCGCAATAAAAAACCTCTTTCAGGCAAATTCAGATTACCAGAAAAAATTGGGGAGAATTCTGGTCGCTTCAGATGCAGCACATTCTTTTGGCGCCACTTATGGGGGGAAACGTTCAGGAGCAATTGCTGATGTGAGTTGCTTCTCATTCCATGCGGTGAAAAATTTGACGACCGCTGAAGGAGGGACGATGTCAATCAACTTACCCGATTCATTTGATCATGATGCAATCTACAAGGAATTGTGTGTGAAAATTCTTCACGGTCAAAGCAAAGATGCAATGGCGAAAGCCCAGAAAGGAAATTGGCGTTATGATGTAGAAGAACCTGGTTTCAAATGCAATATGACAGATGTTTTAGCTGCAATCGGATTGGTGGAGCTGGAGCGTTTTCAGGAAAATCTGGATCGGAGAAAAGCGATCTGCCTGGCGTATAATGAAGGATTGAAAAATGAACCGTGGGCACTTCTTCCTAAAATGAAGGACGAAAAACGGGAAACTTGTTATCATTTATATCAATTGAGAATAGCAGGTGCCACAGAAGCGCAGCGTGATGCGATCATGCAGGCCATTTTTGACCAGGATGTTTCCGTGAATGTGCATTTTCAACCACTTCCGATACTTACAGCCTACAAAAAGAGAGGTTACAAGATGGAAGATTATCCGGAGGCCTGGGATAAGTATTCCAATGAGATCACTCTGCCTGTTTATTTTGATTTGACAGACGAACAGGTTAAAATAGTCATTCATGCTGTTAAAACAGCCGTGAAGCAAATCCTGGGATAATGAAACGTCTTTTTGACATACTTGTTTCGTTCCTTGTTCTGGTTCTGTTTCTACCATTCGGGATACTCATTTCAATCGCTATCCTTTGCGAAAGCAGAGGCGGAGTGTTCTACAGACAGGTGCGCGTTGGAAAAAATGAAAACCCTTTTCGATTGTGGAAATTCCGTACCATGCGTGTCGACGCAGATAAGTTTGGAAAGCTTACCGTGGGAATGAGAGATCCGAGGATTACGCGCGTCGGGTATTTTATCCGGAAATCGAAATTGGATGAATTTCCGCAGTTTATCAATGTGTTTGTCGGCGAAATGAGCGTTGTTGGTCCACGACCGGAAGTGCAGGAGTATGTTGATCTGTACACACCCGAACAGCGGGTAGTTCTTTCAGTAAAACCCGGAATCACAGATTATGCTTCGTTGGAGTATTTCAAGGAAAACGAACTGTTGGGTCAATCTGAAAATCCGAGGGAAACCTACATTCACGAAATCATGCCTGCAAAGATCGAATTGAACAAGAAGTATATCGCTAATCCAACCTTGGGACAGGATATCAAAATCATGTGGCTGACCTTTTTGAAAATGGTTAAATAATTCAAAATTCAAAAATCAGAATTCAAAAAGTTGGAAGACCAATTGATTTTTTAAGTTTTGCATTTTGCTCCCGATAGCTATCAGGATTGCATTTTGTCATTTCTTAAAAACAAGATACACTGCAATCAGGATCAACAAGAATGCAACAGCGTGATTCCATTTGAACACTTCTCCCTTGAAGAAGATCAATGAGAATATCATGAAAACAACAATGGAGGTCACTTCCTGGATGATCTTTAATTGAATCAATGAGAATGGACCACCGTTCCCCTGATAACCGATTTTATTTGCCGGAACCATGAAGATGTATTCAAAAAAGGCAATTCCCCAACTGATCAGAATGGTACTGGCGAAAACCCAGACTCCAGTTTTTCGGTCTTCCGTATGCTCTTTCAAATGCCCATACCAAGCATAAGTCATAAATGAATTGGAAACGATCAATAATGCAATGGTGCCAAGAATTCTCATGAATATGTTTTTACAAATGTAAAAACATGCTTATGAATTCCGATTAAAAAAGTAGGGACGCGATACATCGCGTCCCTACTGAATATATTTAATTCTTATAAACGTTTTTCTTTTCGACTCGTCCATCCACACTTTCGATGTAAACAAAGATCCATCCTGCCGGTAAGTCATGCAGGGAATAGCACCAGTTTGGCATGGCGTGGTTTTTCAATACCTGACCATTCAGGTCAATCAATGTCACATCTTTGATTTCCAGGGAAGAAGAGATCATTAACAGGTCACTTGTTGGATTTGGATAAACTTTCAATTCCCAACTAGGTAAATTAGTTTCTTCCGGAGGGTCTGCACTTTGTGCTAATAATGAGCTGGAAATAAGGAGTAGCCCACCTAATAAAATTGCGGTTTTCATGGCTTTTTGGATTTGCTTCTATAACCTTCCTATTTTGGAAACGTTACAACTTCATCTGTAATAATTAGTTGTTTCGTTCAAAAGTATTTTGGATTAAGTTTTTTGAACCTTTTAAACTCGTTGAACATTTTTCTACTTTTAAAGAATGGTAAAGCCAATTAAACTTTCTGAAGCAAATGCCGATTTTTTTGATCGCGTGTATCAGGTGGTTCAGTTAATCCCGAAGGGAAGAGCTACTTCTTATGGATCGATAGCAAACTACCTGGGAGCGAAAAGCGGGAGTCGGATGGTCGGATGGGCTATGAATGCTGCTCATAACCTCAAAGATATTCCAGCGCAGCGGGTTGTTAATCGAAATGGAATGCTGACCGGGAAAATGCATTTTGAAACTCCAACCAAAATGGAGGAATTACTCCAATTGGATGGAATTGAAGTGAAGGACGACAAAATTGTAAACTGGAAGGAAGTGTTTTGGGATCCGATGGTCGAATTACAAATCGATTAATTAAGGGAATTTGGAGATCAATTGCTGGTCTTTAGTTGACTTGATTTCACAATTTGTTCTGTAGTTCGCAATCTGAGCATTGAATAGCTCTTCATTACCGGAGAGATGCGCCCGGAAAGAAAGTTCTTTTTGAATTGCTTCCAAAGTTGTATAACTGTAAGAAACGGTTTCCATTTCTTCCATTTGATTTAATAAACTTCTTTCCTTCTCAACTAATTTTTTTGAATACTCAACCTGTCGCTCATATTCTGATTGACATGAACTCAATAACGCAAGAATAGAAAGGACTTGTAGTAGATTTTTCCATTTCATAAAACAAAGGTACAAACAAATAGTTGTATTAAAAAAATTGGTTGTTTTTCCAGAATCGTTAAATATTCATTTTCTGGGTTAGAATATTCAAATTAATAATCCGGTCATTCTATTTTCCGCTTGAGATTACTGATTACATTTGTGTATATGATTTTGGTAACAGGCTCGACTGGACTTCTCGGATCGCACGTGGTGGTTGAATTACTTCATAAAGGTTATGAGGTAAGAGCCATGTATCGGGACGAATCACGAAAAAAAACGGTTCATCGTTTATTAACATTTTATTATCCTGAAGAACAAGATTTTTTATTGAAAAAATTAAGTTGGTTCAAGGGGGATGTGCTGGATTTAGCGGATGTGGAAGATTCCTTGAAAGGGGTTTCAAAAGTGGTTCATTGTGCAGCACTTGTCTCATTTCATCGAAGAGATTTCAATCGGCTTTTCAAGGTCAATCGAAGAGGAACCGCCAACTTTGTCAATTTCGCATTGGATTCGGAGGTGGATCAATTTATTCATGTTTCTTCCACGGCAGCGATAGGGAGTGATTCCCAGTTCACGGATGGTCTGAAGCGCGAATCCAACTTGTGGAATCCCAATGATGAGGTGAGTGGTTACTCGCTTTCCAAATTCAGTGCAGAAAAAGAGGTTTGGAGAGCTAATGAAGAAGGATTGAATGTTTCAATTGTCAATCCAAGTCTCATGTTCGGTCCGGGTTCCTGGGATGAAAGCTCTTTAAAGATTTTCAGAACACTTCACAAAGGGTTGAAATTCTATACCAAAGGTTCGAACGCATTTGTGGATGTGAGAGACGTTACCAAATTGATTTTGAAACTGATCGAAACTCAGAAAACAGGGGAGCGCTACCTGGTGACCGGTTCAAATCTAAGTTTCAAGGAGTTATTTGATCAAATCTGCAAACAGATGAATGTGAAGGCTCCTACGAAATTGGCAGGACCGGTTTTGACCAACTTTGCATGGCGTTTGTCGGGGATTTTAGGTCGACTTCAAAATAAGAGACCGACTATCACCAAGGAAAGTGCCCGTAGCTCGCAAAGTGAATCCAAGTTCTCCAATGAAAAATTGCTAAGAGACTTTCCGGATTTTGAATTCACCCAATTGGAAGATACCATTGATATTACAATCAAAGGGAGAATGGATTCTAAGATTCGATAAAGGTCACTGAGCGCAGTCGAAGTGCCTTTTCAATTATCCCTTCTTGCTCTGAATATAATCCACATTGATCTGGTCAATATAATTCAGGATTTTTTCACGACCGAAATGAGATTCACTGGAAGTGGTGAAAACAGGTGGCAGTGCTTCCCAAAATTTCAACATTTCCTTTTTGTAAGCAGCCAGATTTTTCTGTAAGGCAGAGCTGGAAAGCTTGTCGATTTTGGTGAATACCATCGAGAACGGAAGTTGCTCTTCTGCACACCAGGTCATAAACTCCAGATCAATTTTCTGCGGTTCCAGGCGGGAATCAATCAGGACAAAGGTATTGATCAATGTTTCTCTTTTTGTAAGGAACTGGGAAATGAATTTTTCCCACTGATGTCTGCTTGATTTGGAGGCTTTGGCATATCCATATCCGGGTAAATCGACCAGATACCACTCATCATTGATCAAAAAGTGATTGATTAATTGTGTTTTCCCGGGTCTTCCGGAAGTTTTTGCCATGTCCTTCTTGTCCACCAACATATTGATCAAGGAAGATTTACCAACGTTCGACCGACCGATAAAAGCATATTCCGGCTTTCCGTCTGTTGGACAAAGGTTGATGTCTGTGTTACTGATGATGAACTTGGCTTCCTTGATAATCATGACTTCTTTATTTAAGTGCAAAGTTAAGAGAATATTTTCCAATACTTTTGTCGGATGCAAGTGAAAGTGGTTTTTGAAGACGAACATTGTTTGGTGGTTTCCAAACCGAACAATCTCATTGTACATCATTCTTACTATGCCCGCAACATTGAAGAGGCCTCATTAACTGATTTGATCCGTGAACAGGGTTGGGAAGAGGCCTGTCCGGTTCATCGCCTGGATCGGAAAACATCGGGTCTGATCCTGTTTGCCAAGAAGGCTGAATGGGTTGCAGATTTTCAACAGTTATTTGAAAGCGGAACCATTGAAAAAAGGTATTTGGCGCTCTTGCGTGGTCATCTTGAGGAGGAAGGTGTCATTGATTCTCCTGTGAAGAATGACCGGGGAAATTACAAGGAAGCAAAGACCATTTTCAGATGTTTGAAGCAATTTGAGCGGGATTATCACATTCCTCCCTATGAAAAACAGCGATATAGCTTGGTTGAAATGACTCCGATTACCGGGAGAATGCATCAGTTGCGGATTCATGCGAATAAAATAGCTCATCCCATCATCAATGATCCGAAATACGGAAATCGGCACCACAATCATTATTTTCAGAATGAATTGGGAATTGAGGAGTTGTTTTTACACGCGCACAGTTTGAAGTTCAAACAACCAGTTACAAATCAACTCATTGAATTGGAAGAGCCGTTACCCGATTTTTGGAATAAGTTTTTCGAGTGACAACGAATAACTCCCATTTGAAGACATGGAAAATTAGATAAGGAAAAAGCCCCTTGAACACACATTCAAAGGGCTTTTCTACTACAACTTAACCTAACTAACTCTTGCGTAAGAGTGTCTTTGAGACATGCTATCTTGATTTGAACCAATCACATGTTGCTCTATATCTTTTTAACGTTTCATTCGTTTTGTTGAATCGACTGAGAAATTAATTCCCCAGCCGTATTCAGTTTTGTTAAGTCATCTGATACCTGTCAGACAGTTTACCTGTTTCCTTGACAAACGGTTTGCCTGCTTAGCTTCATTTCTGACTCCTTGCGAATAGTGTTAAGACAAAAGTAATTAGTTGAAAGGGTTCTCACAAGAGTATAAATACTGAAAGTGAAAATGTGGTTTTCCGCAAGTAAATCGATTTTGTAACTAATTTTCATTGAAGATGAGGGTGTTACAATTGTTTGAATTGACAATAAAAATTAGTCGCATTTTAATACAAGTGTGTAACTAATCGTTTTTCCACCTGTATCGGAGATAATTACCGTGTAAGTTCCCGCTGAAAGACCTGTAATGGTGTTGCTGGAAGTGACAAGTCCGGTACTCCAACTGTATGTGAAAGGAGATCCGGATAATGCCACAGGAGGAGAGATTGTTATCGATCCAAGGCTCGATCCGTCACAGCGGGGTTTGATAATCTCCACAGGTTCAATACAAGTCAGATTATCCATCATGACATTGATTTTTCCATTTCTTGACTTAACGCTTTTAGCTTATTTATAGTGAAACAACGATTCTAATGAATATTCTAACAGTTCAGATGCATCCAAAAAGTCGAATCCAAACCTGAATATCTCGAAGGGTTTTCGATTAATTCATTTTGACACTTGGTGAAGCCTGCCATTCAGCAAGTGTACGATCAATTTATTTACAAATAGTTTACATGAAAGTGTTATTTCACCCGTGTTATTACCTGATTTTCGTTGAATTTCAATTTTTAACACCCTAGATATAATAAAATGTAGTAGTTTAGTTTCTTTTAGAATTTGGATTGGCAAGAATATCAATTTTTCGTTTGATTGCTATTCAGTCATTTATGTCCACCTATTTAACAGGCTTTAGGCGATACTTGCGTGAACCTTCCAAATAAGTACTTTAACTATTAAATCTACATATATGAGTGCCTCTCAATCCACTATTCCATCGGCTCGAGTATTTCAGTTTGATCAGACCACAATTGGGAATCTAGAAAAGAACGTGAATTTGTTCAAAGGCGATGTCCAAATTTCACTTGATTTAATTCGGTTACCGGGCAGAATAGGACGCAATTATTTGGACGTTAATCTTTCGATTTCCTATCAAAGTAATACAATAGATATGGTAACACGAACCAACACTCATCATCCTACGGGAATTTTGGGTACAGGTTGGTCCATGCCATCTCAGAGCATTGTTCTCAACAACACCAAACACCTTTCAAAATGGGACAGAAGTTATACATTGAATGCAAGTGACGGTGGAGGTCTCTTGGTACTAACAAAAACCCAAGGGAAGAAAGAATATTACCAAACTGAAAACTATAAGTTTTGGGTGATTATTTACGATCCAGAGAAGGAAGAATGGGAAATCACCAAAGAAAATGGGGTGCGTTGGACCTTTGGTGGTCAGGTTACCGAAACAGACAAAGGCTACAAAGAGAGTAAAGGCAACAGCATTACTTGGGGAGTAAAATATGACAATTGGATTGGAAACAGCAGCCTAACTGATAAAAAAAACACTGCGCAGCAGCAATATGCGAAATCATGGCACCTTGTTGAAATTAAAGACAATTGGGGTGACTCAGTACGTTATGGCTACAACGAGTTTAAACGAACGGAACAGGGGCTTTTGAAAGATGTTGAGCAATTTGTCGGCGATGCAAATGGGCTACCCTATACAAAGGCGAGCTATCTGACTTCGATTACAGATGTTTTTGGACGTCAATTGACATTCACGTACTCAGACAAAGTGTATGATTCGTCGAAAAAAGAATATCAGCGAGCGCATGACCAAAATACCTCTGGCGCTGAACAGCTGAACGGCTACCAAGATTTCTATGAAACCAAATACCTTGAAAATATAAAAATTGTTCGTACCGATAAAAGCATCGCGTCACAATTAAACTTTGAGTATCACGACCTCATTAATCTAACAGACACTAGCGCAGCAAAAGATCCAATGCTGGCAAGTCAAACCTTCAAGCGTTTCCTAAAGTCGGTGACAAAGGTTAATCACGAGATGATGGTATCACCCAATATTGTTTTTGACTATTATTGGGACCGGGCAAATGATCAATCTATTGCCAATTCAGGAGCACTCAGAACGATCGTCTACCCTGAAGGAAGCACAACGACTTATACATATAAGGAACAAAAACTCACAAATTGTAAACGCGATTTGATCTGTAAGCTCCCTGCAGAAGTAGCGGGGTATAAAAGAACCAAACCGTATGTGTGGTTCGGTTCCGATTATGCAGTGGTTGTTTGGCACGGTTTCACTGTGAACGGCGGTTCGATCGCATGGATGACCATTTATAATTGGTTAGGATATTGGAAGGAACAAACGAGCATCTCAAAAGTGCTTCACACAACGGATAATTCACTGATTGACTTCGCAAACTTTAACGTTATTTTGAGTGAGAAAAGTTTCGCCTTGCATTTTGAGGTGGGCAATTCGACCAGAATCTACGGTTATACCAAGGATCAGAATAAAGCTGGTGAATGGATTTCCTATGAAAACACATCGTCCAATGTGAAAACCAATTTTATTGAGGTGAACGCGACCGGAGATGACATCCATTTAACGGTAGGTCATGCCTTTGTGGTGGTGCAATACAAATACACAACTGTCAAAGGGGAAGCGGAATTCAACCTCGTGCGGACTACTTGGGATTGGCGTACACTTAAATGGACGACTTTTTCAACCATTCAAAAGTCTAAATTACCCCTGAAAATAACGGGAGGTGGTGAATATTATATTACGCTTCAATACAACTCGCAGCAGGAGAAAACCGTGCTACTTGAGTTAAATGCCTTAGGACGAGATGAAAATGGCAATCAAAAGTGGTTGCAAAGTAGTGGTGGGAAACTATCACTTAATGTAAACCCGAAATCCGATCATCATGACATCTATCTTCGCTCAAGTGAGTCGATGGCAGTCATGACGGTGATTAAATTTGATGACAACGCTACAACGAATTTTTCCGTCACACCGTTGTTATGGGATGGAGATTACCAATTTTCATTGCCTAATTTAATCGATAAAGAAGGCCAAACTTTCCATCAATCTTTCACTCAAAACAAGAAGAACAATTATCCTCCGAAGAGTACAGTCATAGCTACAATTCAAAACAACTGTACCATCTCAGCAGGATATTATTGCTTGCGCTACAATGGACGAAATTGGCTAATTAATGACAACCTAAAACCAGTATATACGAAGAATGACAGCACTCAGTCTTTTGTTCAAGACCATGACTACAAGCTGTTGAGTGAATCGTATTCCCTAGGAACAAATGTGGGAGCAATATCCTATAATGCTAATGAGTTAAATCAGATCAATCGATGGAATTCACCTTTGGTTAACCTAAAATTGGAACAGGCAAAGGATGCGAACGAAAAATATCCCATTTCATCAGGTGGTGAAGATTACTTTATGGTGGGTAGAACGCTGTTTTATCGAGGTGCATCCACATCTTGGCCTATAGTCGATGAGAGTGGGATCTACACGATCAATGACTCCTTTGATGCCCAAACAATTCTCAACATGGCGCCTTCGTTTATTGCCTATCAAAAACGTGAACTGGTCATCAAAAATTCGACACTCAAAATACTGAATATTAGGAATGGTAAAGTTGGATCCGAAGAAATTATTTTCGGTCATGCTTATCCTAGTGGAAACACTACACAGCAGGCTTTTGGATCAAACACGTTGTTGTCTTTTCCGTTGAGCGACACGGTTAACAAATTTGAATCCACAAAGGAATTTACACTTTATCGCTTCGTGGGGGATTCATTACAAGGTGAACTAATCCATTATCCCGTGGAGCAAATTTCCGTCGAGGATGGATTCGGACGAAGCTATCATGCAACCTACGCGTTTGACGCAGATTCTGCTGCATGCGATGCGAATGGAGCACATGTGAAATATTACAAATCGGTGATTTATCACGGTTCCAAAAATAAAGAAGTAGCCGGTTTTGGATATACTGAAAATGTCTACTTGAACGGATTTAATAACCGAAAGGAAATCCAATATCACTTAAACGGAGAAAGTAGAAAAGGGAATTTATCTTACCCGCAAATTGACGGCTTGCAACTGAGCACCATCGACTATAACAACGATCAGCAAGAGATCAAGAAAGTTGAATATGAATGGGAGGTGTTTACCCAAAAAAGCAGTCATCCAAACAAAAGTGACAGTACACTTGAGCATTTATACGGGAATTTCGTTGTCCCTAAAAAAACGACAACCACCCTTGATGGAATTTCCACCACTGAAGAAAATCAGTACATCCCAGAATCCCTCCAAGCTCCGTTCTCGGGTCAAGTTATCCTAAACAAAAACACCAGCTACAACGGGAACGGCAAGCTGGAAACTTATTGTACGCAGCTAACATACGCGTATGATAAATACAGTAAAATCCTTCCATTCAACGCGTTGACAGCAATTGTCCAAAACACTATGACCTTAACTGTGGAAGGAAATCCCGTAACCACTACTGTGGGAGCAACGGCAACTACATTGAAAGATTTTGGAAACAACCGCTGGGCAATTTATCAAAACTTTAGCTGGCTTGGAGAAATGAGCAGTAATTTCAGTTTCCCAATCGATCAAAGTACACCAAAAGGATGGCTAAAAACGAAGCAAATCAATTTACTGAGTGAAAAGGGATTAACGGTAGAATCTGAAAACAGTGCGGGTGTTAAATCCAGTATGATTTATGACAAAAACGAACATTATCCGTTAGCCAATATTGAGAATGCGAGCTCGGAAAATCACGAAGTGGACTATTATGGCTTTGAGGATTATGAAACGGGAAATGGTTGGATGTTGAATTCGAAGTGCACGCGTGTTGAAGATCCTGTTCTTACAGGTTTCAAAAGTCTTCAACTCGGTAAAGGGGCAGAATTCTCAAAAAGTTATAGACCGATTAATCAGCAGTGTTTGTATGTTTTTGGCTATTGGTATAAAACAAGTGATGACTACAAGGCAAACGATAGCAATGGTTGGACGGCGAATCTCGGTGCTGATCCGATCTTCAAACCATTTGAAAACACGCACAACGAATGGAGATTCGATTTTCTTTTGGCGAATTTTAAAAGCGACCCTGGCACGGTCACGCTTTCTGTAAGGGCCAGTAATACGGGAGAACAAGCGATTTGTATTGATAACATCCGGTTCTGTCCAGATCAGGCAAATTTTACGGCGACCGTATACGATCAACTCTTCGATCTTGAGATAGCCATGCTATCAAAAGGAGACGGGATTGCTCGGAAAATCTACGACAATTTCAAAACGCATACCGCTTCCGTCGGACCTTACCGCGAGATGCTAACCACACTTACTGAAAAATACCTCTCGCGTCACGGGAATCAGGGAAAATTCTCAAAATCGGATCCAAATCAACTGATCCAAGTTAGAGCACTTGAGGGGGGGCACTGGCAATCCTTTAGTGATGGTGATAGCTGGCAAAAGAAGTGGAAAGTCACCCATTTGAACACGAATTGGAAACGCGAAAATGGAATCCTAAAACACACAAATGAGCAGGTAAGCGATAGCTTAGAATTGGTCGACAAAATTACATCGAGCGGTCTTGCTTTTTCAGGAGAAATTCGTTCAGCTGAGGGAACTCGGCAATTAAAGTTGAGCGATGCGATCGGAATTCAAATTGGAAATGACACCCAGTTCAAGCTGTTTCAGAACAGATGGGACATCACCATCGACAAACAAAAAATCACTCCGCGGGCGTCTGGAAACGATGAAATTCAAACGTGGATCGTCGTGTTAAGAGCAAAAAATCTGTTCTTTTATGTAAACGGACAACTGATCTATAGTGGTGGAATTAAAGCCACAGAAGGTTTAACCCTCAGTTTACTCACAGGCAAAAACAAAATTGGCTTCCGAAATTTAATGGTTGCAAACAAACCACAGTTGGCCGTCACGTTCGAGGATGCTATCGGAAATACGATCCAAAATCAAACCTTGCTAGACGACAACTGCTTAGTAAACGGGCGAATTTATGATGACATGGGGAACAATAGTGTGTCAACAAAGTCGGCACCTGCTTGGTTTGGTAAATCTGGGAAAGAAACCCCACTCCTCGTCTATCGTCCCAATTTCATCGATGTAGATGACTTCTTGCGTCACCTCGATTCAACAGGTGAAATGAAAGGAGAAGTTGCCAATTATTACGACGGTGTGAACAATCCGTCCAATGATCAAAAATACCCATACACGCGTTATCGTTTTGCGGCCGATCCACTGCAGCGGGTGGAAGAAATTGGAAAACCGGGAAAAGAGTTCGCCATTATCAACCCGTTTCATACGGAAGCCAATTCCAGACATACCGTAAAGTTCGCCTATTCCGCCAACGGACAATCAACGAAGAACTTTCCTCAAGAAAAATACCGATTCCAGCAAATCACCGATGAAAATCAAGTGGTGTCTTATCGACTATTAAATATGAATGGGGAGGTCGTGCTGAAAGCTACCCAAACAGGACAAAAGCAACTCAACGAGCCCAAAAGTAGCAGCGAGCACCTTTCCAAAATGAACACGCAGTATAGTGCTAAGGGAAGAGTTGAAACACTGTACTTACCCAATTACTTCGATGAGATCATAAAGGGACATGAGGACTTCGTGATTACCAAAACCTATGATGTGCAAGGAAATTTAATTGCAAATCGTTATCCGGGTAAAGGAAGAAAGGCATTTGTGTATGATCAAGATGCACATCTCCGTTTCTATCAAGACGATGAGGGTGCTAGCGCCGGTTACTTCTCCTACGTGAAATACAATGAGCTGGGCAAAGCCGTTGAAAAAGGAATTCTACATGCCCAATTTGACCAAGCTGCCTTGTCAGCACACGCCGACAACAGATTCTGGCCTACAAGCGAAGCAAAGCAGGAAATCCAACAAACATGTACTTATTTCACCCACAAAGACGGGCTTTTAGGAATGGATCAGGTAAAAACCATGTGTACTTATTTCACCCACAATGACGATATCACAACAACATACGAATCGTTTAGCTATGACGCGTTGGGCGCACTCGCAAGCAGAAAAGTACGCATTGAGCAGAACGGAAATTTGCTAAATGAATCGGAAATTGTCTATCAAAACTCAGAGAGCGGCAAATTGCAGACTGTCTTCTACCCCGTTGGAAATCAGTCTGGACTAAGTCAGGTCGTTTATACCTACGATAATCAAGACCGCGTAACAATGATTGGAAAATCAGCGGATGAACCCGATTCATTCGCGCGTTATGTCTACGACGAAAATGGTCAGCACCACACGAAATTGCTGAATAAAGGAACGATCAAAACGTCATTTGACTACACGTCAAGAGGATGGATTCATCATTCTGCAACGGCTAATAATGGTCAAACATACGGTCAAGATTTTGAGGGGTATTCTCCCTCAGGTAACATCACGTCCTTTAAAGACCGCTTTGGACCGATCGATCAGAAAGAAGAATTTCACTGCCAACTCGGCTATGACGACTTCAACCAAATGGTTACGGCCGACTACACCTCATTTCCAAAAAGAAACATGGTGATTGGGGCTTTTGATCCAAACGGAAACATTTTGAAAATCCGTGCGGATGGTCAGGATTTAGTCTATGAGCATAATCCCGGCACCGATCAAATTAATCAAGTGCGCGCAGCGAATACAGTGATCACTGGACTTCGTTATAACAAAACGGGGGAAGTTCTTGATGTAGACCAAGGTGATAAGTCCCTTCACTTCACCTACCGGAAAGGAACAAGCATCGTAGATCAGATCACATTTTCTCAACAGGACGATTCGGTTCTATTCGCTTATTCCGGTGACGGTCAACGCGTGTTAAAACAACCTCGCCATGGTAAAACGGTTGAAAATCAAAAAATATACGTGTATGGTCACCATGATCTTCCACTAGTAGAAATCAGTGTAGAATCTACAACTGCTTTCATATATGGACCCAATGGACTGGTGGCTTTTCTAAAAAATGGGAAGACCTATTTTGTATTGCAAGATCATCAAAGTTCAAATCGAATGGTGTTGGATGCGACAAACAACGTGCAGGCGAATTATGCTTTTGACTCCTTTGGTAGCATCGAATCAAACGAAAAGGAGAAAGGCCTCTTGACTTATTTATACACTGGACAGGAATGGGACGAGGAGCTCGGACTCCACAACTTCAAAACGCGCTTCTACAACAGTCAATTCAAGCATTTCTACTCTCCTGACCCGGCGAATCAATACTCCAGTGCATACGCATTCTGTGGCAATAACCCCATCAATTTTGTGGATCCATCCGGAATGTCTTTCTGGAGTACCTTGGGAGATATTTGTACTGAAATCGTACAGGTTCAAATAGCGGTAGGGGAAATTATCGCTGGAGTTGCAATAGACGTTGCGAGTGGTGGTGCGGCAGAAGCAGCAGGTGGTGCATTGATCGGCGCTGGAACCACGAGTGCTCAGGGGATTGTCAGTGCAAACATCCATGGTCATCTTGAATCTTGGTCCGACTTTGGAAAAGATCAAGTGACGGGCGCAATTGTTGGAGCCATAACTGCGGGAATCGGGACAGCTACATCGAGTGTGATAGAGAGCAATGCTATGAAAGGTGGGAGCAAAATTGCTGTGACGATAACTGGAGCAGCCGTTGGTGGTGGCGCTAGTGCAATGGCAGGTCAAATGGCATCAAATGGACTGAGTGGGAAATCCGCGTTTTCTGGTGTCGGCTCAGCGGGATTGAAAGGGGCAGCATCAGGGGCAGCGTCAGGGGCGTGGGAGTCCCGAAATCATAAAAAAACATCATCTCAGATGCTCGTTAAAAGTCAAAAAAGCCTGGGTTATGGGATTGAAGGTGCAACTAAACTGGTAGCTACAGATATTTGTAAAGGAGTAGGTAAAAGTGCTGCATCGTATATTGCTGGATGGGCAATTTCACCGGATCACAAGTGGGATTGGACAGATTTCGGTTCTGAAGTCGCTCAAGGTGTTATTGACGGAGCTGTGGCAGGAGCGTTGGATCTAAATACTCCACGAAAAATGCAAAACAGTGGTGTCACGTTTCCAATTCCTGCAACAAATGAAGTGCAAATGGAAATGATGGATTTAAGTTGCTCTCCGCATCGCTTAGATCGCGATTAAGTGTAAAAAAAAACAAGATAATAGACATGGAAATTAAATGGAAAACCCAGAAAATGATGCAATCCGATGGTTTGGATGTGCAAGATTTTATATTTGAGACAACAAATGGTATAGTTCCCATTATTAGAGAGCACTTTATTGGGATAAATGGTTTCTATTTTAAAACACATAATGGTAATGCGATATCACAATTAGGTATTGTCATCGACGTCATCAGTCAGCCTGCACCCAATATTGTGACTGTTTCGTGTAAACAAATTCTTCGTTCAGGAAACAACAACGTCCTTTATGCAAAAGAATCATGGGTGTGGGTGACTGTGGTGGTCGTGGCGGCATCAAGTAACACTGCCGTGAATGACGTCTTAAATTTCAGGAATGTCTATAATCTGAGTGAATCTAAGTACATTAATCAGAATCTTGGAAAGGACATTGTTCAGAGTCTTTCTTGTATACGTTCTTTTTTGTCCAGTTTTAGTGATAAAAAGGATGTTGCGGGACTTATGGTCGAAGCGTCTTCAGAAAGCAGTGAGAAATCAAATTTAATTGTTCGCGCGAATTTTGAATTGAAAGGGCACAAGAATGTCCTAGCAACGTGTAATCAATTAAACGCAAGTGCAGCAACATCATTCCAAAACATACATCAACCTGAATTTGAAGTGCATTCCGTCGAAATTAACTCTGGAAGTGGGAAAGAGGCGGCCACGCTTAATACTACAATGGGTGAGGATTTTAAGTCAAGGGTGGAAGAAGGAGATGCCGTTGCGCTCATTTCCGATTTCAACTTACAATTAAATGATTCTAATTCATGCACACTCAATAGTATTGTCGCAGGCAATATGATCTATTCCGGAAACTCTTATGGTGAGCCGAAGAATGCTATTGAAATACAGAATAACGAAAATGGTTCGAAAGTGAGCATATTCTCCAATGCATCGATGCACTCAGACTACCTTGGATACGATGGCAGGATTAGTCAGCGCTACAATGTCTACTCTCAAGATAGTAGTGTTACCTATCTAGTACTCGCAAAAAACACAAGTAAATAATAGAAAGTAGAGAAACTGATTAATCAAAAAAACAAACACATGGCAGTTGAATGGATTTCAAAGAAAATGATAATTGGTAACGGAAAAACGAAGACAAGTGAAGACTTCATATTTTCAAAAGGGACGATGAATGAGCACTTTGTTGGGATTCAAGCGTTTCTGTCCAAATATAAGGGTGACAGTCATCATTGTGTAGGTGAATTGGGAATTGAATTCAAATCATCACTGAAGGATGGCAACATAATTCAAGTAGAGCTAACGCAAACGTTAAACGATGCCAGTAGTCATGCTCTAGACACAACAGAATCATGGGTGCAGGTAGTTGTAATCGCACAGATGAACATGACTGATTCGAATGTGTCATTCGGTAATATTGGTATGACTGGTGAACAATATAAAACAAAAGTTGATGAATTTCAAGAGAATCTAATCTCAGTTTCAGCATGCCTGGGTTCCTTCCATTCTCACTTCTTTTCTTCATCTAATAAATTAGTCGATCATAACATCAATTCTATTGGTGCTTCATGCTCCGCAGAACCGCAGAACAGAAGCGCTCTTCTGAATGCCAATATCCTGATAAAACAAAATGCGGAAACCGTATCCACCACGAAAAGATTAGACCTGAATATCATCAGAATTGCGACAGGTTTGAATGCAGGATTGGCCATGCGCACGGTGCATTTCACGTCTGGAAAAGCAGGAGTTGCACATCTTAATTCTACCAAAGAAGTTGAGTTTGATTTTGAGGTGGTAAGTGCCATTGCATTAATTACGGGATTTGAAATGAAATACGAAGGAGCGGATACCCACAACGTTGGGACCATCATGGTCGGAGCTTCAAAATGGGACAATACCAAATACCTGTCTGGATCCGCTGATATAAATGGAGCCAACCCTGCCATAAAAATTGACAAGAAGAAAGTAACGATCACCTCCAACGCAAGTATGTTCGAAATGAGCAATTCAACAAAAACAAAAAATGAATCTGATAGCAATAAAGTGACGTACTTGATTATAGCAATCCCGTAGAAATTTCGATGTGCATCCTGATTTGTGTGAGCTTTAAGTTCCTAATCGTAAATATATTCCCAGAATCCTCGCGGGCTGGCATTATTTTCCGACACTTTTAATTCATCCAATGTTTCAACAATTTCTTTAAGCACTTTTTTATCCCATGAAAGTCCGTTGTTCGGATCAATTATAGAGGATAAGCGTTTCTGAAGTACATGTCCTCTTGAAGATCTGAATGATCGTTGAAGCTCAATCACAGAAAATAGTGTAGTAATATGATATGCGTATGAAATTGAATTCAGATCGAGTGTCGAAGATTTTTTGCTCCTTTTACGTGTGATACGTAATGTACGGTTTTCATGATCAATGGAAATAGAATTTGGGATCTTTTCTTGAAATATTTTTGTGCAATGTTATATAGCTCTTGGTGTTTGTAATAACTTCCAATATCAGACTTTGCACATCTGAAACAGTGATAAATCCGTAAACTTCTATTTCTTTAAACGATGCTACTACACAGTAGTGCTTTGGAGTTGAGCCATCTTGATAAAATAGCTCTGCTTTTGGTGTAAATATTGACATAAATTGTATTTATTAATTCAATACAAAATTCAATACAAAATTCAATACAAAATTCAACAGATTTTTATAGTTGAACAATGGGATGTTTACTAGTAATAGAGGCGTGTATGTTTAGTGTTATTCCTCCGTTTAAGTGCTTTTCTCACTAACTTCTATGATTTTCTCATTTCCTTTTGTAATTGACAACAACAGTTGAATTACTAAAACCACTATTTTTCCACAATCTCTCATTACTTACCACTTTTTACCACTAAGCCTTTAAATCTTAAAAAATCAATGAAATCAACCAATTTGAATAAATTGTTGTAACCTTGTGGGTGTTGTTAACGTTAGAAGTTATCAACAAAGTGTAATTGAGTGGTAAAAAGTGGGTTATTTCCCCTAATTTTACCCATTATTAATAGCTATGGCTGGACTTGTAGGAGAATTTGAGGTGAAGCTGGACGGAAAAGGAAGATTTCTTTTTCCTGCTGGTTTACGCAAGCAACTTTCTCCGGAAGCTCAGGAACAATTCATGTTGAATAAAGGCTTTGAGGAATGTTTGACACTCTATCCCATGAACGAATGGGAAAAATTGTCAGTGAAATTGTCAAAGTTGAATCTGTTCAAACCACAGAACCGAATGTTTTACCGCTTGTTCCATCAGGGAGCAAAGCAAATCGCGCTGGATAATGCTGGTCGCGTTTTGATTCCGGTAATGCTTATGGAGCGTGTGGGTTTGGATAAGGATGTGATGCTGATCGCATACAACGACCGAATTGAGATCTGGGACAAGTCTAAGTACTTCCAACTGATTGATGGAAACATGGCTGATTTTGCTGATTTGGCAGATGAAGTAATGGGTGATTTGGGGAATGATGACGAATAACGATGCTGCATACCACGTGCCTGTCATGTTGCAGGAGTGTCTGGATGGATTAGTGATTAATCCGGATGGAATTTACGTAGATGTTACCTTTGGTGGTGGCGGTCATTCGCGCGCAATTTTCGAACAACTTTCTTCAAAAGGAAAACTGATCGTTTTTGATCAGGACCCGGATGCTAAGGCGAATGCTTGGGAGGCTCCCAATTTCCATTTCGTAGCGGCTAATTTTGCTTTTCTAAAAAATCATTTACGTGTGATGGGAATTCCGGCAGTTGACGGGATTCTTGCTGATTTGGGTGTTTCGTCTCATCAGTTTGATGATGCGAAGCGCGGTTTTTCCATTCGTTCCAATGAAGTGTTGGATATGCGAATGAATCAGGCGGGTGATTTCACGGCGGCGAAAATTGTTCAGACGTATGATGAAGAACAGTTGGCGGCTATTTTCAGGAAATACGGTGAATTGGATCATCCCTTCAAAACGGCTGTTGAGCTGGTGAAGGCACGTAATAAATCAAGAATCAAGACGACGGGCGAGTTGATGGAGGCGTTGATGCCGGTTGCACCGAAGTTTAAAGATCATAAATTCTTTGCGCAGGTATTCCAGGCGCTTCGTATTGAAGTGAATCAGGAAATGGATGTGTTGGAGAAGTTCCTGTTGCAGACTGCGGATGTGTTGAAACCGGATGCGCGTTTGGTGGTGATGTCTTATCATTCCCTGGAGGATCGTTTGGTGAAAAACCTGATGAAGCGCGGAAGTTTGGATGGCTCAATCGAAAAGGATTTCTTCGGAAAGGTGTTGAAGCCTTTTGAGGAAGTGAATAGAAAGCCGATTCTTCCGAGTGAAGAGGAAATTCAGCGAAATACGCGGGCGCGAAGTGCGAAGTTGAGAATTGCTAAACGGGTAGAAGATGGAAAATGAGTACAGAGAACGGGAGGATGTGAATCCGATGGATGCTGTACGGGGGAAATCGGCTCGCCAAAAGTATTCAACGGAAATGCCTGAAGAGAAGAAAGCGGTTAAAAAGGAGTCGGTGAAGAAAACGGCTGCAAAACCGCAGGTTGAGAACAGTTCAAATCCGAAGGTGAAGGTAAAGCCTGCTGCAGCTTCCAAGCCGCGTCGCCAGAATATTTTGATCCAGGTCTTGAATGGAGAGATTTTGACCCGGGATTTTGTGTTGAACAATCTGACCTTCATTTTCTTCATCCTATTGTTGTTGATGTTGATGGTTGCGAAAGGATACTACGGAAAACAACTACAGAAAGATATTACGGATTTACAAGCGGATGTGGATGCGCGAACCGCAGAATATATCGAGAACAAGGCGCGGCTGGAAGAATCGACTTCGCGTTACCGCTTGGTTCAGACATTGGAGAAAAGAGGATTGAAAGAGACGGTCAATCCTGCGAAAGTGATACGATTAAAACGAGCAGATAATGAGTGATAAAAAAGACTTGATGTGGCGGGCTTACCTGGTTTACATAGGTTTTTTCATTGCCTTGATTGTGGTGGTTGTGAAAACAATCATGATACAGTCTGAAGGAAGCGCTTCCTTATTTGATAGTACGAAAGAAAAAATTCCCACACGGACGGTAAAACGTTACCCGAGAAGAGGGGAGGTATTGGATAGAAATTATATACCGCTGATTACATCAGTGTCGTTCTTTGACATACACATGGATCCTACTGTAGTGGATGATGAGGTTTTTAATGCGGAGATCAATGATTTGTCGGTAGGTTTAAGCCGCGTGTTTCCGGAAACTTCTGCGCGTGATTTTGAGAATTACATTCGCAAAGGAAGAGTGAATGGAAGGCGTTTTATTACCATTAAACTGAAGGCGACAAACGAGCAGCGGAACCGATTGCGCGAATTGCCCATTTTTAAATTGGGTAGAAACAAAGGAGGATTGATTGATACGGACGAAACCTTTTTGCCGAAGCGACCTCATGGTGAAATTCTGAAACGGACCTTAGGGTATTATCGTCCCAGTGAAGGAGGATCGAAAGAATTGAGAGTGGGAATCGAAGGAGCGTTCAACAATGTGCTAGCCGGTGAGCCGGGAGAGGAGATCGAACAACGCATTTCTTCCGGATGGAAAAAGACGGGGAAAATGATTCGAGAGCCAATCGAAGGAGCTGATCTGATCACTTCAATCGATATGGAGATTCAGGAAGTTGCTCATGCGGAATTGTACCGCCAGTTGAAGAACCAGGGAGCGAAAAGTGGTTGTGTGATCGTAATGGATGTAAAAACCGGTTTTGTTCGCGCAATGGCAAATCTGCAAATGGCTTCAGACGGTGATTATTACGAGTTGTACAATCATGCGATCGGAACGAAAGAAGTTCCCGGGTCGACCTTCAAATTGGCCGTTTTAATGGCTGCTTTGGAAGATCAGAAGATCAGTCTGGACGATACGGTGAATGCGGATGGTGAATATCAGTTCTACGATTTGAAATTAAAGGACTCGAATCCATACGGTTATGGTCGTATCACAATCAGAAGGGCGTTTGAACTCTCTTCGAATGTCATTGCCCGGGTCATCAACAGCGCATACCGCAAAGAGCCGCAGGTGTTTATCGATCGTTTGCGTTCATTTGGAATCGCAGATTCATTAGGGGTTGATATTCAGGGGGAGCCCAGACCTACCTTGCCTTCTCCGGGAACAAAAAGTTGGTCGGGAATTTCACTTCCGTGGATGTCGATCGGTTACGAAGTGCGGCAAACACCTTTACAAACCCTGGCTTTCTATAATGCAGTTGCAAATAATGGAACCCTGGTTCGTCCGCAGTTTGTAGAACATATCCGCCGCGGGCAACGCATTGTGAAGACTTTTAAACCGATTGTACTTCGTCCGAAAATCTGCTCCGATAAAACCTTGCGCCTGATGCAGGAATGCTTGAAAGGAGTAGTGAAACGTGGAACCGGTAGTGCTTTGAAATCTGCCCTTTTCGATATTGCCGGAAAAACAGGAACAGCGGTAGTTCAGAATGCGGATGGCCGTTATGGTAAAGATGGGAATAAGACCTATCAAGCATCTTTTGTCGGGTATTTCCCGGCGGATGAACCGCTTTATTCTTGTATCGTTGTGGTTGCAGCGCCCTCAAAAGATATTTACGGAGCAACGGTTTCGGGAACGGTGTTTTCTGCAATTGCGAATAAAGTGTATTCCAATTCTTTGAGCTACCACAAGGCAATTAATGAAGAGAAAAAACGGGTGAAAGATGCGCCATTGATCAAGGATGGGAACATCACAGATTTATTGGTGGTGTTGAAACGTTTGCACTTGCCTTATCAAATGGATGCGTACAGCGAATGGTCGCGGGTTCGAACTTCAGGTTCGAATATCTCCATTGTTCCGCGCAAAATTTCTTCAACTACAGTTCCGAATCTCGCAGGTTTAACAGCAAAAGATGCGGTTGCTCTGATTGAAGATTTGGGAATGCATGTGTATATCCGTGGAAGCGGAAAAGTAGTAAAACAAACAGTTCCTGCCGGATCACCAGTGGTGCCGGGAGGATTAATGGAATTGATATTGGAATGAAAACGTTAAATGAAATAGCAAAAGCAACGAAAGTCACACAGTGGATTGGTCCAACTGATGTGCCTGTCTCCCTGCTTGTTTCAGATTCCAGGAAAGCGGTTTCGGGAACGCTTTTCATTGCTGTGAAAGGCACAAAAGTGGATGCGCACGATTTTATTCCACAGGTTATTGAAAAGGGTTGTACTGCGATTATTGCGGAACGCGTTGTTGACGTTCCGCCGCATGTAACCTTATTGGTAGTTCCGAATTCGGCATTGGCTTTAGGGGAATTGGCGCATGCCTTTTATGATTATCCGTCGCAATCGCTCGAGTTGGTTGGTATAACCGGAACAAATGGAAAAACTACCACCACGACACTTTTGCACGATTTGTATACTGAATTGGGGTATAAAGTAGGATTGATTTCCACGGTGGTGAATCTGATTGGGAAAGAAGCGATTCCTTCCACACACACCACACCGGATCCAATTGCATTGAATGCGCTGTTGGCTGATATGGTTGCTCAAGGTTGTTCTTATTGTTTCATGGAAGTCAGTTCCCATGCAGTAAGTCAGCACCGAATTGCCGGATTGGTTTTTAGAGGCGGGGCATTTACGAATATTACGCACGACCATTTGGATTATCACGGTACGTTCAAAGCATACATTGAAGCGAAGAAAACCTTCTTTGATGAATTGGAAAAAGGCGCTTTTGCCTTGGTGAATGCGGATGATAAGAATGGAATGGTGATGGTGCAGAATACCAAAGCCAAAGTTTCCACATTCGCGTTGAAAACCCATGCGGATTTTAAGGTGAAAGTTTTGGAGAACAGCTTTAGCGGTTTGCTTCTGACCATGAACGGAATTGAGTTATGGACCAGGCTGATCGGGGATTTCAATGCTTACAACATTGCAACCGTTTATGGAATCAGTCAGTTACTTGGTTCCGATTCGACAGAAGTCCTTACAGTCTTAAGCAAATTGGAGGCTGTTGATGGTCGTTTCCAGTTTACCAAAAGCGAAACAGATATTACGGCAGTTGTGGATTACGCGCATACGCCGGATGCATTGGAAAATGTGTTGAAGACGATTGAAAATATTCGAACGAGAAACGAACAAGTCATTACCGTTGTTGGGTGTGGCGGTGATCGCGATGCGTTGAAAAGACCGGAAATGGCTCGTATAGCTTGTGAATTGAGCGATAAGGTCATTTTAACTTCAGATAACCCTCGAACAGAAGACCCGACAGAAATCTTGAAACAGATGGAAGCTGGTGTCGGAGCGCACCAAAGTATGAAGGTCCTATCCATTTTGGATCGCGACCAAGCTATAAAAACTGCAGTTTCCCTGGCTCAGCCGAAAGATATTATTCTGATTGCCGGAAAGGGACATGAAAAGTACCAGGAGATCAATGGGGTGAAACACCCTTTCGATGATTTCGATGTTGTAAAAAATTACTTCACTAAACTGAAAAAGTAATGCTGACTTATTTATTTAATTATTTAGCAGAAATGGATTTCCCGGGAGCGGGACTGTTCCACTACATCTCATTCAGAGCGGCAATGGCGTTGATTACTTCGCTGATTGTCTCCATTATTTTCGGAAAACGTCTGATCAACTTGTTGCGTCGTCAGCAAATTGGTGAAACCGTTCGTGATTTGGGTCTGGCAGGTCAGATTGAGAAATCAGGAACTCCGACAATGGGTGGGATTATCATTCTTTCTGCGATTTTGATCCCGACACTTTTATTCGCGAAACTGCACAACGTATATGTATTCACGATGTTGTTGGCAACAGTTTGGTTGGGAGCAATTGGTTTGATTGATGATTATATCAAGGTATTCAAGAAAAACAAGGAAGGTCTGAAAGGAAAATTCAAAGTGGTTGGTCAGATCGGAGTGGGAATCATCGTTGGTTCGATTTTGTATTTCCATCCCGATGTACAGGTGCATAAGAAGGTCGCTTCAAATTATCATTTACAAGCCGGCGAATCATTTGTAACACATCAGCATTCGAAAGATGTGATTGATACCATTCCTTCCAAATGGATTGTGACTCGTGACATGACAACAACAATTCCATTTGTGAAGAACAACGAATTCAATTATAACTGGTTGATCGGTGATATCGATAAATCTTACGGATGGGCACTCTTTATCCCGTTTGTGATTATTGTGGTAATTGCCGTTTCCAATGGTGCAAATATGACCGATGGATTGGATGGCTTGGCTACTGGGACGAGTGCGATTGCGGGAATAGCTTTGGCAGTTCTGGCTTATGTCACTTCCAATGTCCATTTCGCGGATTACCTGAATGTGATGTATGTTCCGTACGCAGAAGAACTCGTGATCTTTATTGCGGCATTTGTGGGAGCTTGTATCGGATTCTTATGGTATAACAGTTATCCTGCACAAGTTTTCATGGGAGATACCGGAAGTTTGGCTTTAGGCGGGATCATCGCAGTATTTGCTATCTCGATTCGTAAGGAATTATTAATCCCGGTTTTGTGTGGAATCTTCCTGGTTGAGAACTTATCCGTAATCATGCAGGTAGGTTATTTCAAATACACGAAAAAACGATTTGGAGAAGGACGTCGCATTTTCAGAATGGCACCTTTGCATCACCATTACCAGAAAAAAGGATTGCATGAGGCAAAAATTGTTTCCCGTTTCTGGATTGTAGCAATCCTGTTGGCAGTAGTATCCATCGTAACCCTGAAACTGCGTTAATGAATATTCAAAACAAAATAGTCCTTGTTTTGGGCGCTGGCGAAAGCGGTGTCGGTGCTGCCATTCTTGCAAAAGTGCAGGGTGCAAAAGTCTTTGTTTCAGATTTTGGAACAATCAAGGATTCTTTTCAGTCCGAATTGAATGAGCATCAATTGGAGTGGGAGCAAGGTTCACACACGATGGATCGCATTTTGGAGGCCGATTTAGTCATCAAATCTCCGGGAATTCCTGAGAAAGCACCGGTGATGAAAGCTATCCGGGAAAAAGGGATTAAAGTCATTTCTGAAATCGAATTTGCAGGATACTTCACGACGGCTAAAAAAGTGTGCATTACTGGAAGTAACGGTAAGACAACTACGACTATGCTGATTCATCACATGCTGAAGAAAGCAGGTCTGAATGTCGGATTAGCAGGAAATGTAGGATACAGTTTCGCAAAGCAAGTAGCATTGGAAAACAATGACATCTATGTCTTGGAATTGAGTTCCTTTCAGTTGGATGACATGGAAGATTTTAAAGCGGAAATTGCTATCCTGACAAATATTACTCCGGATCACTTGGATCGCTACGAGTACAACATGCAATTGTATGTGAATTCGAAGTTCCGCATCCTGAACAATCAAACTGCGGATGATTATTTCATCTACAACGCAGACGATAAAACAATATTGGCTGAACTGGAGAAACGCTCCGTTTCGGCAAAAAAACTTCCTTTTTCATTGACGCAAGAATTTGAACAGGGAGCATACGTGGCAAACAAACAACTCATCATAAATTTTAACAATCAATTCACTATGTCTATTCATGATCTAGCTTTGAAGGGTAAGCACAATACCCAAAATTCCCTGGCTTCCGGGCTTGCAGGAAGAATCCTTGATATTCGCAAGGAGATCGTACGCGAAAGTCTGTCTGACTTCGTAAATGTGGAACACCGTTTGGAATTTGTAGCCAAAGTGTGTGGCATTGAATTTATCAATGATTCCAAAGCTACCAATATCAACTCAACGTGGTTTGCGTTGGAAAGTATGGAGCAACCGACAATCTGGATTGTTGGAGGTGTTGATAAAGGAAATGATTATTCCGAATTGGTGGAATTGGTAAAGGAAAAGGTGAAAGCAATTATTTGCCTTGGAAAGGACAACCAAAAGATCATTGACGCTTTTTCAGGGCATGTAGAAACAATCGTTGAAGCAGGTTCGGCAATGGAAGCTGTTGCATACGGTTACCGCTTGGCGAAAAAGGACGAAACAGTTTTGTTGTCTCCGGCTTGTGCAAGTTTTGACCTGTTCGAAAATTACGAAGACAGAGGAAATCAATTTAAAGAGGCAGTTCGTTCACTTTAAAACGGTAAGTCATGGAAATTAAAAAGGTTGATCAGCAGACTCAACTGCTTCAAGCTCGAAAGGAGTCCCTGGAAGCAGCTGAGAGAATGGCCCTGAGACCATTGGGGAAACTCTGGGGAATGGATGTGTTTACATGGTATAAACCATCGGTTGTTGAACTTTCTGCAACAATTTCTACATTTCCATTTCCTGTTTTTTGGTTATCGAATGAAGTGAGCATTCAAGAAATGGCTCAAGTGGATCCGGAAACGTTGCGCTCCATTCAGTGGTGTGCTCAATTTGACAATCCGCAACTTTCAATTCCATCCGATATCATTTCCTTGATGCCTTTGGTTACAGGAACTGAATCATTGGAGGATGCTTTGGAATTTTTGAAAAAAACAAAACAAGCAAGACACATTTTACTCTTTACCGTTCAGGGAAATGAATGGAAGACAAAAATGGAGGTTTTTGAAAACTTTGTTAAGCTACATCAATAAAAAATGGTACAGTTTCTAAGAAAACACTTTAAAGGAGATTTGGTGATTTGGGTGATTACACTCATCTTGCTTGGGTTTTCGTTGGTTTCTGTGTACAGTTTCGTTCCGATCTTAGTGAAGATTGAAGGGGGAACACCATTCAAGTATTTGTTCAAGCATTTTATTTATATACTCTTGGCTGTTTTGGCGATGTATTGGGTTCATAAACGGGATCCGATGTACATTTCCAAAATGTCCAAAATCATTTATTACGGCTCAATTGCCTTGTTGATTTTTACACTTTTCTTCGGAACCAAGGTGAATGAAGCGGGTCGATGGGTGAAGATCCCTTTTGTGGGGTTGACCTTTCAGTCTTCGGATTTTGCCAAATTAGCTTTGCTGATTTATGTTTCAAGAATGCTGGTCAAAAAGAAAGACGAGATGAATGACTGGAAAAAAGGCTTTTTACCGGTTATGGCACCGATAGTTATTATTTGTGGGTTGATTGTTAAGGATAACTTTTCAACGGCTGCCATACTGTTCATGATCAGCTTTATGTTGCTTTTCCTCGGAAGGGTACCTTTTTCCAAGCTCTTTTCAGTCATTTTTGCAGGAATACTGTTATTCGTAATGGCAGTTGGATTGCATAAGGCTTTGCCGGATCTGAATATTTTACCACGTTACGAAACCTGGATGAATCGTATTACGAACCGCTATGAAAATGCGGATGATATTGATGCTCCGGGAAATATGCAGGCTAAAAGTGCAGAACAAGCCATTTATTTGGGAGGCTTTTTTGGTCAGGGAGTTGGGAAAGGAAAAGTAAAGGAGTTTATCCCGGAAGCTTATGCCGATTTTTTCTTCGCATCCTTTGTGGAAGAGTTCGGTTCGTTTGCCGCAATGATTCTGGTTCTGCTTTACCTCATTATGCTTTATCGCATCATGCGGATTGCCCTCCGGTCGGAACAGCTCTTTGAGACCTATGTCTGTTTGGGAATCGGAATTTTGCTCCTTTCCCAAGCAGCAGTGAACATGATGGTTTGTACCGGGATTTTTCCGGTTACGGGTCAAAACATGCCATTCCTTGCAATGGGAGGATCTGCCATGATTATGGCATGTATAGGAATTGGAATTGTGCAAGGAGTTGCCCAAAAACAAGAAGAAAAAGTTTCTGTGGAATCTGAAAGTGTTTTTGCATGAAAGAATTAAAAAAAATAGTGATATCAGGTGGTGGAACAGGTGGACACATCTTTCCGGCATTGGCAATTGCCAATGAGATCAAAAAACGCAATCCGAATGTGGAAATCCTTTTCGTAGGAGCGGAAGGGAAAATGGAAATGGAACGGGTTCCGGCTGCAGGATATAAGATTGTAGGGTTGCCCATTGTAGGTTTGCAACGGAAGTTAACGTTGAAGAATCTGGCTCTTCCTTTCAAATTGATGAAAAGCCTCTCAATGGCAAAGAAAATCTTGAAGGACTTTAAACCTGAAGTGGTGATTGGAGTGGGTGGTTACGCAAGCGGTCCGACCTTGAAAATGGCGCAGCGTTTAGGTATTCCGACACTGATTCAAGAGCAGAATTCTTATCCGGGAAAAACAAATCGCCTGCTTTCTAAAAAAGTGAAAGCAGTATGCACAGCTTACGAAGGATTGGAAAGCGTCTTTCCTCCGGCAACTATTCGCTTGACAGGGAATCCGGTCCGGGCGGAACTCAATCAAACTTCCCGCAATAGGGAAGATGCCTTCAGGGAATTCCCGAGTTTGGATCCCGCTAAGAAGACCATTCTGGTAATGGGAGGGAGCTTAGGTGCACGGACACTGAATGAAGCGGTTCTTCATGGAATGAATTTGTTGGATGCAGCAGATACACAAATTTTGTGGCAGTGCGGAAAATACTATTTTGAATCGATGCGGGAAGAGTTGGAAGCACATAAAAAAGCTCCGATTTATTTAACCGATTTCATCGCGCGGATGGATGCCGCTTATGGTGTTGCGGATGTCATTATTTCGAGAGCCGGCGCATTGTCAATCTCCGAATTGTGCATTGTGGGGAAACCAACTATTTTGGTTCCTTCTCCGAATGTTTCCGATGATCACCAAACGAAGAATGCAATGGCCCTGGTAAATTCAAAAGCTGCAATCCTGATCAAGGATTCGGTAGCGAAAGACCAGTTGATTTCTAAGGCGCTTGAATTATTGAAAGAAGAAGATCAGATGCATGAGTTGCGCATTGCGATTAAACGCATGGCAAAACCAAATGCAACAACAGATATTGTAGACGTAATTGAAAATTTGGCGTAGGGACGAATTTGTTTCCCCCTTTGGAGGGGGATAAAGGGGGAGGAAATGTTTATTGTTTTCCGAACTTGAAAAATTGATAAATAGAATGATTGGTTAACCGGCGGGAAGAAATTTTGTCAAGATGATCTGATAAATCCTCCCCCTCAGTCCCCCTCCAAAGGGGGAAGTTTGAAAAAATGGAATTGGATAACATAAAACGCTTTTATTTCATAGGCATTGGCGGAATCGGAATGTCTGCCTTGGCGCGTTATTTCAAAGCGAAAGGCTTTGATGTGGCTGGTTATGATAAAACGCCTTCTCCATTGACTGATGAATTACAGAAGGAAGGAATAGGAGTGCATTTTGAAGATTTAGGGAACAACATTCCTACCGCATATCAGGATATTGACTCGACACTCGTTGTTTATACACCGGCAATTCCCAAAAATATGGGGGAGTTGGTGTTCGTACAGCAAAATCATAAAGTATTAAAGAGAAGCGAAGTACTGGGATTGATTACCCAAACTAGCAAAGGATTAGGAGTTGCCGGAACGCATGGCAAGACCACCACTTCCACCATGTTGGCTTATGTATTAAGTCAGTCACATTTGAAATGCTCTGCTTTTTTGGGGGGAATTTCCTCCAACTTCAATTCGAACGTCCTGGTGAACCCTTCAGCTGATTATTCAGTCATTGAAGCGGATGAGTTTGATCGTTCATTCCTCCGCTTGAAACCAGTTGCAAGTATTATTACGGCAATGGATCCGGATCATCTGGATATTTACGGGACAACCGAATCCTTTATTGCAGGATTTCAGGAATATGCGGATAAGCACAAGGAAAATCACTTGCTGGTTTATAAATACGGTCTGCCACTTCATCAGACTGGATTTAGAGGGATTTCTTATGGGATTAATGAGCCAAAAGCGCAGGTTTTTGGAACGAACCTTCACTATGAAAAAGGTGAATTCTATCTAGATATTCACTTTGGCTCGGAAATATGGAAAGCAGTGTCACTCGGACTTCCGGGTATTCACAACGCTGAAAATGCCTTGGCGGTAGCAACCATGTGTAAAGAGTTAGGGCTTTCAGAAGAAGAAATTCGTTCGGGATTGAAAGATTTCAAAGGAGTCAAAAGACGTTTTGAATATCAGGTTCGAAGTGAAAAATTGATTTACATAGATGATTACGCACATCATCCAACTGAAATTGCTGCATTGGTTTCCTCTATTCGTCTATTATATCCGACTAAGAAGGTGATTGGAATTTTCCAGCCACACTTGTTTTCGCGGACCCGGGATTTTGAAGATGGATTTGTGAAGGAATTGGCTAAATTGGATGAGGCGATCATCCTACCGATTTATCCTGCACGGGAAGAACCGATTCCAGGTGTTACCAGCGATGAGTTGGTGCGAAAGATCGGTGCAAAAGCAAGTTTGAAAACTCCGGAGCAAGTACTTGAATTTGCAAACGAGATTAAAGATGGAGTGGTTCTGACGATTGGTGCAGGAGATATAGACCGAATTGTTCCGGAAATGAAAAAGAGATTGGAAAAAAACTGATTTGAAAGGAAAACTGAAAATAGTAGCTTGGGCTTTGTTTGCTGTTGCCGTTATTGCGGTACTGTTTTTGGCGCGCAAAAATCAGAATGAGGCAATCGTTAAAAATCCGAATATTTCTATTTCGGTAGTGGATGAAAATGCCTTTTTGACCGAAACTGAACTACTTGTCCGTTTGAAAAGGTTGAATCTCTTCTATCCGAATCAGCAAATGAAAAATCTGAATACCACAGCGATCGAGGAGAATATCCGGAAGATGCATGAAGTCGAGGAAGTGAATGTATTCAAACAATTGGGAGGAAATTGGGGAATCAAATTGAAAGTGAGGCAGCCTTACGCGCGCATCTTTAACCAATTTGGGGAAAGCTTTTATGTGGATTCAAAAGGAGCAACCATGAATCCTTCACCTAATTTCACTGCCAGAATACTCGTTTTTACAGGGAATATCAAAGATAAATCAGATACACTGCTTGTTAGTGATATTGAAGCGAATCCGAAATTGAAGAACGAACGTAATCTGGACGAGATCTTTCACATCGCAAAAGTGATTCACGAGAATGCGTTTTTAACTGCTCAAATAAGTCAGGTGCATCGTGACAGGTGGGGAGATTTCATTTTGATACCTAGAGTGGGAGCTCAACGAATTGTATTGGGACCAGCTCCATCTGAAAGAGATATTACCGAAAAATTGAAGAAACTGGTCGTGTTTTATACCAATGGTTTACCATACGTGGGATGGAACAAATACAAGACAATTAATCTCAAATACCGCAACCAAGTGGTGTGTACCTACCTCCGAGACACCCTTTAATTGTTTATTTTTACACAATAGTAATCACTTATTGTGGGAATTTTCTATTACTAAACTTTAGTAACTTTTTTTTGAGGGGCTAGCCCTCTTTATTATGTAGTGTTGTGCGTTTAGCTTTGCCTTATTAAACTTAAGTCAAGTAATTGTAAAGCATAGATGAAACGTAATAATCTACTACTACTTTTTTTTATTACTGTTGTGTATTTTAGTTCTGTAGCACAACAAGATGTTACGTTAAATCATCTGCAAACCATTCAACTTGGTAGTGGACGCTTCTTTGATCAAGGAGGTGAAAATGGAGAGATGCCAAATGAATATTTGCAAGCAACTATTAAGGCTCCTACTGGTTATATTCACGCTTTTTTTACAGCGATTGATATTCCCAGTGGGGGCGAGTTGCGAATCTACAAAGGAGAAGACACGCTCCAATTAATCGGACTTTACGACGGAATATATAAACCGATGGATTTTTATGGGAAGTCATTTACAATTGTATATGACCCCAAGTCATCTGTAGGATCAGCAGCCGGATTTTCAGGAATTGTTCAACCGATTCCGATCCAGGAAGCACTTGAAAAAGTAACATTACCAGAAAGTGATTGTATTGGAGCGATTCCATTATGTAGTAACCTGACGGTGAATACTTCTGCAAATCAATATGAAAATACCGGAAATGTAAATGATGATAACGGAGGATGTTATTCAGGTACAGGAAGCGGTGGTTCTGTTTGGTATTCTTTTTCCCCTCAAACGAATGGGAATTTGGATTTCATGATTAACCCCACAGGATCTACGGATTACGATTTTGTGTTATGGGATATTACAACCGGTTGTGCAAATAAGACACAGCTCTCTTGTAATTTTTCTGCAACTCAGGGAGCTACTGGTTTAAACTCATCCGGGTCAAGTAATTCGCAAGATGCATCCGGTACTACAAACAATTCGTTAGTAGCTGTTCAAACAACGCATGTATATGCACTTTGTATCAATTACTATGGTGGTACAAATGCCGGATTTACTTTAGGATTCCACAATTTAGCATCCACAGTAAATATTGTTGACAATACTCCGCCAACCATTACAAGTGCCTATAGTGGAAATTGTACTGCTGCCACTTCTTTTACAATCAACTTTTCAGAATATATTGACTGTAATACCTTGCAGGCTTCCGATTTTGCAATCCCCGGTTATACCGTTACGTTGATTACAACAAATTGTATCAATGGAAAAACAAATAGCGTGGTTATTGGGGTTTCGCCGGCTATGGCTCCTGGAAATTATTCCATGACAGTCAGCAATATGAATGATATGTGCGGAAATCCATTGAATCAGGTATATCCGATTAATACTTTAGTCACTCCTACCGCGAATGCAGGACCGGATAAAGTAGCGTGTTCTACAATCGGCTTATTTGGAATTACTAGTTATGGTTCTGTTACATTGACAGGTTCAGGAGGAACTAGTTACATATGGAGTACAGGTCAAACCGGTTCATCTATTTCTGTTTCACCCAGTTCAAATCAAACCTATACATTGACTGCTATTTCTGGAAACTGTTCTTCAACGGATCAAGTAAATGTTACAGTTGCAGCTTCTCCGACCCCTAACTTGGGTCCTGATCAAACGATTTGTTCCGGATTTCCAATTACATTGAATGCGAGTGGAGGGGGAACTTATCAGTGGCAATCGACAACAAGTACCAATTGGCTAACGGGAGCGCCACAAAGCTGGGCAAATATTGGTGGTGCCACTAATTCTTCTTTTACAGCAAGTCCAACAGGAACGATTTATTATCAGGTGAATGTCACCAATGCGCAAGGTTGTACGGGAAGTGATTATATCAAAGTGACAATTGGTTCCGGAACATTTGGCATTACAGCTCCTCCGTTTGTTTGTCAAGGTTCTTCAGTTACATTGACTTTACCAGGAAGTATGACAGCATATACCTGGAATGTGGCTGGAACTCCTGTTGGAACAGCAAATACTGCTTTGACCGTTTCGCCTGCCACAACGACAACTTATACAGCTGTAAGTACAACGGCTGGTTGCACCGGGTCCGCAAATGTAACCGTTCCGGTTCATCCATTGACATCACTGACTACCAATGCAAATCCGACGAATGCATGTCCCGGAGTTCCTGTTAATTTAACGTCCAATGCACCTGCTGAAACCTATGTAACGCAAACTGAAAATTTTGAAAGTGCAAATTCTTTTACTTTAGTTAATGGAGCGAACAATAAATGGTATTATGGAACTGCAGCAGCGGCCAATGGAACAAAAGCAATCTACATAGGAACGGCTGCTGGAAATAACAATTATGATATTGGGAATTTATTCGGATCAAAGGCGGCTACCAATTTTGCATACAAGGACTATTCGGTGACAAGTTATTGCAGTCCGACTTTAAGTTTTAATTGGAGATGTAATGGACAGTCAGCACAAGCGGAATTAACTGTTTGGGCGGTTCCAACTTCATTCACCCCCGTTGCTGGTACTGCAATTACTGCAAGCGCAACCAATGTGTTGATTGGAGGTCCTTATATTGGAACAACAACATTTTCAAATGTCTCTTTAAGTTTAGCAAATTACGGAGGACAAACTGTTCGGATCGTTTATCAATGGAAGAATACAGGCTATTCGTTAATTGGAGGTCCAACGGTAGCTAATCCGGCAGCGTGTATAGATGATGTGGTGTTAACGGATAATACAACTTATAGCTATTCCTGGGTTTCTTCACCAGCCGGATTTACTGCAAGTACGGTGAATGCGACTGCTAGTCCAACTGCGGCAACTACTTATACGATGACGGCAACCCGCTGTGATGGATGTCCGATTGCGAGTTCAATTGCAGTGATTGATTGTAATCCACTTCCTGTTGGATTATTAGATTTCAAAGGAGAGAAGAAAGCTTCGGAAAATGACCTGTATTGGATTACTGAGAATGAAATTGACTTGGATTACTATATTCTTGAAAGAAGTAGTGATGGGATTAATTGGGATGTGGTTTCTACCGTTGAGCCAAGTGATGATCCAAATGAATTGAAGCACTATTATTTTGTTCGTGATATTTCATTTAATCACGACGCGATCAATTACTACCGTTTAATACAAAAAGAAAATAACGGACAAAAAGTAATGGCTGATAAAATGGTGTCAATTGATAACAGAACTCAGTCTAAGACGATTGTATGCAGAACGAATTTATTGGGTCAGAGGGTTTCTGAAAACCAAAGAGGACTGATTATTTTGATTTACGAAGACGGGACTTCGGAAAGAGTTATGTTGGAGGATTAGATTTATTACGCTACCACTACTTTACTTACTACTACTTGCGTAAGCACGCACAACTATGCCCCGAAACAAAGAGATTTTATGAAAATAGGATCTCTTTGTTGTTTTATTGAAGTTGGTCGGAATCCAATAGGAATTTGTTTTCCATTACCCAAAGGATCAGACTGTTGTTTCTGGCATCCAGATTCAGTTTTTTACAAATACGTGATCTGTAATTTTCGACCGACTTGGGAGATACGAAAAGCAGGTTGGCAATTTCTTTACTGGAGTATTTTTTACTGACCAATTTTAAGACCTTGAGTTCAGTAGGGGTTAATGAGGTAATCTCGTCCGTAATGAGTTCCATCCGAGGGTCGATTTCCCGCTTATCGTGTTGGTTTCTCAATACAAGCGGTAAGTAGGTTTTTCCTTCTAGAACCCAGTTGATACATTCCACAATTTCTTCCGAAGTGTTATCCTTGATCAAATAGCCTCTTGCCCCATTGTAAAATGCCAGCTTGATTACATCGGTGGTTTTATGAATAGAAAGAATGATAACTGCCAGATCCGGATATTGCTGCTTGATAATAGAACAGGTTTCCAGTCCGTTTAGAACCGGCATATCAATATCGAGTAACACAATGTCCGGGTTGAATAGTGGGATGTTTTCCACTACTTGCGAGCCATTTTCATAAGCTTGAATTTCAACATGGTCGAATGAAGATTCCAGAAGGAATTTCAAGCCGCTTCTGAATATGGGATGGTCATCTGCTAAAATTACTTTCATCTAAATGGTTATTGTCAGAGAAATCCCTTTGTTAGTTCCTGTTTTCAAATCCAAGCGCCCGCCAATGATTGCTGTTCTTTCCCGAATCGTTAAAAGTCCGAGTCCTAATTTGTCTTGCGAATCTGAAATCCCGATTCCATTGTCACGGTATTGAACGACGAGTTCTCCATTTTTCCGCTCCACACTTACTTTCAAAGCACTTGCATGAGCATGTTTAATGGTGTTTGAAATGCACTCCTGAATGATGCGATAGATTTGTGAACTGGTTTCCAGATCAATCGCTTTCCCTTCGATGTCAAAATCAAAATTACAGACCATATCTGTTGCCGATTGTGTTTTTTCAATAATGGAGTGCAAGCCACGTTCCAATCCTATTTTTTCCAATGCTGTTGGATGAAGCTGATGACTAAGAACCCTTGTCTGTTCCAGGATGTCGCCTATTTCCGAATCAACACCTTCCAGTTTGGTAATTTTTCCGGTGGCGAATAAATTTAGTTTTGATTTGACGACGGCTAAACTCTGACCGATATCATCATGCAGATCTTTGGAGATCCGGGAGCGTTCTTCGTCGATTTGTTCAATTAGTTTTTGTGAAAAAACAGATTTTATTTTTCGGGATTTGCGAACATTATAGATGTAGATAGATGCCAGGGCCAGCAGGAAAATAGATAGAATTACAAGAAATGTAAATCGGTAATTTGCTGATTTCAGTTCCCCTTTTGTTCGCAGGATCTTGTTTTTTTGTTTGGAATGAGTGAGTTCATTTTCAAGTCTTTCTTTTCCGTAAATGGTTTGTAATCTGGTTTGCTCATTTTCGTTGGAAACTTCCCGGATACTGTCAGATAGATCGCTGAATTTACGTTCCAATTCATACGCTAATTTGTAGTTTCCTTGAGCAGAAGCCAATTTTGACTGTAAACCGATTAGGTCTTTTCGAAAATTCGGATCCTTATATGATTTAAGAAAAAATTGAATGGAATCAATGCATCGCTCTGCTGTTTTAAAATCCTTTTGCTCCGTGGAAACCATCCCTCGCATGGTGTATGCGGTAATGAGATAAAGTGGATCGCGATATGTTTGAACAATTGCAAGCGCCGAATCACTGGTTTTAGAAGCCTCAATCAGTTGTTTGTCATCCAAATAGGAAGACGATAAATTGACATAAGCCGCTATGATGCCATTCGGAAAACCATTCTTTTTTGCTTCCAGTACGGTTTGTTTGTAATGAATGATGGAACCTTTGAAATCCTTTATTTGATGGGTGACGAGTCCTAAATTATTCAGTACGTTCAAGCGCAATCTTGATTCATTGGTTTCCGTGGCAAGTATCAAGGCGCGTTCCAAATCCTTTTTGGCATCGTCGTATTTTTTTGCTTTCAATTTGATTAAAGCCAGGTTGTTAAGCAAGTAACCATTGGCAAATTTCTTATGGTGCTTTTCAGCAATGCGCAGACCTCTCAGGTAGCTTTCAGTGGCTTTGTCATACATCAGCCGCATTTCATACATGATCCCGAATCCATTGTGAATTTCCAATTGGTTCTGAATGTATTTGCCTTTCTGTGCAACCCGCAGAAGTTCTTTGAAACCATCTTCCGCTTTCAATACGTCTTGATCCAATGTGATGAAATTGAGCCGGATTTTGGTGGAATTGACTAGTTCCGGATCCTTTGTTTTTTCTCCGACAGCTATGCTTTTGTAGTAGTATTTTTTCGCTTCTTTTAAGTCGTTTGCATAGTAGTTAAAGCTTCCGTAATACTGATAGACATATCCGATTTCATTTTCTTTGCGAAGCTTTTTCGCCAATTGGATGCATTCTTTTCCAAGAGAGAAAACCGTTGAGCTGTCATAATAGGTTGCTTGCTTGATTTTGATCTTCAAATCCTCAAGTCTTTGCACATCGGATTTTTGAGCATGCAATTGATGCAGATTTAAAAAGAATATTAGGCCAACTAAAAGTCGTTTTGGCATGATAATAATCATTCGTGTGTAGCATTTAAAATTAAGTAAAAATTTTATTTAAAAAAATGTGAACAGATTGATAATTAAGGATGTAGTTGAAAAGGGTTGTTTTTGCTGGGGTTAAGAGCGTTTTTGACTGAAAAATCGCCTCATCTTTATTAACAATACTTGTTTAATAAGTATTCTAAATTCACGGGAAACACGGCAAAATAAAATTTAAGTTTGTACATACCGTATTATGGGTGAGAACCAAAACATCGATATGTGATGGTTTTCATTCGATAAATGCAGGATTTAATTGGATAAAAATCAATTTAACTAGTGCTAAACGGTCGGTTTTGGTTTCGATCCGCCGCGGCGGATCGGGATGTAACTTGAAGAAAAAGAAGAGTATATGTCAGCGGGAAAAAAGATTGTAGTTGGATTGGATATTGGAACCACTAAAATTGCATGTTTAGTTGGTACGAAAAATGAACATGGGAAAATCGAGATTATTTCCATGGGAAAAAGCGAGTCCTTGGGTGTTGCCAGAGGAATCGTGTCCAATATTGAGAAAACCGTGCAGTCTATCAAGTCAGCTGTAGAAGAAGCTCAAAACCGTGTGGATGCAGATTTGATCATTCGCGTAGTGAATGTTGGGATTGCAGGACAACACATCAAAAGTTTACAGCATAGAGGAATTTATACCCGGAATAATTCGGAAGCAGAGATTTCTCAGAAAGATATCAATGCATTGATCGATGACATGTACAAGCTGGTAATGCCTCCAGGAGAAGAAATTATCCATGTGTTGCCACAGGAATATATTGTTGATAATGAGCAGGGAATCATTGATCCGATCGGAATGATGGGTGTTCGTTTGGAAGCGAATTTCCACATTATCACGGGTCAGATCAATGCAGCGAAAAATATTAAGGTTTGTGTGGACAAAGCCGGACTTCAAGTGAAAGATATCATCCTGGAGCCTATTGCTTCCGCTGATGCTGTTTTGAATGACGAGGAAAAAGAAGCAGGTGTAGTTTTGGTTGACATCGGTGGTGGAACGACTGATGTGGCAATCTTCCATGAAGGAGTGATTCGTCATACAGCCGTTATTCCATTTGGAGGTAATGTGATTACAGATGACATTAAAGAGGGATGTACGATTCTTCGCCGTCATGCGGAAGCGTTGAAAGTGAAATTCGGTTCTGCTCTTGCTTCTGAAAGTTTGGAAACGGAAGTGGTTTGTATTCCTGGTTTGAGAGGAAGAGACCCGAAAGAGATCACACTTCGCAATTTGGCTAGTATCATCCAAGCCCGTATGGAGGAAATCATTGAGCACGTTCATTACGAGATCGTGAATTCCGGATATGAGAAAAAGATGATTGCAGGAATTGTAGTTACCGGTGGTGGGTCTCAATTGAAACACATCACTCAACTGTTTGAATACATGACAGGGATGACTACGAGAATTGGACTTCCAACAGAACATTTGGCATCTACCAATACCATTGAAGCAATTACATCCCCGATGTACGCAACAGGTATCGGGTTGGTGATGAAAGGATTTGAGAATGATATCCCACAAAAACAGGTTGAAGCTGTAACAGGACAGGTAAAAGGTCATTCTACAAAAACAAGAGGAAGTTTCTTTGATACTTTGTTAACAAAGAGTAAAAATTTCTTCGCAGAAGAGGAATAGTATTAACTATGTAAGATTAAAATTCTGACATAGAAAAAGACAACAATAACAACAACAATAAAAGAAAGCATATGGAGTTCGATTTGCCAAAAGGAACAACGTCAATTATCAAAGTGATTGGTGTTGGTGGTGGTGGAAGTAATGCTGTAAACCACATGTTCGATCAAGAAATCAAAGGTGTTGATTTCATCGTTTGTAATACAGACCGTCAGGCTTTGGATATTTCTCCGGTGCCTTATAAAATTCAGTTAGGTCCTAGCCTGACAGAAGGACGTGGTGCGGGTGCGATTCCTGAAATTGGTAGAAACGCTGCAGTTGAAAATATCGAGGATATTCGTGCCTTACTTTCAAACGGTACGAAAATGGTTTTCGTTACTGCAGGAATGGGTGGTGGAACCGGAACAGGTGCCGCACCGGTAATTGCACAAGTAGCTAAAGAATTAAATATATTGACTGTCGGTATCGTAACGATTCCTTTCGCATTTGAAGGTCGTCGTCGTCGTCAACAGGCAGAAGAAGGATTGGATGTGATGCGCCAATGTGTTGATACCTTATTGGTGATCAACAATGAGCGTTTGCGTGAAGTCGGTGGAAATATGTCATTGGCTCAGGCATTTGCTTTGGCGGATAATGTATTGGCTACTGCTGCAAAAGGAATTGCAGATGTGATCACTACAACAGGAGCAATCAACGTTGACTTCAACGATGTGAATACGGTAATGCGTAACTCCGGTGTCGCAATTATGGGATCATCAGTCGCTGAAGGTGAAGGTCGTGCAATCAATGCGGTACAAGAAGCATTAAATTCTCCATTATTGAATGATAACAATATTGAAGGAGCGAAATATATCTTATTGAACATCACATATGGTGATATCGAGGTAACAATGGACGAAATCGGTGAGATTACGGATTACATCCAGGAAGAAGCCGGATCATCTGCAGATGTTATCTGGGGTCATGGTTACGATCCAAGCTTAGGAAACAAATTGAGCGTAACCTTGGTTGCAACCGGATTCAATTCATTGCCGTTCACGGGTTTTGAAAAGGCTCCTGAAAGAACAGTTTCTGTTTTGGAAGATGAGCCTAAAAACGAAATCAAAACTCCTTTGACATCTCCGACTCATCAGGTTGTTGCGGAGAAAAAAGAGGAAGAGCCTTTTTTGAAATCCGAACCGAAAGTGGAAGAAATCAAATCAACAACTGCGGGAACAATTGAATTTGATTGGGAAGTGAAATCAGAGGCAAAGCCAATGACTTCACCTATGTCAACCCCTTCAGTTGAAGAAAAAGAAGAGCCGAAACGTTATTTTTTGGAAGACGAAGCTGAAACAAAAGTTGATTTGGAAAATGTGGTTCAAAAAGCTCCTGTTAGTGCGGAAGAATTGCAACGTCGTAATATGGAACGTATGGAACGTATCAAGAATTACAACAGCAAATTGAAGAAAGCAGAAGGGTTGAAAGAATTGGAAGATGAGCCGGCATTCGTTAGAAGAAACATTCATTTGGATCAGGTAGTAAAAAGCGAAGAATCCAATGTAAGCCGTTTCGGACTTTCCGATGATGGAATCAAGACAAACAACTCGTTCTTACACGATAACGTAGATTAAATAAGACTTAATAGACAAGAGACTTAAGACTAAAGACAAATCGTCTATGGTCTTGTGTCTTCAGTCTTAAATCTTTAAAAAAAAATGAATTTTACAGAAAAAATAAATCAGGATATAAAAACGGCAATGCTTGCTAAGGAGAAAGAACGCCTGGCAGTTTTGCGTGATATAAAAAGTAAATTATTACTGGAAGCAACATCAGGTGGTTCGGGTGAGTTGACAGAAGAAGCAGCGAATAAAATCGTTTTGAAACTTCACAAGCAACGCATGGAAACTTACCAGATTTATGTTGAACAAGGAAGAAACGATTTGGCAGAAGAAGAATTGTTTCAAGCGAAAGTATTAGAAGACTATTTACCGAAAATGATGTCTGAGGACGAAGTTCGTGCAATTATCGCAGCTAAAATTGCTGAGGTTGGAGCAAGTGGACCTCAGGATATGGGGAAAGTTATGGGGCCGGTAAACGGTCAGTTGGCTGGTAAAGCCGATGGAAAACGCGTTTCCGAGTTGGTAAAAGAAGCTTTGGCTAACTTATAATGTATTGTTAAACAAGAGTTTCCTTAGACTCTGTTTTTATTGTTGGAAAATCCTCTCGGCCATAGCTGAGAGGATTTTTTTGTATCTTGTAGTATGACATTTCGTTTTTTTTCGGTTTTATGTGCGTTAGTGTTGTTAATAGCTTGTACACACGAAAAAGCGCCCCAATATAGGGAATACAAAACCCAATATGTGATTATTGTTGCAATTGATGGTCCACGTTACTCTGAAACCTGGGGCGATCCTTTACGAGTCAATATCCCTATCAGAGATAGTTTATCCGCATACGGAGTGTTACTCACCAATTTCAGGAATCTGGGTGAAACACGGACTATTCCCGGACATACCGCGATTTGTACAGGGAATTATCAATCCATTGCAAATGATGGATCACAAATCCCGGATTATCCTTCCATTTTTCAGGAATGGTTGAAAAGCACCAATGAACTGAACACGAAATCTTGCATTGTCGGATCAAAAGATAAATTGCGGGTATTGTCGAACTGTCTTTATCCGGATTACCAGGATCACTATCGCCCGTTTTTCAATTGTGGGGTTAATGGCGACGGTACCGGAGGTTACCGGGCGGATTCAATAACACTCGAGATTGCATTGAATACATTGACAGTTAACCAACCGAAATTGATGCTGATTGCATTTAAGGATCCGGATTATTTCGGACATCAAAGCGATTCCATAGGGTATATCCATGCTATTCGAAAAACGGATGAGTATATTGGAGTGATTTGGAACTATATTCAGAATTCATCCAATTATAAAGACAAAACGACGCTTATTGTTACAAATGATCATGGAAGACACCTCGATGGGATTTCCGGCGGATATACCAGTCATGGAGATAATTGTGAAGGTTGCAGACATATCGAGCTTTTTGCTTTGTCACCGGATTTTAAAAGGAATGTGCAGTTGAATACAGGATATGACCAGGTTGATATTTCTGCAACAATTCGGGAACTGCTTCATTTTTCCTTTGATACCGGAAAAGGAGAGGTTATGGTCGATTTGTTTAGGTAGATTCAACAAAAATTCCATTGGTTTGAGAGGAATTTCTATTTTCGTATACTAAGCTTGAAATTATGCCGATCATTTATCTCATTCTGGTTATTTATTCCTTTATAGCTTCTCAGGTTCACTGGCCATTTGGTAACCTGACAATTATCTTTGGAATGCTTTTATTGTTGACTGATATTGTTATCCAGATTGTTCGGTTGGCGATGAAGAAAACAAGCTATCAGTTGCTACTGTTATCACTTTCTCTTTGCTTTTTAAGTGTTGGTTACCTATTTATGTGGTTGGATTGGCCGGCAATGAAATTGAATGCATGGCTTTGCTTGGTACTGGCTCTGCCGGGAATCATTCTTTCCTTTAAGCTAAAGAAAAAGGCTTTTGTTAGAAAGCTGATTACCGGATTCATGTTCATCCTATTAGCAAGTATTTCTTTCATGAAGGAATCTACGTTTTATTGCTTCAAACACAATATGTCGGTTGATAACCCAAATGATTCTCCTGTATTTGTAGTGCATCGTCTGGCTTATATTCTTTATCAGGAAGGTGATAAGAAACAAGCCGAAGAATTATTGGAAAGTATTCGGCAAGATTTGAATAAGAAAACAGCTTATTTCAGAACTTTGGAAAGAAGAGATAAATTTATGTTGCAAATTTTTATTGAGGACTCTACAATTGTAAGGAATGATTTGGAGCAGTTGGAACACGGGAATTGGTCGAATTATCAATACCTTTGGCCGGACGATGTTAACTATAAAGAACTGGAGAAGCAATAATCATAAGCGCTTCAACAAAAACTCCCGCTGAGAGTCTTTCGTGAAATAGGGAAAGAACATTTCCACCAACAAGTTGTGGTATTTTTCAACTGTTGTTTCAACCGGTTCGTTGTACACCTCTGCAGAAGCAATCCAGTAATCGCTGAAAACACGAATGCGTTCATTCAATCCATTGTATTCACCTTCAAAAGCGGGTGCACGCATAATTCCAGCTTTAATGGCCAAATCAAACGAATAGAGATAAGTTGTTCTTCGAACTTCCTCCAATTGCTTGAAGTGCTCATGCAGTTTTGGATTCTCGCGCATATTTTGGTTGAAATCAATCATTAAGAAGCGAAATTTGAACAATGCTTCCATTCCGTTTCGGGTAGAATCCATGACAAATTGAAAATCCATTTTCTCGGTATCTAACTTGGCTTTTTCTTCTTCAAATGTTTCCATCAACTGGAAAAAAAGAGCTTCAATAATGTCTTCCCGGTGCTTGAAATGATAGTTTAGGTTTCCCTGACTGATAAACATCTCTGCGGCAATTCGGCGCAATGTTATGTTCGGAACTCCATGAGTATTGAATAAGTTCAAGGCTGTCTGTAATATTTTATCTCGTGTTTTCATTTCTTTAGTAATCTTGACCTAATTCAAATAATTTTAGTACCTTTGACCTAAAGATACTAAATATTTCCATTATGAAGCGTAAACAATTATTTGAATTTGAAGATCAATCTTGGTTTCCTGGCTTTCTAAGAAATTATTTGACAGATTTTCTGCAGTTTATATCCAATCAGTTTGATATTTATAAAGCCATTACACCGCTTTTATCAGAAGCAATTGAGAATAGTGGGGAGCAGCGAATCATTGATTTAGCTTCCGGTGGTGGAGGTGGTTTATTCAAACTATCCAAACGTTTGGAAGAGAAGCATCCGAATCTGGAAATTGTACTCACGGATTATTATCCGAATTTGAAAGCCTTTGATTATGCTAGTAAACAGGCTGCCAATTTTAAGTATGAAACAAAACCGGTTGACGCCAGAAATGTTCCGGGGCACTTGAAAGGTGTCCGCACACAGTTTTTGTCGCTCCATCATTTCAAAGAAGAAGACGCCGTTCTAATCTTGCAAAATGCAGTGGATTCGAAAAGTTCGATTGCAATTTTCGAATCACAGGAGCGCAATGTGAAAAGTGTTCTCGCCATGATTTTTTCTCCGATCAATGTCTTGTTGATGACTCCTTTTATTCGTCCGTTTTCAGTTGGAAGAATTGTTTTCACCTATTTGATTCCATTGGTTCCACTTTTTGTTCTATTGGATGGGATTTTGTCTGCATTAAGAACATACACCATTCCGGAAATGAATGAATTAATCTCCCGTGTAAAGGGACATGAAAACTTCGATTGGAAAGTAGGCAGGCAAAAATCAGGACCCGCGAGTATCCTTTATTTGATTGGTAAACCGAAAGAGGATTAAGATTTGAAAATTGAGAATATAAAAAGTCTTTTCAATTTTTAATTCCCAAACCTATGCATTATCTTTGTTGTCTAAAAAACGAGCAAACAATCATTTATGAACAATACAACAGAAAAATTAGCTTACAAAGTAAAAGACATTTCGCTTGCAGAATGGGGTCGTAAAGAGATCGTTTTAGCAGAAGCTGAAATGCCAGGATTAATGGCATTACGTGCTGATTATGGTGCAAAGAAACCTTTGAAAGGTGCACGTATCGCAGGATGTTTACACATGACCATTCAAACAGCTGTTCTGATTGAAACATTGGTTGAATTAGGAGCTGAAGTTACTTGGTCTTCATGTAACATCTTCTCAACTCAAGATCACGCTGCTGCTGCAATTGCTGCTGCAGGAATTCCTGTTTTTGCATGGAAAGGCATGAATGAAGAGGAATTTGATTGGTGTATTGAGCAAACAATCTTCGCTTTCGAAGGAGGACAACCTTTGAACATGATCTTGGATGACGGAGGTGATTTAACGAATATGGTTTTCGACCGTTTTCCTGAATTAACTGCTGGAATCCGTGGATTATCTGAAGAAACTACAACCGGAGTTTTGCGTTTGTACGATCGTAAGAAAAACGGAACTTTGGTAATGCCTGCAATCAACGTAAACGATTCAGTTACAAAATCAAAATTCGACAACAAATACGGATGTAAAGAATCGTTGGTAGATTCAATCCGTCGTGCAACAGACGTTATGATGGCTGGAAAAGTAGCAGTTGTTTGTGGTTACGGAGACGTTGGTAAAGGTTCTGCTGCTTCTTTAAGTGGTGCCGGAGCTCGTGTAATTGTTACTGAGATTGATCCGATCTGTGCTTTGCAAGCTGCAATGGACGGATATGAAGTGAGAAAACTGGATTCAGTTATTGGAAATGCGGATATCATCGTTACTTCAACTGGAAACAAAGATATTATCGTTGGTCGTCATTTCGAGAACATGAAAGACAAAGCGATCGTTTGTAATATCGGTCACTTCGATAATGAGATCGATATGGCATGGTTGAATGCAAATTACGGTTCTACAAAATCAACAGTAAAACCACAAGTGGATATTTACAATGTAAAAGGACACGATGTGATTATCTTGGCTGAAGGTCGTTTGGTGAACTTGGGTTGTGCAACTGGTCACCCATCATTTGTAATGTCTAATTCATTTACAAACCAAACATTGGCTCAATTGGAATTGTGGGAAAACCATAAGAACTATGAGAATGATGTATACGTTTTACCAAAACATTTGGATGAAAAAGTAGCTCGTTTACATTTGGCTAAAATTGGTGTTGAATTGGAAACATTAACAAATGAGCAAGCAGCTTATATCGGAGTAACTGTTGATGGTCCTTACAAATCAGATGCTTACAGATACTAATAATTAGTATCCGGATAAAAATAGGAAAAGGAATCTCGAAAGGGATTCCTTTTTTCGTTTCACGCACACGCGTTTCCAAGGGGATTAATCCCCTTGGATGTGCATTGCACACTACTTTTTTATCTATTTAATCATTAAGTAACAGAACTTGCTTAATTTTGAATTATCGCTAATTTCGTTTATGCAACTTTCTGAAAGAATTAAATCCATAGATTGGTCATCGCTTAAGACAATTTTACTTGTTGGACTGATCGTCCGTTTAATAGCTGCAATTTTCTCTGAAGGTTATAGCATGCACGATGACCATTTTTTAGTTATTGAAGCTGCAGGATCTTGGGCTGATGGTTTTGATTACAACAATTGGTTGCCATGGAATAAAGCAGCAGATGCTGCTCCTGAAGGACATAGTTTTACGTATGTCGGATTGAACTACCTGTTCTTTACATGTATGAAATTCTTTGGAATCTCGGATCCTAAGACATTGATGTTGATCAACCGGATTATCCATGCACTGTTTTCGCTGCTTGTTATCCGTTTCGGTTATTTGATCACAGAAAAACTATCCAATAAAAAAACTGCAAGTTATGTCGGTTGGATGCTCGCTCTTTTATGGGCAATGCCTTTCCTTTCCGTAAGAAATTTAGTGGAAGTGGTGAGTATTCCATTCTTGATGTGGGCTGTTTGGTTGACACTTCAGGACAATCGCAAATGGGCATTGTTTTATGCTGGTTTGTTGATAGGAGTGGCCATTTCTTTCCGTTATCAGATTGCAATTTATGCTGTTGGTCTGGGAATTTTTTACCTCATTAAATTGGAATGGAGAAAGCTGTTCCTCATGAGTGCAGGTTCCATTGTCATGTTTTTATTGACGCAGGGATTGGTGGATTACTTCATCTGGGGTTATCCTTTCGCAGAGTTTAAAGGATATGTTGTCTACAATATGAATGAAGGAACGCGCTACATGAAAAACGCAAACTACTTCATGTATTTCTATGTGCTTTTCGGATTCTTACTTTTCCCACTTGGTATTTTAGCCTTGGTGGCCTATTTCAAATCGGCTCGGAAGTACCTGATATTATTTATTCCGACATTCGTTTTCTTATTGTTTCATACGATCTTCCCTAATCGGCAGGAACGGTTCATTTTGACGATATTCCCATTGGTAGTCATACTTGTTTTCCTGGGGATCGAACAATTGAGAGTGCGTAAATTCTGGAATGGATTCTGGAAAGTTTCCTGGGTTGTATTTTGGATCCTGAATATTCCTTTGTTTTGTATTGTTACGGTGATGCCATCCAAGAAGTCACGTGTGAATACCATGTATGCCTTACATGGAAAAGTTCATGGTGGCGAACATATCCTGATTGAAGCAACCGGGGAAACCAATCCGGAAATGATGCCTTTTTTCTATTCGGGGAAATGGAATTACAAGGTCTTGGAACGTTGGAATATGGACACCGTTAATCCTGCAAGTTTCTATACCGTAGAGCCACAAGATTATATTTTCTTCTTTGGACAGAAAAATTTGGATCAGCGTATTGACACTTTCAAGGTGATTTACCCAAAGATGCATTTGGAAGCCCAAATTGAACCGGGTTTTGTAGATAAATTTTTACATGGGATCAATCCGAGAAATTCGAATTCCTATGTGGAGATTTGGAAGACAGAGGTGAAGAAAAAATGAAGGTCTTTTTCTCATTTCGAATAAAGTACTAATAATGGGTATTTGTATCTGAAATGATTTGGTAAAGAGTTCAAAAGGTATTAGTAATTGAACTATTGAACGGATCAATTGTAAATCCTCAATAGGTTACTTCCATTCCATTCAGTTTGGTACTTGCGCAATCCCCAGCTGGAACCGGAAATGGGTGAACCATCATACATGGAAAAAACAGCTCCGGAACACGCATCGTTCAGTTGAAGGAAGTTCGTGGAGTCAGCTGTTAATGCGGTTGCGCAAACATTATCAGGATCTTCAGGTGACATGCGTTCCCATGCTACAAAAACATCCGTGGATTGTCTGTAAACAACAATGCCTTTGATTCCGCCTGCAACATAACTATATCCACCAACATTATTCAATTCCTGATAAGAGGGAAGCGTAAGATCTATTTGAAAATCGAATGCAATACTTGGAACAGGGTGAGTTCTGTTTTTTTTACAAGAAACACCTGCCAGTATCAAAATCAATAAAAAGATTCGTATTTTCACTTTACCTTAGTTCGAATAATAAAAGTATGAAGTTAAGAACGTTTTTACAACTGTTTGTATTGTGTGGACTGTTTATTTTTGGTGGTGGCTCCGTTCCTCCGTCATTCAGTCAGGATGGATCCATAGCCAAAGCGGAGAAAACAATTGCAAAACGCAGAAAAAAAGAAGCTAAAGTAGCCAAGAAAGAAGCCAAAAAATCAAAGAAGGCCTTTTGGGCGAGACAATCCAAAGAAGCGAAGAAAAGCGTCAAGAGAAATCAAAAACGCCAGAAAAAAGCTGCAAGGAATTCGAAAGGTTGGTGACTTCGACTACGCTCAGTCACCTTTGCTTCCGAGTGATTTTGATTCAAAATAATATTGAAAAGGTCATTGAGCGGAGTCGAAATGAACCTTTCAAGCGAATAGCTTGTCACTCCAATTCTCAGCTTCCTCTTCCGAAATTAAATTCAGTTTCTTCAAATAATGAGTAGTCTTCTCAAAAGCAAGTGGGTAATCGATCCCTTTGTAATTCCAATCCGTTTCAGATAACCATTGTTTTACCTGATTTAATCCCAAATTATAGCGCCAGGAAATAATTTCGGCAGAATTCGGACTTTCCTTCACTTCCAGTGCTTTCTGATTCACAATAGCACACATTTGTTTCAATAACTCGGGATGTTTTTCTGCAATTTCTGTTCTGGCTGCAATGACAAAACAAGGCCACGGAGTAACTACGTCACCGACATAATCGCATTTCCCTTGTTCTACAAAAGGGAAAGTGGTGTATTTTTCCCACAAAAATGCTTGCGCTTCATTGTTTTCCAAAGCCCATAAACCGCCATAAACATCTCCGATAACATTGAATTTCAGCCCGTCCAAATTCCAGCCGTATTGATCTGCCATAACGTAAGCCATTAAATGGGATCCCGAGCCATATCTGGAAATGGCAAATGTTTGGTTCTCGATATCTTCCGGTTTTTTGATATCTCCGTTCATCGGGACATGGATTCCCCAGCTTAATGGTGAAACGACATATACTTGAAGAATTTTCGCATCCAATCCTTGTAAGATCGATTTGGAGATTCCTTCAGTTAGAAGAACTGCAATATCAATCGATTTGGTTTCCAGTCCGCGAATCATCTGACCCGTACCACCGGTCATGTCCGACCAATGCAGATTTAAACCGATCTGTTGAAATTTTCCTTCTTCAATTGCCAATCTCCAGGGCAAGTTAAAATGTTCCGGGACACCACCGATTTTGAGCCCTAATTCGTTTGTCATTTTTTCGAAAATTGCATGGAGTGCAGCTTTTTGTACATTCCATCTTTACGTAATAATTCTTCGTGAGATCCAATTTCCTGGATTTCACCTTTATCCAGAACAATGATCTTGTCTGCTGCTTGTATGGTAGATAATCGGTGTGCAATAACAATGGAAGTTCTTCCTTTGGTAAGTTCTTCCGTGGCGCGTTGAATCAATACTTCCGATTCGTTGTCGACACTGGAGGTCGCTTCATCTAAAATCAGAATGTGGGGATTGTAAACGTAGGCACGGATAAAAGCCAGTAATTGTCTCTGTCCGACGGATAACACGCCACCCCGTTCACCAACCTGGTAATCATATCCGTTCGGCAATTTTTCAATGAAACTGTCAGCTCCAACTGCTTTTGCTGCTGCAATGACTTGTTCTCTCGTGATTTCTTCGTTACCTAAGGTGATATTGTTGTGAATGCTATCGGAAAACAGGAATACATCCTGAAGTACAATGGCGATGTTTTTCCGCAAAGTGTCCATCTGAATTTCGCGCAGTTCGACCTCACCGATGTGAATAGTTCCTTTTTGATATTCGTAAAAGCGACTCAATAAGTTCACAATTGAAGTTTTCCCCGCTCCGGTTGCCCCAACGAATGCGATGGTTTCCTTAGGTTGAATTGTCAGGTTAATGTCTTTTAGTACCCAATCCTCATCTTTATACGCAAAATAAACATGTTCGAATTTTAAAGGTTTTTCAAAATCACAAGTGGTGATTGTTCCCGATTCCTGAACATGTTCGTTGGTGTCGAGCAATTCAAACACTTTGTCTGCACGGACAATTCCACGTTGAAGGATGTTGAACTTATCCGCCAGCATACGAATTGGTCTGAATAACATCTGAATCCAAAGCGTGAAACTGAATACCGTACCGAATAATTTGGTGTTCCCAAGATCCTGTCCGGTCATTGAAAAAGCTCCCCACACAATGAGTAAGGCCATCGAAAGCGAACTCAAGAACTCAACAACAGGAAAGAAGATGGAAAATGCCCAAACTGCATTTACATGCGCTTGCCGATGCGTTTTGTTTGCTTCCTGGAAAGCTGCATATTCCATTTTTTCTCTTCCGAATATCTGGACAATGTTCATTCCTGTCAATCGCTCCTGAACAAATGAATTCAGGCGATGAACCGCTGTACCTTCCTGCTGGAAACTTTTCCGCATTGCTTTTGCAAAAATACGGGTGGCGAAAATGAGAATAGGGATCGGGATCAGGACAAGTAAAGAAAGCTGCCAGTTGGAAGCGAACATCAGGACCAGAACGACAATCAGCATCAATAAATCGCCCAAAATATCAATCAGACCGGAAGAAAAGACCTCAGAAATTGCTTCAATATCTGAAACTACCCGGGTTACCAAACCACCTACAGGAGAACGGTCGAAAAACTGCATCCGGAAGGTCGACAAATGATTGAATACCTTGATTCGGATATCCCGAATAACGGATTGTGCCATGAAATTGGAGAAATAGGCCGTCAGGAATTGAAGCAATCCCTCCAAAAGAAGTATTCCTGCAACGATCAAGGTCCATGTTAAAAATAAAGGTTGACTTCTTGTTGTTTCTTCAACGACATATTTCTGTACCATATTCCCAATAATCATTGGACGCAAAGGACCGATAGTGGAAAGCAAAACAGTACATATAAAAGCCAAAATCAGAAACCCAGAATAAGGTTTTGCAAACTTCAATAACCGTCTAAAAATCCTAAAATCAATTTTGCTTTGTTTGGCCATAACGCAAAATTACATCTAAGGATTGGGATATGGCTTATTTTTAAGTGCTAAAATTCACTAACAAAACACATTTTTATTTCCATTGTTTGCTTTTATTCCTTTATTTTGTGAAGAGGCATGAGACCCAATAAAAAAGCACAAAATTAACCTCACAATATTCTATACTATGGTTCACAATTTAGGTCAGTCCACATCCATCTTCAATACTTTTTTAGGAGAGTTAAGAGATTGCACGGTTCAAACTGATCCCATGCGTTTCAGACGCAATCTGGAACGCGTTGCAGAAGTGTTGGCGTACGAATTGAGTAAACAGCTGGAATACCAAACCGAATTGGTGACAACTCCATTGGGTGAAGCAGAGGTTTCCACTTTGAAACAACAACCAGTTCTGGCAACTATTTTACGTGCCGGATTACCTATGCATCAAGGATTATTGAACTATTTTGACCGTGCGGAAAGTGCATTCGTTTCTGCTTACAGAAAACATACTACTGCCGAAGACTTTGATATCCATGTGGAATATTTGGCTTCTCCTTCAATTGATGGAAAAACCTTGATCATTTCAGATCCGATGTTGGCAACAGGAAGTTCGATGGTAATGGTGTATAAAGCACTGTTAAAACAAGGGAAACCTGCCAAAGTTCATATCGTATCAGCGATTGCAGCCCCGGAGGCGATTGAGTTTTTGAAAAAACATCTACCAAGCACCGTTAAGATTTGGGTTGGCGCAATAGATAAGGAATTAACCGCTCAATCTTACATCGTTCCCGGATTAGGTGATGCGGGAGATTTGGCTTACGGAGTAAAATGTTAAGGAGATAAACTATGCACTGGCACCTATATATATCACTTTTTGGTTTATCGATGATCAAATTCATGTTTGCTCCTTTTGGTGGACCAGCAATGAAATTGAATTTCTTCGAAACATATCTTTCATGCGTTGCAGGAGCATTCGCAGCAGCCTTTATTTTCTATTTTTCGAGCGAATTTTTCATGATTCGGGCACACAATAAACGAAAAGCGCTATTGCATGCATCCATTACAAATGGAACACCTCTAAAGTACAAACCTAAATTCACCCGTTTCAATAAATTGATTGTGAGATTGAAACGCCGTCTTGGAATTTATGGGATTGCGTTTTATGCACCCTTATTTTTATCGGTTCCGGTTGGATCAATTGTAACAGCGAAGTTTTACGGAAAGGAAAAACGCACATTCCCATTGATTTTGCTTGGAATTTGTATCAATGGTTTAATCACAACAGGCATTGCCTACGGAATCAAAGCATTGTTTTAATGAAAGTTCGTCAACTCTTTTTTGACCTCGACAGAACCCTGTGGGATTTTGAAACCAATTCGCGTTTCGCACTACAGCATCTGTACGATAATCTGAAACTGGGAGAAACAATCGAACATTTTATGCATTTCCATCATACCTATATCCGGATCAATGCGGATTTATGGAACCAGTATGGAAATGGAAAGTTGACCAAAGAGGAATTACGGGATAATCGGTTCAAAAAGGCTTTGGCACATCACGGAATTCATGATAATGAGCTTGCTCAACAAATGAGTGATGGATATATAGAGCTTTCACCCCAACAGACAGCACTTTTTCCAGGAGCAGTTGAAATGCTGGAATCGCTCAAGGAGCAAGATTATTCCTTGCATATCATTACGAATGGTTTCAAGGAAGTTCAGCACATTAAATTGGCGAAAAGTGGAATTAGTAAGTACTTCGACACGGTACTTTGTTCCGAAGAAATCGGAGTTACAAAACCACATCGGGAGATTTTTCAGGAGGCTCAGCGTCTAACCAACTGTAAAACGGAACACGCAATCATGATCGGGGACGATTTTAAGGCAGACATCATCGGTGCATTGAATGCAGGCTGGACAGCCATTCATTTTGATCCACTTTACAAATACAAGAAAGAACGCAATGTTCCTAGAATCCGCGAATTATCTGAGATTCCTTCGGTGGTTAATTTATTGCCAATCGTTGCAAACTGACTCCTGAAATTTGCCGAACGATCGAAATAGAAAATCCATTGGTATCTTTTTAAGATGGACTTTTTTATTGTTTTTTTTCTTCGGTTCATTCAATGCTTTGTCACAGAAAAGATTGGAACAGAAAGAACTGCAAGCGTTGACCAACAGTTTGAAATACGTAACCGATCTACCATATATATGCAGAGACTCTGTTTACAGTAATTATGCCCCAGGTTGTGGTGATCGGATTTTCTGGAGAGCAGTTCAGCAAAAAAAATCGATCATTCCCTTCCTGATGGACAAATTGGATGACACCACTCAAACAACAGTTTCAGTTCCCTATTTTGGAGGTTATTACACCATAGCTGATGTGGCTTATGTCGTCATGCAGGAAATCATTGCGGACATTCCCACATTTCAATTGCTTGGAGTTCCTTTTGACAAGGACGGTTGCGGTTATTGTGCTTATTGGAACTACTTGCGTGAAGATATTTCACATAGGAGACACTTTCAAAAAGAGGTGCGTCAATGGGAAGACCGGCTGGGAGGAAGATGGATCGAAAGCCCGAAAGTCTTGACATGTGACTGTCAATTTCCACATCCGAACGGCGGACATTATATCAAAGAATATACGCTGAGCAATTGGACTAGCTTTGGGTTTCACCTGGAATATTCCTATCTGAAAGCGCATAGCATCGGAATCGGTGCAAACTTCATTTCTGAATCCTTTCGTCCATTCATTGGAAGCAGAAGTATCAATTATACGGTTGATGCAACAATAACCGGTTTGTTCTACAATCGTATTTCAGCCTTGGGGCAACGCATTGATTTGGGAATCAACGTAGAGGGAACTTCTCCCGACTTTCATGTTTTCATAGAACACAACGATAAGAATGATTTCCGGATAGGAGGAAAAGTGGGAATCTCATTCAATAATTTCATTTACCTGCATTACCGTTACAGCTATCCGCTTACCAGGTATGAGAATCCCTACCTTTCAAGGCATGGAGTAGTTTTGACATTCAAATTAAATCAAGGACCGTTAAATGATTTTTGGGGACCTTGAGATACTAATGTCTCAAAATCACCCGCTGCCAGGAAGAAACTAGTGGTTCGTGGAAAATGATTTTTACCTTTTCATTTGTTTTAGGTTCTTGTTTTGATTTCTCATTTAGACCTAATTCTACTTTAATATCGTCATCCAGGAAATCAATGTAGAAATCCCGTCCGTAATTTAATCGACTAATCCATTCATCTGTAATGGTATCATTTAAATCACAGAGCTGATAAATTGCCCGGATTTCCACAGTGTCTGAAATCGAAGGAAATCCAATCCAGCCATCTTCAAAAACGCGATTTTCAAATAATTTATTAGAGCAGGCAGTATCGACCAAAAGGTATGGAAATACCACTGATTCGTTAGGGTTTAGAATGAAATGCGATTTATAATTGCGGTACCAGTATTTTCTTGGTCTGACAATCTCATAGATAGAATCTTTAGCTTTAATCTCAAATGTGATATTGTAATAGCCATAGGAATTCCAATCTTCATAGAAGTAGTGTATACTATCGGTATTATTATGAATGATAACAGATGTTTTTTTCAGACTTGAACAATTATTGATATGAGCAAACTCCTGCGTATGTGGAATAGAGAGCTCAATACTGACTTTACTTCTGGAATTCTGTCCAAAAGATAAATAGGTCATTAGAATGAAGAGAAAACAACCCGTCGATTTCAATAGAGTCATAGTTTCAAAAGTAGTATTAAGAATACGAAGAGAAGAAAAAGGTTACATCGATTGCCAATGGGGAGTATCTTCATAGCGAAGACAAATCAAGTCTTTTGTCTTCGGTCTGGAGCCTTAATGTCTCAAAATCCTAAAGTCTTAAATTCTAATTCCCTATCTTTGCACCCTCAAATAAAAAAACGGATGTCTTTTTCTTCTTTCGGCTTAGCGCCCAATTTACTTCAAGCCTTAACCGAAATGAATTACGAACGTCCATATCCCATTCAGGAAATTGCTATTCCGGCAATCTTGACAGGAAAAGATGTGCTGGGAATTGCTCCGACAGGTTCAGGTAAAACCGCCAGTTATGTATTGCCGATTTTAACCCAGTTAGCGAAGGCAGAGAAAGCAAAAAATCGACACATTCAATCCTTGATCTTGGTTCCGACACGTGAATTGGCTATCCAGGTGGAAGAAGTGTTCAAAACCTTTGCGCATACTTTTTCAGAGCCATTGAAAGTCAAAGCGGTTTATGGTGGAGTTTCTATCAATCCGCAAATGAAAGCCATGATGGGTGTTTCCATTCTGATTGCAACTCCGGGTCGTTTGATTGAATTGGCAGAATCCAATGCGGTGCATTTGACCTCGGTGAAATCAGTTGTCCTGGATGAAGCGGATAAATTGTTGAATCTCGGTTTCCAGGAGGAAATGCAACAGATCATCAAGCTGCTTCCGAAGAAACGTCAGAATTTGTTGTTCTCTGCAACTCTGAACGACCAAGTTTCGGAAATCAACCAAATTTTGTTGCACGATCCGATTGTGCTCAAGATTGAGAACGAAGAAGATTCGGTTGACTTGATCCAGCAAACTGCTTTCCGGGTTTCGGATGCACGGAAAGGACCTTTGTTGCGTTATCTGATTCGCGAACGAAAGATGAAACAAGTACTGATTTTTACCAGTTCTACATTCAAAGCAGATCAGGTAGTTGACAAATTGCGCAAGAACAACATCGATGCTCAGGCTATTCACAGTAAGAAAAGCCAGGATGCCCGAAATAAAGTCCTTCGAAATTTCAAAGCAGGACATTTGAAAGTATTGGTAGCTACCGATTTGATCTCTCGCGGAATCGACATCGAATTTCTGCCTTTCGTCATCAACTACGAATTACCACGTTCTCCCAAAGACTACGTTCACCGAATCGGTCGCACGGGAAGAGCTGAATCTACCGGTGAAGCATTAACTTTTGTAACGCCGGAAGACGAACATCATTTTAAAATTATTCAAAAGAAAATGGGAAAACAGGTTCCGTTTGAAGAAACAGACGAACTCAATCTGAACGGTTATTAATTCTCTTTAAATAACAAGTCAGGAGTTTCAGTCCTAATATCCTGAAATCCTATAGTCTTAAAATCCATAACATGAAACGTATTGCATCATACAAGAAACTTTTCCAGGTGGAAGAGGAAATCAGCTTAGCTCAATTGAAAACAACTTACCGCAAACTGGTAAAAGAATGGCATCCCGATAAATTTCAGGAAGAAGATCCATTGAAAGCGGAAGCGGAAAAAAGAAGTTTGGAAATCATTGATGCTTACCATTTCCTGGTGAGCATTGCTCCTGAAACTTTGGAGCAAAATATGGAAGAGTATCAAGAGACGATCAATACTTCGATGATCGCTGATTTTCATTACAAAGGGTTGACTTTGAAAGTGACTTTCCTGAACGGACAAGTATTTGAATATTTCGCTGTTCCGAACAACGTTTACAAGAAGTTGACACAATCAGCTACGCCGGAACGTTTCGCACGCAGACACATTTTCTCTTCGCATACCTACCGTATGGCGAGCAAAGGAATGGTAGAGGCTTAGTTTATCACGTTAGTTCTCTTTCTTTGGCTTGGGGAATCCTCCGGATTTTCTCCCACGGAGGAACACGGATTCACCTACGGTGAACACAGTGGAATTGCAATTTATTATTACAACAACACAGATTTTCAAAATATTGACTTCTGTGTAATTCCGTGCTCGTCCGTGGGGAATTTCTATTTATTCTGCTCGAGAAGGCTTCCTCCGTTGAACTGAAAAAAATGACAAACGATTCCTCGTTAAAATCCTTATTTTTGATAAGACAGATTTGTACTTATGAAAAAACTATTATTCCTATTGACTCTTGTTGTTTCGAGTTCAATTTTCGCACAAAATAAATTTCCTGAATTCCTTGTTGGAACTTGGTTCTCTGAAGATCAAAACACTTATGAACATTGGGATAAACTATCTCCGACTTTCCTGAAAGGCTATTCTTATCAGGTAAAAAACGGGCAGATTCAGGTGAGTGAATACCTTGATCTGGTACAACGAAAAGATGGAACATTCTACATACCTACTGTTATTGGTCAGAACAGCGGAAATCCAGTAGAATTCAAATTGACATCTTCTGATTCCACCTTCTTTTTTGAGAATAAAGCCCACGATTTTCCAAAGAAAATCAGTTACAAAAAGCTTTCTTCCACAGAGATTTTTGTGCAGGTTTCGGGAGAGAAAAACAAGGGGTTCAGTTTTAAAATGAAGAAGAAGGAGCCGCTGAGTGAAACAAGGAATGAAAAGAATACAACGGATAATCCGAACTTTAATAGTGATTTAGCAGAAAAACTAAAGGGTGATGATTACGGAATGAAAAAGTATGTATTTGTTGCTCTGAAAACAGGAACAAATTCAACAACGGATAAAAAATACATCGATAGTTGTTTTGCCGGACACATGGCGAATATTGGGCATCTGGTGGGTGATGGAAAATTAATCGTTGCAGGACCTTTTGGCAAGAATGACTTGACGTATCGAGGGTTGTTCATTTTGAATGTTACAACAGTAGAAGAAGCTGAAGCACTGCTTAAGACAGATCCGGCCGTTAATTCAAAGCTTCTTGCATACGAGCTGATTCCATGGTATGGTTCAGCGGCACTTCCCGAATATTTGGATGCCTCCGATAAAATTTGGCGTAAAAAGTTTTAATAATTCGTATTCTTGATCTAAAATGTTTCCTATGAAAAGATATGGTGCCTTTATATTGATTATTAGTTGTGTTCTAACTGCTTGTCAGGAAAAGAAAGTAAATACAGATGCTGAATTCGATAAATACAAAGAAGGTTTTGTATTGCGTTTATGGGAAATGAATCCGGGTTGGGCAAGCGGAATGGGGTATCACAAATTCGATTCTGTTTTGGTTGTGCCGAATGATGCGCGGAAAGAAAAAGAAAAGCAATTCATCCAAAAAGAATCCTTTCAGCTAATTGAATTTAAAATAGAGGAGCTTTCTGATGCCAACAAGATCGATTATAAATTGATCAAGAACTATTTGAATGGTTCTGGCTGGGAGCAAAACTCTTTGAAGTCAGGAGAATGGAATCCATCCAATTACAATGTGTGTGGTGGTTTTGCAGAAATGCTTGCAAATAATTATGCTCCGTTGGATGAACGATTGAGAAATTTCTCCCTTCGCCTCAGAAATGTTCCGGCTTATTATAAAGCTGCGAAAGCAACTATCAAAAATCCAACAAAGGAACATACGCAATTAGCCATTGAGCAAAACCGAGGTGGTTTATCTGTTTTCACTTCCGATTTACCGGCAAGTTTGGAGAAGTCCAAATTGAGTGCAGAAGAGAAAGCGGAATTGATCAAAAGAAGTGAAGCTGCTCAGAAAGCCATCAGTGATTACGCATCTTGGTTGGAAAAATTGTCCAATCCGAATCCGAGAAGCTTCCGGTTGGGAAGTGTATTGTATTCGAAGAAATTCGAATTCGATATCCAATCAAATAATTCGGCAAAAGAGATTTACCAAAGTGCATTAACCCATAAAAAGGAATTGCATCAAAAAATGGTGAAGATTTCAAAGCAAATCTGGGATAAGCACATGGGACAAAAGCCAATGCCGAAAGATGAATACCAACTGGTAAAACAATTGATCGACCAGATTTCCCTGCAGCATACGCAACCTGAAAACTTTCAGAAGGACATCGAAAAGCAAATTCCGGAACTGGAGAAATTCGTAAAAACGAAGAACCTGATTTACTTGGATCCCAAGAAACCATTGGTTGTTCGCAGAGAACCGGATTACATGGCCGGAGTGGCGGGTGCTTCCATTTCTGCTCCTGGTCCTTACGATAAAGGAGGGAATACCTATTACAATGTGGGAAGCATGAATGGTTGGCCGGTAGAAAAATCGGAAAGCTACCTGCGTGAATACAACGATTACGTGTTGCAAATCCTGAATATCCACGAAGCAGTTCCAGGTCATTATACACAACTGGTTTACAGTAACAATTCTCCAAGTATCATCAAATCGATTTTTGGGAATGGTGCCATGGTTGAGGGCTGGGCTGTTTACACAGAGCTCATGATGCTCGAAAATGGTTACGGTAACGACAGCCCGGAGATGTGGTTGATGTATTACAAATGGAATTTGAGAACGACTTGCAATACCATTTTGGATTACTCGATTCACAATTTGAATTTCACCAAAGAACAAGCACTGAATTTATTGGTGAATGAAGCATATCAGCAACAGGCAGAAGCAGAAGGTAAGTGGAAGAGAGCAACGTTGAGTCAAGTGCAATTATGCAGTTATTTTGCCGGTTTCACAGAGATCTGTAATCTGCGCAAAGAACTGATGAAGAAACAAGGGACGGCATTTGATTTGAAAGCTTTCCATGAAAAATTCCTCAGTTACGGAAGCGCCCCGGTTAGAGATATTCGGGAGTTGATGATTCATAATTGATACTTGGACTGCGCTCAGTATCCTATTTACAGAAGGGAATAGGTGATTGAGCGTAGTCGAAATCCCTTTTTTTCTAAAACCTACTTGATAATTCCTCCGTTGTTAATTGATAATTAATCTCCGTATATTTGAATTTTGCAATTCGACAATCCATGGAGTTTCTCACATTAGAAGAGTTTTATCAATCAATCGGTAATGGTTCGTCTTTGGTTCCGGAAGGGATCAGTAAGGAATTGGGGCAGTTCAATGTGTTTGATACCAATGAATTGATCGCCCAGAATAACGGGAAGATAGGGAAAATGCCTTACAACCGGCGCTTGTATTACAAGATCAGTTTGATTAAAGGGAAAAGTCAGGCGGAATATGCCGACAAAGTGATTGAAATTGAGCAATATGCCTTGCTTTTTGCGACACCGAAAGTTCCCTACAATTACACTTCGGAAGATGAAGACCACAATGCGGTATTTTGTGTGTTCAGTTCGGATTTCATAAACAAATCGAATACGGGATTTGTCTTGGATGAATTACCGATTTTCAGTCCGGGATCCGTTCCGATTTTTGAATTATCAGAAAGTGAATTCCAGTATTTGGAAACGGTCTTTTCAAAAATGCGAAAGGAACAAGCTTCTGATTATGCTTTCAAATACGATTTGATTCGCAATTACGTCATGGAGCTCGTCCATTTGGGTCAAAAACTGCAACCTGCATCCATCCTGTATCCGAAACATACTGCATCTGAGCGCGTCAGCTCTTTGTTTGTAGAATTATTGGAGCGCCAATTCCCCATTGAATCCAATCGTCAGCGCATTGGTTTGAGAACGGCAAAAGATTATGCGGATCGTTTGGCTGTTCACGTCAATCACCTCAATAAAGTATTGAAGGAAAATACAGGAAGAACTACAACAGAAGTGATCGGAAATAGAATCACTCAAGAAGCGAAGATCTTATTGAAGCAGACCAATTGGACTGTTTCAGAAATTGCTTACTGTCTGGGGTTTGAAGAGGTTGCCCACTTTTCTAATTTCTTCCGGAAACACACCCAAATCACTCCGAATTCGTTTAGAAATTAATGATTCAATTATAAATGGTTTAATTATCAATTATCAAGTGGATTTTGTTTTTCTGGTAAAACCCACTTGATAATTCCATTCTATTGTTTGAATTTCGCAACTGTTGGATTGCTTCATGCAAAGGGAAAGGCGTTTTCTCTGGATACCTTTGTCTTATCAAATTTAAATCACATGAAAACAAACAAATTAGCATTGATTACAGGAGGAAGCCGCGGTCTGGGAAGAAGCATGGCAAACAAATTGGCCGATAAAGGAATCAATTTGGTGATTACCTATCATACAAACAAAGCAGAAGCGGATAAGGTTGTTGCAGAAACTGAGGCGAAAGGGGTGAAGACACTTGCGCTTGCATTGGATGTGAGCAAGGTGGATACATTCAAACAATTTGGAACAGATTTGCGTGCAGCGCTTACAGATAAATTCGGTTCGGATAAAATGGACTTTCTGATAAACAACGCCGGAATTGGATTAGGCACTCCGATCGGAGCTACGGAATTAACCGTTTTTGAAACGCTTTCGGATATTCATTTCAAAGCACCGGTATTCCTGACACAGGAAATTCTTCCAATTCTGAATGATGGAGGTGGAATCGTAAATATTTCAAGCGGTTTGGCACGTTTCACCGCTCCGGGTTATTCCGTTTACGGTTCGCTGAAAGCAGGGATCGAGCAATATACCCGCTATTTGGCAAGTGAACTGGGAATACGCCAGATTCGCGCAAATTGTGTGGCGCCAGGAGCTATCGAAACAGATTTCGGAGGAGGAGCTGTGCGCGACAATGCAGATTACAACAAGATGATTGCTAATACAACCGCTTTGGGTAGAGCAGGATTGCCGGATGATATCGGTGATGTGGTTGCATTCCTTTGTACAGATGAATCACGTTGGATCAATGGGCAACGCATTGAGGTTTCAGGCGGAGCCAATTTGTAGAAAGATGAATTGATCGAGTTGGTGGGCTTTCGCATGATTTTATAAAATTGTGTTGAAAGCCCATTTTGCTTGGTGTTTTCACGGATCTAAACTCCAATTTCATGCTCAATTCCTAATTAGACTCACTCCTCATCAAAAAAAAACCATTCCTCATTTTTGTTCCAAAAAAGTGAATACATTTATCGGCAAATATTGACAGCTCAAAACACACACACATTGATGATTCCTTATGCCTTGAAACCAAGCTTGAAAAATGTCGGCTTTTTAATAATCATACTACTTGCTTGCTCTAATGTTTTTGCTCAAAAAGCCACAGGTTATTTACCTATGCCGGATGGGAAATACGAAGAAACAAGAGTTCCCTTCCGTTCCACAAAAAGTGATGGTGAACTACCAAAAGCATACGTGATTTCCCCGGATTACTTTCCTCAACCTGGCGATCAGGGTAATATGGGGTCTTGTGTTGGCCGGTCAACCGGATACGCATTCGCATCTTTTTATTTTTCAGCTAAAAACCAATGGGGAAAACCGGTGAACTATTCCAAAGTAATGAGTCCCGCCTATGTGTACAACGGAATTCGTGAATGTAATTGCGGTCCTGATTGCGGATCATATATCGCTGATGCATTGGAGTTATTAAAAACGAAAGGGATTGTTCCATGGGAAACGATGCCTTATAGCGATGATGACTGCACAAAACCAATGGAATCAGTATTTTCCGTAGCTGGAAATTATAAGATCAAAGGCTACAATCGTTTGGCGAACAAAATGAATTTCAACGAATACAAGCAATACCTGAGTAACGATGTTCCCATTATTATTGGTGTACCTCTTGGGAAAGGATTTGACGGTATTGGAGCAAATTCGACCGGGATTTTTAAATGTACCCAGGTTGAAAATGGCGGACATGCAATGCTGATGACTGGTTATGACGATGAAAGAAAAGCATTCAAGATCATGAATTCATGGGGAAATAGCTGGGGTGATCAAGGACATGTTTGGGTGGATTATGATTGCTTCAAACTCATGATGGGAGGTTCCGGTGGAGAAGCTTACGTTGTAAGTAAAGATTACGAAATAGGTGGTGGAACAAATAATCCGGTTGTAGTTAATCCGGTTTTGCCTTCTTCGGAAACCATTACTGCTGATCAATTTGAAATTTACGGTTATTCCGAAGAAATCGATAGTAATTATTTTTACGTTTCCTATGCATTGGCAATAAATAAAAATATTCAGGATCAGGTTGCGAAGGTGATTTATATTTTCGACGATCCTGATTTTCCGGAGCAATACATATCCTCTGATGAAGCTCCTTACTTTCCGACTGCATACGAAGGACCTTATTGTTTGGAAGAAATGCAGGCGATTGTTTACCTGAAAGACGGGAAAACTGTTCAGTTAACTTTTGATGGTTGTCAGGTACTGGACGAAGAGGATAATTACGTTGACGATGGTGGTGAAGAATACGAATATATTGATGTCCGGCCGGTTGTTACAGCTCAATCGCTAGACGACGATTCCGGCAATTTTCACTTTGATATTCAATTAGTAGGGCTAAGTGCTTATAAAGACCAGATTGAAAAAGTAGTTTACGATTACAATCACGAATCGTTTACAACCCGTTACGTGACGGTTACCGATGGCAACGATAGCTATAAAACCGGTTACAATGGCTGGGGATGCCTTAGCGGATTGATTGCAACTATTTATTTCGATGACGGAACAACCGAAATGATTACTATCGATATGTGTGACGAATTGGGGTGGTAAATTCATTGAATATGAGTTAGGTAGATAAGACAAAAGCCTTCTGAATTTCAGAAGGCTTTTTTTGTCCTAATATCTTTTCGTCCTAAAGTCTAAAAAAGGTTAATCCAAAATATCTTCTTTCGTATTGGAAAAAGTTCCGAGCAACTTTTGAAGTTCTGCTTTTTCAGAGTTTTTCACCACATATGTATTTGACCAAGAGTCATGCCATCCGCGTTCTCCTAAACAGGAAAATGCTTCGAAAGGAACTGCACGAGCAAAATTTCTACCTAAAAGAGTTGCGATTTTCGGTTTTTCAGCATATTCATCAATTACTGTATAGCCTAATATCAATTTTCCCAATGTGGTTCCGAAAGATGCTTCCAGAATAAAATAATAACTCACAAATATCAGTATTCCAAGTAGGCGTGATGTAATCGGATTATCCCAAATCTCAAATACTCCGGCAAATGCGGAAATAACACCAATAAGGAAAGCTAAAATGTAAACAAAGACAAGGTCAATTAAGTAATATCCGAAGCGAACACCTTGACCAACAACAACCGGTGGTCTGGCAACCATTTTCGTTACCGGAACTTTAATGGTATTTCCGTTTTCATCCGTTTCTTTTTTATAGGTTGTTTTCTCAACCTTTAGATTTTCGATGGTTTTCATTTCGATGGTTTAAAGTTTAAATTTATAAGACAGAAGACGACTGTATCAGTCTTTAGTCTTCTGTCTTAAGTCTTATTTTGCTGCCTTTACTTGTCTCAAGCGTTCGTATAGAATCATTCCTGTCGCTACTCCAACATTCAGGGAAGAAATATCTCCAGCCATTGGAATGCTCAGGCGTACATCCGACATTTTTAGTAGGTCATGGGAAATACCATCTTCTTCCGATCCGACAATAATTGCTGTTGGACCAAAGAACGAATAACTTTCCGCAGAAACCTTTGTTTTTTCCGTACATGAAACGATTTGAAAACCACTTTGCTGCAAATAAAACAAACTGTTTTTCAATAAGTCTGTCTTACAAACTGGAATACTGTGCAGTGCTCCGGCTGAAGTTTTAATTGCGTCAGCAGAAACCAAGGCACTTCCTTTTGACGGAACCAAAATAGCATCCACTCCCATACAAGCTGCAGTACGTGCAATTCCACCGAAATTACGCACATCTGTGATGCGGTCCAGTACCAAAACACATGGTTCTTTCCCTTCTGAAAGCCACTGGTCGCACAATTCCTCGATATTTTTGTATTCAACCGGAGAAGTAAATGCAATCACACCCTGGTGATTGTTCACTGTCAGTTTATTCAATTTCTCAACAGGAACAAATTGCAATTGGTATTCTTTGCCAATCAAAGCAGTTCTTAATTCCTCAAACAGATCCTTATCGATCCCTTTTTGAATGAGAATCTTGTTGATCTCCACTTCGTTTTTGATCGCTTCGATCACTACACGAATCCCATAGATGATATCCGACGGATCTTCTTTCGGTTTACGGTCGAAGCCGCGATTGTTGTCTTTGTTAAATCCTCCGCCTCTTTCTTCGCGGTCGTTTTTCTTATTATACATTGAATGTGATTTCAAGTTCGAGTTCTTCACTAACTGATTTTGCCACCGGACAAGCCAAAGCAGCACGTTTTACTTTTTCGATGGTTGTTTCGTCCCAACCATTGTTTCTCAGGTCGATGTCAATCACCAATTTTCCAATTCTTCGCGGAGAAGCAGCCATAATTTTGGTCACTGTTGCAAAGCCATTTTCGTAATTGTAACCGTGTTCTTTACAGTAAATCCCGATGATACTGATCATGCAGGAAGCATAAGCTGTTGCCACCAAATCCGTTGGGGAGAACTTTTCTCCTTTTCCATGATTGTCTGTTGGTGCGTCCGTATGAATGACTGTGCCGGATTGAAGATGCGTACATTCCGTTCTCAATCCACCAAGGTATTTTACTGTTGCTGTTGCCATAGAAAAATAATATTACTGCAAATGTAGGGTTTATTGGATGGATGAGTACAATGAAATTTTATTTAGTTTTTTCAATAGATTTTTTTAAGTTTATAAATAGGAATCAACATGAAAAGTAATTTGTAAGTATAAATGATGTTTTCCCCTTCCCGTGACCAAATAAAATGAGACGAATTCTAATTATTTTTAGTCTGATCGTTATCTCATCCTGTAGTTTTGTGCATTACACGGGAACTAAGAGTGCAGTTGATAAATCAAAATTGGAAGTTGAGAATTATCTTGTCAAGAATAAAGTTACTTTTCAGGATTACAACCTTTTTATAAAGGATGAGTTAATTGATTCATTATCCAATAAAAAACACGCTGTAAATTTATGGCAATTTGAACATGGCGTTGAGCAATCAACCATTCAATTGCGAATTTACGATTCACTTGGAGCACTGGTAAATGGGTACGTTCAATGCTATGGAGAATTTAAAAAACTAAATATTTTATCAGAGAAGCCTTTTAAAAGTTTCAACCATCTACCTACTAATTTTGATTTGCGATTTAAGGATGATTTTGATCTATGGAATATTACTGATTCTGATCGACAAGAAATTTTGGCAAAGGCAAGTGGTAAAAAATTCACTTTCGTTGTTTACTGGAATATCTGGTCTAATTATTATTCGAAAATAATACTTAAAAAGCTTAGGGAATATTTGAAGAAATTTGAAATGAAGAATGAAGTTTTAATCATCCTTGTTAATACAGACTATTCTAAGCAAAGTTGAACGATTAAAAATTCTTCAAGCTGTGAAACTTTTCAATTCTCAATTTTCAATTAAATTGATTGCTTCTTCGTACTTTTGTAGAATCAAAATTAGAGTGATTGAAAAGATCTATTTTTGAATAGCGGAAAGACACGACTATGTCAGAAGAAATAACAACAGCAGATAACAAAGTTCGCATCAAAAAACCAAGCTGGTTGCGTGTAAAGCTCCCAATTGGTGAGAATTACCGCAAGGTAAGAGCATTGGTTGATGAACATAAATTACATACCATTTGTGAAAGTGGTTCTTGCCCGAATATGGGGGAATGTTGGGGGGAAGGAACCGCTACATTTATGATCTTAGGGAATATCTGTACACGTTCCTGTGGTTTTTGTGCTGTGCAAACGGGGAAACCGGATGAGGTAGATGAATTCGAGCCAGGAAAAGTGGCGCATTCAATCAAAACCATGCAGATCAAGCACGCGGTGATTACTTCAGTAGACCGCGATGACCTAAAAGACGGAGGTTCCGGAATCTGGGTTCAGACCGTAAAAGCAGTTCGTCATCAAAGTCCCGGAACGACCATGGAAACCCTGATTCCCGATTTTGCCGGAAAATGGGAAAATTTGCAACAAATTATTGATGTAGCTCCTGAAATCGTTTCTCATAACCTGGAAACCGTTCGCCGTTTGACCAAACAAGTGCGCATCCAGGCAAAATACGATCGCAGTTTGGAAGTTCTTTTCCGCTTGAAAAAAGGGGGGATGCGGACTAAATCAGGAGTAATGCTTGGTTTAGGAGAAACAGACGAGGAAATCATCGAAACAATGCAAGATTTGAGAGCTGTAGGAGTGGATATTTTGACACTCGGACAATACTTGCAACCAACTCCGAAACATTTACCAATCGTTGAGTTTGTGGAGCCGGAGCGTTTCCAGAAATACGAAAAACTAGGATTGGAAATGGGCTTCCGTTTTGTAGAAAGCGGTCCCTTGGTGCGTTCTTCCTACCATGCTGAAAAGCATATTTTTGATTTGTAAGAAACAGACTTTCATTCCCTTTTTAAAGTCCCAACTTCCCGGCGATAAACTGTTCGGATAGATTCAATTTATTCGTTTTTGAGAGTGTTTCAATCAATTTTCCTTGTGCCGATAGGTAGGAGATTTCGCGCGCATTAACCAGAAAAAGGGAGCTTTCTCCATTAAGAAAAAGGGTTCGTTCTGCATCAGTCAATTGCCTGTATCTGGAAGCAATGGTCTCCGCCATTTGAGCCTGAGTTACAGCGGTATTCCATTCATTTCTGATTTGAAGCTGCTTGGTGCGCAATTCCCGTTGCTTCAATTGTTGTTCCAATTGGGTGTTTTCAATTTTCACGTTGGTCATCTTTAAACTATTGCGTTCTTTTCTCAAGAGAATAGGCATGTAAAAGGTTGCTCCCCATTTGTAATTAGACCATGTGTAATTGGTTGAAATAAAATCGGATGCCGGAGTAAGCAAATTGTAATTGACGCTCAGTTGAGGTTTGAGTTGTTCCACTTTTAATTTGCGTTCCAATTTCAAATCGGATAATTTCCAATCGTAATAGCGAACAGCCGGGTGTGTTCCCATGGAATCAGCGAATGTTAGTTTGGGTTTGTTGATGGAGAGCAGTTCAGGGACGATGCTACTGTCCAATTGTAATGGGAGAATCCCTTTTTCCCAAAGAAAATTTTCAACGGCTATTTGCGCATTGAGAAGGGTTAATTTGCGTTGTTCCACTTCCATTTTTCGCAAAAATAATTGTGCGGATGCTTCAACGGTATCAATGTAAGGTCGGTCTCCCAGTGCAGCATTTGAAAGCAGTTGGTCAAAACGGGTTTCGGCAAAATCCAGTCCTTCTTTAGCGAGTTGGTATTGCGCTTCCTGCTCTTGCCATTGGATGAATGCCTGTCCCGCTTCATACAACAATTCATTCAGGGTTAATCGCTGTTCAACGTAGCTTTGATTCAATGCGATTTGAGCACGTTTTATTTGCGTTCTGCGCTCATCAGTAAACATTCCACGTCCCAATTGCGCCTCGAAACCCAAATAAGTCAATCCTCCATCCGGCACACGATCTTGCGGATTCAGGTAAGTCCCGCGATTCCAATCTCCCATAGCTTTTACATCGATTCCTAAACGTGTAGGAATTTTAATTCCAGTGGAAAGGGTGCTGTAATAAGTTGTTCCATTGAATACTTTTTGGTCAACACCGCCCAATAAAACCGGATCAAAACTACCTTTAGACTGACGAATAAAGAGCTCTGCCATTTCAACCTGATTGGTGGCTACAAGTGCTACCGGATGATTTTCCTTTACATGCATCAGAAATTGATCCAAGGTAAACTGTTGAATGGTGTCTTGAGCCCAACTTGTGCCAAGTGTAAAGATAAAGAGGAAAACTACTTTCATTATTTTTTGTCTTTTGTCGAAACCTTATCGGATAGGTAATAGTTTGGAGGGAATCCATTGATTTTTCGCCATAATTCATACCAAACGGGAACATTGTCAAGAAGCGTCATCGTTTTTACGGCAACTCCCATTCGAAGCTCTTTGGGCCAAGGATGATCCTTTGTGTCCGGAGCAACCAATACGCGGTATTTTCCATTCGGACCTACAAAATTGTCAATAGCAACTACTTTTCCGCCATACGAACCATAGCTTACCATCGGCCATCCTGAAAAGACGATTGCTGGCCATCCATCAAATTGCAAACGCACTTCATTTCCTACATGCACTAAAGGCAAGTCTACGGGTGATACAAACATTTCAACGGCAAAATCAGAGAGATTCGGAACGATGCTGACTAATTCTGCTCCTTCTTTTACGGTTTCTCCTACACCATTTTTGAGTGCTTTCGAAATATATCCGTCTTGCGGTGCCGTCACATAATAATATCCGGATCGGATGCTGTAGTTGGTAATTTCATTCTGCATTTTGGTTACCGTTGCTTCCGTGTCGTATAATCCGGAAAGTGCAGTTGATTTTTCGGATTCACTTTTTGCAATTTTATCCCGGTAATCTGCATCAATGGATTGAACTTCGGTTATCGCATTGATTAATTCATTGCGTGATGAAAGCAACTTGTTTTCCAGGCTCACTACTTTTGCCTCCATTTCCTGAACTTTCAGCCTTTTATTCTCCAGTTCTGTAAGTGATTTCAGGTTTTGTCGATGCAATTCTTCCGTTCGTTCATATTGCTTTACCGCAATTTCGAGCTGCTTGGAGTTGGCGCTGTAATCCATGCTGTCTGAAGTCACTTTTAATTTACTTTGCTTGACTTTATTGCGCGCTTGCTGAAGTTTTAATACACGGTTGTCAATCAAGGCGTCGATTTGTCTGTCCAGTGATTTTACTTTTGCCATGTAGGATTCAGCACTGTTTTCTTTCGATCGCATGGCAGATTCTGATCGCTGAATCAGCGCTGGGTCCATGTATTCGCTTTTGATTTCACTGAGGAAAACTAAAGTGTCTCCCTTTTTAATAAATTGTCCTTCTTTGACATGCCATTTTTCTATTCTTCCTCCGATGATTGCGTGAACAGTTTGTGGTCTGTTATTGGGGCTAAGAGCAGTCACTGTTCCCGGAGAATCAATGTTTTGAGTCCAAGGTAAAAACAGAATAATAAGCAGTATTCCGAAGAAGTATAAACTCAATCGTCTCCAGCGCAAAGGAGTTTTTAATTTCTTGACTGTTTGTATGGAGTGATAAGATTCAAATCGTTTCATAATCCTAAATCATTAAAATCAATTTTATTCCAGTTTACGGGAAGTACATTTTCCGTGGCTAGTAAAATGGTTGTTTTTTGGTTGAATTGAGATATGTCTTCAATCAACTTGAGACGGTCTTTGGCTGTGATTGGTGAACCAATAAACGAGATGATTAAGAGATTCGGTTTGTTTACGATAGCCCTCGCAATTAACAAACGATCCCGTTCTTCTTCCGATAGGAATTTATCCGATTTACTGATTCGGGAGTCTAATCCTTCCTGTCGGTATTTGTACAAGTGGGCTAGATCTACCAGCTTGAGAACTTCCAGCACTTGCTCATCGGAAATAGCCTTTCTTCCGAACTGTACATTTTCGAGTAGACTTCCTTCAATTAAATGTGTTCCTTTTGCGAACCATCCGATTTGATCAAATCCGGCAGTCAGTTGATTTCCATCCGGAATGTGGAAATTCCAGCGGGGAGCAAAGTTCATGTCGATCGTCGGGTCAATAAGCTGGCGTAAAAAGGTATTGACTTTTATTTGATTGTTTCCGATTAGTTGCGTGTTTTGACCTTTTTCGAAGTGAATAATTGCTCCGTTTTCGTTGGTGTGCAACTGAATGAGTTCTATGGGAAACAGCTCGATTGTTTTTTCTGTTACATTTTCATCGAACGTAACCGGGATGTCTCGAACTTGTTCCAGTTTTTCCAAAGAAGTACATACATCGTAAAGTGTTTCGAGTGACTGAATGATTTTTTCCACTGCGCCGAGTAACAATAAGATAAGTACTTCAGCTGCCACAAATTGTCCTAAGTTGATTTGTTGTGAGATTACCAGGTAACCACCCAGACCAAGCAGCGAAGCAACAATTAAAGCTTTGATAGCAATCATCCAAATGAATTGTTTCCATAAAATCTGAAAGTGATCTTCCCGACTTTGCAGATAGGCATTTGCATGTTCATCCAATCGATTTAAGGACAGTTTTTCATTGGGTATTAAACGAAAACTCCAATCAGCCCGCGCAATTTCCTGTAGCCAGTAAGCACTCGCATATTTGTGTTTCGATTCCTTCAGGGAAGTTTCCAAGCCTCTTTTTATAATCGGACGGAAAATGACCACCAACAGTAAAATCAGTAAAAAACTAAAGGCAATATAAAACGGATGATAAAGTGATAATACAAAGAGGCTGAAACCGATTTGTAAAAGTGCGGAAGTAAAATCCAATAAAACTTTTGAAAAGCCTTTTTGTAAACTGATAACATCAAAAAAGCGATTCATGAGTTCTGCGGGAATTTTCCCGGAGAGTGCCTGACGGTTGAACCGGGGAAAGCGATGAGCAAAGTCAAAAGAGTAATGAACAAATATGCGCTGCTGGATGTTTTCGGTGATACGCAATTGCATAATTTGCATCACTCCCGTTAGGATAACTCCGAGAATTACAAGAATTACCAGCAACATCCAGGAAGTGGTGATTTGCCCACTTTGGATGAAATGAATCACGGATTGAATACCCAGTGGTAAGCTTAAGCTTAATATTCCGCTTACGACTGCATAGAAGTAGAGTGCTGAAATGTCTGATTTTTCCAGTTTGAGTAAGTTACTCAAATGTTTCAAAGGATTAATCGTTGATTTTTCCATTTGTTTGCAATGAAGAAGTTAATAGATGGAGATAAAATGAACTAATTGACTGATGATTTTCACTTCTGTTGGTTAAACGTGGCAAATGATCGGCAAAAAAATGTTGTAAATGAGCTCCTTCAATGATAGTTGTGATTAGCATATTCGGATAGGAATAATTGGGATTGATCTGTTGAATGAGTTCCGCCAAATACTCTACGAGTTTTTTGTAGTTCTCAAATGCCCCCGTTTTATTGATGCTATCTACCTCTTTTGTTAGTAGGGATTTAACTCCTTCTTGCTCAATAATTTCCTGTAGTTTAGCCTCGTCTATAAAAGGTGTGCGTTGATCATCTGAAGTACGTTCAATTAATAGGGAAATTGCTTTTTCAAGTCGCTCAAGAGAAGTTCTTAAAGGATCAATTTCGTGTTGTATACGGTAATTCATCCATCCCCAATACCAAGAGAATAGAAACAATAGCAATTGGTGTTTACTTTGAAAGTAACGGTAAACACTGGCCTCGGTACATCCGATTGATTCACTTAACTTTTTGAGTGTAAAACGTTCAAAACCAATCTCTTGAATTAAGAGTATGCTATGCTGAATAATGGAAAGCCCCAGTTTGGTTTCTTGAGGGTCTCGCAAATACGTGCACTTTGGTTGGGCAATTTTAAACTGAACAATCATTTTTTGATAGTAATGCTATTATTGTCAAATGTATTACTATTATTTTAGGATTAGTTCACTTTAACATTTTTTGATGAAAATTTAATTTTAGTATTATATAGATATACCATTCCTATTGGAATCGGATGTTTTTCTGATGTTCAGAATTAACTAGTGCATTTTAGCAAATTTTAGCACATTCTTTTGCATTCTGCATGAATTCTTACCTTAACGTTTAGATCAATTTCTAAAATTTATCCATTCTCACAGCTATAGATTTTTAGCACATTCTTTTGCATTTTGCTCCCGATAGCTATCGGGATTGCATTTTCAATAGGCATTCTATGATTCTTATAACTATTCCTTTTTAGCACATTCTTTTCACTTTTCAATTCTCATTTTTCAATTAATACTTACCTTTAACCCACATTTTAGAAATTGAAACTATGAGTACGTTTGATGTTGCGATTATCGGTTCAGGTCCAGGTGGATACGTGGCTGCTCTTCGCTGTGCACAATTAGGATTGAATACTGCTTTGATCGAAAAATACCCAACTTTGGGAGGAACTTGCTTAAACGTGGGATGTATTCCTTCAAAAGCCTTGTTGGATTCATCTGAGCACTTTTTCAATGCGAAGCACAATTTTGCAACTCATGGTATTAAGCTCGAGAATTTGGAAGCTGATATCACTCAAATGATTGCCCGTAAAGAAGAAGTTGTTGCACAAACGTGTAACGGAGTGAAATTCTTGATGGATAAAAATAAGGTGACAGTTTATCAGGGTGTTGGTTCTTTTGTAGATAAAACTACCATATCAATCAAGGACGAAAAGGGGAACTCGACCAATATCACAGCTAAGAATACCATCATCGCAACCGGTTCGAAACCAAACTTCTTCCCGGGAATGGAACCGGATAAAAAACGAATCATCACTTCAACTGAAGCGTTGAAAATGACAGAAATTCCTAAAAGAATGATTGTTATCGGAGGTGGAGTTATCGGTTTGGAATTGGGATCTGTTTATGCCCGTTTGGGAACTGAAGTAGATGTCGTTGAATTCGCACCAACTATTCTTCCAACAATGGATCTTTCATTAGGAAAAGAATTGACTAAAATCTTGAAAAAGGAAGGGTTCAAGTTCCATTTGGAGCATAAAGTTCAGAAAGTCGAAAACACCGGAAAGGGTGTGAAATTGACGGCTTTGAACAAAAAGAATGAAGAAGTTACGCTGGAAGCAGACTATTGTTTGGTAGCTGTTGGTCGTAAAGCATATACAGAAGGATTGGGATTGGAGAACATTGGTTTGACTGCAAACAATCGCGGACAAATTGATGTGAATGATCACCTGCAAACAACCGTTCCAAATATCTACGCGATCGGAGATGTTGTTCGAGGAGCAATGTTGGCTCACAAAGCGGAAGAAGAAGGAGTGATGGTCGCTGAGCAATTAGCAGGACAAAAACCGCACATCAATTACAATTTGATTCCCGGAGTCGTTTACACCTGGCCTGAAATCGCTTCAGTTGGTAAAACGGAAGAAGAATTGAAAGCTGCAGGTGTTGAATACAAAGCAGGTTCTTTCCCGATGAAAGCATTGGGTAGAGCAAGAGCTTCCATGGATATTGCAGGATTTGTCAAAATTTTGGCTGATGCTAAAACAGATGAGGTATTGGGAGTACACATGATTGCTGCACGTGCTGCGGATATGATCATGGAAGCAGTTACTGCGATGGAATTCCGTGCATCTGCAGAAGATATTTCCCGTATCTGTCACGCACATCCGACATTCTCAGAAGCAATCAAGGAAGCGGCACTTGCTGCAACTGACAACAGAGCATTACATATTTAAGAAATAAATCAAAATTTGAAAAGCCCTTCCGAAACTCGGAGGGCTTTTTGGTTTTACCCGCTAATAACGCAAATTTCGCGGATTTTTTGCAGCTTGAATTGCCAATCAAATTTTAAATCTGCGTCCTTCCGTGAAATCTGCGGGAAATAATGAATCGAGTCATTTTCCGTTCTTCACTTTTATGTATTTTTGCAGTGCCTTAAACTAGTGTGATGAGTAAAAAGATTGGTGTATTATTGATTCAGTTGGGAACTCCGGATAGCCCCCAAAATAGTGATGTTCGTCGTTACCTGAAAGAATTCCTGATGGATCCTCGGGTGATTGACATTCCATTCTTTTCTCGTTTGCTACTTGTTCGCGGAATCATTGTTCCGTTTCGAACACCCAAATCAGCGAAGATTTATAAAGAGCTTTGGGATCTGGGAAAAGGGAAATCACCTCTTTTGACACATACCGAAGAAGTGAAGCGTTTGCTTCAGAAGCGATTTGATTCGGATAATGTGACCGTGGAAATGGCGATGCGTTATCAGAATCCTTCCATGGAATCTGTTTTAGACCGCATGCACAAAGCAAACTATGATGAATTGATTATTCTCCCATTATTTCCGCAATACGCAAGTGCCTCAACGGGGTCTGCAGTTGAAAAAGCAATGGATATCATTCGTAAATGGTGGGTGATTCCTGAAATCAAAATTATTTCTCAATTCTATAATCACGAAGGATATATCGATTCTATTGTGGAAAGATCGAAGGAATTTGATTTGGCTTCTTATGATAAGATCATGTTCTCCTATCACGGTTTGCCTGAACGCCAGGTGGATAAAGTATATGACGACGGATTGTGTTCGGATCAACCTTGTGAATCGGAGGTGAACGACCATAACAAATTTTGTTATAAAGCTACCTGCTATGCTACAACGCGTTTGATTGCGGCGAAGCTTGGATTAAGTGAGGAGCAATATATTGTCAGTTTTCAGTCTCGGTTAGACAAAAAATGGATTGAGCCTTTCTCTGATAAAATCATTGAGCAATGGGGAAAAGAAGGAAAAAAACGAATCCTTGCTTTCAGTCCGGCTTTCGTTGCAGATTGCCTGGAAACATTGATCGAGATCGGTGGGGAATACCAGGAGATCTTTGAAGAACACGGAGGCGAAAAAGTGCAATTGGTTCCAAGTTCAAATGATCACCCACGTTTTGTTGACTGTTTGGAAGATTTGATCCGAAAAGCGTAATCGGTTTCCCCCTCAGATAAACCCTCATTACAAACCTCAAAAATACAGATAGACATCCCGCACGTGCGGGATTTGCCCAACGCTGATAGGTGTTGCGTGTATTTTGAGCTGTAAGAATCTAATAAGGAGATTATACTAAAAAAGCCATCCTACGTTTTTGCGAAGGATGGCTTTTTTTTAATATGTTAATTGGCATTACTCTGCTGTCAATTTCCCAGTCTGAATGATCACACCGCTATTCATTAGCTTGTAGTAATAAACACCGGATGGAAATCGACTCGTATCCAAACTTGTTGCCTTACCTGTAATTGTCGTTTTGAACTGTTCCGCTCCCAGCATGTCATAGATAACCAATTCAGAATTGCTTACCAGGCTTGCATCGGTAAATTCAACCGTTGTATAGCTTGAAAAAGGATTGGGATAAACGGAGATGATATTTGCCGTTTCCAGTGATGTAAGTCCTAAAGTGGCGCAATTCGTTGGGATCATTGTTGCGATCGCTATGGATGCATTAGTCGATAAAGCACCGGTTGTTATCAAGGCTCTACCGTCAAGTAAAACACCGGAATTCCCAATAGCGGCATTGTTGCAAATGAGCGTTCCTCTGAAGATGGAATTGGTGCTGATGTCTGCCGCTCCTTCTACTTTCCAATAAACATTTTTGGATTGCGCACCGTTCATTAAGACAATATTCGAATTTGTACCGGTGGTGAGTGCACCATTTATCTGGATAATAAATATGGCATCAGCGTTGTCCATTGCGTTGAGATACACCGTATCTGTCAATGTGGCTGCTGCATTCATCAAATAGGTATGAGGGGTTAAAACCAGGTTGTTTCCAAACTGTGCAGGATACAATAACTCAATATCATAAGGAAGAGCATTGACATAATTGTACATCAGTAGCAGGTCGGAAGCACATTGTGCAGTTGACCCATCAGGTGATAAATGGATTGTACCATTAACAAATGCCGCATTGTAACCAGTCGGATCATCTGAATTACTACCTACATCACCGGTCACGTATGTTGCTCCGGTATTGGAAATAGCTCCATTGGAAGAAAATAATCCATAACAAGCAGTAGCACCAAGTTGCGGTGCGGTAGGACCGTTAAGAGCAGGGCTTCCGCAACCAATTGGCGTATAAGCCATCGTTCCATTTAATGTGATTGCTCCTGCTGTAGAAAATGCACGTCCCTGAAGCGTATCTCCAATCGTCATGTCAATCGCGGCATTATTTGCAATGATAGTTCCGCACATAAAAGTTCCTGAAGCCAGATTTACTGCACCTTCCACTTTCCAAAAAACATTGCATGCTTTTGCATCATTGATCAGATTTATTTTTGCTGCAGCTCCGGAAGACAATGTTCCCTGAATTCTGAAAATAAAGACAGCATTCGGATCATTCTGTGCGTTAAGGGTCAATATTCCATTGATAGTTGTGTTGCCTGAAATCGAGTGAACTCCTGCCAAAAGTGTTTGACCGCTTCCAAGTGAAGGTGCCGGTGAATTGGTAGTAACTGCATTGTCAAGTTGACCATATGCTATCAAAAGATCAGTAGCGCATTGAGCCGTAGCTCCATCACTGCTGTGCATAACACCATTTACATTGCCGAAACCGGTTACAGGACCATTGTTTGAACCGACATTACCCGTAATTTGTGACAAACCGGTATTGGTTATAGCACCTGAAGTGGAGAAAAGAGAAAAGTTTGCGGCAGTGCCAAGAGTGGGTGCTTGTGCTTCTGTCATAGATGCGAACGCCCATATAGCAATACCTGTAAGTATTGAGGGTAACTTATTTATCATAAAGTTGGATTAAAGGCAAAAGAATATTCGCCTTAGGTGAAAGTAGTCTATTTTTGTTCTTAATAACTATATAAAAGAAATTATAAGTTACATAAATCACTGATTACAGAATGTTCGGTATCTGGATGAAGTACCAGTCTATTATTTTCCAAATCTTTTCTGTACCGATAATTCAGCGAAAAACGGCAGCGTAGGATTATCTTTGAAATTCTGCGCGTAAGCTTTTCCTACTGTAAGGAAAGTGCTCCATGAGTGATATGACCAGTTTCCACGAACTCCGAATTTGAAAGTTCCGCCTGAAGCTTTATACCATCCGTCCCTGATTTGAGGATAATATTCTTTCAATAAATGATGTTCAATATGCGTAGCCATCGTTTTGTCATAAGCAGCTACCAGAACTACTCCGACTTTCGGTCTCAGATAACCGAAATTTAGCGAGAAAGCAGCAGCCGTGTTATAAAGCGTTGCCATGGGTGAGGAATACCTACGTGTGATAAATGAAAGTTTAGTTCCCAAAGATAAGTGATCGTTATGCCACAGTTCGGTTTGAATATTCAGGTTCCAGCGCCAGTCATCGATAAGCTCTTTTCCAAAAGGGAGAGTCAGTTCTGTTCCGATAAAAACAGGCTTGTATTTGTTTTTAATGGAATATGCATAAGAAACCCCATAATAGGAGCTAAAATCAGCTCCAAGATAAAGGGATGCTAAATGGTTCGATTGGTCATTCATCGAACGCCAGTTAACATCTTGTGCAATTGTTTTGGTGAGAATACAAACCGAAAAAATAAAGAATATAATTGATTTCATTTTAATTCATTTAAGTAAGTAGCTGCTTTTGGGTAAAGATCTGTCCAGCCGAAATACAGCATTTCATGCCCGCAGTCTTTAACTATTTCTAATTGTGTATTGGGGTAAGCAGATGAAACAGTAGATGCCCATTCCGCTCCGTATGCCTGATTTCGTTCACTATATAGAAAAAGCACTTTTGTTGAAAAGGAATGGAGATTTGTAGTGAAATCGAAATTGTATTTTTCTGCATTTTCAATCAACTTTTCAAAAACAACTGCTCCATTTCTCCAAAAGGGATAAGACCCGGGATTTCCAATGGTATTTCCCGGAGCATTTTCGAATGTGGAAAAAAAACTGGCTTTGTAATCCAATATTTCCTGCTCATCCCGACCCGAGATAATTTGTTCCGGAAATACAGCATCATTCAAAGCTTCTGAAAAGAATTTGATTTTATTCGAACGACTCAGATAATCACTGGTCTGCGTCCAGGTAAAACCTCCCGGTTCAGCAAGTACAGCTCCACTAATCTTTTCCGGATGCTGATTTACATATGCTGTTGACAGCATTGCACCCCAGGAATGCCCCATTAAGAAAACTTTTTGCGAAGGTGCTTGCTGAAAATGATTGATTAATGCGTCTAGGTCATCAATGTAGAGTTGAACAGCATCCTTGTTTTCGTATTGGCTTTTATCTTCCCGTTTAGAGAGGCCTGTTCCGCGTTGATCGTAAAAGATCACAAAAAATCCGTCTTGGACAAAATCCGTTGCATTTAGAAGTGAGCGATAGTCTCCTCCAGGTCCTCCATGTACCATAATCAATAACGGATCCGAAGGATTTCCATGGGTTTCCACATGAAGAAGGGTTGCGTTGATGGAAAGTGAAGGTAATGACGGGTCTTGATCGACAGTTCGTGGCACTAAGGCACCTGGTTCTGACATATCCACTTTCTGACATGCCGACATCCAACACAAGTTGAATAGAAGGATAGTGATAATTAGTCTGTTCATAATTTTTTGATGCAAAACAAGTGGAAGAATTCCAAACAGGCGTGCGTGCTTATAGGGAAATACACAGGACGAAGTACGCGAACGGATTATCGGCTTTAAATCAACTGGTTGAGCCTGTGTTCGTGAGAACAGGAAATGATTGGATTATCCTTGAGGGAAATACTCTGAGGGTGTTTTCCCTGTTTGAATTTTGAAATATTTGTTGAATGTAGTTTTAGAATTGAAACCACAATCATAAGCTAGTGAGAGAAAAGTAAATTTTTTGTTTTCTGGCAGTGATTGCAGGCACAAAAATTCATTAATCCTGTAAGTGTTGATGTAATGATAAAATGTTTTGCCTGTTTCGGAATTGATGACCTGAGAAAGCTGATTTGGATTCAGATTCATTCTTTTGGCCAGTTCATTTAAAGTCAATTCACTTTCCTTAAAAGGTTTTTCATCAACCATCAGTTCTTCCAGTCGTTTCATGATATCGGAAACCTGTTCTTGATCAAGTCCTGATTTGGCGTATTTTTCTTTTTTCTCTTCCGGATCCGAAATGGAATTCAGGTTTGTTTCCAAAATGGGTGTATGCGGTTCTATTCGGATTGGGATGAAAATGGACACTTGATTGATTCCAAAAAAACCGATGAATAAGACGAATAGGGTAACTCCTCCGAATATAATATTGTCGTCAAAAAATAACGCAAGCAGCCAAATAAAGCCCAATCCGAAAGTTAAGTACTCCAGCCACCGAAGCATTTTTTTATCTGTATTCGATAAATGATCCTGAATTGTTTTTCGATGATTCCGGATTTTCAAAAGAGTTAAAACCGAATAAAAAGCACCAGATAGTAGAATGAATGTCAATTGTACAAGAGAATACCATTCGAATCCTTCACCTCCGGTTTTAAAAACAGTGATCTTTTCAGCATTGGATAACTGATAAAATGGGATAGCCAAACCCAATAGGATAAAGAAAGGTATCAGATGAAGTATAATTGCAGATATACGCGGAATCCTATTTTCAGTGAGCGCAATGGTGTAAAAATAGAGAAAGACCACATGCAACATTGGTAAAGGAAGAATTACTCCAAGAAGCCACGGATATTCATAATCAAGTCTGCTGTAATGAAGATAATGTAATAATATATGAAGGGAAATCACAGCCAACCAAAAGGCAAGCACATAGTCATGTATCCTCTTTTCCTTTTTGAATGAGAAGAGAATAAGAAGAAAACATGTAATGCTAAAACCCGTGATAAAAAACATAACATTGAATTAATTTCCGATATGAATTTTCTCAAAGTTCAATCAAATCCTTTTCACTTCTGCATGCTCATCCTGATAATTATCGGGATTCAATTTATTTTAGATCTCCTTCCAATTCATCAATCGCTCCAGCTCCGAATTGGTCGTTCGACCATTTATAAGTAGGAAGTCCCTTTTTTAACTTTACGAATGTAGGGAAATGACCTTCTGCCAATTTCACAGAAGCTTCGATGTCTTTTGCCAATGCGATATCAAAATCACCTGCAATCAATTCGCGATATAAACTCAATCTTTGTTCTTCTTCCGCACAAACTGAAAAGAGCATTTTGATGTTGGGATTGCGCTTTTTGATCAATTTTAAGCGAGTGATAGATTCCAAACAATAAGGACAATTTGGAATGGTAACAATTAACAAGTCATACTTTTCATCCACTTTTACAGTGCTTTCTTTTACTTCTGTTCCTTCCGAACTAAAATCTCCCTGGTAGATCGGATGTAAAACAAACCCGACTGCAAATGGAGTGGCAAATAAAACCAACCCGACAACCAATTTCACAATGCGTGATTTGATCTTAAATCCTTTAATGAAAGAATAAACCAACAAGATTCCGCCGATTGCAAGAGTCAGGTAAGGCAATAATTTCGACATGGTCCAGGAAAAACCGCTGTCCAATAAGCTTGATTCAAAAGATTTAAAAGTGAATAGCGTAATGCCACAGATGATTAGTACAAGAGAGAAGAGAATCTTCATGAGTTGATTTTTTGGTAAAATTAAAAAATATATGGTTCGTTCAAATGTAACCCTTTGAACTTTTATATAAGTCCGACACTTAAACCGACTCCCAATAATATCGCAGTCAATTTTGCGAGATTGAAACGATGGTTTTCATTTGTTTCGAAAATAATGGTGGTGGAAATATGCAGGAACATTCCGACAACCAATGCGAGTAGGATATCCATGAATGGAATCGATGAATCCATCGGGATGAGTTTACCGAAAATCAATCCGAGTGGTGTCATTAAACCGAACACGATCAGTAGAATCCAGGATGTGCTTGATTTAATGAGTGATTGCCTCAATAAAGTCATCAGCGCAATGGCAACCGGAAGTTGATGCAGGATAATTCCCAGTAAAAGTGAATTGTGGTGCTGTCCGATCAGATGATCGTGATCATGACCATGTATGGTATTGTTTGCCAAGGGAATTCCTTCTATAAATGAGTGGATGCTTAAAGAGATCAACATGCCATAAGGAATCTTCTTGTTTGCATGCGCATGGATGTGTCCGTGTTCGATTCCACCGGAAAAATATTCCAGGAATAATTGGACCAGGAAACCAACCAGAACCCAAACCCCGATAGAAGTGTGTTGCTCTGCGTATAATTCCGGTAAAAAATGAATGAAGGCAATAGCCAAAAGAAAACCACCACTGAATGCCAGTGACAATTTAATAAATGTTGCCTGATTCTTCTTTTCAAGGAACACGACCAGAACACCGCCTATTACGACAGATAGGATCAAAAAGAAAATGGTTGCAATTGACTCGTTCATTTCTTTTTGCAGATAAGGATTAAGCGATCAGATTGCTCCAAATCAAATGTTTCCAACTTGTAATTCCCAGCCAATTGCTGAATTTCAAAGTTTGCTTCGGATAGTAATTTCTCAAAATCACCCAGTTCCAATGCCTGGACTTTTTCTTGAAAGAAATAGGATTCTCCTTGGTATTCAAAAGCGATGGTCTTGATGATCCGACCATTCACCACTTCTTTCTTGATGTGAAATAGGATATCACATTTTTTAATTTCCTGGCGGGAACGCAAATCGCGAACCACTTTATGTGCATTCATGAAATCGATTACCAGAATTCCAGGTTCAATCAATGCATCGTAGACACTTTTCAGAACCTTCGCATTTTCGCAGACATCTTCGAAATACCCGAAACTCGTAAACAGATTGAAAACGTATTGATAGTTCTCATCCAATTTTTCACGCATGTCATGTACAAAAAAGATAAGGTCCGGATCAGAATGTTTTTTGGCTTCCTCAATACTATTCGGTGACAGGTCACAACCCGAAACTTTCAATCCATGGGAAGCGAGAGCTCTGGAATGCCTTCCCGCACCACACGCCAGATCCAAAGCACCAGATCCTGGCTCCGGATTTAGTAATGCCACCAAGTTGTTTAGGAACTCATTAGCTTCCTGATCGTTTCGTTCATCATACAATACATGATAGAACGGGGAATCGAACCAAGTGGAAAACCATTCTTTTTGCTTATCTAAATGCATCATTGTTGCAAAAGTAATTCTTTTTTGCCAAACGTTTTTAAGAATGACTCCAAATTCCTTTGGAAATAATGGCATTTTACGACGAATTAGGACGAATTTTTATTTCGCGGTATTGCGAGATTTCAGAATTAATCTATTTTTGTTAAACAGGTTTTGAATGTTTAACCTCCACTCACTGAAATAAGTTGATTCTTCGGATCCATCCAACTGGATCGTTATTTTTTTGTTTGTGGGTTAAAACTCAGAATTAAGCTATTCACAAAAAAATCACTATCTATGAAGAAACTAAGCGCAATTGTAATGCCGGTGATCTCTGACATGAAAGAGTCACACATTAAACAACAACTTTTAGCCTATTTTCCGTTGCAGGAAGAAAAATTTTCAATTATTGAAAATACGTTTCAAGCCCTGACAGCGGTTAAACAGGATCCTGAAACACTGAGATCATTTTTTCATAGCTGGAGTCAGACGAACAACAGTGCAGTAACCGTTGCCGGATTGAGTAATCGTATCACGATGATGGTTCATGAAAATCAAGAGGTACTAAGTGAACATGATTTGTTTAAATCGGTTGCCAGTCTGAATCGCATTGTTGATGAAGATTTGGCGGTAGTTGGTCAGATTTTACATTCTATTTTGTTTTATCGTATGGCAACGAATATCAGTGGAGATGACAGTTGGTTGTCACATCGTTACTTGTGTACGGAGGCAAAAGAGTTTAAGGCATGGAAGGACAAAAACTCCTTACGCAATAAAGATATCATGATTGGTTTGCTGACTACTTTGGTGCACGAAATATACACACACGGAGAAGTGGAGTTCATCTTACCGCTTTTTGAAAATTGGTTGAAAACAAACAGCGATTTATCGGAGCAGGATATTCAGCTTTCCCTGGCGTGGATTGCAGTACATTGCGGACCAACTGAGAAGAATCACTTCTTCCATGCGGTAGATGCGGTTTATTCCTTTGCGAAAGCAACCGGATTGTCTGTCGAAGACTACGATCTGAAGGAAATCATCACGACTTATCTGACTTTAAAAGCGGAAGTGATGAGTACCTTGAATAATCAATTGGTGCGTTCGGGGGCAATGATGCAATGATAGTGAACAAGACAGAACCGGCAGAATGGCAAGGGCGTGGTATTGAACTTGCTATGAATGGATTGGATCAGGATCAGGTAAATTTTCAGCTAAAGCAATTTTTAGGAGAGTTATCCTACAGTGTTTCCAATTTGCCTGTTTTGATAAACGAAGGCGATTTGAGCGAATTTCAGCACTTGTCTGAAGTCTTGAACCGGGCTTTCATTCAGATCGTTCAGCATTATTTTTCAGACGAACGCATTCGGGATATTTATCAATTGGATACGGAGTTGGAAGCTATTTTAAAGATGGCTCATCCGTATCCTTATCAAGTCGGGATGTATCGCCCGGATTTTGTCATTGATTTCACAGGACAAAAGAAAATCTGTGAAATCGGCTGTCGGTATCCGTTCAATGGCTGGATGTTCAGTTATTACCTGAATGAGGTCATTGCAAAACTCGTTCAACCAGATTTTGATAATTGGTCGGAGGTATTCGGGTTAAATGATTTCCTGGATGATTACGTAAGGACTTTGAATCCCTCGGAACCTTTGTTTTGGATCCATGATCAGGAAAAAGGAACCGAAGTCAATTACCTGTTTCGCGAACTGGAAAAGCGGAATATCCGGGCAGAATCCATCAGTTCCTCTGATCTATACCTGAAAGAAAAGCGCATGTTTGTAGGAGAAGCTGAGGCTCAGCAGTTTATTCTGGAAATGGACCGTGAAGAATTAAAACAGATTCATCTTTCTGTGTTGGAAAGCTTGATCGCATCGGGTAAATGTACGAATGATGTTCGTTCATTGATTTTGGTTCACGATAAACGTGTTTTAGCTGTGTTGTGCAATAAGCAAATCATGAGGGATTATCTTTCGGAGACGGATTATGCTTTTTTAAGCCGTTTTTTGATTCCGTCATTTATCCCTGACACCGAAGAGAAACGGAATGAACTAATAGACTCAACAAAGAACCGGGTACTGAAAAACAATAGTGGAGGAAGAGGGATCGGGATGTATGTCAAGGATGATTGTGATCCGGAACTCTGGAGCCGGATTGTGACCTGTGAATGGTCGAAGTACATGGTACAGGATTATGTCGATCAGAAATACTTTGACTTTTACTCTGAAGGAAAAAACGAACCAATCAATGTAGTGGGGCTTTTACTGTGTAAGGATGGATGGTCTTATGGTCCGGGAATCTTTCGCGGATCAACTGAAAAAGTGATCAATATGCATGAGGGACGTGGAGTCTTTTTGCCTTGTGTGGTTGAAAAAAACGGGTAATATGACCTTTTCTATCGTCATTCCCCTACATAACAAGGCGCCATACGTTTGTGAGACGCTGCAATCCATTGTTGACCAAACGGTATTGCCTTCAGAACTGATCATCGTAGATGACAAAAGTACAGACGGAAGTTTGGAATTGGTGAAGCGTTTTTTTCAAGAGGTCCCCGAAAGATTCAAAACGGTACAGGTCGAAATTGTGGTATTGGAAGAAAATCGCGGAGTGAGTTATGCCCGCAATCTCGGTTTTTCTAAGACAAGCGGAGACATCATTAGTTTTATTGATGCGGATGATTTATATGCTCCGGAATTTATCCGACGGACAACCCAATTGATGGAAGGTCATGGAATGGATTTTCTGGTGCTTGGAATTCAATTGTTTCCAAGCGGAATTTGTTACCCGAATTTCAGAAAAATAGTGCCCGGTCTTCAGGAGGTGGAAACAAATGCTTATCTCATGAAAAATCCGTTAAAAACAGTTACTTCTCGTCATTTTGTAATGGGAGTGGGGAGCAATGTAGTCGCCAAACGAAAGTGGATGGAGGGCGTTCAGTTTGACGAAAACGCGCGTTTTTACGAAGGAATTGATTTTTGGTATAGAGTCCTGAAGGAAGTGTTGAGTGCTCCGAATCCGAAAGTTGGAATGCTTATGGGGAATTATTTGCATGTGCGGGAAGTAGATGGAAGTTTATCCAGGAAAAAATACCACAGCTTCAGGGAACTGACGCTTCCACCGGTTTTGGTTCGTTATAAAAAGAGCCGTGATCGCTACGATAAATTGCTCATGGGAGTTGTAGGCGCACGATGGATCGCACATTCGTTCGGAAATTTGAGTTCCCTGAAGCAGAAAATCCGCTTTATAATTCGCTATGCCGCTTTGTTTCCACGCCAATTGTATTATCTCATCCTGAGCAAAATCAATTAAAAGAATGTAACTATGGATATAATAGGTTTAAAGGAGCATTTTCAACACGTCAGAATGTCCGCTTTGTGGAGCGATTATTATAGCAAAACGGAAGATTTTTCACTAGCATCGGTGCTAGATAAACAAGTATTGCGGGAAACGCTGGTCTCTAAATTCAATTTACAGGAAGAAAAAGGAGTTTATCTCGTGAGATCCGGTGGATCTACGCAAAAACCTTTGGTGTTTCCGGTAGATATACAGGAAAATTTGGCTCAGCGTCAATTGTTGGCCAATGAATTGGTTGCAAATGGTGTTTTCTCCTCAAGTACGATTGCATTGAACGTATTTAGCTATGGGGATATGTATCGTACAGCATCTATTATGGATGATATTTTAGACAGATGTTCGGCAACTACTCTGGCTTTGAGTGCAACTTCGACTTACGAGACCATGGCAGCAGTATGTGCCGATTTTCAGCCCAATACATTAATGGGAACGCCTTCCAAATTGGTCTTATTTGCCAGATTTCTGCAAAAAGAAGGAATTTCGTGTCTCTTTGACAGTGTTTTGTTTGCAGGGGAGTTCTTGCTTCCTTCACAACAGGAAATTCTTTCTGAAGTATTTCAGCCCAAAGCCATTTATTCGATGTATGGTTCAACCGAAACGGGCATTTGGGCCTGGGCACATTACTCTAAAAACCCCCGTGCGTTTCATTTTCTGAAAGAAGTAGTTGTTGAGATTTTCAATCCGGATTCGGAAGGGTACGGTGAAATTGTCGTAACTAACCTGATCCGTAAACGTTTTCCTTTGTTTCGCTACCGTATGGGAGATATTGGTAAAGTTGTGGTGGAAAACGACCGGGAAGTATTGCTGCTGAAAGAGCGGGAACAAAAGTCCTTTTCACTTCATGAAAGCGCTTATTTTTTGCATGATTTCGAACCTTTGCTACAAGGAATCGACCGTTTCCAGATACAATTATCTTTGAAAACAGATCTGCTCACTCAGGTACGTTTCTTATTGGTGAAGCCACAAGTTTCGTTGGCTGAAAGAGAGAAATTGATCCAACAAGTTAAAGATGGAATTGATCAGATTATCGAATGGGATCCGAGGTTTGCAGCTATAGATGTAGAGTTGGTGGCAGAAGACGCATTGTATATCAATCCAACCACTTCCAAAACCCCATGGATTGTTGATTTTAGAAATTAGTTTCCGGTCACCAATCAACCACGCTGAGCCACGTCTTTTAAGAACCGTTTTGCTTAAAAATCCTTATAAACCCTTCCTTTCAGGATGGGGAACAACAACAGGGATTTTAGAGCTGGAAGTTGGTGAAGTACCCAGCTGATGAAATCTCACGAAAAATTCTACCATCTGCTCATTTTTTCCGTCGAATAGCGAATTTAGTTCGATAGGATTATTATATTTGTTGCACTTCGAAAACTAGCAATGATAAAAAACGATATCTACGAACTATACCAAACAATGGAACGAGAAAACATCTTGTTATCATTTAAAGGTGTAGTTACTTCGGAATTATTATCGTCTGTTCTTTCAATCATGGAGTCCAAGATGGATTACATGGACGAGTCTCCAAAATTGAAGAAGAAAGTTTTCAATGTTTTGGTTGAATGTTTACAAAATTTGTATCATCACATAGATTCCAACGAAGATCAAGACCGAAATATTACACGAATTGAGGTAAAATCAGCGTTGTTTATGATTGCCAAGAACGACGACCATTTTGTCATTAGAACTGGGAATTACATTGATAAGGAAAGCGCAGTTGATTTGGAAAAGCGTTTGGATACCATCAATGGAATGGACAAGGAAGAATTGAAAAAGTATTACCAGGAAGTGCTTAGTAACGGAACCTTATCGGAGAAGGGAACAGCAGGTCTTGGAATGATTGATATTGCAAGAAAATCAGGAAACAAACTGGAATATCAGTTTTTACCAATAAATGATGTAAATAGTTTTTTCTGTTTGAATATAAAAATCGATTAAATAAGAATATGGAAAATTTACACCTAGAAGGATCAGCAAAAACACCTTCGATCCATTTTGATGCCACTACTGGAAAACTTGAGTTGAAAGGTCGTTCTATTCCTGAAAACTCAGTGGAATTTTACAAACCCTTGAATGATTGGATCGATGCCTATGGAAAGGATCCGATCGGAGAAACATCTGTGGATGTGAAGCTAGAATATTTTAACACCTCTTCTTCCAAGTGCATTTTGGACTTGTTTAAGAAATTGGAAGCTATTTCCGGTTCTAAAACAAAAGTTGTCGTGAACTGGTTCTTTGAAGAAGATGATGAGGATATGGAGGAAGCTGGTCAGGATTACCAGGCAATCATCAGTTTGCCCTTCAATATCATTGAAGTAGAAGAAATTTAATTCAAATCCCTTCGGCTTAGCCGAAGGGATTTTTTTTATGTCAAAAACAATAGGAATTACAGGAGGAATTGGTTCAGGAAAGTCAATTGTGTCTAAAATTTTACAATTGATGGGCTATCCTGTATACTCATCCGATCAGCGGGCAAAAGATCTCATGACTGAAGACCAGTCGATTGTCGCCGGTTTGAAAAACTTGTTCGGAGAAGAAGCCTACACAAATTCAACCTTGAATCGCCCTTACATTGCAAACCGTATTTTTCAAGATGATTCTAAACGAATAGCGATGAATAATTTGGTGCACCCGGCGGTGAGGGCAGATTTTCAAAATTGGATAAAAAACCAAAAATCACCCATCGTATTTCAGGAATCAGCTTTGTTATTTGAAACGGGAAACTATAAAACCTTTGATGGAATCATTTTAGTAACTGCCCCTGAAAAAGTGCGCATGCAGCGAGTTAAAGAGCGGGATCAGTTGACAGATGAACAAGTTCAATCAAGATTCAACGCACAATTATCCGAAGAAGAAAAAATGAAATTGACCGATTACATCATCTCCAATGATGGGAATCAATTGCTAGTTCCGCAAATTCTGGATTTATTGAGAAAAATATAACTTGCTCCGGAGTTTAGACGATTTTTTATCAACTGATTAGTTTACTCTTCCTCTGCGTTCTTCGCTATGAAAATTCAGGGTAGTAATTGAGCCGCTAAGAAGTACGCAAAGTTTTATTTATATCCTCAGCGCTCTTATTTCCTTTGCGGTTTATCGAAAAAAAGAGTTCTGCGTTGGATGGAGGTTGATTAGCATAAATTCACCACCTCATTATTTGGTGGTTATTAATTTTGCGTAATCTCCGGTAGAAAATGATCTATTCCACCTCTTCGTAATCGTCGAAGTGATTGTCAGAGCGATCGTTTTTGCTTGGCTTATCATCATCAATCCCTTTCTTTCCAAAAGCCTGTCCTGAGAAAATGACGCTTAAGGCATTGAACATGCGAAGCAACATTCCGATAGTGAAGAAGAAACCGACGATTTTAAAGATGAAGCCAAAAATGGGAGTGTTTTCAATATCCATGATATTGGTATAAAACCAAATGGAAATTGCATTTTCTCTAAATTCAGGTTTCCAAAGCAAAAAACAGAATACCGCCATTGCCAAAGCAACAATCCCAAATTCGATTCCCATTTTAGGTTTGGGTCCTTGCTTTTCTGCCAGGTTCCTTCCTTGAATTTGAATCGACATCATGGCTCTGAATTGCATGTTTTGAACTTTCCCGATAAAATACATCAGTAAAATGAGTCCCGTTGTGATGGAAGTAGACAAATTCCCGTTGGGATTATTTGTGCAAAAAAGAATGGCAACATCTGCAATAAGCAGGTATTGAACGGTTTTAAAAGCCAACCCCAGTGGGTATGACAGGGGGATTCCGCCTCGGAGAAGTACCACCCCGAATTTTAAAATTCCCCAAATAAAACTGAAGATCGCTAAAATGACACCCAGTCGAAAGATTAAACTGATAAATTCCACAGAGCAAAAATGGGAAAAAGAGATGAATCTAACAACTTGTTTTAGCAGCGTATTGGTATATTTGGGCAAAATTGTACGTATGAAAAATGTTTTGGTTGGTTTTATTGTGTTTCTAGGCTATGCCCTTCATGCCGAAGAGGGGATGCTTATTCCATCTTTGCTTCAGGCTTTTGAGTCCGACATGAAGGCAAAAGGAATGAAACTTTCAGCAGCAGATATCTATTCGGTGAATAATGCTTCCCTGAAAGATGCGATCATGCATTTTGGTGGTGGATGTACTGCGGAGTTAGTTTCAGAAAAGGGATTGTTATTGACCAATCATCACTGTGGTTTGGATGCCGTTCAAAGACATTCATCTACAGAGCACGATTACCTGAAAAACGGTTTTTGGGCAAAGCAATTTAGTGATGAGCTTCCAAATGCAGGACTTACAGCAACACGTATCGTTCGAATCGAAGATGTAACTGAAGCAATGATGTTTGGAATCCAGGGATTGGAAGATGGAAATAAGATCGGCGAGGTTTTGAAAAGAAACATGAAGAAATTGATTGAGGATGCAACAAGAGGAACGCATTATCAGGGAGATGTTCAGGCTTTTGATTATGGAAATAGTTTTTACTTAATGGTAAAAGAAGTATTTACAGACGTGCGCTTGGTTGGTGCTCCTCCAAGTTCGATCGGAAAGTTTGGTGGCGACACGGATAACTGGGTTTGGCCAAGACATACGGGAGATTTTTCGGTGTTCCGCATTTACGCCGGAAAGGATAACAAACCTGCAGACTACAACGCGGAAAATGTTCCATACACACCGATCAAACATTTGAAAATTGCATTCAATGACCGTAAAAAAGGCGATTTCACCATGGTTTATGGATTTCCAGGTCAAACAGAACAGCATTTGACTTCAGGAAACCTGAAATACTACATTGAGAAGCAACGTCCGATGGAAATTGACATGCGTACGAAAAGTTTAGCGGTGATCAATGAAGCGATGACGAAGTCTGATTTGACACGAATCCAGTATATGGCAAAACAAGCGCGGATTGCAAATGCCTGGAAGAAATACATCGGTCAAATTGACGGTTTGAAACAATTGGATGCCGTTTCATTAAAAAAGAAGTTTGAAGCGGAGTATATTGCAAAAGCGAATTCAAAAGAAGAATGGAGTAGGTATGCTCCTTTGATCGACCGCATGAATAAATTGGTGGATGAAAAAGGGGTGTATGAATTCAACTATACACTTTTTGTAGAATACTTGTTTGTTGGACCTGAGTATTTCCGTTTGGCAAGAGGAATGGAAGATTTGGAACGGAATTATGGCAAATACCGCACGAATAATGAATTGGACGCGAAGGTTAAAGCCATGATAAAAGGAGCAGATGGGTTCTTCAAAAATTACGACATAGCCGTCGACAAGGGAATTTTCGATGTACTTACACCGACCTTCAAAAATTATTTGGATAAGCGTTTTGTGGTTCCTTCCTTGGCTACTTCCAAACTTTCGGAAGCGATCTATTCCAAATCGATTTTTGTAAACAAGGAAAAATATGTGGCTTTTCTCAACAAATTGACTGAAAAATCATTTGCGAAGTTGGCGAAAGATCCCGGATACAAATTGTTTGTGGAAAGCTTCAACGTCATGCGCAACGAAATTGCAGCAGGCTCTAATGATTACAACCTGGAGATGGATGCCTTACTGAAGGATTTTGTAGAAGGAAAATTAAAAATGTTCCCTGATGGAAAAAACTGGCCGGATGCGAATTCAACTTTGCGTGTGACGTACGGTTTATTGGAAGGTTCTGCACCGGTTGATGGAATGGCTTATACAGAGCATACGACATTGAAAGGAATGATCGATAAGTACAATACAGGCAATCCTGATTTCGATCTGGATCCTAAAATGATAGAATTGTATAAAGACAAGAAATACGGCAATTACGCTCAGAATGGAGAGTTGTGGGTTTGCTTTACAGGTTCGAATCACACGACAGGTGGAAATTCAGGTTCTCCGGTATTGGATGCAAACGGGAATCTGATGGGATTGAATTTCGATAGAAGTTGGGAAAGCACCATGAGTGATTTTTATTTCGATCCGAACCGTTGTAGGAACATCGTTGTAGATATCCGCTATGTGATGTGGGTAATGGATGTGTACTGTGGCGCGAAAAATCTGGTCGACGAAATGGTATTGGTTAAATAACGGATTGATATAAAATTTGTAGGCACGCGATGCTTCGCATGCCTACAATCATACAAAAAAAACAAAGGGCGTACCGGATATCCGGTACGCCCTTTGTTTTTAATTTCAATCCTGAATCATTTCTCAGGCATAATATCCATCTTCTCTGCAAAATGAAAGCAGTAATCTCTCAAATCCTCAGCGATCAGGTTTTCTCCCGTTGCTTTTTCAAACGTGTCCGCCATTGTGAGCAAGGTTTGATGAAAGAATTGTTTCATTTCCTCAATCGACATGTCTTTCGTCCAAAGGTCGATTTTCATGGTGTTGTTATCTTCCGGATTCCACAATGAAAGCATCATTGCTTTTGCCGGGGCATTTGTAATTCCGCCATCATCTGCGGTCCAATGCATTTCTAAAGGTAAGTTGTTTGCGTTAAGCCCAATTTGTACTTTTATTGAAGATTGTTTGCGTACGATTTCTTCTTCCATTTTTCTTGTGTTACGAATGTTTGCAAAATTAGTCATTAGCGTGCAAAGTTGCATCTTAAACCGAAGTTTATACAACCTTTAACTGATCGCTAATCGTCGATTTCGTATTCTGATAATAATTCGTTGTATGGTTTGTCGATCAATTGCTGCAAAGTTACATCATATTGTTCCATGTAGCTACAAACAATGCGGTATCCCAAAAATTGTCCCAGACGATCGGCTCCTTTTTGAGAAAACCCGGAAGTGAAAGGACCTTCCTGTAAGAATCCTGCCTGATCGGTTTCGCTTTTGACAAACAACATGTTCTGTTTTACCAGGTGCTCCCAAAAAGCACGTTCATTTTTCAATGCCCAGTCGTAATCAGCGGGATTATATCTCAGTAAGATGCGTTCTTCCTGTTCGGGTAAAGCTGCTCTTGTGATGTACAGGATTTTTCCCCATTGAATCATGGCTTCTATGTTATTCATGTCTTTTCCCGGTTCGCAGATATGAGTCAGGACCCAGGAGCAAATGGCATCGCGTTCAAGATATTCAGGTTCCATTGCTTTCTTGATCCATTCATAGAAAACATCACCCGGAAGTTCTTTGATAACATCCGTCCTGGCTCCCAAATAGCGTTCCAGCCCGATTCCAATTTCGGATTCTGTACAGTACATACTTGAAGAGAAAAAAGAATTCATAAAAACCAATTTTTTTGGCAGTTTGGCTTTGGGTAAGTGAACCTGAATGCGTTTGAAACCATCAGCGATCAGTTTCTTGGAATCTGCCAGTTTGGTAAATTTTTGATCAATTCGCAGGGATAACCGCTTATAATAAGGATTGCGTGTAAAATCTGACCAATTCGCCTGAAAAGCAGTGTCTTTCGGTAAGCCGGTCTTGTAACAATAATAGAATTGATAATCAATGATTTCAGGAATTTCCTGAGATAATTCAAAGAGTTCGGAACCTAATTGTTCGTCAGGAGTGTGCTTGAGGATACTGTCCAGTTGAATGCTCTCCAATTGGTACTTACTGCTTGAAATGTCTACGTTTAACGCATCATTGGAACAGGATTGTATCACAAGCAATCCCGAAGCTAATAAAGGAAGCAATCCGATTTTTCGTGTAAATTTCATATTGGTCAAAAATAATCATTCTAGTCTCAATGAAAGAAACTATATTTGGCTGACTTTTATATAACTTATGAAAAGATTAATAGTAACATGTTTGGCTGTAAGTGTTTCAGCTTTAACTTTCGCTCAAGACAAACCCGCTAGTTCAGATAAAAAAGTGAACATGGGTCTTGCTTATCAATTGGGTTTAAACTTCACTAAACCGGGAACAAACGTTATCGAGAAAGATGGTGTTGGTGTTCAAAACGCATTTGGATTGAATATCAATTTCAATTTCAATGACAACATCGGTTTTGCTACAGGTTTGGAATTTGATTTTGAATCCTATAAAATAGCAGTGAATGCAATCAATGGAAATACGTACTACTATTACAATGATAAAACAATCATTCAGGAGGAGGACGTAAAAGATCCCAATACAGATAAAGTATTCCAATTGACAGGTAGAAAGTACAAGAACATTTATGCAACGATCCCAACCATGTTGATGTTCCGTACAAATGCTTTGGGTGATTTCCGTTACTACGGAAAATTCGGAGCAAGAACAAGTTTCCTGGTGAAATCTACTAAAACAGATCAAGGGAATATCTTCGGAAACGGAGCAGATGGGACAGCTATTGACGCGATTGAATTAGGATCGTCAATTTACCCTTCAACAACTTCAGAAATGGAAGGGATGAAAACTCCTTATGGAAACGATGTAAGCATTATCCGTTGCTCATTAGGTTTGGCAGGTGGTGCACAGTGGAACTTTACAGGAAACACGATGTTGTTTGCTGAATTAGGGTTTTACTACGGATTGACTCCAATTAATATTGAAGGAAGTGGAAAAAATAAAACATTATTCAATAGAAATCCGGGTGCTCCTGGATCAAGCGATTATTTCGGTTTGAAAACGACTCAAACTCAGTTTTGTTTGAAAATCGGTATTCTGTTCTAAATAAATACGGAAATCCTTCTTATAAATCCCGTTTTGGCTAAGCCGAGACGGGATTTTTTTTTATTTTTACTATCGAGATTTATGGAAAAAGAACTACAAGTAATCGATTATATATCAAATTGGTTGAAGCAATATGCATTGAATGCAGGAGTTAACGGGTTTGTTATTGGAATATCCGGTGGGGTAGACAGTGCTGTCACTTCAACTCTTTGCGCAAAGACCGGACTGCAGGTACTTGTTTTGAATATGCCAATCCGCCAAACAAAAGCGGAGTTTGCAAGAGCAACAGAACACATCGATTGGTTAATGACTCATTTTCCAAATGTAGAAGCCCATACAATTGACCTGACGGATACGTTTCATCAACTCGAGAAAACACTTCCGGCACAAACAGTGGGAAATCACTTGGCAATGGCGAATTCCAGAGCGCGCTTACGGATGACGACCATCTATGCTTTGGGTCAGACACATGGACTTTTGGTAGCAGGTACAGGAAATAAAATAGAAGATTTTGGAGTGGGATTCTTTACCAAATACGGCGATGGAGGAGTTGATATAAGCCCGATAGCTGACCTGACCAAGACAGAAGTTTTTGAATTGGCCGGATCCTTGAATATTGTCGAATCCATTTTGATAGCAAAACCAACGGATGGTTTGTGGGAGGACGGTCGCTCCGATGAAGATCAGATGGGGGCAACCTATCCCGAATTGGAATGGGCTATGGATTTCAGTGGAAATGAAGAGACCTTGAATCCGAGACAGAAAGAAGTTCTTGCAATTTACCGTAAATTAAATAGGGCAAATAAGCACAAAATGGAACCGATTCCAGTTTGTTTACTTCCGGAAGGCATCAAATGATCAACAAACGGACATTACTTTTTTTATGCTCTTGCATTGTTTTACTTCAATCAGTTGCACAAACCGATTTTAATCGATACCAACCTCTTTGCAGCAAGGGAGCTGTACCCAAAGATTTTTCAAATTCCACCCTTTCAAAGATCAAGCAGGACAACAGGGAAGACCTGAAATCCTTGAATGGCAGAAAAAGGGAGTTTTTTGTAGAACAGATCAATTATTCCATAGATGAGATCCTGCATTCGGGAAACGTCACTTTTGGAGATACCATCAGCAAGTATATTCAGGGTTTAGGAGACAGACTGATTGCCGGAGAAGAAGATCTGAGAGGGAAATTGAGGTTCTATGTCTACAATTCAACTGAAGCGAATGCGTTTTCCACAAGACAGGGTATTGTTTTCGTAACCACCGGATTGATTGCGCAACTTACCTCGGAAGCTCAATTGGCTTTCGTATTGTCACACGAGATTATCCATTATCAGGAACACCACGTACTGGATTTGTTTGAATACGCAACCAAAGAAAAGTTCTATTCCTACAATGAAAAAGCACGATTCCTGAGTAATTACTCACGGGAAAATGAATTGGAAGCGGATCGTTTGGCAGTTAAGATGGTTCACGATGCCGGATACAAATCGAGTGAAATAAATAAGACCTTTGACGTATTGCTCTACTCTTATCTTCCATTTGAGGAAATGAAATTGGACGCAGCTTATTTCAACACCGATGAAATGTACGTCCCGGAAATGTATTTCCGTTTCAAGCGGAACGAAATTTCAGCGAAATTCAAATACAACGACTACCTGATGTCTCATCCGAATCTGGCTAAGAGAAAGGAACAGGTTACAGATCAGGTATCCAAATTTAAGGATTGGGAAAAAGAATTGTTGTATGAAGATAGCCTTCAGTTCTTTTATATCCGGGATATTTCCCGATTTGAGTATGTCCTGAATAAAGTTTACTCCGAAGAACCGGTAGAAGCTCTTTATGCCATTTATATTCTCGAAAAGAAATATCCGGAATCTGAATTTCTTAGAAACTATAAGTCTCAGGCTTGGTTGGATATCATGAAGGCTTCCATCAAGAAAGAAACCGCTTTATATACCTCGTTTTCTTCGTTGAACAGGAAAAGGGTGAAATACTACGAGGGGCAGATCTCCATCCTGAATCAGTTTATTACAGTGCTTCCAAAGGCAGGGAAACTGACTATGGGATTGCGGATCATTTATGATTCCTATCATGTGGATACGACGAATGTGATCGCCCGGAAATGTTATGAGACAGCCATCCATCTGTTGGTTAAAAGCGATGATTTTGAGATGAGTAAATTTTCAACGAAGACCTTCTCACAGACATTGGCTTATCTCCATGAATTGAAACAAGATACCTCCTCCAAATCAAAATTACATGCCGTAGAATGGGATAAGTATGCCGTAATTGAAAATCAGTCCAAAGGAATGACAGAAGATTTTGGGATTGATTCCACTAAGTTCTATATGTATGGAATTTCGGATATTATCCGCGATAGCAGCTTTACCAAAACATTCAGGAAGTTCTCCGATAAGAAAAGCGTCCTTGATAAGGATAAAGATGAATTCAATCTCATGACAGACGTAGAGCAGTTGAATCTGGAGTACTTCAAGTATGATGAAGAAATTCATTTGAAGATGGATTCCGTTCTGTTGTTCCAGCCGGCAATTTTTGAAACAACCAATTCAAGTGAGATAGATGTATTCAAGACCTTTAAAACAAGGGATTTGGTTTTCAAGGAGATTTACGATAACGCAAGCGACCTGAATATTCATGTGGAAAGCCTCAGTCTCAAAAACCTCGAAATTTTGGGAGCAGAGGATTGGAATAATTATTCGATGCTGCAACGCAGTTTGACGCGCGCTATCAGTGATTATGAGAACGATTATTTTGTGCTCGATGTAGTGGATCTGAATCGGGTGAAAACCAAATTCGGAACAGAAAAATTATTGTTTCTGGAATACCAGCATACCTATGCTCCTGATCTGTATTTTGGAAATGTGGCTTTGTTTACGGTATTGCTTCCTGTAGGACTGGTCTATTTTCCCATTGCGATCCTTTCAGGTCATTATTCGGATTGGCAATTCTATGTGTTGGATTTGAAAACAGGGGAATTGGTCTTAGACCGGTCTTATTATGTCAATGAGCCTGCATCGAAACACAATATCGGTTCCCGGTTGAATGGAATGTTCCATCAATTAAAACAAGCAAAAAATGAGTATTAAGAAAGCATTCCTTTTTTGCTTGATTCTGGTTGGCAGCTTGTTTTCGAATGCCCAGGAAGTCGGGTACTACAAACACCGCATTTTTTTGGAATTGGATGGACAAGGACAAATTCCATTGTTACAGAATGTTTTTGGTGAACGGAAAGGGTATGTTTCGAAGAATGGAACACTCAATAGTTCGTATAATTTGCTTGATCTGGCTTATCGAGCGAGTTTGAATGTCGCGATTTCTGAGTCGGTAGGGTTTGGAGTGGAATTTTCACAGCGCTTTTACAAGGTGAATTTACAGTCAGTAGATGAAATTACACGGAATTTTAAAGATACCAGCGGAAACATGATTTCGGAATACCTAGCTGCAAAAGTGGCTTATCTTCCCATTCGGGAAAGTGTTTTCATGCCGAAAGTATTGATCTCATTGAACGATAGCCGCATTCCTTGTGGTTTCGCCAGTGAGATAGGAATTGGTTATTCGTTGATTCAGCTTCCAAATAGAAATTTAGCTGTTGAATTAGTGGATTCACAAGATCCCAACCAACTATCCCAATTAAAAGAAAAACTATTGGATTCACGTGCTGAGGAATTCCGCGGAATGGTTTTCATGTATGGTTTCAGAATGAATTATCCGATTACGAAACGGGTATTGTTCCACATCGGTTTCCGTTACCAGTATGCCATCCAATTCAGCAAGAAGAAATTCAGACGAATGGATGAATCCGAATATTGGTTTTCCGGAAGAGAAGTGTGGTCGAAAGTGAATTTGAGAAGACAACTCGGAATCTTCAGTTTCGGAACAGGATTGACGTTTACTTTGTAATCTCTCAATACTCGCACTCCAACTCACACTATTAAGTTTGGAGTTTGAGATTTGAGTGTGGAGATTTCAAAAATTACTCCGCTTCCGGAGCCAATCTCAAAACAATCCCATCAATTTCCTCTGAAATGTGAATCTGACATCCCAAACGGCTATTCGACTTCACAAAGAAAGCCTGGTCGAGCATGTCCAATTCCGCATCACTTTGCTCATCCAATGGCGTGTCGGATTCCAAATAACATTGACAAGTCGCACACATGGCCATTCCACCACATTCACCTTTCACCGGAAGTTCGTAAGCTTTGCAAAGTTCCATGATATTCATGTTCATGTCTGTGGGAGCAGTCAATTCATGTGCCAACCCTTCTCTATCAATAATCGTTACTGTAATATCAGCCATTGGGATTTTTTTGCAAAGGTACTAACTATTCCAAGTGATAATTCCGAAAACACTATATTTGATTAAATAAAATCCCCCTTTCATGCGACTGCTGATATCCCTTTTCTTTGTTCATTTTTGCTTTGTGGTTTCGGCTCAGTCAAACCAGTGGGTTGAAAATTCAGAGTACTTTAAAGACAAATCCCCTTATCAATTAAGTCCTTATCTTTTTGAAGATGGATCTTTTCAATTAACAGAAGGAAACTATCGGTTCAAGTTTAACAATCAAGGAATTCTGAATAAGGAATTGGTGCAGGAAATTACGGCGCAAGAAGCTGATTCCGATCAGAAAATGAGCGGCTGTACCGCTTATGACATGAAAAACAATATCCGGTATACACTTGCCGATAATATCATTCACATAGAACAGATGTTCCCGGATAGGGAGAACGAGTACAAAGCAATCCCGCTTGAGAAACAGGAACACGTAGTAAAAAGTGTGTGGGACGAGTACTCGAATAATTCCAATCATGTGGATGCGGGAATCATCACTTCATTGGAAGGCAAAATTATCTTGTATCAGACCTATTATGCCATATCCGCAAATACACATCCCGATTTATTCAAGCCGAAAGGAATCAACACTTATTTGAGATTGAGCATTGTGAATTTGAAGGATTATACTGTTTCATACGAATACCTTTTAATCGATGTGTTTAATCCCGCTTTCGGGAAGAAGAAGGAAGTCCTGGATCTGTTTGATTTCAAGTGTATCGGGATGAATTCAAAACAAGAATTGTTATTCAGTATCAGCAAAACTGCTTTCAAGGATCGAAATGCACCACCACTTTCCCTAAGTGATTATAAAAGTGTGGATTACTGTAAAGCGAACGCCGATATTTGGTCAATCAGTCTAACCGATTTTTCCCAAAAGAAAGTATATTCGACTTTGATCGAATCGCCACTGAAAGCTGAGTCAGTTAGTTTCACTTCCGGGAACAATGGATGGATGCTAACCTGGACGGAGGCAAAAGAAGATTATTTCACCTTTCATGCACGTTGTTTCCAATTGGATGCGGATTACGATATCAAAGAAACGGTCATTCATTTTCCATCCCCCGATTTAAAGCTTGTGAAACCACAAACACCTAACCTGCGCATTTTTGATGGGCTGAATGGTCAAAAGTTATTTTGCCTGGAAGTTCCGAATTATCCTTCGGTTTTTATCATGGATGAGCATTCAAAGCTCGAAGTAAGGGATAATAGTACCTTGAAATGGGATTTGAACAAGGATTATGTGTTGTCCGACTCGGAAATACTGTGTCTACCTTGTTTACGGGAATTTCCAGCAGATGAGTTGAAGCCCTTGTCTGATTTGCCCGGATCGATTCCGTCAACTTCCCTGCATAAACGAACCTTAAAGTTCAGAAAAGTGGGAAATACCATTTTCTATCTGCACATGGAGACATTGAATAAATTGGTCGAGACGGGGCATGTGGAGAAAATCCAGAAATTGTTTCTAAAGACGGGAAAAATCTCCTTATGAAGTAAGAGGTAGTACATTTTGCAATGACTACCTCTCTATATAGTGTCGTTCCTGTCTATCCCCGGCAGTATCGTCGGGGGAAGGAGGATCGGAAAGCTTCCGCCGAGGCGGAAACTATAATTGATTCAAATTTACAAACTTTTGAAAGGTGAGACGATACTTGTTGTCTGTTTGGTTCATTTTATCGTTAGATTTGCGAAAAAACAATCAACATGAAAACAATTTTAACCAGCACCTTTATTTTAATGGTTGGCGCTTTATTTGCCCAAAATTCCGTAATCGATTTATCGGATATTCTTCTCGAGAAACGCGATAATATTAGTATGAATCAGATCTATATTCAGGAAGATGGTTCATTCCAATTGGTCACACAGGAACATTTTTACAAGTTTAATTCGGATGGGAAGCCGGTAGGACAGCCGGAAGAAAATAAAACACCTCAGGCATCCTATAAAAATGGAACATCTGATCCGATTTCAGGATATGCAGTAAAACAAAACATGGTGTACGATTATGATGGGAATGGACATTTATCTTTATATAGATTGAATAGCAATAGTCCTAATGAATTGATAGACTTTTCTTTTCCAGCTCTGGAATCTGTAGGAAATGTTTTGAGTAAAGCTTCCGGGGTGATTGAATTTGTAGACGATGAAAATGTGGTTCTTATCCTTGGGTACGCTGCCCGATCTGAAAATTCACACAAAGGAGCAAAGACTCCCAAAGGGGTTTATAATTCGTTTATTCGTGTGATTAAGGCAAATATAAAAACAAAGAAAGTAGAAGATTCCTTCCATTTTATCGATAAAATCACCGGTCCGGCTAAACAGTTTGACGTTAGAGTTAAAATCAATGGATTGGAAGGGAATAAAGTGAATTTCGGAGTGTTTGTTGGAAGTTCTGTCGGAGGTGAGTATGAACCGAAGACCAAAGTACAAGGGACTTACCAGCTATGGGAACTTGACCTGGAATCAAAAGAAGAAAGTATGATTACGGAAGTGCCTGTCAAGACATCCGATAAAACGAGGTATTGTTATGTGTTCTTTGGAAGTAATATTTATACTATTTGGACGGAGGAACTTCCCAAATCAAATAGTTTCGCTCTTTTTGCTTCTACTTCGAGCTATAAAAATGGTGAGTGGTCTGAAGATAAAATCAGCTTTCCTGCAGATGTGGTTTCACTTAAATTTCCGGGTGCACCTTTAATTCCTTCGAGTCATAAAATGAAAGATGGAGGTATAGTTTATTATATCCAGGGAGATTTTGCGAAAACAAAACAAGATAAAACGATCAGAAATCGTTTGGTGATTTTGAACGAAGGTGGAGAGGTAACGTTTAAAGATCTGCACAGTAACGTACAGGCATGGATGCTTGGTTATTTGGACGGAGAAAAATATATGAATTATGCTTTGGATCATGAGCTCACCAAAGAAGAATTGGATAAATTGGGTGAACCACTTTTGAAAAAATCTGCAATGAATTATCTATATACAGGATCAGGAGTTACGTCCCGTAAAGTAGGGAATGAGTTGATGCTGATCCATTATGATTGGAGAGCAACAAACGGAAAACCGGATTATATGCTGGAGGTTATTAAACTGCCTTTGTAACTCAATAGATTAGACATTTCATAAAACAAGTCGGGGCGAAAAATTTTTCGCCCCGACTTGTTTGTTTTTTTATCTGTCGAAATTACATCATTCCCGGCATTCCACCTGGCATACCATGTGAATGTGCACCTTCCACTTCCGGCTCATCTGCAATGACACATTCTGTAGTCAATAGCATTGCTGCGATTGATGCTGCGTTCTCTATTGCAATACGAGTCACTTTAGTCGGATCGATTACACCTGCTTCATACAAGTTTTGGTATTGGTCTGTGCGGGCATTGTAACCGAAGTCACCTTTTCCTTCACGAACTTTCTGAACAACTACTGCACCTTCACCACCTGCATTCGCGATGATTTGACGCAACGGCTCTTCGATAGCACGTTTTACAATTGCGATACCTGTTGTTTCGTCGTCATTAATTCCTGTCAAGGTCTCTAATGCATCCATTGCACGAATCAATGCAACACCTCCACCCGGAACAATTCCTTCTTCTACGGCAGCTCTTGTTGCAGCTAAAGCATCGTCAACACGGTCTTTCTTTTCTTTCATCTCAACTTCCGTAGGAGCTCCGATGTAAAGAACAGCGACACCACCAGCCAATTTAGCTAAACGCTCTTGCAATTTCTCACGATCGTAATCTGAAGTGGTAGACTCCATTTGTGCTTTGATCTGACCGATACGCGCCTGGATATTTTCTTTTTCTCCTGCACCGTTGATAATCGTCGTATTGTCTTTGTCGATCTCTACTTTTTCAGCAGTTCCCAACATGTCCAAAGTTGCAGTTTCCAATGTCAAACCACGCTCTTCTGTGATAACTTGTCCACCTGTCAAAATTGCGATGTCTTCCAACATAGCTTTTCTGCGGTCACCGAATCCCGGAGCTTTTACAGCCGCAATTTTCAATGATCCACGTAAACGGTTTACAACCAGTGTAGTTAATGCTTCACCATCTACATCTTCTGCGATAATGATCAATGATTTACCATTTTGAACAACCGGTTCCAAAATCGGAAGCAATTCCTTCATGTTGCTGATCTTCTTGTCGTAGATCAAGATCAAAGGATGCTCCATTTCAGCAATCATCTTATCTGTGTTTGTCACAAAATAAGGAGATAAATAACCGCGGTCGAATTGCATTCCTTCTACTGTTTTTACGTCAGTTTCCGTTCCTTTTGCTTCTTCAACAGTGATTACACCATCGTTACCAACTACTTTCATTGCTTCAGCAATCAATGAACCGATCGTTTCATCATTGTTAGCAGAAATAGTTGCGATTTGCTTGATTTTGTCGTTATCAGAACCAACTTCTTTGGACATTTTTTTCAAATCAGCGACAACAGAAAGTACTGCTTTGTCGATTCCTCTTTTCAAGTCCATCGGGTTTGCACCGGCAGCTACGTTCTTTAATCCCGCTGTAATGATTGCTTGAGCCAGAACGGTTGCAGTTGTAGTTCCGTCTCCTGCAATATCTGCTGTTTTTGAAGCTACTTCTTTCACCATCTGAGCCCCCATGTTTTCGATAGGGTCAGCCAATTCAATTTCCTTAGCTACAGAAACACCATCTTTTGTTACTTGTGGAGCTCCGAATTTTTTTCCGATTACAACGTTTCTTCCTTTTGGTCCAAGAGTTACTTTCACGGCATTCGCCAATGAATCAACACCTCTTTTAAGCTTCTCACGAGCTTCAACATCAAAATAGATTTGTTTTGCCATTTTCCTTTTACTTAATGATTGTTTGTGTCTAAACGAAGTTCTTATTACCCAATGATTCCGTAGATATCACCTTCTTTCATGATTAGGTAGTCTTTCCCGTCAATTTTGATTTCAGTACCTGAATATTGACCGTAAATAACCGTATCGTTCACTTTTACCAGCATTGGCTCGTCTTTTTTACCAACCCCAACTGCGATAACTGTTCCTTTTAATGGCTTTTCTTTCGCTGTATCAGGAATGATAATACCACTTGCTGTTACTTGCTCTGCTGCTGCAGGCTCAATTAGCACTCTATCCGCTAAAGGTTTAAATGTTGTTGACATATTGTTATTCTATTTAGATAAAATTTGACGATTCCTATCGGCTAAGATTGTGCCAATGTAGGTATTGTGTCAATTTTTCATTTTTACGGGGGATATAAACAAAAAAATGTCAGTATGTGTGACATACTGACATTTCAAATTCTTTTATAATCGATTGACTATTTCGGCTGCGGAGTACCTTGCTGACCTTGTGTAGCTGGTCCACCCGGTTGTTCTTTTTTCGGTTGTTCCTTTACTTTCGCAGGTTTCATCATCGTTGTCAATCCAATACTCGCAACCAAGATTACTGCTGCAAGTGTCCATGTTGCTTTTTCGATAAAATCATTTGTGCGTTGTACACCGCCAAGTTGCTGTGCAGCACCAAAATCAGAAGATAAACCTCCTCCTTTTGGGTTCTGAACAAACACAACTACGATTAATAAAACGCTTGCTAATACTAGTAAAATTGAAATTAATGGGATCATTTTATGAGGTAATTTTTTTCTTTAATTCTTCTATTTGGAGTGCAAATAAACTCTTTTTTTCTGGAAACGCCAAACTTAATTGATGATAAACGTGAATTGCTTTGGGAAAATTTCCCTGTGCGGCATATATTTTGGCTAAAGTTTCCGAAACCGGAATCTTATCATCGTCCAAACTTTCTTTCGCTTTTTTCGAAGGAGAATAGAATTCGGTCTTCGGTTTGGGCATGCTTGGGCTCTTTTCTATGAACTTATCGATGATTTCCTGCTGCACATTTTTTGCGTCAGATTTCGGTTCAAGGATTGGCGTTTTAAGAATCGTTTCGCCCTTCAGCTTTTCATCCTGATCGGATGAAACTTCAGTCTTCGGTCCATTAGCTGACAGATCCCCTTCTTCATGCTTACCTGCTTTCAACCAACTGGTGAAAGAACGCTTTGAATCAGGTTGAATAACACTGGAAGTTGGTATTTCCTCGTGCGTATGAGGTTCAATGTATGGTTCTTCTATTGTTTCTTCGTTCTCAATCTCAATTGGTGTGAGTTTGAGTTTTGAGTATGGGATTTCTTCATCCTCATTCTCATTCTGATTCTGTTTCTCATTCTGATGCAGATAATCCTGAGCTAAGGTTGCGGCAACGGTTTCAAAATCGAAAATATCTTTTACCTCTTGAGTGTCTACAACTTCTGAGATTTCGTCAATCGTTGGCGCGGACTCTTCCTCTTTTTCAGATGGAACTTCAGTCTCCGAAATCTCTGTTTTCTCTTGTTTTGCTTCAACAACAATCTTTTCTATAACAGGCTCTTTCTCCTCCTCTCGAACAATCTCTAAAACAGGAATAATTTTTTCCTCTTTCTGTTCAGCTTGAATGAAAGGAGTGAGGGTTTCTTCCTCATTCTGCTTCTCCATCTCATTCTCAATGAGTGCTTCGCCTTCAAATGCGGAATGCAATAAGTGAAATAAACGCGAACGGTCGGATAATTTATAGGCTTGTTTCGGTAGGACTTCATCCAGGTGAACGGATTGAAAACGGGAAACTCCCTGCAGGTATAAAAGTGAATAAACGGAAGAATACGGGTGCTTTTCAGATAATTCGCGCAATACATCCACATCTTCCGAACGCATGAGTTCCGGGCGCAGGATGAATTCGGCTATTTGTTCTGTATTCAGCATTACCAGTTGGATAACAATTTATTCACTACGTCCTGAACCACTTGCTGGTTAATGGATTCCAATAAACGTGTTTCCACATCCACCAATTGCTCGCTGGATTCGTAATCGGCAAAACGCGAACTTGTAAACTCCATTTTCTCCAAACCTTTTGTAGGTGTAAGTATAGTGAAATTAACTGACACTGTTAAACGGTTCTTGGCTGCCAAATCTCCTTGTTGGATTGCAATAGGGGTGGTGTTATAACCGGAAATGATTCCACTGATCTTGATTTGTGAATCTTCCAAATTGGAAGCCAGTCTTAGACGGGTATTGTTTTGAACACCGCTTCTTAGTTCTTCGGCGAGATTTGCGGGATAATTGGATGGTGCCGTTGTTGCGGTGAGTTCCAACGGAGTGATGTAGAATTTTTTCCATTCTTCAGGCATCGAGTTATCGATGGGGTTCATGAAGGATTTCGGCCAGCAGCTAGTCAAACCGGCTAGTAAAATGAGTATGATCGAGAGTTGTTTCATCCTTGGATATCGTATTCTTTAATTTTACGATACAAAGTTCGTTCCGAAATCCCCAATTCCTCCGCAGCGTACTTTCTTCTCCCGCGATGTTTGTCTAATGCTTTCTGGATCAATTCCTTCTCCCGATCCTCCAAAGACAACGATTCCTGTACTTCTTCGTGAACTTCATAATCCTCTGTCTCCGGATCTTCATAAAGAACGGGTTTTACCGCTTCAGTTTTAATTGGAGTAGGAGGTAAGATACGCTGTTCGCCCAAATTGATATCGTGATACAAACGATTCACAACGGCTGCCTGATCATTCGACAAACTGAATTCTCCTTGGTTATTTAATAATTCAACGACCAGTTTTTTCAGTTCGTTCAAATCGTTCTTCATGTCGAAGAGGAACTTATACATCAATTCGCGCTCATCGATTTTGGTTTCTTGAGCACCAACCACTGCGGGAAAAAATTCTTCTGCCTGCGGTAAATAAGATTGTAAGCGTGGACCATCAATATCGCGTTCCTGCTCGATTACAGAAATCTGTTCTACCAGGTTTTTCAACTGACGGATATTTCCCGGCCAATGATATGCCTGTAGTAATTCAACTGCATCTCCTGTCAATTTCACTGCCGGCATGCGGTACTTTTCAGCAAAATCACTGGCAAATTTCCGGAATAGCAAGTAAATATCTTCCTGTCGCTGACGCAAAGGAGGCAATGGAATGGGGACAGTACTTAATCTGTATAATAGATCCTCCCGGAATTTTCCGGATTGGATTGCTCGGTGCATATTTTCATTCGTAGCTGCAACTACGCGGACATTGGTCTTGATCACTTTGGAAGAACCTACGCGGATAAACTCACCGGTTTCCAATACGCGCAGTAAACGAACCTGCGTCTGCATTGGTAATTCCGCAACTTCATCCAGGAAAATCGTTCCTCCATCCGCCACTTCAAAGTAACCTTGTCGGCTTCCTGTTGCTCCGGTAAAAGATCCTTTTTCGTGACCGAATAACTCGGAATCAATCGTTCCTTCCGGAATCGCACCGCAGTTCACAGCAATGTATTCGTTGTGTTTGCGTGTGCTCAACTGATGAATGACCTGTGGGATAATTTCTTTACCCGTTCCGCTTTCACCGGTTACCAGAACCGAAATATCTGTTGGTGCCACTTGCATAGCAACTTCTAACGCACGATTCAGCTGAGGAGCATTTCCAATGATCCCAAATCGCTGTTTGATTTGTTGAAGTGACATGTTACTCATCATTTAAATTTAGACTAGTTGACGTGATTTACCAATTCTCCCATCAAGGTTGCTGAAGTGGAATCTGTAATTTTAACCAGGACATATTCGCCCTTCTTTGCATTTCCTTTAGGGAATACCACTTTCGAATTTCTGGCGTCACGACCGCAAAAATGCTCTGCAGAACGCTTCGAAGGTCCCTCAACCAATACTTTAGCGATTTTTCCGATTTGATTTTTATGAGAAGCTGCCGAGTTTTCCAACTGCAACTCAATAATCTCTTCCAGGCGTCTACCTTTCACTTCTTCGGGAATATCATCCGCGAATTTGCGCTCAGCCAATGTTTTCGGTCTTTCCGAATACTTGAACATGTAAGCAAAATCATATCCGACTTCCTTCATCAAGGAAACCGTTTCCTGATGCTCTTCCTCTGTTTCACCGCAAAAACCGGTGATGATATCCGTTGAAATGGCACAATCGGGAATGATGCGCTTGATTGCTGCAATGCGATCTAGGTACCACTCACGTGAATACCCGCGATTCATGCGTTCCAATACATTCGAGTTCCCGGATTGAACCGGTAAATGAATGTAAGGACAGATATTTTCGTATTTCGCCATCATTTCCAACACATCATCCGTCATGTCTTTGGGATGGGAAGTGGAAAAACGAATGCGTAAATCCGGGTGGATCAAAGCAACCAGTTCCATTAATTGAGCAAAGTTTGTAGTTGGGATAGATTCATCCTTGATTACACCTTTGCTGCTCATATTCCAACGGTAACTGTCTACGTTCTGTCCCAATAAAGTGACTTCGCGGTATCCGTTGGCAAATAAATCTTTACACTCCTGAACAATCGTAAGCGGATCTCTGGAACGTTCTCTTCCTCTGGTAAACGGAACGACACAGAAAGAGCACATGTTGTCACAACCACGAGTAATGGTGACAAATGCACTTACTCCACCTTGATCCATTCTCACAGGAGAAATATCTGCATAAGTCTCTTCACGAGAAAGTAACACATTCACAGCTCGCTGACCGGTTCCAACTTCGTCTATCAGGTTCGGTAAGTCGCGGTAAGCATCCGGACCAGCTACCAGGTCAACCAATTGTTCTTCTTCCAGCAAGGATTGTTTCAAACGCTCGGCCATACAACCTAAAATTCCAACAACCAGGTTGGGCTGGTCTGCTTTGCGCTTCTTGAATTCCGTCAAGCGATTGCGAACGCGTGTTTCTGCATTTTCCCTGATAGAACAAGTATTAATCAGAACAACGTCTGCCTCATCGATGTTTCGGGTGGTCGTATAGCCTTCTTTCGTCATAATGGAAGCCACAACCTCACTATCACTGAAATTCATCTGACAACCGTAACTTTCCACATAAAGCTTTTTGGAGCCGGTTCCGCCTTCCAAAATGATTGCTTCTCCCTGTCTGCTCTCGTCAATAACTTTATTTACACCGTGATCCTCTAACATGCTTGAATTTTAAAGAGTGCAAAAATAGTTTTTATGACAGACATGTCAAAATGTCATGGCGTTATCTGTGTTAATTTTTTCGAAAATGAAGTTTGTTTTTCTGTGAAATTTGGGTTTTCAAAAAAATATAAACTATAGTTTAATAGAAGCTTCGAATTTTTTCAAACCGGATTATCTTGTTTTTTGTTTTTAAAACCGTTTATATTTGCACCGATTCGAATTGTTTCGATCCGGAAAACCTTAGTTAGCATGAGTAAGAATTTAGTAATAGTTGAGTCACCTGCAAAGGCAAAAACCATTGAAGGGTATTTAGGAAAGGACTTTACTGTAAAATCAAGTTTTGGACACGTGCGTGATTTGGCATCGAAAGGATTGGCGATTGATGTTGAGAATAACTTCGCCCCTGAATACGAAGTCAGTTCCGATAAGAAGGCGCTGGTCGCAGAATTGAAGAAATTAGCGAAGGAATCAGATGTGGTTTGGCTCGCTACCGATGAGGACCGTGAGGGAGAAGCTATTTCCTGGCATTTATACGAGACTTTAGGATTAGATAAAAAAGATACGAAACGAATCACATTCAACGAAATTACGAAAGGCGCGATTTTAAAAGCAATCGAAAATCCGCGTCAAATCAATAAACCATTAGTGGATGCACAGCAGGCGAGACGGGTATTGGACCGTTTGGTTGGTTTCGAACTTTCTCCGGTTTTGTGGAAAAAAGTAAGACCGAGTTTGTCTGCAGGTCGCGTACAATCCGTTGCAGTGCGATTGATTGTTGAGCGAGAAAAGGAAATTCAGAATTTTCATGCGGAAAGCTATTTCCGTGTCACAGGAGACTTCTTAAAAGGAAAAGAACGAATCAAGGCAGAACTTTCAAAAACGTTTGATAAAGAGGCGGATGCATCGGAATTTTTAACTCGATGTGCGGTTTACCCGCTTTCTGTTCAGGATGTACAAAAGAAACCTGCAAAGAAAACTCCCGCATCGCCATTTACAACGTCGACTTTACAGCAGGAGGCTTCTTTGAAATTGGGATTCTCCGTTTCAAGAACCATGCAGGTTGCACAAAGACTATACGAAGCTGGACATATCACTTACATGAGAACTGATTCCGTGAATTTATCGGAAACGGCAATGACCGGTGCGAAAAATGAAATCCTTTCGGCTTACGGAAAAGAATATTCCCATCCGACTAAATACACCAATAAGAATTCGAATGCACAAGAGGCTCACGAAGCCATCCGTCCGACCAATTTTGCCATGCATGCTTTAAGCTATGGTGAACGGGAAGAAGTGCGTTTGTATGATCTGATCTGGAAACGGTCGATTGCTTCTCAAATGAGCCATGCGGAATTGGAGCGGACAACGATTTCTATTGGAAACGAAAATATGAAAGAAGTTTTCCAGGCAAAAGGAGAAGTCATCAAATTTGACGGTTTCCTGAAAGTCTATTTGGAAACTAGCTTAGACGAAGACGAAAACGATAGTGAAACAGAAGGATTACTTCCCGCAGTTCAGGTTGGTGAGGAGTTGGTTAAAGATCACATCACAGCAACTCAACGTTTTTCAAGACCTTCAGCTCGCTATGTGGAAGCGTCTCTGGTAAAGAAATTAGAGGAATTGGGGATTGGACGTCCTTCCACTTATGCACCGACAATCTCGACCATTCAAAAAAGAGGGTATGTTGAAAAGCAGGAGCGTGAGGGAGAAAAAAGAGAGTATATCGTTTTAGAAATGAGCACTCCGACATTCGTGGAGAAGCAACTAAAGTCAGAGGTTACCGGTAAAGAAAAAAACAAATTATTCCCGACGGATATCGGGATGGTGGTGACGGATTTCCTGGTGGATCACTTTGGTGGAATCATGGATTATCACTTTACAGCTGAAGTGGAAGAGCAATTCGATGAGATCGCTCGTGGAAAAATGGAATGGACAGACATGTTGTCTTCATTCTACAAACCGTTTCATCTCAATGTGGAAGATACCCTGGAAAATTCTGATCGTGCTACAGGTGAGCGCGAGTTGGGAATTGATCCGGATTCAAATAAGAAAGTGATTGCACGTATCGGCCGTTTCGGACCCATGATCCAAATCGGTGACGAAAAAGAAGATGGAGATAAGCCGCGTTTTGCTTCTTTGTTAAGTACTCAGAGTATTCATACCATTTCGCTGAAGGAAGCACTTGATCTGTTCCAATTACCTAAAAGCTTGGGTGAATATAAAGGTCAGGCGGTGGAAGTTAATGTAGGTCGTTTTGGTCCGTACGTGAAATTTGGTGAGCAGTTTATTTCGCTTGCAAAAGGCGATGACCCGATGAGTTTTTCAATGGATCAAGCGATGGTACTCATTGATTCAAAATTACAGGCGGATGCACCAATTGGAATGGTGGATGGTTTACCTGTTCAAAAAGGGGTAGGTCGTTTCGGACCATTTATCAAATGGAACGGGATCTTTATCAATGTCAGCAAGAAATATGATTTTGATAATTTGACCCAACAGGACATTGAAATCCTGGTTGCTGAAAAGATTCAAAAGGATATTGATAAAGTGGTTCACGATTGGAAAGAAGAAGGTATTCGTGTTGAAAAGGCACGTTGGGGAAAATCGGTTATCTTGAAAGGTAAATTAAAGATTGAACTGGCAAGTACTGTCGATGCAGCAGCTCTTACTCTTGATAAAGTGAAAGAGATGATCGAGAAGAAAGCGCCAGCGAAAAAGAAAGCTCCTGCTAAGAAAGCGGCCGCTAAAAAGAAGTAAACATTATTGAAAATAGAATGAGAAAAGGTAGCTGAGCGTAGTCGAAGCTACCTTTTCCTTTTTCAATTCGTTGAGTTATTAACTTTTGACTCTTTATTCTTAATTCAAAGAGTGGTTTCGGCTATTCCTCATTCGGTTATTTTTGTCAAAAGACCTATTAGAATGAAGGATCTCTCTATTTATTTCAGTCCGATTGATACCAATGAAAGTCCGGTTTCAGAATCTTTGGGCGAGTTCATTGTCCGAAATGATGAATCAGGCTTCCCTGAAATAGATAAGGCAGGACTTGCATTGATCTATGTTCCTGAATTCAGAAATGGTGAGTCATCCCTGCATGGCGAGACAGATGATCGTTTCAGAAATCAACTCAACTCTTATTTTCCCGGAAGTAATTGGAACTTTAAAATCTATGATTTAGGAAATCTGATGCCGGGAGAAAGAGTGGAAGACACTTATTTCGCTTTGAGACAAGTGGTAGCGGAATTGGTTAAAAAATCAGTCGTTCCAGTTGTCATCGGTGGTTCTCAGGATTTGACTTATGCCATGTATCAAGGGTACGAGGAATTGGAACAGCTCATCAATGTGCTGAATATCGATTCTAAGCTGGATCTGGGAGACCCGGAGCTTCCGATCGGTAAAGATGCCTATGTAAGTAAATTGCTGATGCACAGACCTTGCTACCTCTTCAATTTATCTGTGATTGGTTATCAGACTCCGCTTGTGAAGGCATCGGAAATAGATCTGTTTGAAAAATTGTTTTTTGATGCGGTTCGTTTAGGGGAATTCAAGGCGGATTTCAGGATAGCGGAACCATTGCTTCGCAATACGGATTTGTTGAGCATCGACCTACAGGCCATCAAAGCATCCGATTTCAAGGGGAAATATTTCTCTCAACCAAATGGGTTGGATAATCAGGATATCTGCCAGATTGCAAAGTATGCAGGGATTTCAGATAAATTGACTTCAATCGGGTTATTTAACTTATTACCCGGTGATATTGCCGAAAGTGCACATGCGGAAATTGCACAGATCATCTGGTACTTTATTGATGGATATTCACAGCGGGTTGGAGACTTTCCAATCGGTTCAAAAAAGGAATATACCAAGTTCACCGTTTTTTTAGACGAAATAAATCACGATATTATATTTTACCGCAGCAATCGTTCTGAACGCTGGTGGATGGAGGTTCCTTATCCTCCGAAAGAAGGAATTAAATACGAAAGACACCACATGGTTCCATGCGATAAGTCGCAGTATAGCAACGCATTGAATGGCGACATACCCAACCTGTGGTGGAAGACATATCAAAAACTGGGGTAACCTTTTCTCAGTTGTTTCGTAACAGGAGTTTGTGTTAAATATTTATCTCTTCAACATTTCATTGTGGAAAAGATGGATTGATTGCATTAAAAAATTTTGTTTGTTCTAAAAAATACTTATTTTAGTCGCCAATTGGCTAAAATTTGTTAAAGCCAAGCATGTTAAAACCATAATTAGGACCCTTTAATATGAATAAAACGTTACGTATTTTATCAGCGTTCGTGTTGTGTTCTTTCGGAGCTTCTGCTCAGCAAGATATCGCACTTACACATTTTATCTACAATAAGTTCGCCATCAACCCGGGTGCGACTGGTATAGAAGAAGGGTTGTGTGGAAATTTGATTTATCGCAATCAGTGGGATAAAGTGAATGGTGCACCGAATTCTGTAGTCTTTAATGCTGAGGTAAACATGGAGAGCTTTGGTAAATGGACCGGAGGTTTTGGTTTGAACTTCACGCACGATGCTATTGGTTTTAACCGTCAAAACAATGTGATGCTGAATTATTCGCATCATCTTCCGTTGGGTGATGGTAAGCTAGGTATCGGATTGGGTGTAGGAATGGTGAATTTTGGTATGAATCCGACTTGGGTTGGGCCTCAGACACAAATTGACCCGACTTTCCCAGGTGCTAGTTCTGCAATTACATTCGATTTGAACTTTGGTATCTATTACCGTGCTCAGAATTGGTTCGCCGGATTGTCGTCAAGTCACTTGCAAGCTTCGGCTTTGAATTTGACAAGTTCAGTTCCTCCTTTGACAGGTGGTACAGGTACTGTTCCTTACGATTTGGCACGTCACTACTATGCAATGGGTGGATATACATTCAGAGGTATTGGGCAAAAAGGTTCAATCGATGTGCAAGGTACATTGCAAACAGATTTATTGAAATATTCAGGTAATCTTAATGCACGCTATATTTATGATGGCTTTCTTTACGGAGGATTAGGTTTTAGAAATAGCGATGCTGTTTCCGTGTTATTGGGATATAGACCTTTTGATATCAGAAAACAAAAAGCACGAATGTTTATGTGGGTTGGTTATTCTTATGATATCACAATTGGAAGATTGTCAAAGATTTCGAATGGTACTCATGAGATTGCGCTTAAGTTTTGTTATATTCCTATTATACCAATTACGAAGGCACATCATCCAAAATGGTTGTAAAATCAAAAAAAAATTACAAATCTTTGTAACCATTTTTTATTCGATTCCGTTATATCGCAAAATTGATCCTGTAGAATGTTAACGATAAATCCGGAACTGTAAAATTGAACTAGAATGAAAAAACTGTTGTTTATCGGTTTAATTGGGGCCTTCATTGCCTCTTGTAGCTCACGTACTGGTCACTTAATGGGTGCTTCAGGACGTAGAGTCTATCAACCTGAGATTCCTCTTGGAATGGTATATATTCCATCGGGATCCTATATCATGGGGGAAAATGATCAGGATGTGCCTTTCTTGCACCAAACTCGTGCAAAGACGGTTTCGGTTCAGGCGTTTTATATTGATCAAACTGAGATCACGAATAACGAGTATCGTCAATTCGTGGAGTGGGTTAGAGACTCAATGGCGCGTGAACGTATTTACTCCGGATTAGAGGAAGACGAAGAAGCTTCCCGTTACATCAATTACGAAGATATGTATTTTGATGAAGGAGCTTTGGAAACTGTCGAATTCGAGCCTTCTGACCGTGATGTCAATCGTGCGATATTTGCATTGAACTGGGATCGTAGATTTTCCTACGATGATCCGGAGTTGATGCCTTTATTGGCTGATATGTACTATCCGCAACCGGAGCGTTTCTACAAACGTCGTGAATTTGATACGCGAAAATTGAATTTCAAGTATTATTGGATCGATTTGAGAGAGGCTGCTAAACGAGGTCGTATTGAGATTGTTCACAATGGAGTAGACAAGGATGGAAATGAGATCAGTCCGGAACACCGTGATTTGAATACACCTCAGCATCCGTTTACGGAAGAGCCTCAAGGTTTGGATAAGGATTTGAGTTATTTCAATAAGAAAGGTCAAAGTACAGGTCTTCGTGGTCATGAGAATCGTCAACGTTTTATCATTGATGAGGAGATCAACGTATATCCGGATACATTGGTATGGGTTCGTGACTTTACTTATGCATTCCACGATCCAATGACGAATATGTATTTCTGGCATCCAGCATACGATAACTACCCGGTTATTGGTATCACATGGGTTCAGGCAAAAGCATTTTCTATCTGGAGAACACAATTGCTAAACAACTGGTTGCAGGCAATGGGAGATTTATTCGTGAATGACTTCCGTTTACCGACTGAAGCAGAATGGGAAAGAGCAGCACGTGGTGATTTGAATAATTCACCATATCCTTGGGGAGGTCCTTATATCCGTAACCAAAGTGGATGTTTCTTGGGTAACTTTAAACCAATGAGAGGTCGTTATTTTGAAGACGGAGGTTTCCATACGGTAAAAGCTTACTCTTATAATCCGAATGGATGGGGTCTGTATTGTATGGCAGGTAACGTTTCAGAATGGTGTGAAACAGCTTATGACGAAGCAATGTATGAGTTCTCTCATGACTTGAATACGGAATACAGATATGATGCAATGGACTGGGATCCGCCAGCAATGAAACGTAAAGTTATCCGCGGTGGTTCTTGGAAAGATGTCGGATATTATTTGCAAACATCAACTCGTACTTACGAGTATCAAGATACGGCTAAATCGTACGTCGGGTTCCGAAATGTGGCAACACACTTAGGTCGTGGTGGACGTGACTTCTCCAAAGAAGGTGGCGAAGAAATTCGTAGCGATATCCAACTTCGCTAGGAATAAACAAACAATTACAAAACAATAAATTTGGTTAAACCTAAAAAACAAAGAAAACTATGAAACCAGGAAGTAAAGGATGGAAAAAGTTTATGGCGAAATTATACGGTTTCGGTGCGGCAGTCGTAATCGTAGGAGCCTTATTTAAAATTCAACACTGGCCATTTGCATCAGCGATGTTGATCGTTGGTCTTGGTACGGAAGCGTTGATTTTCATTTTCTCGGCATTTGAACCGATTCATGAAGATCCAAATTGGGAGCTTGTTTACCCGGAATTGGCTTTCGCACACAGTGATGATTTAGATCACGATGCTTTACCTGCGGCAGGAGGAAGAGGAGGAAGAAATTCTGGCGGATCTGGAATTACTGAGCACTTGGACAAAATGTTGGAGGAAGCAAAAATCGACGGTCAATTATTAGAGCGTTTAGGAGATGGAATGCGCCAATTAGGAGAAAATGCTTCTCAATTGAAAGGTGTAACATCAGCAGCAGCGGCAACTGACTCTTATGTTTCTTCATTACAAGCGGCATCTGATAAAGTTTCTTCATTGTCTGAAGCATACGAAAGAGCATCTGTTTCTATTTCAGGTATGACTTCAAACACGCAAGAAGGTGAATCATTCGGAGAACAAATGCAAAAAGTTTCTAAAAACTTGGCAGCTTTGAACAACGTATACGAATTACAATTGAAAGGTTCTTCTGCACATTTGGAAGCAACTGAGAAATTCCAAGGTCAAGTAACTGAAATGATGAAGAACTTATCTGATTCAGCTGAAGATACTCGTCTATACAAAGAAAATATGGCAATGTTGTCTAAAAACTTAACTGATTTGAATGCAGTTTATGGCAACATGTTGAAAGCTATGACAATTTCTAGAGACTAATCAATCGGTTAGTCGATAGTTACTTTATTAACATTGAATATTACTAACAAGTAAACCAATAAAATTTAGAAGTCATGGCAGGTGGAAAAGAAACCCCAAGACAGAAGATGATCGGTATGATGTACTTAGTACTTACCGCACTTCTGGCACTTAATGTATCAAAGGCTATTCTGGATGCCTTCGTAGCCATCGAAGAAAATATTCAAATTTCAAACTTGAATGAATATGGTCGTGGTCAAGAGAAAAAAACAGACTTAAAAGAAGTTGCTGAGGATAAATCAAATCCGGAAGCAATGAAAAAGGCAATCGCTTTGATGAAGGTTGTCGAGCAAATCGATAAAATGACCGCAGAACAAGTTAAGTTAATTGACGACTTGAAAATCGAAATTTTAGAGAAATGTGGTGAAAAAACGAAAGAAGTAGGTCCTGAATTTTTGATTACAAAGGCTTACGATACGAAGGATCCATTGAAACCAATCCGAATGAACTTGATGAAAGTTGACGGAAAGGATAAATACGATGAGCCAATGGAAGTAATGGGTATCGCTGAAGATATCAAGAAACCGACAGGTAACGGTATGAAACTATGGGATAGTTACCTGAAGTATCGTGGAGATTTGTCGGAGTTAATTGCTTCATCGTCAACTTCAAAGGAGAAAAAGTACTCGTTTAAGGACCCGGATATCAGAAATTCAAAAGATTTCGCAGATATCAAAAAACAATTGGCTCCTGCATTGAAAACAGTTGCTCCGGATGATCAGGAAGCATTGATTAAAATTTATTCTTCATTGACTAAGCAAGAGATTGCTGACATGCATGAAGGTGAAATTAAAGATGTACACTGGATCGGTCGTACTTTTGACCACTCTCCTTCGGTAGCTGCTATTGCTTCTTTGTCTTCTTTGCAAAAAGAGATTTTGACGGCTCGTGCAGATGCAGTTGCTTTGATTCGTGGTCGTGTAGGTGGAGGTGAATACTCTTTCAACAAGATTATGGCATTGGCTTACGGTCCTGAAGTTGTGAATCAAAATGAAGAAGTAGAAGTTCAAGTATTGATGGCTGCTTTCGATTCAGACAAACAACCGATGGTAACTATTGGAGGTGCTAACGTACCGAAAAGTGACATCAGCGACGGTAAGGCGACAATCAAAACAAAATCAGGTTCTACTGAAATGAACTTGAGCGGAACAATTACAATCCTGAACAAATCAGGTATTCCGAAAACATTGCCTTGGGAAAAGAAAATTACGGTTATGAAACCGCAAGGAACAGTTTCCCTTCCTGAATTGAATGTATTGTACAAAGGATACAACAACGTTGTAGAAGGTGTTGCTTCCGGGTATGATCAAACAATCTTGACAGGACAAGGTGTGACTTTAACTAAATCAGGAAAAGGATACATCGGTCGTGTAGGTGGTGCTGGAAGAACAGCTAAGATTTCCATCTCAGGAAAAAGTACAAAAACAAACAAAACGGTTTCTTTGGGATCATTTGAATTCCGCGTAATGAACTTGCCTCCTCCATCATTGTTCTTCGGAGCTACTGAAGATGGTGGTAAAGCTTCTAAAGCAGAAACACGTTTGTTTGCACGTTATTCTGATAGTCCATTGAAGGCTGAATTCGTAGTTCAATCTTGGGAATTAAACGTTGCTGGTGCTCCTCGTCCTGCTAAAGGATCCGGAAACACTTTGAACGCGGATGGAATTAGCTTAATGAGACAAGCAAAACCAGGATCTAGTATCAGCTTTATGACTATGGTTAAAGGGCCGGACGGAATCCTACGTAAGAAAAGTGGTGTGTTTACCATTTAATAAAATAAATAAATAATAGAGTGTCAATCATGAAACGTTTAGTTCTATTAAGTACCTTGTTTGCTGGTTCGTTGTTAACGAACGCGCAAGAGATCAATGGTGGACCAGTGAATGTTCCTCAGGCGGATGTAATCGATGGGGTGTATATGACAGAACATATACCTACCAAAAGAATGATTTCCTATGAGTTTGTTCGAGAAGCTGATGTAGTCTGGAGTCATCGTGTTTGGCGCATGATTGATATGCGTGAAAAAATGAATCACCCGATTTATTTACCGTTTGATTATCACACGCCATCAGGTCAGTATGTAAGAAATACGAGCCGTTGGTCATTGTGGACAATTATGCGTCACCATATCGTCAATGGAGATTTGAAAGTGTTTTCACCTTATAATCCATATCAGTTTGATATGTTAGATGGAGATCAGTTCAAGTATCCAATCGTACCTGAAGCGGGTAAGAATTATTATACTGATTCTTTATTCCGTGACAAAGTATTCTATTATTTAGGAAAATTAGGTGCGCAAAGTGATGTTCCATTGACAAACGAATTTGGAGATCCGATTGAAATCACACTTCCTGATGGAACGATTACTTTCAAATACCCGCCAGCTGACACGATGTGGATTGACTCTGAGCAAATTGTTCAGTACCGCATTAAAGAAGATTGGTTCTTTGACAAGGAAAGATCTGTATTGGATGTGCGTATTTTAGGAATTGCACCGGTTGTATACAGAGAAGAGGTTTCTCCAACAGGAGGTAAAACAATTACCGGAATGGATGAGAAATTCTGGTTGTACTTCCCTCATTGTCGTTACATTTTAGCTAACTACTTTGTGTACAATGAAAAGAATGACGCGCAATGGCAAAGCTTTGATGATTTGTTCTGGCAACGTCGTTTTACTAGTACGATATATCGAGAAAGTAACGTATTCGATCGCGAGATTGATAGTTACAAAACGGGTGTAGATGCACTAATGGAATCTGAAAAGATTACAGAAGAGATTAGAAACTTCGAACACGATGTTTGGAACTTCTAATTGAAAAAATAGAAAAGCCCCGATTTGCAAATGCGAGTCGGGGCTTTTTGTTTATAACTAATTGGTTAACAGATGTAACCAAGCTCCGGGTTTTGCGCTATCATGAAAACCCAAGCCATGAGAAAATATACCTTTATCCTCTTGCTCGCCGCAATCAACCAAGTGAATGCGCAATGCGAATCAACCGATTTTCTGTCCTTAACACCGGTTTTGGATTACCCTTATGTGAAAGAACACATCCTGACCAAAAGAACGATTCCTTATGAGTATGTCCGTGAAGCGGATGTTGTCTGGAGTAAACGTGTTTGGCGGGAAATAGACCTGCGGGAGAAAATCAATCATCCCTTGTATTATCCTTTTGATTACCACACTCCGTCCGGACAGTACGTCAGAAACACGAATTGTTGGTCTTTGTGGACAATCATGCGCCATCATATCATGCAAGGTGAATTAAAGATCTTTTCAGCTTATAATCCCTATCAATTCGATGTGGTGGATGGTGACCAGTTTAAATATCCGATTGCTCCGAAAGCTGGGGGGAACTATTGTAATGACTCTATATTCAGAAACGAGATTTTTTACTACTTGGGCAAATTAGGACCGGAACCCGAAAGACCTTACTCGACTATTTATGGAGATGATTCCACTGCTATTATAAATGGAGTCGAGCAGTTCATTTATCCTCCGAGAGATACATCCTGGATAGATTCGGAACACATTGTGAAATACCTGATCAAGGAAGATTGGTTTTTCGATAAGGAGCGTTCTGTGATGGATGTCCGAATCATGGGAATTGCACCGGTGGTATTGAAAGAAGAAATAGCACCGAATGGTCAAAAGATGATTTCTGGATTGGAAACCAAGTTTTGGATTTACTTTCCGCATCTGAGATACCTGTTGACGAATTATTATGTGTATAACGATAAGAATGATGCTCAATGGATGAGTTACGATGACTTATTTTGGAAGAGAAGATTTTCCAGCACGGTCTATAAGGAAAGTAATGTGTTCGACCGGTCGATAGACAGCTACCGGACAGGAGTGGATGCCTTGCAGGAGTCTGCCGATATCATTGAAAGCATCCGGACCTTTGAGCAGGATGTCTGGAATTTTTAAATAGCAATACTGTCCGCTTCGGCGGACATTTTTTTTGCCTCCATGTTACTTATCGAAAAAATGACATTCGATTAGTATAACCCTAAAATTTAAATCATGGCTGGAGGAAAAGAAACACCGAGACAAAAGATGATTGGAATGATGTACTTGGTACTCACCGCACTTTTGGCATTGAACGTATCAAAAACAATCCTGGATGCGTTTGTTGCGATTGAGGAGAATACTCAAAAATCAAATGGAATGCAAGTGGACAGAGGTTCCGAGTTTATTTCGGATATCTCGGATGAAATTGCATCTACTAATGGCAAAGAGAACGCTGAAAAGCTTCGGAAACTGAAAAAGGTGATGAAGCAAATGAAGGCGGTTGATCAACTTTCCGCTAGCTTGATCCAGGAAATAGACCAGGTGAAAATGGAACTGTTGAGAGAGTCCGGAGAAGATATCACTCAAATCAAACGTGACGACCAAAAAACCATCATTTGGGAGAAAGGAAAAGATTGCAGACCTACCCGCATGAACCTGATGGCTGTTGAGGCAAAGGATCAATACGATATTCCAATGCACATTCTGATTGGTGATGACATAAAAAATCCAACAGGAAAAGGAAAGAATATTTGGGATGATTTCAATAGTTTCCGCTCCAAATTGATCCAAACTACCGGAACTTACAAAGAAGGAAATAAATCATTTTCAATTAATCCGAAAGCAATCAATGATTTTAAGGACAATAAAGATTTGAAAAAGCAGGTTGATCAGATGCTTAAATCATCCAAAGCAAATTTGAGAGACGATGAGGAAGTCCTTGCTTCCATTTATATGAATCTGACCAAGCCGGAACGTGTTACACAAAATGAGATATCGGGAGTTCACTGGATCGGACAGACTTTTGATCATGCTCCTTTGGTTGCTGCTTTGGCTTCCCTTTCTTCCATGCAGCAGGATGTTCTTTCGGCTCGTTCTTTGGCTTTGGCACATTTGAAGTCAAAAGTCTCTACCGGAGAATATTCCTTCAATAAAATTGTAGGGCTGGTTTACGGACCGGAGATCGCAAATGGAGGCGACGAAGTGGAGTTGAATGTGATGATGGCTGCTTTTGATTCAGATAATCAACCGACAGTGACTTACAATGGATCATCCTTCTTAGGTTCGGAAGGAAAAGGACAGATTCGAACAAAAGTGGGTGCTAGTGGTGAAATGGTGTTGAAAGGAACGGTTTCCATCAAGAACAAATCCGGTCAGGTGAAAACGGAAGACTGGACGCACACTGTAAAGATCATGAAGCCGCAAGGAACAGTGTCATTGCCTAAATTGAATGTACTTTACAAAGGCTTTGATAATGTGATTGAAGGTGTGGCATCCGGTTATGATCAAACAGTATTGGTTGGAAGTGGAGTAAATCTGACAAAATCGGTGAATCCGAATCAGCATATTGCAAGAGTCACAGGAGCTGGTAAAACAGCTGCTATAGATATTTATGGGGTGAATTCGCTTTCAAAGAAAAAAGTAAAACTGGGAAGCTACTCGTTTCGTGTGATGATGCTTCCAAATCCGGAATTTTTCTTTGGTGCAGTTCCGGAAGGAGGAAAGATTTCAACTGCTGAAACCCGTTTATTTGTAAAGTATACGAATAGTCCCTTGGACGCGAAATTTACGATTATGAATTGGGAAATGTCTATGAACACAGCTCCAAGAACTGAGAAGGGAAAAGGAAATCAAATTTCTCCTGAAGCAACCAAATTATTAAGACAGGGAAAAACTGGAACAATCGTTACGTTCAAGACGGAAATCATGGGGCCAGATCAAATTCTAAGAAAGAAACTGGCATCATTTGTTCTTTAAGATGAAAAAGTAAGGGCTGAAAATTTTCGGCCCTACTTTTTATCCAATTGTTTGAACTCTTTGAACTGTTGAACATATTTCTCAGACTTTGCCTACCTTTGCACATGCTTGTTTTGGAAAAATTGGGAGTGCATTTCCCACAGGGTTATTTATTTGAGGATTGTTCAGCTCAGGTGAATCAAGGAGATCGAATTGGTTTAGTGGGTAAGAACGGTGCGGGGAAATCAACCCTGTTGAGATTAATCGCTCAAACTGAAAAGGCTACTGAGGGTCAAATCCACCGTCAGAGAGGTTTGGAAGTGGGTTTCCTAACTCAGGATATCGTGATCGATACAACCCAAAGTGTCTTTGATTATTTGTTTTTTTCCAACGAACAATTGAATCATTTGAGAAAACACATCGAGGAAATTAACTATCAATTGACAACACGAGAGGATTACGAAACTGAATCCTATTTGGAATTGTTGAATGATTTGAATGCAACCAACGATTTGTTCAATATCCATGATGGCTTCCAGTGGGAAGAGAAAATTGCATCGGTATTGGATGGATTGGGTTTCCACAAGGAAGATTTTGAAAAACCTTTGAATTCATTTTCAGGTGGATGGAAAATGAGAGCCGAGTTGGCTAAGATTTTGGTGAATCGACCGAATTTGCTTCTGCTGGATGAGCCGACGAATCACTTGGATATTGTTTCCATTCAGTGGTTGGAGAATTACCTGACAAAATTTGATGGTGCTGTAATCGTCATTTCCCACGACCGTTTGTTTTTGGATAATGTTACGAATAGAACCTGGGAAATTTCTTTCGGAAAGATCTTGGATTTCCCTTATGCTTATTCCAAGTACAAGGAATTGCGTTCGGAAGAATTGGATCGCTTGGCGGATGCAAAAAAACAGCAGGACAAAGAGATTAAACAAACACAGGAACTCATTGATAAGTTCCGTGCGAAAAAGAATAAAGCAGCCTTTGCTCAATCCTTGATCAAGAAATTGGATCGTACAGAACGGATTGAACTGGAAAGCGATGCGGTTGCCAAGATGAATATCTTCTTCCCATTGAATGTACAACCCGGAAAATGGGTGCTTGAAATGGAACATTTGGGGAAAGGGTACAATGGCAGAACCTTGTTCAAGGACATTTCGATTACGGTTGGAAGAGGAGAGAAAATTGCACTTCTTGGACCGAATGGTGTCGGTAAATCGACGCTGTTCAAATGCATGACCAAGGAAATTGATTTTGAAGGAAAAGTGGAATATGGACACAATGTCAAGATTACTTATTTTGCTCAGGATCAGGCGGAGCGTCTGAACAAGAATTTGACGATTTATGAAACTGTTGATTTGGTTGCATCCGGTGAAGTAAGAAAAGACTTGAGATCCATTTTGGGAGCATTCCTGTTCTCGGGAGAAGACATCGATAAGAAAGTAGGTGTTTTGTCGGGAGGAGAACGAACGCGTCTGGCACTTTGTCAATTGCTTTTGAGCCCTTCAAACGTTTTGATTCTGGATGAGCCGACGAATCACTTGGATATTCAGAGCAAGCAAGTACTGAAAAAAGCATTGTTGCAGTATGAGGGAACGTTCTTAATCGTTTCTCACGACCGGGAATTTTTGGATGGTTTGACGAATCGTATCTGGGATATTGAAAATCAGACATTGAAGATTCACCATTTTGGGGTTTACGAATACCTGCAACGTAAAATGGCTTTAGCGGCACCTGCTAAAAAGTCCGAGGCAAAAATCGTTCAGAAGGAAGTGGTTGCCGAGCAACCGGTGAAAGCACAATCCCAGGAAGATCGGAAAGAGCAAAAACGCAAGAAGAATCAGCTTCAAACGAAAGTGAAACAGCACGAAGACCGTGTTCAGGAATTGGAGAAAGAAGTGAAATTATTGGAAGATCAATTGGCTACTATGGACTTCACGGACTCTGCTAAAACTGCTCCGGTTCTGAAAGCATTCGAAGAAGTAAAATCCAAATTGGATTATTATTCGGATTTATGGATGGAAGCAACGGAAGAATTGGAAAGTATACAAGATTAATATTTTGAGACATTAGACAAAAGATGGGAGACTAAAGACAAATCTGTCCATAGTCTTTTGTCTTCAGTCTTAAAATCTAAGAGAGATGAAAGGATTATTAGATAAAATGCGTGTTTCTTTTGAAGAACCGATTCAATATCAGTTGATTTTGAATGGGGAACCTCAAATTCGCATGAATGATTTGATTGGAAGTGAAATTCAATTGACCTGGACCGGGAAAATTACCTGTTCCAATTGCGGAAAGCAAACGAAGAACTCTTTTGGACAAGGTTTTTGTTTTCCTTGTTTTCAATCTGCACCACAAGCCGCCCCATGTATCATCAATCCGGAATTATGCAGAGCTCATTTGGGTGAAGGAAGAGATATCGAATGGGAAAATAAGCACCACAATCAACCGCATATTGTTTATCTCGCAGCTTCAGATAGTATCAAAGTCGGAGTAACACGCGCCGAACAAACAATGACACGGTGGATCGACCAGGGCGCTTCCAGTGCAATCATTCTTGCCGAAACTTCGAATCGTTATGAAGCAGGAATCATCGAGGTTGCTTTGAAGTCGTACATGACGGATAAAACAAACTGGCAGCGTATGCTAAAGAATGAGATCAATGACGAATTGGATCTGTTGGATGAAAAGGGAAGAGTGGAGGATTTATTGCCATTCGATATGCGTGATTTTGTGAGTATGGATGACACCATTATTTCATTGAATTATCCGGTTGAAAAATATCCCGTAAAGGTGAAAAGTGTGAGTTTTGACAAGACACCGGTCATTCGCGGAAAACTAGTGGGAATCAAAGGTCAGTATCTGATTTTCGACGACGAAACTGTACTGAATATCCGGAAACATACGAGCTACGAAATCGAATTTGCACACGATTAAGTTTTGAACTTTTGAATGTTGTAATTATTCTCGTTAATTTCTGCCAAAAAAGGAATCAAATCTTCTGAATCGTATTAATTTTAATACTTGTATAAAAACTATCAAACATGTTCGACAAAAACGAATTTAACAAGTACGCAACAAAGCATGTCGGAATTTCTAGCATGCATTTAGAAAGCTACATCGAATCTTCATTAACACCTTATATTATTGAAGAACGTCAGATGAATATGACACAAATGGACGTGTTTTCTCGTCTGATGATGGATCGGATCATTTTCCTGGGAACGGGTATCAATGATCAAGTCGCAAATATCATCAATGCACAATTGTTATTTTTGGAATCAGCTGATTCCAAGAAAGATATCCAAATCTATTTGAATTCACCGGGAGGATCTGTTTATGCAGGTTTGGGGATTTATGATACGATGCAGTATATCAAACCAGACGTTGCAACGATCTGTACCGGAATGGCTGCTTCAATGGGAGCTGTTTTGATGTGTGCAGGTGCTGAAGGAAAACGCTCAGCTTTGAAACATGCACGTGTAATGATTCACCAACCGCTTGGAGGAGCTCAAGGACAAGCTTCCGATATCGAGATCACAGCGCGTGAAATTCAGAAATTGAAAAAAGAATTGTACGACATTATTGCAACCCATTCGAAACAAACTTATGAAAAAGTTTGGGCAGATTCAGACCGGGATTACTGGATGACAGCTGCTGAAGCAAAAGATTACGGAATGGTAGACGAGATATTGCTTCGCAATCCAAAATAGTCTAACTTTGCATCATATTATCTAAGTCATCTCGATTAACTGATTGGGATGACTTTTTTGTCTATAAAAAGTAGAATATGTCAAAAAAAGAAACTTCTTGCTCGTTTTGTGGAAGACCCCGAAGTCAAGTAGGTTTATTAATAGCAGGATTGTCCGGTCATATTTGCGACCACTGTATTGCACAGGCAAAAGTGATCATTGAAGAAGATCAATCCACTAAAATCTCACCTGAAACAGCTCCAGTGAATGTCTTGAAACCACAAGATATCAAAGAACGTCTGGATGAATATGTGATTGGTCAGGATGATGCAAAGAAAACCCTTTCTGTTGCAGTATACAATCATTACAAGCGTTTGCACCAAACTAAGATCGAAGATGTTGAGATTGAAAAATCGAACGTGATTCTGGTAGGAAGAACGGGAACAGGAAAAACATTGTTGGCTAAGACCATTGCGAAAATGTTGAATGTTCCATTTTGTATTGCTGATGCAACGGTACTGACGGAAGCGGGTTATGTCGGAGAAGATGTGGAAAGTATTCTTTCCCGTTTATTACAAGCGGCAGACTACAATGTTCAGGCAGCACAGCATGGAATTGTATTCATTGATGAAATCGATAAGATCGCGCGTAAAAGTGACAACCCATCAATCACACGGGATGTTTCCGGTGAGGGGGTTCAGCAAGCGCTCTTGAAACTATTGGAAGGTTCCGTTGTGAACGTTCCACCACAAGGAGGAAGAAAGCATCCGGAGCAAAAAATGATCGCTATCGATACGAAGAATATCTTATTTGTTTGCGGGGGCGCTTTTGATGGGATTGAACGCATTATTGCACATCGTGTAAACAGACAGACAATCGGTTTCGGTTCCCAGGTTACTGAAAAAGTGGACGAAGATAATTTCCTGAAATACATCACTCCGACAGATGTCAAATCATTCGGATTGATTCCGGAGTTGATTGGTCGTTTCCCGGTATTGACTTACTTGGAACCTTTGGATGCAAAAAGCTTGAAACGAATCATCACAGAGCCTAAAAACGCAATTATCAAGCAATATATACGTTTATTTGAAATCGATGGAATTCGTTTGAAATTTGATGCGGATGTATTGGACTTTGTGGTTGAAAAGGCAATCGAATTCAAATTGGGAGCTCGTGGTTTGCGTTCCATTTGTGAGGCGATCCTTACCGATGCGATGTATGAATTGCCATCTAAAAATGAAACCGAGTTCAGAGTCGATCTGGAATATGCAAAAGCACAATTCTCCAAGAGTAAAGTTGCTCGATTGAAAGTAGCTTAAGGAATTTTATACTAAACACGTAGGGGCGCGATTAATCGCGTCCCTACGTGTTTTAGAACTATTTTTTTTAATGGATTCTAAACGAACAATACTTGATCACCGAACCTTTCGCGGTAAACAGCTGTTCATAATGTGTTTTGATATGTAAGATATCCCGGATAGTCGGGTCCAGATCTTCAGGCATGGATTGATACAGGTCCCAAGTCGATTCGATCAATTGATAGTTATGCTCCTGGATCTGTTCTTCGGTTGATTCGAACAACAAATCGGAATCCGTTTTCAAATGAATGATCCCTCCAGGTTTCAGAATGCGTCTATAACGCGAGATGAATTGTTCTGAAGTCAATCGTTTTCTCGGTTTAAGAGGTTGCGGATCTGAAAAGGTCAGCCAGATTTCATCCACTTCATTTTCCGTAAAATAAGAATCGATAAAATCAATTTTAGTTCGGAGGAATGCCACATTTGTCAGGTTTTCATCGATCGCTTCTTTTGCGCCAACGAACATACGGGAACCCTTGATGTCCACACCGATGAAATTCTTGTTTGGATAATGTTTTGCCAGTCCAACAGAATATTCGCCTTTTCCACAACCCAATTCCAAAACGATCGGATTATCATTTTTAAAGTAATCTTGCTGCCATTTTCCTTTCAATGGAAATGCTTCCTGCGGGTTTGGTTCCAAAGTCGGTTCGAACACATTGTTCCACAATTTCATTTCCGCAAAGCGTCTCAGTTTATTCTTTCCCATAAATCGGTGCAAAAATACACATTCCAAGTCAAAGTTTTTTGTTGAATTTTTCTCAAACCGTAGCAAGTAATCGGTGCAATATGTACATTTACACTTTAATACAAACATCTTATGTCAAAGCAGCATCATCACGCGCTTTCGTTCGCGGGATTGATTATCACAGTCGGGATTATCTTCGGAGATATCGGTACCTCACCACTTTATGTTCTAAAGGCAATAACAAACGCAGATCCTATCAGAGATGCCCATGGGCACCTGATTGAGCGGGGTAAATTGATTACCGATCAACTGATTATGGGTGCTTTGTCTTGTATTTTTTGGACATTGACATTACAGACAACCATCAAGTATGTGATTATTACTCTTCGTGCAGATAATAAAGGTGAAGGAGGAATTTTCTCATTGTACACATTGGTTCGTCGGAAAAAGAAATGGTTGGTTATTCCGGCAATGATCGGGGGAGCTGCCTTACTTGCTGATGGAATCATTACCCCACCGATTTCGGTTTCTTCTGCTATTGAGGGATTGGCTTACATTCCTTCCATGAAGCATATTCCAATCACACCGATTGTGATGGCTATTATTGTCTTGATTTTTGTCATACAGCAGTTTGGTACTAAATTCATTGGAAGGGCTTTTGGACCGGTGATGATGATCTGGTTCCTGATGTTGGGTCTGGTCGGGATATTGTCTTTGAGTGCCGATCCGTCTATTTTAAAGGCGCTGAATCCATATTATGCTTATGATTTATTGACTCATTATCCAAAAGGTTTTTGGTTGTTGGGAGCGGTGTTCTTATGTACAACCGGAGCGGAAGCATTGTATTCAGATTTGGGACATTGTGGAAAGGAAAATATTCGGGTGAGCTGGATTTTTGTTAAAAGTATGTTGATTATCAATTACTTTGGGCAAGGGGCTTATCTGTTGAGTAAGCATAGTGATCAGTATATTTTCGAGGAGAATCCATTTTATATGATTGTGCCGGAATGGTTTAAACTACCGGCGATTATCATTGCAACTGCTGCGGCTATTGTGGCATCCCAAGCATTGATCTCCGGATCATTTACGCTAATTAATGAAGCTATTCGATTGAATCTCTGGCCGCGCGTGAAAGTGAATTTCCCATCGGATATCAAAGGACAATTGTACATCCCATCAATCAATTGGTTTTTAATGTTTGGTTGTTTGGGAGTTGTCTGGGTTTTCAGGAAGTCTGAAAACATGGAAGCTGCTTACGGGCTGTCAATCGTATTGGCAATGATCAGTACCTCCGTCTTGTTGATATTCTATATGGCTAAGAAACATTGGAACCCGATATTCAGGTATCTGATGATTACCATATTTCTTTTTATCGAAGGTGGATTTGCTGTCGCGCAAGTGGAAAAATTCCCGGATGGAGGTTATATCACCTTGATGATTGCATCCTTGTTAATTGCAGTTATGTACATCATCTTTAAAAGCAAGATCATTCGGAATAGTATTATCGATTTTGTGAAGGTGAAAAGTTACCTGCCGATTTTGCAGAAGCTTTCAATAGATGATCAAATTCCTACCTATGCAACCCATTTGGTTTACCTGACCAGTGCTGAACGAATTGATGAAGTGGAATCGAAAGTATTCTATTCCATTTTGGAGCAGCAACCGAAACGTGCCGAACGTTACTGGTTTGTGCATGTTATCACAACAGATGAACCATACACGAAAGAATACAAAGTTACCAAGCATGATGAAAATGATTTGATTCGAATTGATTTCAAACTCGGATTCCGGATTCAGCCGAAATTGGATACGATGTTCAAACAAGTGGTGGAAGAATTGGTTCAGAATAAGGAGATTGAAATTCGTTCCAGATATGCTTGTGAGTACCATCACAGTGATCACATCGGTGATTTTAAATTCATTGTAATCCGTAAATTCTTGTCGAATGATAATGAGTTGCCTTGGTTCCATAAATTAATCATGAATGCTTATTTCTTCATCAAAAGCAGAAGTTTGTCGGAAAAGAATGAGTTCGGTTTGGATCCGAGTTCGTATGTGGAAGAGAATTTCCCTTATGTACTCTCGAAAGCAGCTCCAATCAATCTGAAACGAAGTGAGTAGCTAATGGTTCCGGCTAAACTAACTCAGGAACGGATCTTATTTGCATGCCTCGATTGGGGAAGTGGACATGTAGCCAGATCGATCTCGTTGTTGAAGCAGTTAGCCGATCAAGGAAATGAATTGGTTATTTGCTGCACGGAAAAACAGCAATCTATTTTTACATCATACGGAATTCCGGCGAAGTATATCCTTTCGGGTGGCTTCCAGTTTCGTTTCAAAGGAGATGGTAATTTCACTTCGGAAATGAGACGGAATGCACTTCGTTTTTCGCATTGGATCAGGCGGGAACAAAAACAAACAGAAAGGCTTGTTTCAGAACATCTGATTTCTCTCGTTTTATCCGATCATTGCTACGGTTTTCATTCGAATAAAGTACCTTCCATTTTCATTACACACCAGGTTTCACTGCCTCCTAAAGCAGGTTGGATCGCCCAGTGCATTCATCGGAAATGGATGAATCGATTCCAAGAGATCTGGATCATGGATAAAGCTGAAAAACGCTTGGCTGGGAAATTGAGCGAATCGAACAAGAAATCAAACTACATCGGGTTTTATTCCCGTTTCCAGGATCAGGAGATTACAGTTGTCCCGCATAAGATCGTAGGAATTGTAAGTGGTCCGGAACCCTATTCCGAGCAATTTTTTCATTGGATTATTGAAAAGTATGGGGCAGAGAACCTGGTTTTGATTTCTCCGAGAGTATATGCTGAAGTTCCTGAGAATATCAAGATCATTACGGATTGGAAACTGGCTGATGCTGAAATTGCTTCTTCAGAAACAATCGTTTCCAGAAATGGCTATTCGACCTTGATGGATTTGGAATTCCTGAAGAAAAAAGCCATTCTGATTCCTACACCAGGGCAGTTGGAGCAGGAGTATTTAGCCGCACTGCCACTGGGCAAATAGACACATGTCTATGTGTATTCGGGATTGGTAAAAGCTATCCTGATTTGGAATATTGTTTCGATTCACATAGACCAATTTCTAATGGTCTTAAACCATCATTACTTGATCGTAACTCCCCGCGAAGAAATCAGCGTATTCGAGTTGCCTTCGAATTTATCCAATGAAAACGTAAAGGTACTTCCGACACCAATCGTACTGCGAACAGAAATCGTTTGGTTGTGTGAATCCAGGATGTGCTTCACAATGGAAAGTCCAAGACCGGAGCCGCCTTCGTTTCGGTTTCTGCTTTTTTCAACGCGGTAAAAACGTTCGAATAGGCGTGGCAGTTCATGTGGTTCAATTCCGGGACCGTTATCCGATATTTCAATGGAAATGATATCATCTACTTCGTAAAAACGAATTTGAGTTTCGCCGTTTTCATTTCCGTATGATATGGAGTTGCTAATCAAATTAGTAAGTACCTGAGCTATTTTGCCACGATCTGCTTTCACCATGATTTCCTTGTGGTAATCTTTGGCAAACCGCAATTTAATATGCTTTTCCTGAGCGCGTAATTCTAACCCGTCCATTACTTCTTTCGCCAGATCTTTCAAGTCGAACGGGCGCAAATCCATTTTCAGGTCGTTGACCTCCAATTTGGTCAATTCATCCAAATCATTCAGGATATTGGTCATGCGATCAATCGCCTTGGAAGCTCTTTCCAAAAACATACGATTGACTCTTTCATCTTCCAATCCGCCTTCCAATAAGGTCAAAACATATCCTTGAATTGAAAATACGGGTGTTTTTAACTCGTGAGCCAGGTTTCCGATAAACTCCCGTCTGAATTTATCCTGTTCCTGAAGCTGGGTGATTTCAGATTTACGTTGTTCGCTCCATTTTTTAGAATCACTTTCAGCATTACCAATAATATCTTTCGACATATTGATGTATAGTTTTTCTTCAGAGGATGTTTTTCCCTTCCGAATGGAACGATAAAGAATGCGTAATCGATTGTAAATGAATTCGCGAAAAAGAAAATGAAAGGCAGTAAAAGTTGCCAATGACCCGAAAAGAACGATTGAAATAAAAGGTCCAACCGGAATGGGAGAAAAGAAGTTAATAATTAGGAGAATGAGTGTTAAACAAACTGCAACAATGACACTTCCTATAAGAACAATGGTAAACGGATTTAATTTTTTCACTTTTCAGAAAATGTATAACCAACACCTTTAATGGTACGAATATACGATTCTCCTAGTTTCTCTCTTAATTTTCTGATATGAACATCAATCGTTCGTTCACCTACAATTGTTTCGTCACCCCAAACAGTTGTCAGAATTTGTTCACGTGTAAAGACTTTTCCAGGTCTTGAAGCAAGCAATTCAATCAATTCAAATTCCTTCTTAGGTAATTGAATTTCTTCGTCATTCATGTATACCAGGAATTTTTCGCGGTTCACAGTGATGGAAGATGTCTTGATTTCCGCTTCACCGCCATTGATACGTCCAGCTCTTCTAAGCAAGGCTTCCACTTTTGAAACCAATAAACGTGGTCTGATCGGTTTGGTGATGTAATCATCGGCTCCAGCTTCGAAACCGGCTACTTGTGAATAGTCTTCAGCTCTTGAAGTTAAGAAAGCGATTAATGGTGAATTCAGTTGAAGATCTTGTCGAATAGTCTGACAAGCTTCAATTCCATCCATTCTTGGCATCATCACATCCATTAAAATCAAATCGGGAGAAACTTTCTGTGCCATCTGAACTCCTTCAAGTCCATCGTTGGCAACAAATACTTTATATCCTTCCCGCTCCAGATTATACTGTAAAAATTCCAGAATATCTTTTTCGTCATCCACTAAAAGTATGGTTTGTCCCTTACTTATTTGCATTGTGCTCCTTGTTAATGTTTGAGCAAAAGTATCCTTGATAGTTTCCTTAATAATTACTGATGTGTTACGAAATAATTAATTAATACCGGACGAATTATTTTAATGTTAAGGATTTGCTTCATTGGAATAAGCTCTTACGAAGAAAAAGGATTGATTAACTTTGCAGTATGACATTTCGATATGCCCTAGAACTCGCTTATCGCGGTACGAATTATCATGGTTGGCAAATCCAACCGAATGCATCTTCCGTGCAGGAAGAAATTGAAAAAAGATTGACCCAATTGATGGGCAATATACCTGTTTCCGTGGTTGGTTGCGGAAGAACGGATACGGGGGTTCATGCTTCTTATTATGTATTGCATTTTGATAGTGATAAAGAGCTGGATGTGAATCAGTTGGCGTATAAATTGAACAAGATGCTTCCGGGCGATATTTCCATCTTTTCAGCACGGCAAATGACAGCAGATTTTCATGCACGATTTTCTGCACTTTCACGAACCTATCATTACTTTATTCATCAAAAGAAAAACCCGTTTTCATTAGACAGTCTTCATGTCATATCGGAGCTTGATTTTGATGCGATGAATAGAGCGGCTAATTACTTGTTGGGGAAGCAGGATTTCACTTCTTTTTCAAAACTCCATACAGATGTGAAAACAAATATTTGTACGGTTTCCGAAGCAAGTTGGAGTCAAATCACGAAAGATACCTGGTGTTTTGAAATAAAAGCGGACCGGTTTCTACGAAATATGGTCCGGGCAGTCGTAGGAACGCTGCTTGAAGTTGGTTATGGAAACCTACAGGAAAGCGAACTTTTGACTATTATAGAATCGAAGGATCGTGGGAAAGCGAAACTTTCAGTTCCGGCTCACGGTTTATTTTTGGTGGATATCCGGTATCCGGATTTTTCAGTGAGTAAAAAGTAAGTTGGATATCTTGTGATATAAGAGGTGAGTGGAACCAAGGTAACGATTTCTATTCCGATATTCAGCAAGTATCGACGCGATTAATTAAAGGGCCGAATTTGGCGCTAATTAACAAGGTAGTTCTAAAAAAAGAAATAACTTTGCGCCGAAGAAAAACTGAAACCTTAAGAATGAAACTTTACTGCCTAATTATCACCCTTTTTCTTGGGAATATTTTGTTTGCTCAAGAGAAAATTGAGTTCTTGAAAGTTCCCAAAGACGCCCAGAAAACGACAAAAGCATTGAGCTCCTATCTGACCAAAAATTTGGTGGATGACAGCACGAAAGCCGCACATATTTATCAATGGGTCACTCACAATATTTCATACGATTACAAAGCTATTGAAAGTGGGAAACCACTGGAATATAAATCTGCCGGTGCGGTTTTGAAAGCTAAAAACACAGTTTGTCAAGGTTATAGTGCATTGACAGTGGAATTATTGAAAAATGCAGGTATTGAGGCAACAACGGTTGAAGGGTATACCGCCCAATTTCTATCTGATTCAATTCCTTTGATAGCAAGTTCAGATCATGAATGGATTGCTTTTAAGATAGATCGCAGTTGGTATTTGTCCGATCCGACTTGGGATGCAGGGTATATTGGACGCATTCCAAAATATAAGGAGGACCTGTTGAAAAAGGAAAAGATCACCTTGAAAAGAGGGAAGAAACTGGCGAAAATTAAGAAAGAGAAGCGCAAGAAGGTAAAACAGTTCAAGTGGGACAAAAAAGATAAGAAGAAGGAAGAAAAGGCTGAAAAAATGCGCGGATCGTATAAATCGGATATTGGATTTGTGCGTTATCCCTCTCTTGAAAATTTCATGGTCGAACCGGATTTGTTTGTTCAATCCCATTTGCCTTCTCAACCTGAATTTCAATTGAGAAAATACCCTGTTTCAATAGAGGACTTCACCAGAAGAACAAAAGATTGGGATACGATTCTTTCGCGTGAAAAAGGAAAGTCGGTGGATTTTGATAGTTACGTTTCCGATTACAGCTCGTTGAACCTCAATGACAAATGGATCAAAGTTGCGAAGGATGGGTTGAAGTTTAATCCGGCTAATTACAGCTCCATGACTGTTCATCACTTCAATTATTTGGGTTTACACTTAAATGAGAAGTTTCGGAAATCTTTTGAGATTATCGAGAAGGATCAACTGCACGAAGAGTTTGTAAACCTTCGGGATATCAATGATAGCGTAGCGCTTTACAGTAAAATGTCGAAGAAAATCAATAAGACAGCTTACGGAATAAGCAAGCGAATCATCTCGAATGAGACAAAGATCTTTAAAACCACCGACAAAGCTGCGAATAGCATGGTGAAAAAAGTATTGTCCGAACAGAAGAAAAATGTGACGCAATTAGGAAAGGAAAAATCCAGAATTTCAAAGGACATCGCGTTTGTTCGGGAGAAAATGGGAAAATTGATGGTAGAATCAAGTAGCTATTCGACCCCTTCTAATTTTGATTCGACTCTGGTTCCTCCTTCTTTTGGTCAATGGAAAGACAGTTTGTTTCATTCCATTCTGAGAATTGACAGTTTGAGAAAGAATTGGGATGCATTGGCTCATCAGGATAAAACTTATGAAAACCGATTCAAATCATTGAAAGTTGCTTATGAAATGAGCTATACGAATCTACAAATTCTCAATTCAGCTCCGATTTACTACAGTGATTCCATTATTCTTTATGATTCTCAAATTGCGGATGGTTTGACAAATCTATACCGCTTTCACAAAGAAACGTATGATTCATTGATGTATCCTGCTGAGATCAATAAGGAATACAAGACCTTGGAAAAATTGATCAAAAGAGGTACAATCGGACTGAAAGGCTATGGAAAGAAGAATCCGAATTACAAATATGGGGAGATGAACAAATACCTGAATGGCTTAAATTATCAGGTTTTGACATTGATAGAAACGGATTTGAGAACCTTTTATTCGGATCGGGCAGAACTGGTGAGATTGGAAGATTATTACGAAGAACATTATCATACGATCCAAAAAAACCTGGAGAAAGAAAAGGAATTCAAGGAGAAAAATGCCGAACACAATTTTGAGGTGCTTGAAAAGAACAAGAAACGCACGGATGAGATGTTCGATAAAATTTTGAAGTCCAGCGAAAAAACAGAAGAGTTTTTTCAGAAAACATTAGGTAGTAGACCAAGATGATTTGCTTGTAAAATTTGGTGGGCACGCGATTAATCGCGTGCCCACATTTTTTTGGATGTTTATTTATTCTACAATTACAATGTAATTATTCTTTTTTCCTTTGCCTAGCAGGATGAATTTTTCATTGATCAGGTCGCTTGGACCAACCAATGTTCCTTCACTGACTTTATCCTTGTTTAAAGAAATAGCATTTGCCTTTAATTCGCGTTTTGCTTCTCCATTGGAAGGAAGAAATCCGGTTTTAGCAGAAAGTAGGTCAACAATACTAATTCCTTCGGTTAATTCGGAACGCTTAATCGTTGCCATTGGAACGCCATCAAAAATGCTTAGGAAGGTATCATTTGATAATTTCTTCAGATCTTCAGATGTTGATTTTCCGAACAAGATATTGGAAGCTGCAATAGCCATATCCAAGGCTTCTTTTCCATGTACACGAATGGTTACTTCTTCTGCAATTGCTTTTTGCAAAATGCGTAAATGAGGAGCTTCGTTGTGCTCTTTTTCAATTGCTTCGATTTCCTCTTTTGTTTTCAAGGTATAGAAACGGATCAATTTGGTAGCATCAGCATCAGTTGCATTTAACCAAAATTGGTAGAATGCGTAAGGACTCGTTTTTTCCGGATCCAACCAAACCGTTCCGGATTCTGTTTTCCCAAACTTTCCACCATCTGCTTTTGTTAATAGAGGACAAGTAAATGCGAATGCTTCTCCACCTGCAATCTTGCGTACCAATTCAGTTCCGGTAGTGATATTTCCCCATTGGTCTGAACCTCCGAATTGTACTTTCACATTATTGGATCTGTACAAATGCAAGAAATCGTATCCCTGGATCAATTGGTAAGAGAATTCGGTAAATGAAATTCCGGTTTCAATGCGTTTTTTTACGGAATCTTTCGCACTCATGTAATTCACGGTGATGTGTTTTCCTACATCACGGATAAACTCCAGGAATGAGAAATGACGCATCCAATCGAAGTTGTTTACCAATTCCGCTTTGTTTTCACCGGTTTCGAAATCCAGGAACTTGCGCAATTGTTTTTCAAAGCAAGCCACGTTGTGATTGAGGGTCTTTTCATCCAATAAATTGCGTTCTGCAGATTTTCCGGAAGGATCTCCAACCATTCCGGTTGCCCCACCAACCAAGGTGTAAGGTTTGTGTCCTGCCAATTGGAAATGTTTCAATAACATGATCGGAAGTAAATTCCCTACGTGCAGTGAATCGGAAGTCGGATCAAAGCCCACATAACCGGATGTCATTTCCTTAAGTAGTTGTTCTTCCAAACCGGGCATGATATCCTGTACCATTCCTCTCCATCTTAATTCTTCAATGACATTCTTTTTCATGTGTTCTTATTTATGCGCAAAAATAGAAGAAAAAGCGTAGCTTTTGATAACTGAACAAGCGTTAGTGCAGTTCAGCGAAGAGAATTAAATTAAAAAAAGAGTAGCTTTTGGATGTGAATTTCGCTTAGTGGAAATCAAAAGAACTAAAAAAGAGTATCTTCGACCATGCTTCAAACACGAAAAGAAATAGCGTTTCTGGTGATGGCCGGGATTTTCATCACCAGTGCCATTGTAGCTGAATTAATTTCGGCAAAATTAGTTTACATGGGATCGTATTTGGCACCGATGATTGCCGGAATTGTTCCTTGGCCGGTTGTTTTTTTACTGACGGATGTCATGAATGAATATTTCGGAAAGCAGGCTGTTCGCAGATTGAGTTGGATTACAACAGGTTTGATCGCATTCTGTTTCCTGATCGTATATATTGCTGTTCAACTTCCTACCGCAGAAGGATCGTGGTTATCCGACAAGGAGTTTGCCAAGGCATTCGGTGGTTCCCTTTGGATTATGATTGGCAGTATTTGTGCATTCATTGTATCCCAACTACTGGATGTACAGCTCTTCCATTTTTTCAGTAAGCTGACCAAAGGAAAAATGATCTGGTTGAGAAGTACCGGTTCAACTGTCGTTTCGCAATTGGTAGATTCCTTTATTGTCGCACTGATCGGATTATATCTTTCCGGGGCTTATCCCTTGAAAATGGTACTTATTCTGGCAATTACCGGATACCTGACCAAATTAGTAATCGCAGTTTGCCTCACACCCTTGATTTATGTCATGCACTATTTAGCCAAGAGTATTCTGGGAGAGAGAAAAGAGCATGTTATTCCCGATACGAATTAAGCAAAACAACTCTTTTTAATTGATTATATGAATAAACCTCGTGATCTTTGTGCACCTCGTGGTGAAAATAACCACTAAGAGCACAAAGGACACGAAGAATGTTTTTTCCCTTTTTGACACAATTAGTGATCGCGGTTTGCCTTACACCCTTGATTTATTTGATGCATTATTTAGCCCGAAAAATATTGGGTGAAAAACCAGCTAATAGTTAGATAATTAACAGATTGTTTCAACGAAAAGTTTATATTTAGTGCGAATTCATCGAAATGATGAAGGGATTTTATTTACTAAAACACTATTTATGAAGAAGTTAATCGCTGAATTTATTGGGACCTTTTGGTTGGTATTGGGAGGTTGCGGAAGTGCTGTTCTGGCAGCAGGGTTTCCTGAACTGGGAATCGGATTTGTTGGAGTTTCCATCGCTTTTGGTTTAACCGTTTTGACGATGGCCTATGCAATCGGACATATTTCCGGTTGTCATCTGAATCCTGCTGTGACTGTTGGTCTTTGGGTTGGTGGCAGATTTGAAGGAAAGGATGTGTTTCCTTACATCGCTTCACAAGTGCTGGGAGGAATAGCCGGAGCCGGGGTTTTGTATTTGATTGCAAGCGGAAAATCGGATTTTGAATTGGGTGGATTTGCTGCGAATGGTTTTGGCAAGCATTCTCCCGGAGGTTATAACATGCAATCCGCATTGATAACCGAAGTCGTCATGACTTTTGCCTTTTTGATCATCATTTTAGGAACGACTCATAAAAAAGCATCTGCCGGTTTTGCAGGAATGGCAATCGGTTTGGGATTAACTTTGATTCACTTAATTAGTATTCCGGTCACCAATACTTCTGTAAATCCTGCTAGAAGCACAAGTCAGGCAATTTTTGTGCAAGGTTGGGCGATGGAGCAATTGTGGTTGTTTTGGGTAGCCCCGATTGCAGGAGCAATTATAGCCGGTTTGGTATACAAGTACCTGGCACCGAATAACGAGTAAAATCAATAGCACTATATAAAATAAAGGCTCTGAAAATCATTTCGGAGCCTTTTTAGTTCATTAAAGTATCGATCAATTTATTTCGTCAATGTTTTGAAGACTTCTTCCAATGATTTTTCTTCTGTTCTTAGAGTGAGAACAAGTAAGTCGTTTTTCTGAGCAAATTGGGCAACAGTTTTACGTAAATCATCCAAAGATTGGCTTTCGATGAGGTATTTGGAATCCGTAACGCGTTCAATTTTGGAAACACCCGGAATTTTCTGAAGTAAGTTTTTGGTGACTGCACCGTCAAATTCTGCATAGACCACTTGCGTATCGGTTGCATGTTGCAGGTTCGAAGATAAATTATCCGCAACCAATTTCCCTTGTCGGATGATGACTACACGGTCGCAAATTGCTTCTACTTCTTGCAGAATATGGGTGGAAAGCATCACGGTTTTTTCCTTTCCGATACGTCTGATCAGTTCACGGATCTCCACCAATTGGTTTGGATCCAGACCTGAAGTCGGTTCATCTAAAATTAACACGTCCGGGTTGTGTATGATTGCTTGAGCCAGTCCCACACGTTGGCGGTAACCTTTGGAAAGCATTCCGATTTTTTTGTTTTGCTCGACTTCCAGACCAACCAATTTGATCATTTCCTTTACGCGCTCCTTCAAGTTCTTTATCTTGTAGATCTTCCCTACAAATTCCAGGTATTCTTTGACATACATGTCCAGATACAAAGGGTTGTTTTCAGGAAGGTAACCAATGCGTTTTCTCGTTTCAATGGAGTCTACGGAAACAGGAATTCCACAAACACTGATTTCTCCCTGAGATGCAGGAATAAAACCGGTAATCATTTTCATTGTTGTTGATTTACCAGCTCCGTTTGGTCCCAAGAAACCAATGATTTCACCTTTCCCAACTGAAAAAGTAATATCGTTCACTGCTGCTTGTTCACCGTAATATTTGGAAAGGTTTTTTACTTCAATTGACATAATGAAAACTTTGGCTACGAAGATAACGAATGGGAATGGAATAAAGTTGGTTTTACAGAACAAACACGATGAAATGATCCGGCAAAAATCCGTTTTTGAAATTTAATCGCAAAGAAGCAAAGAAGCAAAGGAGGAATGAACAAAACTCTGCGCTCCTCCATTCTTTGCGGTTCAAAATTAGCGATATGCATAGTGTGAAGTGTTTTTTACACTAGCAGATAAATGATTTTTGATGATCATTTTACAATCCCTTTCGGTAATTTTGTTCCATGAGTGATGAACATCGCGGAAGGGTTTTGAAATCTACAGGGAAATGGTACCAGGTTCTGATGCCAACCGGAGAAGTTGTGGAGTGCAGGGTCCGTGGAAAAATGAAATTGCAAGAATTGAAAACCACCAATCCGATAGCGGTTGGTGATATTGTTATTCTGGATCCCAAAGGCGATGAAGAAGGAAAACGCGTAATTGTGGATTACGAATTGCGCGAAAATTACATCGTAAGGAAGAGCACGAACCTGAGCAAGCAAATGCACATTTTGGCTGCAAATATTGATCGTGCATACCTCATGGTGACCTTGAAACATCCCGAAACTCATTTTGTATTTATCGACCGGTTCTTAGTGGCAGCTGAGTCTTTTCGGATTCCTACAACCTTGATTTTTAATAAGGTTGATTTGTTGGATGATGAAGGCTTATTGGATTTGAAGGCAATCATGTTCATGTATGAATCCGTTGGTTACTCTTGTCACGCTATTTCGGCTACCAACCAAAAAGATATAGAATTCCTTAGGGAAGAAATCAAAGATCAGCAAGTGATGATCGCAGGTCATTCCGGAACCGGAAAAAGTACCTTGGTGAATGCTCTGGATCCGAATTTGGACTTGCGTGTCGGAGAAATTTCTTCTGCACACCACCAGGGGCAACATACCACCACCTTTGCAGAAATGCATCCTTTGCAATCGGGAGGATTTATCATTGATACACCGGGGATTCGGGCTTTCGGGATCGTGGATTTGGACAAGGAAGTGATTTCACATTATTTTCCGGAGATGCGCAAATTGATCGGGCAATGCAAGTTCCATAATTGTCAGCATTTGAATGAGCCGGCTTGCGCAGTGAAGGAAGCTTTAAAAACCGGAGAGATATACGAAAGTCGCTATTTCACGTATTTGCAGTTAATGACCGGCGATGATGACGATGTTCACCGAAGAAACAAGCGCGGATTGGAATAATGTAATTGAATACTTTGTGAGAATTGGTGATTTTTATTTTCCCACAGACGAGCACGGATGGACACTGAAGGATTGTATTGTGAAAAATAAGTAGTTAATAAATTGGTATTCATCCGTGTCCGCTTCAGCGGATCCGTGTTCCTCCGTGGGAAGTTCAATTCAGATAATTCGGAATTCGGAATTCGACATTCGGAATTATATTAAATTTGAGGATGCGACTAGTCATTCAACGGGTTTCCCAAGCAAGTGTAACAGTAGAAAATCAGGTTATCGGTCAAATTGGCTCCGGTTTATTGGTACTTCTGGGTATTGAACACGCCGATTCGGAAGAAGATGTGGATTGGTTGATTCAAAAAACCATTCAAATGCGCATTTTCCCGGATGAAGAAGGAAAGATGAATTGTTCGCTGCAAGATATTCAGGGCGAATTATTGGTAGTGAGTCAGTTTACACTTCACGCATCCACAAAAAAAGGAAACAGACCCAGTTTTATAGCTGCTGCAAGACCTGAACAGGCAATTCCCTTGTATGAATCATTCATTCAGAAGGCCGAGGTGGCTTTGGGGAAATCAGTTCAAACAGGATCTTTCGGAGCAGATATGAAAGTAAGTTTACTGAATGACGGGCCGGTCACTATCATCATTGATTCAAAAAATAAAGAGTAATGGAAATTTCGGAAGCACAAAAGAAGGTGGATCAATGGATCAAAGAAGTTGGTGTTCGCTATTTTAATGAACTGACCAACATGGCGATGCTTACCGAAGAGGTGGGGGAAGTTGCCCGGATCATTGCGCGCAGGTATGGCGAACAAAGCGAAAAAGAAAGTGATAAGGGCAAGGATCTCGGAGATGAATTGGCAGATGTGCTTTTTGTATTGATTTGTCTGGCGAATCAAACCGGTGTCGATTTGGAGGAAGCATTGGAGAAAAACCTGGCTAAGAAAACGGGTAGGGATGCAACCAGACATCAAGAAAACAAGAAACTTCGCGATTAATCAATCATCCGGAATCTGTAACACAGGAATACTTTTTGCTTTATTCGGATAGAACCAAGTACTCAACTCTCCATGAATAAGTTGCTAATAATGCTTTTTGCCTTGCTGTGTGTGGATTCTTATGCCCAGCACTCCCCCGGATTTGATGCCAAAGAGGCTCGGGATTTCATTCAAATCTGCAATTCTTTTACCTATTTGGATTTACATGATTCCGATGATGCCATTATTCCCCAGGAATATACGAGGATTTACACATCTCCGGCAGTTGGAATGGATAACCTGTTTCAGGTTTATGTAAATCAATCGAAAACAAAGGCAGTACTAAATTTCAGAGGTTCTACAGACCAAAAATCAAGTTGGTTGGAGAATATGTATTCGTCTTTGGTTCCGGCAAAAGACACGATATTCAAAGGAGAAACTGCCTTTTTGTATAAATGTGCTGAGGATGAATCTGCCGCAATTCATGCAGGATACATTCTGGGATTGTCTTATTGTGCAGATGATGTTTTGAAACAGATCCGGAATCTGAACAAACAGGGAATTTTCACGATTTATATTACGGGACATTCTCAAGGAGGTGCTTTGGCGCAAATGACAAGAGCCTATTTATACTTCTTGCCTAAATCTAAATTGGATCCTAAGAACGCGTTTAAAGTTTATGCATTTGCAAATCCGATGATCGGAAACAAGGCATTCGCGCAAGAATATCAAAGGCGTTTTGCTGATCCGGGGTATAGTTTCTTAATTCATAATCCGGAAGATATTGTTCCGAAAATGCCCGTTTCGTATAACGATTCTACCTTTTGGAAAAGCAACTTGCAGACGATGCTGTTCGATCGTGAGAATTTCAGTTTTAAAGGAAGTGTGAAAGAAGGTTTACTGAGTATGATGGGAAGTAATGTAGGGAAATTCAATAATGGTATTTCAACTAATGTACAAGGTCAGCTAGTTAAGCTTTTGGGAGATTTCCGTATGCCGAAATACCGGAAAGAATCCAATTTCATGCATACATCCGATCCTATTTTGTTACCACCAACCCAGTATCCGTTGGAATTGAAAGATTCGAGCATCTTGCAGAATGATTCCCTGATGAGAATCTATAAACGGGACGCAAACGGTGTGTTTGAAGAGAAAAGTCTCTACAAAAAGGACAAGGTTCTACTGCAACATAAGCCATATAATTATTACACAGCGCTATTGAAAGTTTACTTCCTTGCGGATTATGACCGGTTGAAGGATAAATATTTTGTGCTCCGGAACGAATAAGTTTTTTGAATATAAGGTCTAGTATGTTAAATCCTGCTGCAGTTTAATGATTCAGCTTGGTTAGTATTTCAACAATTCGTTCTGCAGTTTTCCCATCCCAAAGAGCAGGTAATGAGCCCGTTTTCCAATTTCCGGAGAAACATTTTTTCAACATTTTTTCAATTTCCTTCGGGTCTGTTCCTACAAGTTCATTCGTGCCGTCAGTTACTGTTTCAGGCCGTTCGGTAGTGTCTCTTAAAGTCATACATGGAACTTGCATAACGGTGGTTTCTTCTGTGATCCCTCCGGAATCTGTAACGACTAGTTTTGCTCTTTGCACCAAGTAATTGAATTCAAGATAACCCATTGAGTCAACCATGTGCAAACGAGGATGTGAAATTCCTAATAGTTCAATCATTTTCGCTGTTCGAGGATGTACAGGAAAGACAATCGGACAATCTTCTGAAGAGCTAATGATTTGATCAATCAAAGTCTTAAGCTTTGTTTCCTCATCTACATTGCTCGGACGATGAAGTGTTAATACAAGGTATTCTTTGTCGATCAATTGAAGTTTATCCCACAATTCAGGCTTTTTGAAACGTGGCATTTGTTTGAGAAGTGTATCAATCATCGTATTCCCGACGAAGTGTATTTTTTCTTCCTTGACTCCAATTTTCCGGAGGTTTTCGTTTGCTACTTCGGATGTGGTAAAGAAATAATCACTGATAGCATCTGTTACCAAGCGATTGATCTCTTCTGGCATGGTCCAATCATTTGAACGGATTCCTCCTTCAACATGGGCAACTTTTATTCGTGCTTTTTGCGCCACTATTGCACATGCCATAGTAGAGGTTACATCTCCGACCACTAAAACAAGATCAGTTGGGTTTGTTTCCAGGTATTTTTCGAAACGAATCATGATGGCGGCGGTTTGTTCTGCTTGAGTTCCTCCACCGGCCTGCAGATTTTCATTGGGTTCCGGAATTTCCAATTCGGCAAAAAATTGTCCGGACATTTTCTCATCATAGTGCTGACCGGTATGCACTAAACTATAGCGCAACGAGCTTCCTTCAGCTTGAATCTGATGGATAGCATGAATAATCGGTGCAATTTTCATGAAGTTGGGCCGTGCTCCGGCAATGAGGGTAATATGCATATCAAAGTCTATTAAATTGAAGTAATACGAAAAAGCGGATCAAATGAATTTGTCGTTTAATGCGAGAAGGTTGTTTTACCAATCGATATGCCCACTCCAGGTTGTTCTTCACCCACCATTTTGGTGCACGTTTTACTTTATTGGTGTATACATCAAAACTTCCGCCTAATCCCTGGTAAACGGCAGGATGATGACGATACATTTCCTCCATGAGCAACTCCTGCTTAGGTGATCCCATTGCAACAAAGATGATATCTGGTTTTTTCTCAGCAATATCCAATATCAGATCCTTCCGTTCGTCATCAGACAAATAGCCATTTTTATAGCTTAGAATATTAATTCCTGGGAATTCCTTCCTTAATCGATCAACTGTTTCCTGAATCACCTCATTTGTTCCGCCCAAGAGGTAAAAACTTTTAGTTGGATGGTATTCTTTTACGATATCCAGCCACAATTCACATCCGGGTATTTTTTCTACAGGATTGCAGCCCTTTTTCTTCAATGCCCAAACTGCACCGATGCCATCGGGATAGCCAATATTTCGGTTTATTATTGCTCTTGACTGTTCGGTTGCATGAAGGATTTTTTCAGCATTGACAGCAACCAAAATAGATCGTTGCTCAAAAGCATAATCCATTAACTCCTTTCGTGAAGCAGGAGCGAAACAACGTACATTATTAGTCAATCTACTTTCCATCTTTTGTATTGTTTAGCAAGTAAATCGAGAGTGCGTTGAACATGAAAGCATTGCTCCATCGCATATACGGGATTTTTGAGCTTACTCCTTCTTTCAGCTGGTAATAGAAAAATCCCTTTTTATTAAACAGATGCTCCAATGTCCATTTCACTACCCGATCAGCGAGTTCTTCATGTTTGGTCCAGGATTGCAGTGCATTCAAAGTCACGAAAAGTTGACCGGGACAATGAATGTCTATCGGATATGTTTTATTGTGGTAATACTTTGGGGTCCCATCTTCCAGAAAGAAGTTAGTCAGATAATAATCCATTCCCTTCTCCAAATAGGCATCATAATCATGATCCTGAAAATTCTTGGAATAATGTGCAATTGCATCCAGGTTATATCCCGTATGAAAGCTGTCAATCCACGATTGGACGGGCAACAATCCATAGACCCATGAACCATCTTCTGCCTGACCTGCACAAGCCGCCTCAACAATTTCCTTTGACACCTTTCTATATGCTTCATTCTTCCGGTATGAGTAACAAATGCTTAACAACTTGGCGCCTAATAAGGATGCATTGTAAACGGTGTCATTTCCCTTTAATGGGCTATAAGATAGAATAAAGCCTTTTTTGCCGGGAGTTCTGTTCAAATCATTCAACACGAAATTAGCTGAAGAAAGTGCTGTATTCAAATACTGTTCATTCCCGGTTGCTTCATATGCCTCAAACAATGCCGATGCGCAAAACGTCGTTGCGACAACTGTAGGAGTATTCTTCGGGAACAGAAATAATCGTCTTGCCTGCCAATCGAAGTTATATCCCCAACAAGCACCGGAATAGTCTTTATTCACCATCGTTAATAGCAACTCCGATAATTCATTGATTTTCATTTTGATTTCGTCCGGTTTACCAAATCGATCATCTCCTTTCGATGCCAGCTTATAGAGATTACAATATCCTGAAAGAAAAAGTCCTATGCCTTTGGCATTATGCTCTTTCGGTACCAACAACAACCGACGGAAATTAATCGGGCTTCGCTTGAAACCTTGTATCCACGCCAAACGAGCTAAATCCCAATACTTAAAAGGAAGTGCTTTAAAAATCTTTGAATTGAGTCCATCGTAAGGATCCCAACCTTTGAATTCTTGTGATTCGCAATATTGTTTCAGTGATTTAAACACCTTTTCCACCTCTACAGCCTTATTCATTTCCCAACAACAATTGATAATCTCGTTCTATAGCTCCCACCGATTCCGAAGCAAGGAAGCGACTCCTCGCATAGTTCGCATTGAAGGCACTCATGGTTTGGCTTAGTTCCGGATCACTACTTACCTTCAATAGTGCGTCTGCAAACAGTTGAGCATGCATCTCTTCGATCCGAAATCCCATCACTCCATCTTCAAAGAACTCTGCTAGTGCTCCTGCATTGCTGCAAACAACGGGTAATCCAAATCCCATAGCTTCCAAAACAGAAGTGGGCATACCTTCATAATAAGATGGGAATAGATATACATTACTTTTTCTAAAAACATGCTGTTTTGATTGTCCTTCTACGTGACCTACAAACTCAACATTCTTCAGTTCATTTTCAGTTACATACTTTTTACTATTTTCAAGCTCTTCGCCAATTCCAGCAATGATCAATTCACACTTCACACCTTTACTTTGAAGGATTTGGAAGGCTTCAATTGCGAGATAAATGCCTTTGTTTTTGGAAATAGTTGATAAAAAAAGAATACTGAAAACTCCATCATTTGTATTTAACCCGGAAGTACTTTCCAATAATTCGTCATCAATAAAGGTATTTCCGAGTGTGATCTTGTTCCTGAAACCGAGTTCCGTGAACTTCATGGCGACATGATTAGAAAGCACGCGTATTTGATCCGCTTTAAAGAATGTTTTCTGAAAGAATGTTTTACCTTTTCCTTCAAGCAGGTGTTCATTGTCCGGGTTCCAACCATGCCATTGAACGAATACTTTTTTATTAAAAACTTTGGCTATCCGGATCAAATTTCCATCTCGAAAAACTGCATTTTTCCCCAGAGATGGATTCACATGTACGACATCAATAGAAGTAAAAATCAAGCGGGCAGTAAACCTTAGAAAATCGCTCAGCATAACCACAACTTTTCCGGGAGTAGTTTGTTTCAGACCACTGCGTAATTCAAACACGGAAAAGTCGGATTTACCGTATTTCACGAGTAGCTTATTGAATTCAACTACTCCGCCTTTTTGACTAAAAGAAGGCGTGACAACTAGAATCTTGAGTCCCATCAATACCGTTGTTTTTTTAGCTTGAACCACTTATATATAAAAATCGAAAGTTCTAAGAATTTACTTCGATAGCTGCACCACTCTCCATTGTATTGAATTTTCTTACCTCTGGCAGAATTTTTAAAAACATAGACATTATCAGAAGCATGGCTACTTGGTGGGATACGACCAAAATCAAAGTCCCGCAAGCCTTCAGTCTTTAAGTTTTCAAAAATATACTGCATCAATAAAAATGTTGCTCCACAGTCTCTAGCTAAATTGGAATTGGCAGCAAAAACATCAGAGGCATGTTTTTCATGTATATGAATGATTCGCGCGGCTATTGGGGTTCCGTCTTCATTCGAAACCAATAGTGTTCTAATGCCTGGTGATTGCATCAGTTCTTGAATGGACTTGGCAGAAAGTTGGTAACCAAGTTTTTTCAATTCCGCCATTTCTGTGAACATGGAAACAATTTCATTCACGATTTCAGGAGTAGGTCGGAGGATAGCATCACATTTCAGGTTATTTCGTTCAGCCAATTTTACATTGCGCTTCCAGTTTCGGTTGGTATCTAATTCCCCTTCCAGATCAATTTCTATGGTCAACGGACAAGAGAACATACCAATCGGACGCAAAAAACCGGCCCTTCTTAGACAAATTTCGAACTCTAAATCAGATACTGTGTTAGAATTCAATTCAATTCCGGCATAGTCCAAACCTCTAAGTGCCTTATAAAAAGATTGAATAGCTTCTCCCGATTCCTTTTTGTAACACTCACCTTCGATCCGAAGAATTTTCTTCCGAAAGACAGGGACATTTTCAATAAATCCCCAGGTCAAAATTGCAGGGGACTCTAATTTATCCATGAAAAGGATCACTTCTTTACCTTGTGAACGGATATAATTGTACCATGCCTCAGATTGACTGAAGGGAATCCGATCAAACTCAGCTTGAAGCTCAAAAAAACGAATATGATCTTTACAAATTACCATTTACAACGATTTCTTTTATTTTTCTCAGATTCCCGACTTTAAAGAATCTGATTTCCTTTACTATTCTAAAACCACTTTTTAACTGTACGTTTAAAGCTGGCGTATTTTCTTTAAGCACCAAAGCCAAAACTGCTGAACGACCCCTTTCACTGATTAGTTGCATACGGAACAGGTTCATTTTAGAGTGTAAACCTTTCCCCCGCTGGGTTGGATGGCAAAACGAGTCTTCCAAAAGCGCCTCATTTTGCTGTAACTTGTCCGTCTTATTAAAATAGGACGGATATCCCATCATATTCCATGAGATCCAGGTTGAATAAACGATTTCATCCCCAAGCTTAATTCCATAGCAGGAATATTCCTTCGATTTCAGGCGCGCCTGAAACAAATTCTTTTTCTGCTCGGAAAACGAGTCGGAGCTTTGAAAATCAGCTATTGTCAATTCTTGAATATCGGAAAAATCATACCCCTCCATCTTTCTGTTTAACTCCTCCGCATTCACATTCCATTCCAGTAAATAAAATACCTCGTGCTGAATCCCGAAACGTCTCAAACCGGATTTGATCAATCGCGGAAAGAACTTCCACCCATACTGCTTATATGTATCCCGAATACTCATTTTCCGGAATTTAGAAAAAGTTTTATCAAGAGTACCCCAATACTATCGGAAGCATTTATACCTATGCGTTTAATTTCAAGCGGAGATTCATTCTGTCGGTTGAATCCCGGGTTGGTTGTAAAAGCATATTTTACTCCATATTCTTTCATAAGGGAATGGCAATCGTCATCATACAGTCCATTCGGATATGCAAAAAACGAGATGTCTCCATTCAATTTAGAAGCCATTGTTTGACGAGAAAGATCCATTTCTTCTATCCGTTTCTCCGGTGAGAGGAACTTGAATGGGCTGTGTGTGTGGGTGTGTGATCCGATAATAAATCCATGCTGTTTCAAATGCTGAATTTCATCCCAGTTCATCATCAGTCTGTGATGGGGAAGGGTTGATTCCAGATCCTTCACTTCTTTCAGAAAAACTGGATCAGGCTCCTTACCCAGGTTCAAATTTTTCAAGACCAATTCAGATTTAGCAGATTCCAACCTGGTTGTGCTCACTAAATACCGAATCTTATCGTGCCATAGCCATTGATTGCTATCCGGAATATTGCTGACAATAAAGAATGCTGCTAACAGGTTATACTTGTCCAAAATAGGGAAGGCTATTTCGATATTATCTTTATACCCATCATCAAAGGTTAAAAACACCTGTAGTCCATTATCTGTCGAGTGTTCATAGAAATTAGCCGGGTTTACAAACTTGAAATGCTTTTTAAGCCATTTAGCTTGTTTTTCAAAATTTGCTCGATGACCTGAAGACAATAAACTTCCTCTGCGAATAGCATAATTTGAATAATCCGAAAAGTTGTGATAATTGAGAACCACTAAGACCGCCGTATTGCGATTGCGGAATTTCAGTAGATACACCAATCCAACCAGACGGAAACCGTATCCTACAAGTTCTTTGAGAGCATAATTCAATATGGATTTTAGCCTGCTCATTTAATTAGCCTGTTTGATGTGAACACTTCTAGACTGGCATTTTTATGCAAAGGACTATTGATCAATGCCAAGAGTATGACCATCAGTAAATTAATTTTCAGACTAACGGTGAAATCGGACGAGTAGAAAAAATGCGTGTACAAAAAAATGAAAAGGATCAAACGCCGGAGAATTTTTGTAAGTCCCAATTTCACCGAATGATTCCTTGAAATGATTAACGACATAAAAATGACTGCTAACACAGAGAAAATCCAACCGGCAGAGATGAGGTCTCTGGTAAATCCAACCAATCCATAGCCATAACCTAATCGAAGCATGGTGGATTCTTCTTTAGTCGTTCCATAGCCAACACCAGAGATAAACAATGTCGGGTCAGATAAGGATTTATCGATAATCTGTGTGGTTGTATTCGAGCGTCCGATTGTACGCCCGTATTCATCGGTAGCGGATTCATACTCTTCAGCAAAACTGAAAGAATTTGAAACTACTTCAGAATAGGATTCATTTCCGGATAACGAGTAATTCAATCCCCTTGAATTGAATATTCCGAAAATCAACACCGGAATAAGCAATATCGTTATTGAAACAATCCCAATTAATTTTCGCTTAAAAAAACCACTCTTAATTAAGATCGGGAATGCCATAATTAGAACGATAATAAAGAAAACAGGAAGGGTAAAGTAAATTCCTCGTTTTCCACTTGCATACCCAACTAAGAATGCACTTAGAAAAACCAATAAGAGGATTAGCCATTCTTTCCATAGCATTTGAGACCGGAATAAATAATACAGGAACGCAATACTTGAAACGAATAATGGAAAAATGGTGGCTGTAGTTCCACCTGAGCTGGACATTAAACCAACATATCCCTCGATTTGTTCCCCCAAAAAGAAAATCGTATACAATGATCCAAGGACTTGAATGATAATCATCCACACGGAAAATTTGAGTAGTCTAAACCAGGTCTTTGTATCCAAGCCTAAATTATAAACCTGGACATAAATCAGATACGTATAAATAGTGAACCTTGTGTATAAAAATGTTTCTGTAATAGAATCGGAATTTGTGATTCCTACTAAGAAAGCCGTCAACAAAAAAGCAAAAAACACTTTAGATCCGGGGGTTCTTGGATTCCATTTAAATTGAAACATTATAAATGCAACAATAGCTACATCAACGATATACGTTGCGTCGGGCAGAAAAAACAAGGTGCGTTCCCACATACCTTGCGTATAGACAAAGAATAAGCACAGAAACAATAAATTCAATTTTACTTTGCTCATAATTGTGTACAGAAATCAATTAAGTGATTTGCTTGCTTATCCCACGTATAGGTTGAACTTACAAAATCGATACATGCTTGTTGGTCTACTTTTTTCAAAAGATCGGCATCAATAATTTCGGCTATTTTGTCACTGAGCTCATCAATTTGATTTGCATTCCCCGATTCAAAATAAAAAATTAAATCCGGTCGATCTATAAACACATCCGTAAATGCTTCGATTCTTGGTGCAAGAACTTTTTTCCCCATTGCAAGGTATTCCATCAATTTAATAGGGCTGGAAACACGCCATGCTAAGAAATCCGGAAATGGTAAAACGGGCAAGTCAATCTCCGAAACAATTTGGGGAATCTCACCCAAGGGTATTGCCGGCAATAACTTGCACCATGTATGGATTTTCTGATCCGAAATGTAATTTGGAATACTACTATCGACACAAATTCCAATTTGTACTAATTCGATCCGATAACCTTTGCTAACTAACCTTTCACAGGCTTTAATTAAATGAAGGTTCCCTCTGGATTCAGAAATTCCACCGTGATAAAAAATGATGAAGGGTCGATCTGTTTCGGATTTCGGGTATCGCTTGGGATCGAACAATTCAATATCAACTCCGGAGCTCCAATGAACTGTAGGCTTTTTTGTGTGATAGTCCTTCATGAGGTATTTTTCCATGAATGGGGTAATAAAACTCAATCCATCGAAGTACTTTACTGCCTTTTTGAAACTCCTGTGAAAACGTTTCATATCCGCTTGAAAGGAATCCGGATTGGTTGGAGTTGTGCGGATGTCAATGACAAATTTATTCCCCTTACGAAACAACTTATTAATGAACAAAGCCGGTAAAACATGATTTACCAAATCCTGATTCACGATGATAACATGATTCGATCCGGACACTACTAATTTCAAATTTCGAATAACCACCAATAGTTGAAATTCGATTGATTTGAGGTATCTGTTCTTAAATCTTCCCAAGTAACGGATATGTCCATCGAGCCCGAAGTACACCTTTCTCTCCTTAAAAGTGCAGTAATAGGTCATCGGGACTCCAGCTCGAATGGCAGCTTTAACCACTTCAATCTCTGTAGAGAAATTCGTAACGCGATCCAACTGTTTGGCCTCAAACCAATGAATTTGTCTATTACTCATCAATTCCCATTAATTTAGTAAGTATTGCCATGTTCAGTGCATAGGAGTGATTCGCTTGTGCATAGTCAAAGGCTTTTTTTCCTGTTTTCTCTATAGTATCTGTGTTACCAACCAGTTGACCAATGGTTTTTTCGAGTTCTTCCGGATTTCCGGACACAAAACCGATTTCTTTGTCTGTCAATAAACCATCCGGATTGGAATTCAAACTGACCACCACTACTTTTCTCATCCACGCCTGAACAAACGTATTAGAAAAACCCTCGTATTGACTGGTATTCACCAAGATGTGACTTTGACTTAACTGCTTATTGACCTCGGAATTAGGAATTTCCCCTAAGTAATGAAAGTTCGGAATGTGATCTGCTGCTTTTTGAAGCAACTCCTTATAATCCTTGTTAGGCCTTCCTATCATGGTGAAACTGATGGACTGATTTGTTTTGAATCTTTCAGCTAATTCAACAAACAACTCGGGTTGTTTAATGGCTTTCAGGTTCGCAATCCAGCAAATAGCAATGTGTGAATTGGGTTTGACAATGGTGTCTTCCTGACAAACTTCAGTGGATTGCCTAATTAGTATGCCCTCACGCTGATAAACCGTTTGCAGCTGTTCCTGTTGGTAGCGGTTTTGTGTCAGAATATAGTTAGCAGAACGAAAGGCTTTTTTCACCCATTTATTCTCAATAAAGTCCAAGGGTTTCACTAGAGATACCCGCTGTTGTAATCTGGTCACATCATTATCAGAAGCCAAAGCCCAGATATGTGTGCAGTTATTCTGACGCGCAAAATCGGCAGCGATACCGCTCCAGGAAGAAAAAAATCGGGTGTAAATAACATCCGGCTGGATTCTTTCGAGTTCCGTGATGATTCTTTTTTTGTAAAGAAACCATCTGTCTCCAAAGCGCTTATTCAATTTAATTTTCTTTAATGGGACCAACTGGATGTTTAATCCATTTTTAATGGGCGTTCGATTATCTTCGAAGATGTGATATATCTCGACACGATCAGATTGCTTCTTAAGAAACTCCATCAAAAGCGAAATCTGATATTCAGCTCCACCCATGGATTGTTCATAGTGAGCAGGATGTAAAAACACAATCTTTCTCATTCAATACCTGCGTTTTTCAAGAAATCATCAAAGCCATTAAACCGGGCTTTATGATTCTTTTTGTAGTTTTCGTATGCTGGTCCCAATTGAGCTTTAATAGGTAATTCCGGACATTCATCTGATCCATTCAAAAACAATGGAAACTCTTCCCAAAAATCTTCAATCTTTGGTCGTCTGTTGAATCGTTCCTGAATACTTCTGGCGTATTCCAATGCTTCCTGAACCGATTCCTCTTTTCGTTTCGTAAAATACTCGTCAATAGTGGCAATCACCTTCGCCGGGGCACCGATAGCAACACTATTGGAAGGGATATTTTTAGTTACAACAGAACCAAGACCAATGAAACAATTATCTCCAATGGTAACATTCTTAAGTACTGTGCAATCCATACCGAAACTCACATTGTTTCCTATTTTGATTTTCCCCGAAGAAGCAATAAACTCTTGGTGTGTAGCCAAAAACACTTTTGTAGCATAGTCATGGGTAACCAGTTTACAGTTTTTATTAAACGCTACATCATTACCAATCTCGATTAATGAAGGCCTCGTAGTATCTATTGAAATCGTTTTAAGTCCGGAATAGAACTTGCATCCTTCCCCGATCACAACCCCTCTTTTTCGCAGATAAGCCACGTATCGCTTGGGAGATGTTCTGGCCCAGCGCAACTCGAGATTGCTAAATTTGTTTTTCAAAAATCGTCCTACATTCATGACCGGATTTTTTTAATGAGTACCTTTCCCTTCTCTATGTAATACCCTTGTGTATCATTCTTTATGAAGGCATTAAAGAACAAAAACAAAAGAAAATAGCTAATGGTGTATCCAATGAGCTTAAGTAATGTGTTTTCTATCATGAGACTTAATCCAAAGGCCACAATCATTGCGGCTGTGGGAGCAATAATTTGGAGCAATACGATTTTTAATTGTTGGCTTGGTTTGAATGCGATTAATTGGCCACATACCAGTACATCAATTGTCACAGAGATGTATCTTGCGATCAACTGACCGATCAATATCATTTCAATGGATAGGAGGAAGGTACACAGAATTGCTGCCAAATTCAATCCGTTTCTCAGAAAGGTCAGATTTCGATAAAGAGCAGATTTACCTTCGATTTTAATGATATTTGCATTCAATGTCGTCAGCGGATAAAATAACAAGGACAAAGTCAATAACTGCAAATAAGGTGCTGTTTCCACCCACTTAAGACCAAATACTACCTCCATTAAAGGGTATGCCGAACCGATTATGAAAAAGCACAAAAGGAACTGAATGAATAAAAAGTGATTTAGAACCTTGTCATACATACCTTTCCGAATTGCTTTGTCTTTTTCCTTTGCTAATAAGGGGTACGATGTGGTAAGGATGACTGCGTTAATTCCCTGAAAACAGGCATCATTAATCTTTGAAGCCTGATTGTAAAACCCCAATAGAACGCTCGATTGAAATTTACCAATGAATACCGTGTAGATATTCTGCCCGATTTGATTGGTAAAATAGGACCACAACATATTGTTACTGAATCCTCGCATGGTCTTATATCTCGTCCAATCAAAATGGAAATCAGGACGCCATTTATTCAGAAGAATAATCATGATTAAATTAGTTGCAGCGATTACAAGAGTCTGACAGACGATAGCCCAATAGCCAAAACCATGAAGTGCGAGAATATAGGAGATAACCACTGAAACGATACTGCTGGAAAGTTGTATAATTGCTGAGTGTTTGAATAGCAATTCCTTTCTCATTCTAGTGAATTCCGTCAGTGTAAGTGCTTTTAGAATGATACTTAACGCGATGACACGAGTAATATCCACCAATTCCGATCGTTCAAAAAAAGCGGCTATTAAAGGTGCTGTGAAATACAGTAAACCGTATAGTACAATACTAATGAACATGTTATGACTAAAAATCGTCGAGAAGTCCTTTTTATCCGCATCGGTCTTTACAATCAGATAATCGGCAAACCCGGATTCAGTCAGATTCCATGCAATACCAATGAAAATGGAAAGCATGGCTACCAATCCATAATCATCAGGAGATAGCTGCCTGGCGATCAGTACATTTCCAATAAAACCGATCAGTTGAACCCCGAATCGATTAATTGCACTCCATCTATAATGACTAAACGAGGACATGATTTCTTTTACTAATTTCCTTTGCGGGAACGCCACCAACAATTGTGTATGGTAGCACTGATTTAGTTACAACAGCTCCGGCAGCAACGACGCTTCCTTTCCCAATGGTTACACCATCCAATACCGTAACATTTGCAGCAATCCATACATCATCTTCAATCACGATTCCCACTATTTCAGATCCTTGAGATTTAATCGTTTTGGAACCATCCATAAACTGATGATTTGATCCTACAATGACGCAATTTGGAGCAATAGAACAATCGTTTCCAATGATCACATGATCCAAAATACACGTATTGCGATTAATGGTAGTTCCCCGTCCAATTTGCACCGTCACAGCAGAACGGATAAAAACATTCTCATGAATAAACACATGATCCCGGATTTCAATATTTCTGCCCCTGATTCGGCTGTAATCCTGAATTGTTACATCGTTTCCGAAACGGATTTTCCCCGTTAATCGCACGCGTCTGCCAAAACGAACTTTTTTCGGATTTCCAAAAAGAAAAAACGATCGGATCAGACTTAGTAATTCAATCTTAAGTTCAACAAGTTTATTTTCAAATCTGATATTGTTCATCCCTTATATGAAATACCATTTCAAACTTTCTTTTAATCCGGATGCCAGATCGTGGCTGGGCTCATATCCAAGCAGTTCTTTTGCTTTATCCACACTAGCAAGAGAATGAGGGATATCTCCCTGACGACTCGGTCCAAATTTAATCTCAACAGTTGAAATTTTAGGATCAAACTCACCCAGATGATGCTGGATAAGTTGTGTAACTTGCAACAATGTGGTTCGCTCTCCAACCGCAGTATTGAATACTTGTCCAATAGCCGATTTATCTTCTGTCGTAGCAGCCAAATGATTCATTTGAATGACGTTGTCAATATAGGTGAAATCACGAGTAAATGAACCGTCTCCATTAATTATGGGTGATTCAAATCGCATAAACTGCTGAATGAATTTTGGAATAACCGCGGCATAGGCTCCATCAGGATCCTGGCGAGGACCATAAACATTAAAATAACGCAATCCTATTGTCTCCATTCCATAACTTAATCCAAAGACGTGAGCATACAATTCATTGACGTACTTTGTTACAGCATAAGGTGATAGTGGTTTTCCAATCAGGTCTTCCACCTTTGGCAAATCCTCAGAATCACCATATGTAGAAGAACTGGCAGCATATACAAAGCGTTTGACTCCCGCATCTCTGGCAGCAATAAGCATATTCAAAAATCCGGTAATATTTACCTCATTGGCTGTGGCAGGATCATCTAATGATCTTGGAACAGATCCCAAAGCTGCCTGATGTAAAACAATATCAACATCCTGCACCGCAGTTTGGCAATCGATAACATTGCGAATATCTCCATCTATGAGGTGAAAATTCGGGTGAGATAAAAAAGGAATAATATTCTTCCGGTAACCCGTTGAAAAATTGTCAAGGCAAATGACATTGTTGTCATACTTTAAAAGATCCTCACATAAGTTAGAGCCAATAAAACCTGCTCCCCCGGTAACCAACACTCTTTTATTTTGAATTTTTTGATACATCATTTCTTTTAACATTTTATTGTCGGATGAACAAATGGAGTTGTTGTTAAGAGATACAGATGCTTAATCCTACTAGCATTAAAGTAAGAAACTCTGCGAATGATTCCATGAAAGTCTATAAGAAATTCGGACAGGAAAGAATTGTCTGGCATTGTAATTCTGGCAATTAACGTAACTTTTTTCATTAAACTGAATTTAATAAAAACTCCATTCAGAGTTTACGCTTAGCAAGAGACCTAAAGGTTATAGTATGTGTATTAAGTTAAAGATAACTTATTTTTTAATATCCATTCAGTTCGGGCAAATTATTCAGCTAATGAAATAAAAGTTGCAGCTTCGAAGATGTCAGATGGGGAAAATCAATATGCTTTCTCGGTATCGATCTAAAGGTATGGTTCATCCGAATGGATACCAAACAATTTGGATGTGATGAAAATGGTGACTACTCAAAAGGAATCACCCATCATTGCGAATAGTTTCCGTGCAACGATTTTATCAATCGGAAGAGTCACCGATTCTTCACTTAAGTCCAAAAGATTGACCCAGTGAAGGTTCTCTTTTAGGGATTGGTCCTTAGTCAATTGATCCAGTGCCTGAAGATCGGCTTGTATCCGGTAATAGACAGAAATCACCTGGTCGTATTCAGAGAAGGCGGATACCTGAAAAAAGTCGGTTAGATAAAACAACTCACCGACTTCTATTTCCAGCTCAAATTCTTCTTGAAATTCACGTTTGAGGCAATCGATCATTCCTTCTCCAAATTCCAGTCCGCCTCCGGGAAATTTCGTGAAATTCAGATTCCGGTACGATTCGTCCGAAAGCAGAACTTCCTGCCTTTCATTGATACAAATGCCGTAAACACGAATGTTGAAACGCTGCATCCTATTTGTCCAAAACAGCTAAGATGTTCGGTTTGAAATACAATTCCGATTTCAATACTTTTCCGTCTTCACGGTAAATGGGATTCCCGTCAGCATCCAATTTACTCATGTTTGAACGTTGAATTTCTTCAAATACTTCTGCGATTTTATCTTGTAATCCGTGTTTTAGGATTGTTCCACAAAGAATGTACAACTGATCACCCAAAGCATCCGCAATTTCGACCAGATCACCATTTTTAGCAGCTTCCAAATACTCCTCATTCTCTTCTTTCATCAAGTTGTAACGCAGGGTGATGTCAGCTTCAGACAATTTTGCTGTAGGCTCGTAATTATTTGAAATGTTGAACGCATTGTGAAAAGCTTCAACTGCTGAAATGGTTTCTTTGAGTGTCATTGTTCTTGTGTTTTTTACAAATATAAATCAAATTGAAATTCAAAAGGGGCTTCGACTTCGCTCAGCCACCTTTTGGTATTTCTCATTAGGGATCAAGGAGACTGAGCGAAGTCGAAGTCTCACTTTTTTGAACTCTCTGTAAAGGTCATCACGGGTCTGAAACCAACCATCGGATTTGCTTCTGTAAACTTTTTGGTGCTTTGATTACGGATATCATATCCCGGAGAATTCCAGTCACCTCCAACGGCAATGTTTTTCTCTTGAACCATTTCGGAAACGTTTCCATTCAAGTTATAAACGCCAAATTCATTCGGCAAATAGGATTGAACGGGTGCCGTAACATCTGCATATTCAGCTCCATTTCCCAGGAAGTCGAAATCATTAATTGCTATCCTGAATTTTCCTGTTACGGTATCTCTGGTAATAACTCCGCCGTCAATTTGTAAGAAATTAGCCATCATTTTTCCCTTTTGCGATCTTAAATAAGGAGCATTCCATGCGTAAGGTCTGTACAAACTGGTTCCATTCGCTGCACGAAGAAATTCGGTCCGTTTGGGTAAACGAAAAACAAGGCTTGGGTTTTGGGTGTATTTGCGCCATACCTGGGTGAGCCATTCGCAATATTTTTCCGCTTGTTGACGTGTCAGATTTACCACCGGATAATTTTTGTATGCCTTATGGTTGAAATAGTGTTGAACATATTTATCTCCTTGAAAGTATGCTGAATTCCATTTCGCTGAATCAACCAGAGCCAATTTATATTCATCCATTTTGCCTGCCTTTTTTAAATCATCCAGATATTCTTGATAATTGAAATTGGAAACTTCCATTTTTGACATGAAAAAACCTTCGCAAGCGATTGTATCATTATCTATAATTGTTTTCCCTGGAGGAATATAAGAGAATCCGACTTTCGTTACATTCTTTAATCCTTCCAAATCCAAAACAGGTTTTCTGGGCTTTGAAAAAGAGAAGAATGCGATACTTGCAAGAATAGAAATAAAGATCAGGGAGTTTTTCATAAGAGTAAATTTTGCTTTTGTAAACGTGAATGCATAAAGCTAGTTACAAAAAAACTCTCACCACATGAAGTGATGAGAGTTTTCTTTCGTAAATTATCTGAAGTTTAATGAAACAACTTCGTGATGTAATAAATACCTGCTGCTAACAATCCTGAAACCGGAATCGTTAGGATCCATGCCCAAAGCAAGTTGATTGTCACACCCCATCGAACAGCGCTCAAACGTTTTGTCGCCCCTACACCGATAATGGATCCGGTAATAGTATGTGTCGTTGAAACCGGAATACCTAAGTTAGATACGGTAAACAAAGTCAAAGCACCTGCTGTTTCAGCACAAACACCTTCCAGTGGAGTTACCTTGGTGATTTTTGTTCCCATTGTTTTTACAATTTTCCAACCACCCATCATGGTTCCTAAACCAATCATCAGGTAACAAGAGAATGCAATCCAACCCGGCATGGTTTCCGAATTTACTTTGTCTTTGAGCTTGTGACCACTCAGGAGTTTCCCTTCTTTGTCAACGTAATCGTCAAAGATCGCAGCCTCCATATATTCCTTATTCAGCTGTTTTCCTTTAAAAATAGCATCATGCGTTTTTGCATCGTAGATATCTTCACCTTTGGTATAGATCAAAATGTGGTCTTCTTTTTCAATCTTCAAGGAATCAATATTCTTTGTGTATTCAGGTTTGAATTTCGCCTTTCTACCATCAGCATCTTCAAATTCAATTTGGAACACTTCGGAGATTTGGAACATTTTAGGAATATCACCTGTAATTTGCCCCTGTTCATTGCGTTGCGAATTTGCGAATACCATCAAAGCCGCACAAATAATTCCCATTACTTTTTGAGAATCCGCACCACCATGTCCTAATGAAAAGGCAGCAGATGAAAGTAATTGCAATTTCTTGTACATATTCGATTCCTTCATCGCAGTTTGACGCTTTCCATGCACAATCTGGTACCAAGTGTAGGTCAGGATAAATAGGATGATCATTCCCATGACGATATACATCATTACAGGCTTTACATCTAAGTATTCCACCATGTAATCCATGATGAAAAAAGTAATTGTAGAAAGAATCAGAATGGAGATCATCTTTTTAGCAAAGCTCCTGCTTACGGTAATCATGGCAATCACAAAGGCAATGATACCCCCGATAAATGGTGCCAAGAAAATGAATAAGGTAACTTTGATGATTTCAGTAGAAGCAATCACATCAAATCCTGCATGGGCTACAGCAGCACCTGCAAATCCACCAATTAAGGTATGAGATGAAGAGGATGGAATTCCTAACCACCAGGTTAGTAGGTTCCAGATCATTGCTGCGATTAATCCTGCTAAGATTACATATAAATCGATAGCACTATTGTCTACTGTTTTTGCTACTGTATTTCCGACACTCATATCGAATACCCAGAAAGCGACTACGTTAAAAACAGCTGCCCAAACAACCGCTTGAAAAGGAGTCAGTACTTTGGTGGAAACAACTGTAGCAATTGAATTTGCTGCATCATGGAAACCATTTACCAAATCAAATAATAAGGCAATGATAATGATGACAATTAATAGTGTAAACATGTCTTTAATTGGTTTACAATTAGTATTAAGCGTATTTTACAACGATGGATTCGATTACATTTCCAGCATCCTCACATTTGTCCGTTGCAACCTCCATCGTTTGGTAGATCTCACGTTTCTTGATCAGGCTTTTTGCATCCACATCTGAATCGAATAATTTTTCAATACTTAAATCAAAAATATCATCTGCCTGGTTTTCAACGTAATTGATTTTGATGACACACTCAACGATTTTTTGGGTGTTTTTCAAGTTGCGAAGTTCTTTCACAGCTGCATTTACTGCTAGTACCGCATCATGAATTGCATCAGCCATCTTCAAAATCCCTTGATCATCATTTGGAATCACTTTGTAGAAGTTGATTTTTTTCGCAGAGGCATAAATATAATCAGCGATATCATCCAAAGATGTAGCTAGTGCGTGAATATCTTCACGATCAAAAGGGGTAATGAAATTTCTTCCTAACTCAACAAAGATCTTGTGTGTTAAATCATCATTTTGATGCTCCAAATCTTCCATTTCCTTGATAATGGATGCTCTTTTATTGTAATCAGATTCGTTTACACATAATACCAACTTCCCAGCGATTGCTTCCAAGTTTTGAGAAGCCTCTTCAAATAGGGAATAAAACACTTTGTCTTTTGGTAAGAAAAACTTTAAAAATCCTGATGCCATTTTACTAAACTTAATATTGTTGCCGCAAATGTAATCCTAGTTTATTGAGGATGTTTCCCGGAAAGCAAATGTTAACGAAATGGTAAAGTTGAGATATCTCGATGCTTTTGTGATGCCTTATTACCTAAAGTGTCAGTGTTTGAGATGTTTAAGATGTTCTTAATGTTAAGGGAATATTAAGAAGTGGTTTTTAGAAAGAAAAGAAACGGATTTAAAATGGAGGATTTGGATTGGAAAAATGAGTAAAAAGAATCAGTATGTTAAGTGAATGTTAAATATGTTACCAAAAAATTAAACTATTATTTATCATGTGTTAATTTAATGTGAAGCCATTAGTTTTGCCGAAAAAATAAAAGAAACTTCTTTATTAAGCCTTCATTTATGAAACAAATTTTACTGTTAAGCGCATTATTTGCCAGTAATGTGATTTTTTCCCAAAAGAAAATCGACCTTTCAATCTTAACTAAACCACAGAAGGGTATTGAGTTTGTGGGAAAAGACTCCCTGTTTTCAATGCGGCTTCAATTCCGTATGCAAAACAGAGCGGCATTTTTAACTAGGAGTGATGAAGATTTTTCTGCCGGTTCATACGAATTTCGAGTGCGAAGACTAAGATTGAAACTGGAAGGATTCGTTTACAGTCCGAAATTGACTTACAAAGTGCAGTTGGCATTCTCAAGAGGAGATATGGATTGGGATATGACACAAGAATCTGCAGTTAATACCAGTGTGAATATTGTTCGGGATGCTGTAATTTATTATGAACCACTTAAAAATTTAAAGTTTGGTTTCGGTCAAACAAAGCTACCTGGAAACAGACAACGGGTTATTTCATCCGGAGATCAACAGTTTGCAGATCGTTCAATTGTTAATGCGACCTTTACAATTGACCGTGATTTTGGATTCTTCGGTTCATATAAAAGTAAGTATTTCGCGGTTTTGGGATCATTGACTTCAGGAGAAGGAAGAAATAGCAGTGGATCGAATAGTGGTTTGAGTTATACAGGAAGAGTTGAGGCCTTACCTTTTGGATCGTTTACAGATAAAAATGACTATCAGGAAGGAGATTTGGAACGTGAGCAAAAACCTAAGTTGTCTATTGGTGTATCGTATAATTTCAATGACGATGCAATGCGCGCAGGAGGACAATTGGGACGAGATTTATATACCAAAACCGATATGACCACATTATCCCTCGATTTATTGTTTAAGTATAAGGGTTTTGCACTTTATAGCGAATTCATGCAACGTGATTGTTCCAATCCGATAACCTATACTTCAGATAGTTTGAGTGTCCAACCGATTTATGCAGGTAACGGTTTTTTACAGCAAATCAGCTATTTGTTTAAATCAAACTGGGAAATAGCTTTAAGATATGCTGAAGTGACTCCGTTCTCTTCTGTTTATAATGATCCTGTTTTCACCGGAGTCAATCTCAAAAAGAACCAAGAATTTCAATTGGGAGTGACAAAATATCTATACGGACATAGAGTGAAAGTACAAGGGAACTTATTGTATCAGCTTACAAATGATTTGCGTGCAAAAACAGAAGCGGGGAAATTTGGTGCAATTTTTCAAATCGAACTAGGAATATAGATCGAACTGGGAGTATAAAAAATCAGTTGGGGGTGAGTCTATCAGGATGCCCCCATTTTTATCGATCGCCTCTGAATTTATATCCAATTCCTTTCACGGTTTGGATATAGTCATCCCCGATTTTTTCACGCAGTTTTCGGACATGAACATCAATCGTTCGATCACCAACAACGATGTCGGTTCCCCAAACACGTTCCAGGATTACATCCCGTTCAAAGACAACCTCAGGTCGTGAAGCCAAAAGGGAAAGTAGTTCAAATTCTTTTTTAGGAAGGTGAAGTGTTTCTCCATTTTTAATGACCAGATACTTCTCCCGGTTGATAACCAAATCAGGTGTACCTGTAGGTTTAGCCTGAACAGATTCCTTTCTTCGCAATAGTGCATGAACACGACTGATTAGAACCCGTGGCTTGATCGGTTTTGAGATGTAATCATCTGCTCCTGCATCCAACCCGGCGATCTGACTATAGTCTTCGTTGCGAGCTGTCAAAAAACAGATCAATACATTTTCCAAACCTTTTGTATTTCGAATTTGGTCGCAGACTTCGATTCCATCCATACCGGGCATCATCACATCGAGAATCACCAGATCGGGTTTCTCCTCTTTGCATATGCTAATGCCGGTTTGACCGTTTTCGGCAAGAAAGACTTTGAATCCTTCTTTCTTTAGATTGTACCCAAGAATTTCTCGGATATCCTCTTCATCATCAACTATTAAAATTTTATCCATTCTTAATCAGTTCTAGATACTTTCAAAGGTAAGAAAGTATTTTGAGTAGACCGGTGATTCCTGAATTATATTCAGTCGACTAAAACGGGGTAGTAAAAATAATGGCTTGTATCAAGTGTTTCAGATTGAAATTGTTAAAAAATCCGTTCATCAATCATTTCATCCATTCAACATTAAAAAGCGGTTCTTTTTTTTATCAAAAAAATGCGCTTTCTTGGAATCTTAATTCGGCAGGATACTTGACTAGGGTTTATTTTAACTGACCTAATTAGCGCCTAATCTGTTCAATTTTAGATGTAATTGACTAATCAGTGAATTATTTAACGTAAGCATTAGACATTCGTTTAATCCATTCTTTAAATCCTTTAATTGTCCTTTTTTGTAAGTCTCTTTCAAAAGTGCAAAACCAATGTGTTTATGCCTTACCTTTGATGCAGTAGTAGTAGGTTAGGTTGATTAGTGTGATAAGAGCTTGAGGCGCCCGTCTTGAGCTCTTATCTTTTTTAGTTCAGTTCATCTATTTTTTAGAGATCATTTATCCCGAAACTATTTCTTGCTATCTTCACAAAAACAATCATTTTAGAATGAAACCAAAGGCTAGAATATTATTGGTTGAGGATGACGCCAATTTGGGATTTGTTATCTCCGATCAATTGAAATCAGAAGGTTATCAGGTAGTGCTATGCACCAATGGAATGGATGGTCATATGCGTTTTTCCGAAGATGAGTTTCATTTGTGCATTTTTGATGTCATGATGCCAAAGAAAGATGGATTTACCCTAGCCCGTGAAATTCGCACGATGAATCAAGATATTCCGATCATTTTCCTCACGGCAAAAGCAATGACAGAAGATAAGATCGCAGGATTCAATGCCGGTGGAGACGATTATCTGACAAAACCCTTTTCGTTTGACGAACTTTCAGTACGCGTGAAAGCGCTCCTTAAACGGGTCAACATCAAGGATGAACCGGAAGAAAAAATCGTTCAAATCGGTTCCTATGTTTTCGATACGGAGAACTTCACGTTAAAGCACCCAGAGTTTGAAAAAACACTGACAAAAAAGGAGGCTATGGTCTTGAAAATCCTTTGTAAATATAAAAATGCAGTTGTTCCCCGGGAAAATATTTTGACGGCAGTTTGGGGACAGGATGACTATTTTGCAGGCAGGAGTATGGATGTTTTTATTACCAAACTGAGAAAGTACTTTTCCATGGATGATAAGATCGCGATTTCAAATATTCATGGGATCGGTTTCAAATTGGAAGTTCTTCCTTAAAGTCGAATCCGAATAAGATAACATGGCATTGATTTTACATATTGAAACGGCAACGAAAGTATGTTCTGTTGCATTGTCCTTGAATGGGGAAATGGTCCAAATTCAAGAATTTAAGGATGAAGGGTATTCTCATGGAGAACAACTCACGGTTTTGATTCAAAAGGCATTCGATTTGCAAGGGATTACGGCGCAGGATTTGTCTGCAGTCTCTATCTCAGCAGGACCGGGTTCTTATACCGGGCTCCGAATCGGAGTTTCCACAGCTAAGGGCTTGTGTTATGCCTTGAATATTCCGCTTATTTCAGTTGATACGCTTCAAGCGATGGCTGAAGTTGCCCGAATTTGCTACCCGACATCTAATCTTTGTCCGATGATCGATGCGCGAAGAATGGAAGTTTTTTCATTGGTCACCAATTTTGATGCGGAGATTCTGAAACCGGTAAGTGCGGATGTCCTGGATGAGAGTTCTTATTCGGATTTTGAACCCTTTGTCTGTTTTGGTGATGGTGCTCAAAAGATGGAAGAGCTTTGGGAGGACAGAAATATTGAGTTTGATTTGGATCTGGATCCTTCAGCAAAAGGACAAATTTCGATCGCATACCACAAGTTTTTAAAACAGGAATTTGAAGATGTCGCGTATTTTGAGCCGGCTTATCTGAAAGAGTTTTATCAGGCGCCGCCTAAAAAAGCTTAAGCTTCTTTCCTTACACGGAATGAAGGCAGGAAAACAGCTATTATTCCTATCAGAGGCAGGAAGGAACAGATGTGGTAGACTTCAATAATTCCGCGTTTATCAATCAAATCTCCCAGGAAAGCAGCACCGATTCCGCCCATTCCGAAAGCAAAACCATAAAACATTCCGGAGATCATTCCGATTCTTCCCGGAAGTAATTCCTGTGCATACACGAGAATAGACGGGAAAGCGGAAGCGAGGATGAAACCTGCACATGCCAGACAAACAATGGTTCCTGTAAGGTTCATATATGGTAGAAGCAGCGTGAAAGGCGCGGCACCCAAAATTGAAAACCAGATGATATTCCTGCGACCATATTTATCGCCCGCCAATCCTCCGATTACCGTACCAAGGGTAATTGCAAAAAGATAGACGGCTAATAATAATTGTCCCTGGCTTCCAACGAGATTAAAACGCTCTTTGGCATAAAAAATCAGGTAACTTGAAATGCTGGCCGTGTAGAAGTATTTGGAAAAAAGCAATACCAGCAGGATTCCGACTGAGATGTAAACGCGTTGTTTGGAAAGTTGATGGCTTACGATTCGGGCTTTTGTGTTTTTCAAATGTTCCTGCAAATAACCTTTGTACCAGCGACTGACAAAAAGCAGGATTCCAAATCCGGCTACTCCGGCAATGACGAAAAGCAAGGTGTATTTTTGTCCGAAAGGCAGAACACACAGCGCCACCAGAACAGGTCCGAGAGCCGTACCTCCGTTTCCGCCTAATTGAAAAATGGCTTGCGCGAGACTTCGTCTTCCCCCGGATGCAGAATAGGCAACACGGGAAGCTTCCGGATGAAAAACCGATGATGCCAAACCGATGCAGCAGGCGGCTGTCAGGGTCATGGTGAAATTCTCAGAATAGGACAAAACAATGATTCCGACAATGGCAAACAACATTCCGAAACTGAATGAATAGGGTTGTGGGTATTTGTCTGTAATGGAACCTACAATAGGTTGAAAAAGCGAAGAGGTGATCTGAAATGCAAACATGATGAATCCGACCTGTCCGTAATCCAGATGCTGGGTTTCCTTGATTAAAGGGAATAAAGGTTGTAAGACTCCCTGGATCAAATCGTTCAGTAAATGCCCGAAAGCAATTGCAAAAAGAATCGGATAGGCGGTTTTGGTTGAGTCGTACGATTTTGTATCCGCTTTCATACCCCAAAATTAACGCTTCAATCGTTATGGAGTTGTTAACTCACGAGGTTTTCAATAAATTCTTCTTCTTTTCCAAGGGAAAGTGCTTGCAAATAGGCAGATCCGACAATCACACCATCCAGGTACGTGAAAGCCTCTTTCTTTTGAGCAGAACTTGAAATTCCAAAACCCAGGAATAAAGGAACTTCACCACAGAGTGATTTTATTTCCGAATATCTCTTTGCATGTGCTGATAAGGAATAGGAAGAGCCGGTAATTTTATTTTGTCCGACGAGGTAAATGAAAGATGACTGACTGACTTGAGCGATCTGCTTAATCCGAGTATCGGAAGTGGTTGGAGTGACCAGATAAATCAAAGGAATTTGATGAGATTCGAAAGTGCTTCGATACTTCGATTGAACCAATTCAAAAGAAAGATCCGGAATGATCAATCCTGAAATTCCAAGGGATTCACATCGCTCCAAAAAGGAATTCAAGCCAAATTGAAGAATGGGATTCAGATAGCCCATCAAAACTAAAGGAATCCGAACCCGATGTTTTATTGCTGATAGCTGCTCAAACAAAAGATCCAGGTTCATTCCGTTTTTCAAGGCAATTGAACTGGTTTCCTGAATTACTGGACCATCAGCCATCGGATCTGAAAAAGGAATTCCGATTTCCAAAAAGTCAATTCCCTGGTCCTGCAGGAAGAGGATTTGTTGTGCTAAACTCTCTTTTTCCGGGTAACCGGCTGTAATAAATAAACTGAGGGATTTCCCGTTTTTTTTGAATGGATTCATAGGTTTTGAAATGCTTTTTGATACGTATTGATGTCTTTGTCGCCTCTTCCGGAAAGATTGATAATGATTCGTTCTTCCGGTGTGAATTTTAATTTTTCAAGCGCCGCAATTGCATGTGCACTTTCAAGTGCGGGAATGATCCCTTCCAATCTGCTGCATTCCAAAGCTGCTTGTAACGCTTCCGAATCACTGATGGCAATTGATTTGGTTCTTCCGGTAGATATTGTATGGGCATGAAGTGGACCGATTCCGGGATAATCCAATCCGGCAGAAATGCTGTGAGGTTCGGTTACCTGGCCAAAAGAATCTTGCATTAACAAGGTGAAGCTTCCATGCAGCACACCGGGAGAACCCAGAACCGATGTTGCAGCGCTTTTTCCCGACTCCAGTCCTTCTCCTGCCGCTTCAACTGCAATCAACTCGACTTCCGGATCAGAATAAAAATGATAAAAAGCTCCGGCAGCATTACTTCCGCCTCCCACACAAGCAATTATTCTTGTCGGTGATGCAAATCCAACTTCCTGTATCTGATTCGCTATTTCTTCCGAAATGATGGATTGAAAGTAGGCAACCATTTCTGGATAGGGATGAGGTCCGACAACAGAACCGATTAGATAATACGAATCGGGAAAATTGATCCAATGTCGGATTGCTTCATTGGTCGCGTCTTTCAATGTTTTACTGCCACAAGTTGCCGAACGGACTTCCGCTCCCAACATTTTCATTCGCTGCACATTCGGAGATTGGCGTTCCATATCCTTTTCGCCCATGTAGACCATGCAGTTTAATCCCATTAATGCACAGACGGTTGCAGTTGCGACACCGTGCTGACCCGCTCCGGTTTCAGCAATGATTTCGGTCTTTCCCATGTGTTTTGCCAGTAAGATCTGACCGATCGTATTGTTGATCTTGTGCGCACCGGTATGGCATAGATCTTCTCGTTTGAAATAGATCTTCGCACCGTATTTTTGGGAGTAGTTTTTAGCGAAATACAAAGGTGTCGGTCTTCCGACATAGTTCTTCAATAAATCCAGGTATTCCGATCTGAAGGATTCCGTGAAACAGTAATTTTTGAAAGAAGTATCCAATTCTTCTACTGCAGGTCGAAGCAATTCAGGGATGTATGCACCACCGAATTCGCCATAGAACCCGAATTCATCCGGATGGATGGCTTTAGCAATTTTCATGATTTCAATTGTTTAATAAATGATTCGATCAATGGAACGTTTTTTTGTTTTGGCGCAATTTCAAATCGACTGTTCAGATCAATCCCAATGAGTTTTGGGTGATCCAGTTTCTTTAATCGCTGTGCATGTTCCGGAGAAATCCCACCACTTAAGATGAAAGGTGTTTTTCCTTTGTATTCGTCCAACAGTTCCCAATTGAACACTTTTCCCGATCCTCCGAATTGAGGACTTTTGGTATCAAACAGGAATGCGTCCACGATTCCTTCGTAATCGGTACATTGCTCGAAATCACTTGGGTTTTGGATACCGAAAGCTTTCCATTTCACGATTCCGGGACCGATTTTTTGAATGTCATCAGGCGATTCTGTTCCATGAAATTGAATCACATCCAATCCTTCCTGCTTGATTTTCTCCTGAATAAACGCTGAAGATGCATTGACAAAAACACCCACTTTCTGTTTGGAAACTGTTGGAGTTTGTGTGACATAACGAGGAGAACCGGGATAAAAGATGAACCCGAAATAATCAACTCCATCCAGGTTGAACAACTCGGGGTAAAATTGCCCCATGCTGCAACCACAAATTTTGATTTTCATGAGGCAGTCATTTTGGAAAGTTCTTCGAATTTGAATTCCCCTTTCAACAAACTTTCACCAATTAATGCTCCGTTGAAACCCAGGTCACCTAATTTCTTCAACTCATCCGGATTAGAAATCCCCGAAGCCGAAACATTCACTGTATTTCTGGGTAAGTAAGAAGCCAATTTGAAGGAATGTTCCAATGTGGTTTCCTGAGTTTTCAGGTTCCGGTTGTTGATCATCAAAATGTCAATTTCATCATTGAGTTTATCCAATTCTTCAAAGGAGTGAATTTCAAAGATTACTTCCAGTCCCAAGCTTTTTGCCACAATGGTCAAGTGATGTGCCTCTTCTTTTTCCAGGATTGAAGCGATCAGTAAAATGGAATCCGCACCTGCTGCTTTGCTTTCGAATAATTGGTATTCATCTACAATGAATTCTTTTCGAAGTAGTGGTAAATTGGTTTTAGGACGAATTTGCTTCAGATCCTCAATTGAACCACCGAAATAGGGGTGATCTGTTAAAACAGATATTCCGGCTGTACCGAAACGCTCATAGATTCCAACCTGAGAAAGAATATTCAGACCGGAATTGATCTCACCGGCACTTGGCGATTTTCGCTTGATTTCCGCGATGATTCCAAAATGAGTTTGAATCCGTTCCTTGAGAGAAAAAACGGATCGGTTAAAGTGCGGACTTTGGATGTAATCCGACAATCCGAACCTTTGCTTTAATTGTTGAATCTCGTGGCGTTTGTTGGCAACGATTTCGTCTAAAATAGTCATCATAAACAGACTTTTTTGAATGTGTAAAAAGATTTTCCGCTTTGAATGTGTTCGTTTGCTTTTTCAAATGCAGAATCGAAGGTTAATTCCGGATCAAAGGTTTGGAGTGCCAAAGCAACATTTCCGGCAAGTACTGTATTCTGACTTTTTGTTCCTTCTCCACGCAAGATGGAAGTGAAAATATGTGCGGATTCCGAGACTGAATTTCCTCCTGAAATCTGTTCTGACCTGATCTGGAATTGATTCGGCGCATCCTGAATGAATTCATCGCTTTTTGCTTTTAAAACCCGGGTTCCTCCGATAAAAGTGAGTTCGTCATACCCGGAAAGCCCATGGAGAACCGTGAAATTTGTCCGTTTTGATTTCAAAATGTGTTGGTATTGCTTTGCAAGTTCCAAAGAATGGGTTCCAGTCAATTGATGCGTAGAATCATGTGGATTCACCAAAGGTCCGAGACTATTGAAAAGTGTTGTGATTCCCAGGGATTTTCGCAAAGGAGCTACCTGCAAAAGTGTAGGATGAAACAAAGGAGCATGAAGGAAACAGATGTTGTTCCGATCCAATTGGTTTTGCAATTCGTGTGAATCAGAGGAGAATTCGTATCCCAAATATTCCAGAACAGTTGAAGAGCCACAGAGTGAACTTACTCCATAGTTTCCGTGCTTGATTACCTTGTAACCCATGGATGCCAGGATGAAAGAAGTCAGGGTGGAAATATTGAAAGTATTTTTTCCATCTCCACCGGTTCCGCAGCAATCAATGCTCTCTTCTACATGAAGATGGACAGGCTTTGCCAATTCAATCAAGGCGTCTTGAAATCCTTCCAGTTCGGAAAGTTGTAATCCACGCAGTTGGATGCTTGTAATGATCCCGACAATCTGTGCTTCTGAAATCTCATTTCTCCCGATCTGGATCATGCACAACCGGGCCTCTTGGCGGCTTAATACTCCGTTATCAATCAATTTTTTCAGGTAATTCATTTGCTTATTTTTAACCAGTTTTGAATCATTTTTCGCCCAAGTGGAGTAAGGATCGATTCCGGATGGAACTGCACTCCGAGAGTGGGATATACTTTGTGTTGGATGGCCATGACAACCGCATCTTGTGTTATAGCGGTAATTTCCAATTCACTTAAGGGAGAAATTTCTGTTTGCCAACTGTGATATCTTCCCACTTCGATTTCTTTTGGGAGATCCTGAAAAATGTCGGAGTGTCCGGTAATTGTAATGCGAGAGGATTTTCCATGGATCGGTTCGGGACAAGGGACGAGAGTATCTCCGAAATGTGCGGCAATTGCCTGATGTCCCAGGCAAACACCTAAAATGGGCTTTCTTCCGTGAAATCGTTGGATTACTTCTAAAAGTTGACCTGCTTCCGAGGGGATTCCCGGACCGGGAGAAAGCAAAATCCCATCAGCGGATTCGAGGAGCTCAAAATCGATTTGATTATTCCGCTGAATAAGAACTTCATGCTCTTCTTCCTTGATATACCGGATGAGGTTAAATACGAAGGAATCAAAGTTGTCAATGACTGCAATTTTCATAGTGAATTTGGTTTGGAGGCACATCGGATCGCTGAGCGAATTGCACCAAGTTTGTTTGTTACTTCTTCCAATTCATTTTCGGGAATGGAATCCAATACGATTCCCGCTCCTGCCTGATAACGAAGCTTGTTGTTGCAACTCAAAACACTTCGGATGATGATCGCCAGGTTCATATTTCCATTCGTGTTTATGAACCCAACAGCTCCACCGTAAAAGCCACGTTCATTTTTTTCATATAAATTGAGTAATTCCAATGCTTTTGGTTTGGGCGTGCCTGAAAGTGTTCCGGCAGGAAAGGTTCCGCTAAACAATGAAAGCGGATTTTCTTCGCTTTGCGCCCTTACTTTGGAAACCAAATGAATCACGTGTGAGAAATATTGCACTTCTTTGAAGGATTCAATTTTTACGGTATGACAGTATTTGCTTAGATCATTTCGAGCCAAATCGACTAACATGGTGTGTTCCGCGTTTTCTTTTTCATCCCGGATTAATTGTTGAACGAGTTGGGCGTCGATAGCTCGATCACCGGTTTTTCGAACAGTTCCTGCAATCGGGTGAATTTCGACGATTCCATTCTTCGATTGAATTTGTGTTTCAGGGGAAGAACCGAATAAACGATAGGATTCCATATCCAAATAAAAAAGATAAGGGGAGGGATTGAGTCTTCTTAGCTGTCTGTAAACCTGGAAATCATCTCCGAAAAATTCTTGCTCAAAGGATCGTGATACCACTAATTGGAATACATCTCCCTGGTAAATGTGTTTTTTTGCTTGTTGAACCAATTTCAGGAAATCCGTTTCGGGCACAAGTGCTTGCTCTGGATTAGATAGTTCAAAAGGTAAATCGGAAGCCTTGTTAAATCGAAGTAACTCCTGAAATTCGGACTCACTTTTTGTCTCGGGCTTGAATGTGTTCGATAGAATGCGTCCCTGGTCGTGAAAATGATCCAGTATGATCAGGAATTCAAAAAGAATGAATCGAGCCAAAGGAAGATCTAATTGGGATTGTGAAGTGACGATGCTCTCTTCAAAATGGGCGAATTCAAAACTGAAATAGCTCAGAAATCCATTGTCTTCGAAATCATTTTGGAAGGAGTAACTAGCGAGTAATCCTTGAATTTGTTGTGTTATTTTCTGTGGATTGTCAATTGGAATTTGATCAATAGAATCCAATTCCTGTATCCGGATCTCTGTTTGAAAAACCTGAATGTCAATCACGGGATTCAATCCGATAAACGATTTGCTCGAAGTCCGGTCACTGTAATCGTTGCTCTCTAATAAGCATGGGGACCGAAAGCGATTTTTGAAAGACAAATAGAGTCCTACCGGAGTAAAGTTGTCAGCGTTGAAAGCGTATTCTTGTGTGTAAATATGCATGAAATGAGATTTTTGGAAATAAAAAAACGGCTTGCCAAAAGTGACAAGCCGTTCAAAAAAATAGATATAATGAATTATGCGAGAGTCACTGTTTCAGTTAACCCACACCACCAAAATTTCATTGTTTGTTGAAAAATCATGTTGCAAATTTACATGCATAAATGACAATTCCAAGAATAATTGTGAAAAAAATATTTTATTCAATCCATTATTGTTTAATAAATAACAGTAGTTTTGTTTCTTAAGATGAAGAATACCGCATTTTGTTTGAATTTTAATTGGTGTCCTGGAGCTCATTGAGTTCGAGGCAAAGGATGTTAATAGTTCTCAATCCCGCTTCGTTTTGGAGTGGGATTTTTGTTTTAATATGAATTAAAAAAAGTAATTTGGTTCTATCATGAGTAGCATCATTCAAAAAGGAGGGAAGAGACCCATTCTAATAGCAGGACCTTGTAGTGCTGAAACGGAAGAACAAGTGATGGAAACAGCACTTCAAATCAAGGAATTTTGTCAAATAGACATCTTGCGGGCGGGGATTTGGAAGCCTCGTACAAGACCGGATTCATTTGAGGGAGTCGGAGAGATCGGATTGGGTTGGTTGGTGAATGCCGGGAAGGAATTAGGAGTTCCCACGACAACAGAAGTTGCCAATGCCAAACATGTGGAACAAGCGTTGAAAGCCGGAGTGGATGTACTTTGGATTGGAGCTCGTACAACCGTAAATCCATTTGCAGTTCAGGAAATTGCCGACTCATTGAAAGGAGTGAAAATTCCGGTTTTGGTCAAGAACCCGGTTAATCCGGATTTGGAACTGTGGATTGGCGCTTTTGAGCGTTTGGAAAAATCGGGAATTACCGAATTGGGAGCAATTCATCGCGGTTTTTCAGTTTACAAACATGCGAAATACAGAAACGTCCCTAACTGGGAAATTCCGATAGCGCTTCACGAACGACTTCCTGATTTGCCCATTATCAACGACCCCAGTCACATTACCGGAAATCGCAATTTATTGTTGGAGGTTTCCCAAAAGGCCATGGATTTGAATTTTGATGGATTAATGATTGAAACACATCGGAATCCGGATGCTGCCTGGTCGGATGCAGCGCAACAACTGACTCCACAGAATCTTGGGATTTTATTGGATTCATTGGTTTTGCGATCTCAGAATTCTGAAAAACTGGATACCGAGCATATTTCCGTGATCCGCGAAAAAATAGGTGATCTGGATGATCGTTTATTTGATATTTTGACCGCACGCATGCAGCTGAGTGAGGATTTGGGAGTTTTCAAAAAAGAAAACAATATAACGATCTTACAGCCCGAACATTGGAAAAAGTTGATTTCCGCCAGGTTGAATAAAGCGGACGAATATAAATTGAGTGATCGTTTTGTACGTCAGGTAATGGACGCGATTCATCAGGAGTCAATTAGACACCAAGTGCGGGTAATGAATAATTCCACAGATAAGGAAGAGCAATGAAACGGGTGATTCGACCAGGTTTGGTTTCAGGTACCATTCAAATTCCTGCATCCAAAAGTGATTCGCAAAGGGCTATTTTGTGTGCTGCTTTGGCTGACGGAACTTCGGTTTTATCCGGAGTTGGAAAGAGCGATGATGAGCAAGCCATGTTGAAAGCGATTGTCGAAATGGGAGCGAAAGTGACACCTATTTCCGATTCCGAAATTGAAATTACCGGAACGACCCATCTTCCTGAAAATTTGGAATTGTCTGCCGGTGAATCGGGCTTGGGTTTGCGCTTGCTGACCTGTGTTGCTTCCAGTTTTGATCGGGAAATCACCTTGACAGGAAGAGGAAGTCTGCTTTCCAGGCCGATGAATTTTTTTGATGAAGTTTTACCCGAATTCGGGTGTGTTGTGTCAACAAATGAAGGTTATTTGCCCATTAAAGTCAAGGGACCGCTTGAAGGAACCGATCTGGAGGTAGATGGTTCTTTGAGTTCCCAATTCATTTCCGGATTGTTAATGGTCTTGCCCCGGAGCAAACGTTCCAGTTCATTGACTGTTAGTGATATGAAATCGGGACCGTATATTCAAATGACGATAAGTACGCTCAAGCAATTCGGAGTTCTGATTGAGAATGAAAAAACTGTTTTTGGAATTGCCGGTAATCAATCCTATCAGGCCGCAGCATACGGAATCGAGTCGGATTGGAGTTCGGCGAGTTATTGGCTGGTTGCGGCAGCGCTAGGTCATCCGATTGCAGTTTCGGGATTGAATATGCGCAGTTTGCAGGCAGATAAAGCCTTGTTGGAGGCACTGATGGTTGCCGGATGTAAAGTCACATTCGGAGGTCAGTTGATCCAGGTGGACGGTTTGGAGATTCGCCCTTTTGAATTCGATGCAACGGATTGCCCGGATCTATTCCCGGCTTTGGTTGTTTTGGCAGCTAAATGCATGGGTGTTTCCAAAATACATGGTGCGAAAAGACTCATTCACAAGGAAAGCAATAGGGGAATTGCCCTCCAAAGTGAGTTTGCCAAAATGGGATTGAGAATTGATCTGGAAGATGATTTCATGCTGATTCACGGATCGGGGAAACTTCAAGGAGCGGAAGTTGATTCGCATCACGATCATCGCATTGCAATGTGCTTGGGAATAGCCGGAACCATAGCAACCGGTGAAACAGTTCTTACCAATGCAGAGTCGGTAGCGAAAAGTTATCCTGATTTTTGGAAAACCTTTGATTCTCAGAATTAACACTTGCCGTTTAGACTGAAAATTAACCATTTATCATTTAATCCATTTATTCAATAGACTAATTTTGAAAATTAAAAGTTAGTTTTTACATTCGTGAGGCTGAAACACTAAAAAACGCCCTACTACAACTTACTACTAAGTTCCATAGAGTATTATTTCATGTTACAGCAATATTTAATATTGCCACATTTACTGTGTTTGACTATACAACTCAAAACGCCGTGAGGTTTTTTGTTTTCTATTATAGAGGTTGGTTAGGTACGGTTGGTGAAGCAATAGTAATTTTTCTTCATAATCAGGTAAAAGCATTCGTCAGCTGACGGATGCTTTTGAATTTTATACCTATCCGAAGAAGCGACTGATCATTCCAAATAAACAGGTTCATTTTTCCCGTAGTCCACCTGATAATCGAATTTGAATTGTTTTGTCTCGCCTTTGTTTGTAGTGAATTTCCAGGTCAGAATTCCTGTTTTCTCCTCCAAAGTTGCACCGACATACGATCCTTGTTTCACCTTGATATCATCATTGATGGAGATCGGGAAGTGGTCTTTCACAATAATCGGAATAGCTGCTCCACCATTATTTCTAACGGTGAAATCCCAGGTAACTTCATATTTGTAGCGGTTTCCAAGTAGACGGGTTTTACTCATTTCCTCGCTGCGTTTTCTGTTGATTACGATCTTCTTGTCTTTTCCTAAAGAGAAACTCAAGGTGTCTTTGGAAGAATTCACATCAATGAAGCTTTTTCCGATATAAGTTCCGTCAAAGTACAAGTTCGATTCACCGTTCAAGAGGTTCAATTTTTCCCATCCGGAAATTTGTGCTACCAAATAAACCGATTCATCTAACTTGGGAACAGCATGATATTCATAATCCGCTTTCATTTGGTAAGTAGCAATTGCCACCCGGTGATCTGCATCATCCGAAGGAACAGAGAACGGTGTTTCGATCTGGAATTCCATGCGTAAATCCTTCTCCACCTGTTCGGCAATCGAAGCATCGTACAATCCGCTAGTTGTCAGATCCTGAGCAATTTCATATTCTGTTTCCTCTCCTTTATAGCTATCTCTTTTTCCTTTCGAACGGGATTTTCTGTCATTGGAATTAACGCCAGGTGTTCGAGATAGGATACTGTTTGTGTTTTCAGAGATAACCACTCCATCTATTACGTAATTTCCATACTCTGCGTCATCCATTGCTTTCAGTTCGTCCATTGCAATTGCCGTCGGATAAAGTTGTGTTTTGATATAAGGAGCAGTGATGTTTACATACTGAGGTTGATATCCCAGATAAGAGATCGTATAACTGCGTTCACCTCTTGGAACTGCAAATGAGAAATGTCCGGTCGCGTCCGTTGTAAAACTAGTTAGTGGATTGTTGTTCATGCTGATCTTTGCAAAAGCCAAAGGTTCACCGGAAGTCGCATCCGTAATTTCACCGTGAATGGTTTCCCCGTCGAAATTGTATTCCGGAACATAGCGTTCGATGAGCTGTTTCCGTGGAGCCGGAGTGTAGTAATTGACATACCATGGATCAATGGTTGGCTCTAAAGTATTGTCGTATGGATCGTTTGTGGAAAGGATCAGTTTTACATTTTTCCAATCGATTCCGGTGCTTTGGGTCACCAACCCTTTTGCTTCCAGTAACACGGGTGCTCCAACACCGTTGCTTCGCATGTCGTAATACGGTTTCCAGGAAGCTTTGTGCGTGATGTAAGTGAAATCGAAATCAATGTTCCCGGATTTGATGACATCCAGTTCCACTTCTACTTCCGTATAATTGATAACCGGAAGACCTTTGCGGGTATTGATTTCCTGCTCGATCGTATTGATCTTGCGCACAACTGCTTCAATCTCCGAATCCAATTGCGATTTGCGGGTATTGATCTCCGACAACTTCGCATGGAAAAAGGTGGAGGCTTCTTTCAATTCTGCAATTTTCATGGCTTGTTGCTGACTGCTCAAGCTGTTGTTTTTCAGCAAAAGCTGCTCGTCCAGCAACAAAACTTTGTACTCATCACGCAAGGCACGTTCCTGTTTTTCCAGGACTTTTTTACGGTCATTCTTTTCAGTCAGTTCCGTTGCTGCGATTGATTTGTCGTCAAAGTTCTTTCTGGTGCGGACACTTAAGATCGTTGCCGATTCGGAGCATTTTAACTGAATCGAACTCGGGTCCAGGAAGTCGGTTAGCTTTTGAAAAACAACGACTTGTTTTCCTGTGCCCAAAGACAATTCTTTGGAATGTTCCACTTGAGCTCCTTCCTTAAAAACCGTCACCTTTTGGATTGAAGCTTCTGCTTTAGTTTCCTTCTGACTCCATCCGAAAACGGGTAGAAGGAGTAGCATAAAGATTATTTTTTTCATCTATGATCTATTTCTTGATTTCTAACTGACAAATGGATTACTCTAAATAAACAGGTTGCGTTTTCCCGTAATCCACCTGGTAATCGAACTTGAATTGTTTTGTTTCACCTTTGTTTGTGGTGAATTTCCAGGTCAGGATTCTGGTTTTTTCATCCAAAGTTGCACCGACATACGTTCCTTGTTTCACCTTGATGTCATCATTGATAGAGATAGGGAAGTGATCTTTTACGATAATCGGAATGGCTGCACCACCGTTGTTTCTGACAGTGAAATCCCAAGTCACTTCATATTTGTAACGATTTCCAAGTAAACGTGTTTTACTCATTTCCTCGCTGCGTTTTCTGTTAATTACGATCTTCTTGTCTTTTCCTAAGGAGAAACTCAAGGTGTCTTTGGAAGAATTCACATCAATGAAGCTTTTCCCGATATAAGTTCCGTCAAAGTACAAGTTGGATTCACCGTTCAAGAGGTTCAATTTTTCCCATCCTGAAATTTGTGCTACCAAATAAACCGATTCATCTAACTTGGGAACTGCATGGTATTCGTAATCTGCTTTCATTTGATAGGTAGCAATTGCCACGCGGTGATCCGCATCATCCGAAGGAACAGAGAATGGTGTTTCGATCTGGAATTCCATGCGCAAGTCTTTTTCTGTTTGAGTTGCGATTGAATTCGAATACCCACCTGTAGAAACGACACCAGGTGTATTGTTTAGAGTTCGCTCTATTTCTTTCTTGCTCACTTTGGCGGTACTTCTGTATGCATCATTTCGAGATTTTCTGGAATATCCCTCACTTACTGTAATCTCTTGCAGGCTTATATTGTCATTCAAATCCTGGTCTTTATATAGTCCATCTCCTGCTGTTACGACACCACCATACGGATTATTCAATGTTTCCATTGCAACGGTTTCCGGGTAAAGTTGTGTCTTGATGTAAGGCGCAGTGATATTCACATACTGGGAATGATATCCCAGATAAGAGATCGTATAGCTGCGCTCACCTCTTGGAACTGCAAATGAGAAATGTCCGACAGCATCCGTCGTGAAACTGTTTAGTGGATTGTTGTTCATGGAAATCTTTGCAAAAGCCAAAGGTTCACCGGAAGTCGCATCTGTAATTTCACCATGAATGGTTTCTCCGTCGAAATTGTATTCCGGAACATAGCGATTGATGATTTGTTTTCGTGGAGCCGGAGTGTAATAATTGACATACCACGGATTAATCGTTGGTTCCAATGTGTTGTCGTAGGGATCGTTTGTTGAAAGAATCAGTTTCACATCTTTCCAATCAATTCCGGTGCTTTGGGTCACCAAGCCTTTTGCTTCCAGTAAAACAGGTGCTCCAACGCCGTTGCTTCGCATGTCGTAATACGGTTTCCAGGAAGCTTTGTGCGTGATGTAAGTGAAATCGAAATTTACCGTTCCCGCTTTTTCCACATCCAATTCCACTTCGACTTCCGTGTAGTTAATCACCGGAAGACCTTTTCGGGTATTGATCTCCTGCTCGATCGTATTGATCTTGCGGACAACTGCTTCAATCTCCGAATCCAATTGCGATTTACGGGTATTGATCTCCGACAACTTTGCATGGAAAAAGGTGGATGCTTCTTTCAATTCTGCAATTTTCATGGCTTGTTGCTGACTGCTTAAACTGTTGTTCTTCAACAAAAGCTGTTCGTCGAGTAGTAAAACTTTGTACTCATCGCGTAAGGCACGTTCTTGTTTTTCCAGAACCTTCTTGCGGTCATTCTTTTCTGTCAACTCGGTTTCGGCAATGGATTTGTCATCGAAGTTCTTTCTGGTCCGGACACTCAAGATGGTTGCTCCTTCAGAACATTTCAACTGAATCGAACTCGGATCCAGGAAGTCGGTCATTTTTTGAAAAACGACGACTTGTTTTCCCGTACCAAGAGATAATTCTTTGGAATGTTCCACTTGGGCTCCTTCCTTAAAAACCGTCACCTTTTGGATGGAGGCTTGCGCCTTGGTTTCTTTCTGACTCCATCCGAAAATGGGTAGAAGGAATAAAATCACTAGTATCTTTTTCATAAATATGCAGTAAAAAAAAACGTACCCAATCAGGTACGTTTAAGTATTCAATTCGTTCAATGGGTGATTAAAGTTTTACTGGTAAAACCAGTTTGCTTAAATCTATTTCAAAAATATCAATGCTACTTTTCTTTTCGTTAACCGTAAGTCCGCTTAAATAAGCTTTTCCCAGTTCCTTGTAGATGACAAAGTGTGTATCGTCATTCACCGAGTTGACAAGTGGTCCGAGGTTTTTTGCTTTTGTCCAACCTGTACCGGTGTTTTCAGAAACAAAGACATCCAATCCACCCATTCCAAGATGACCTTCCGAGCTAAAGAACAAGAAACGTCCATCCGGTGAAATGTAAGGAGTTGTTTCGCGCATTAATGTATTGACACTGTCGCTTAGGATTTTTGCCTCTCCCCATGTTTTTCCGTTACGTTGAACTACGTAGATATCTGTTGAGCGCTTATCACCTTTTCTATCCGAAACGAAATACATGGTGTTTCCGTCGGCGGTTAATGTTGCGGAACCTTCAAAGAAACTGGTATTGATTGATTTATTCGAAATCACTTTCGGAACATTCCATTTTCCTTTTTTAGTGAACTCCACTTCGGAAATATCAGAAGAACCAGTTACTTTTTTTGCATTCGTTGCCGTGTTATTAATGGTAACAATTGCATGTAAACCATCTTTGGAAAGCCATGACATGGATTCAAAACCGGGACCGTTGATTCGCTCAACTTTATTGTTGATACTGTCGAATTTCAACATTTTCGGATCCCAAACTCCGGTATAGACATCTTCAAAATATTCCTGATCATCCGGGTTCATCATTCCTCCGGTTGTATTTGCTCTTCGGGAAGTGAAATAGATGCGTTTTCCATCTGCGGTAAAAATAGGAGCGTAATCGTTGTATCCGGAGTTCACATCACCCATTAAAGACATTCTTAGGTTTGCAGTTCCTGAATTTGCTTTTGCAAACTGAACGGATGCCAATTTAGCTTCCGTATTCAATTCTTTCGCCCGGGCTTTGGGAAGGTGAATCAATGCCTGTTTGAAATAGCTCTCGGAACTATCCAATTCATTCATATTGTGACTTGCCACTCCCAAAATATCATACACTTCCGCATCCACATCGTCCGGTCCTTTTGCAATGGCTTCCAAACCATATTGTTTTGCATATCCGAAGTTTTTCAAACGGTAGTGACAATAAGAAATCCAATAGGAAGCTTTCCATGAGTTCGGATCCTTAATAGCTGCTTCACGAAACACCAATAATGCTTCACGAATTTTATTCTCTGCAACCAACTGTTTTCCTTGATCAATTTTAATCAAAGCCGCAGATTTGTCAATAATTCCGGTGACACTGTCTTTTGATTCAGTATTAAACGCAAATGATTTAGTTGCACAAAGTAGTAGTAACAAAGTTCCAAATAGGATTTTCATATGTAGATGTTGTATAATTCGAAGACAAAGTAATATAAAAAATTCATACTTCGACTACGCTCAGTATCCTTTTTTAAATTCAAAATCCAATCAATAAGAGGCTTCTATCGGCTCAATTCAGTCACCTTGTATTCAGAATTCAATAGTTACTTAGGTGACTGAGCGTAGTCGAAGTCCCGAAGTATTAATTCAAAGTGTTCTCTGAAAATTCATTTTTGGATCTGGTCTTTAGATCCAATAGGTCATGCATTGCAATGGTTGCTGCCACAATCGCCCAGATGGGAGCAAAGGAAGCACAAATCCAAAGTCCGAGGTTCGTCAGAAAAATGGTGATGAATTGCCAAGGGTCTGCTCCAAAACCGGACCAATCAAATAAGGTATTCAAATCGATGAAATTCCAAATGAGAATGGAGTAAACGGATCCGATGGAAAGTGCAATTCCACGGTTTTCACGAGCCAGTTGGGTACTTTCCTGAACATTCATTTGAAGTCGTTCGTGAATGTAATCCATGAAGGAAAAACCGTAGTAATAAAAGCTGATGAAGAATAAGACATGTCGGATGGGACTGATGCTGAAATCCCCCCAGCCGATGCTTCCAATGAGAAAAATAATGGTGAAGAAGAAGACTTCCCACATGATGTTCCGAACCCCGATCTTGAGTCCGCGTTTGATGTCATTCACCAACTGGGTGAAATTGAATCGGTAGCGGTTTCCCGTTAAAATGAACTCCACTTTTTGGGAGATTTTCGAAAACAAAGGAGCTAGAAGAATCACTACCAGGTATTTTGCAAAGCGCATCAAGGTGGTGGCGACCAATATTTCAAACATCAATTTGATCAGGTACCAGATAATGCCATTCATACTGGTGACCGTAGCTTTTGGCTCGTGCAGATGAATCATGAATCCGATCTTGTAAATTCCCAACATCAGGATGGCCGGAACAACAATATAGAAATACAGTTTGTAATCAATGATTAAGCGAAATGCCTTGACGTAAGCTTTGTAACCGATAAAGAGGTTCTTGAGAAATCGCATGTTTCAAAATTACGAATTCCTAATTACGAATTCCGAATTATTGGATCTGAGTTAATCAACAATTGCTGATTTCAATCAAAAACAAATTCTTTTCTCGAATATGTGTAATGACTTCAGTGATTAAAATGAAATAACTGTGGTTGCCATTTTATAGAGCATTACGAATTCGTAATTCGGCATTCGTAATTCGCAATTAACACTTATCTTTGCACCTTCCAAAAAAATGAAACTATGAGTAATTCAATGTCTCTCACATCGTTAACAGCAATTAGTCCGGTTGATGGACGTTACCGCTCAAAAGTTAGCGAATTGGCGCCTTATTTTTCCGAATTCGGATTGATCAAATACAGGGTTCATGTGGAAGTTGAATACTTCATTGCTTTGGTTGAGGCAGGAATTGGTCCTTTGAAGGAAGTTTCTTCTTCCATTTTCCCAAAATTGAGAGAGATCGTTACTGCTTTTTCTGAAGCGGATGCTTTGGCAATCAAGGATATCGAGAAAACGACCAACCACGACGTGAAAGCGGTTGAGTATTTCTTGAAAGACAAGATGCAAAATTTGGGATTGGAGAACTATTTGGAATTCATTCATTTCGGTTTGACATCTCAGGATATCAATAACACTTCTATTCCGCTTAGCTTAAAAGAAGCAGTGAGCGAAGTCTATATTCCTTCATTGAATGAGTTAATTGACGTATTGAAAAGATATACAAAAGATTGGTCCGGGATTGCTTTATTGGCAAGAACGCACGGTCAACCGGCTTCTCCAACCATCTTGGGGAAAGAAGTGGGTGTTTTCGTATACCGTTTGGAAACGCAGTTGGAGATTTTGAAAACGATTCCTTATGCGGCTAAATTTGGTGGAGCTACGGGGAATTTCAACGCGCATCAAGTGGCATTTCCGGATACGGATTGGGTAGCATTTTCAAATAAATTTGTGAACGGGCAATTGGGATTGACAAGAAGTCAATTGACCACTCAAATTGAGAATTACGACCAATTGGCTAATTTGTTTGATTGCCTGAAAAGGATCAATACCATCATTTTGGATTTGGATCGGGATATGTGGACGTATATTTCAATGGAATACTTCAAACAGAAATTGAAAGAAGGGGAGGTTGGTTCTTCAGCAATGCCACACAAAGTGAACCCAATTGATTTTGAAAATTCAGAAGGAAATATCGGAATTGCAAATGCATTGTATGAACACCTTGCTGCAAAATTACCTGTTTCAAGATTGCAGCGTGATTTGACCGATTCAACCGTTTTGAGAGCAATTGGAATGCCTTTGGCTCACTCCTTGATTTCATTTAAAGCAACTATTGCCGGATTAAATAAGCTATTGTTGAATGAAAAAGCAATTCAGCAAGATCTGGAAGACAATTGGGCAGTTGTAGCGGAAGCAATTCAAACCATCCTAAGAAGTATCGGTTTCCCTAAACCGTATGAAGCATTGAAAGGATTGACGCGTAAGAATGAGAAAGTAACCCAGCAAACCGTTCATGATTTTATTGATACGCTTGCAGTCGATGATTCGATGAAAGAAAGACTGAAAAAAATTACTCCTTCAAATTATACCGGAGTTAAATTAGTGTAGAATCTTTTAGTATATTACAGAAAAAAAGCCTTGCGATTTATTCAACTTACTTTTTTTCTATTACTAAGTAATTTCTTATACGGGCAATTACCCCCACAAATTGATTGGGGTCCGGATAATCTTTCCAGACAGAATACCCTTGCTATTTTGCCAAAGGATAGTAGTGTGTTTTTCACATTTCATTATGGGAATGCTTCCCTGATGCCATCTGCAAAAGTTTCCCGGTTCGAGAATGGAAAGGAAATTCTTTCTAAACGCATTGAGCCGAGGATAGGAGAGAAAATGGTAACATTGGAAGATGTCTTCATGTTTTCGAATCGCCTGTTTGGTCTTTTCTCGGATAAAGTCGGAGCTTCGGTCACTTTGTACATGCAAGAGTACGACGATGATGTGGATCCTGTTTTCGAACCATTGATCGTGGCATCTTATGTCATTCCGAAAGGATGGAGCAGAAATGTGCTGGTAACGACAAAAGTTTCTCCTAAAAGCAATTTTTTGGTTGTTGATTACCTCATTCCTGCAAAGAAGGAAACATATGACCGGTTCGGATACAATATCCTGAATGAGAAAATGGTTTCTGTTCGGGAAGGGGAGTATGAAATCCCCTATGATTCCAAACTTTCTGCGGTTGAGGCGCGACATGTGACCGACGACGGTGATTACTTTTTAGGAGTGTCCGTTTTTTCCAAAGCATATTACAGTATTTGGAAAGACTTCGGGTTGGTTGATAAATCTGTATTGATCCACATGAGTGCCCAGGATTCGATGAGAATGTACGAACTGGATATCGAGCAGCGAAAAGTATATAACTTCTCCATTGATTCGAATGATTCCACGGCGGTAATCACCGGGACCTGGGGAGATGAAGATTCCAAAGGGGCCAAAGGCATTTTTTATTCCACCTTCTCATTGGTATTGAATAAAATTGAATTACCCAAATTTTTAGAGTTCCCGAAAGAGATTCTGGAACAGGAAAACCCCCAATCGGATGATATCTACAGTTATCAGAATATCAATGGTGAATTGCTCAATTATGCCTTCCGTGATATTCTTTTACTCCCCGACGGATCGATTAATGTATTGGCTGAGCAATATTATATCTATGAAGTGAATTCCACTGATTCCAGAGGAATGAGTCAGGTGACGAATTATTATAATTACAATGATTGTATCGTTTATTCCATTTCGAGGGCAGGAGAACTCAATTGGTTTCGGAAAATTCCAAAGAAACAGGAATCAGTAAACGACTTCGGGCAATATTCTTCTTTGATCAGTTATTTCAGTAATGGAAATTTGGTATTGTTTTTCAACGACAATATTCAAAATTATGATCCGATCGGAACTTATCTGGGTACACGGATTCCCTTTTCAAATTCGTTGAGATACAAGGAGTATTGTCTGGCAAAAGCTACCGTAAATCTGGAAAGCGGAGAAACGAATCGTGCGATGTTCTCATCCTATGATGCCATTGAGGCATTTGTCTGTCTGAAGCTTTCTTGTGTAAATTACAAATCACATCAGGTGATCTTTGCAGCATCTAACAAGCGCGATAAATACGGTTTTCTGGCTTTTGAATAGATTGGATTACTGCTTGCTCCGTTTGAAAATTCGAAGGATTCTTAAAACAACAAACATTCCGAATCCGACAAGTGCAAAATATCCGATGAAATCACCCAAAATCTGATAAAGAGTCTGTTTGGAGTTCAATTGGATCGTATAGTTGAATTCGGTTTTCACCCACCATTTTGTTTCCATCAGGATGTCCCCGCGATTTGAAATGATTCCGGATTTTCCGGTATTTGCAGATCGAACGACGTATTTGTTGTTCTCAATTGCTCTCAATCGGGCGAATTGGAAATGTTGTTTGTAGCCGGGAGTATCTCTCCACCAGCCATCGTTGGTAATGATTGCAATGAATTGTGATCCTTTTTTTGTCTGTTTTGCCAGAAAGCCGCCATAAATGGATTCGTAACAAACCGCCGGGGAAAATTTCACGCGGTTCTTCTCAAAAATTTTGGGTTCAGGTTCAATTCCGAGCGTTCCGGAACCACCTTCCATATCGAGTGCCAGTTCTTCTAAGAATGGGAACATGTTTACAAATGGGATCTTCTCTACGCCCAGTACCAATTTTGATTTATGGATGATCTTAGGGTAAGGGGTGTTGTCAAATAAAATGGAAGAATTGTAATCTTCCACAAATGAATTGAGTGGTTGGTAAAACTTACTGGCAGATGAGTTCTTGTGATCAAATAATTGATAGGTCGATGCACCAATGAGTAAACCTGCATTAGCCCATCGCGCCCGATGTTCATTGATCAGATGAAAGAACGTTTCTTTGCGCAGGCCATCTTCGTAAATTTTGGAAGTGGGATAAAGTGCCGTTTCCGGAGCTACTACAAGTTGTGTTTCCTTGCAAATGGCTTTATCTGCCTGATCCAGTAACAATTGCAATTGAGCTTCATTACCCAAGACAAATTTTTCTCCATAAGGATCCAGGTTTGGTTGAAGTACGGCTACATTGTAAGGAATTCCTTTGGTGTCCTTTGCAGCGTATAAAATCAACGAAAAAACGATTGGCAGCGCAAGAATGATTCCTGCCAAGACGGAATAACTGCTCTTAAACCATTTCTTAGGTTGAATTAACATTTTGAAGAATAGTAAATTGAGAATCAGGATCCAAAGCGACCCTCCCAAAACTCCGGTCATCGAATACCACTGAACCCAAATAGGTTTTGAGGCGAATACATTTCCTAATGTTAACCAAGGCCACGACAATTCCCAATGGAAATGCAAAAATTCAAAACTTAACCAAACACAGATAAGGATGGGACCATTCCATTTTGATCCCAATTTCCGTTTCAACAGATGATAGAACAGAAAGGCAAGAGCCATCAATAAGCTGTTTGCAAAGAAAGCCATGTATGCACCTTCCGGACTAGCATAATAGATCCACCAGGTAGTGCCCACATTGTAAATGAAAAAAACCAGATATGCTTGAAAAAAGAGGCTAAACGCCTTGCGCTGAGTATGAAAATAGGACTCTACCAAAAGCAATGGAACCCAGGCAATGAAAGTTAATGGGGTCAAACCTCCTGTTTCGGGGAACGAAATAGTTAAAAGAATCCCGGATAAGATACTTAATAACCAACGATTTAGTCTTTTTTGAATGATTTTTTCTATCATAGTACGAAATTACGATTTGTTTGTTGAAGGTAATTTTATTTCGACGAATCCCTTGAAAACACAGATGAATATCGATTTAGCAATGTGAATTATCACACATAAATTTGAAAATAAACTGTTAAAAAATAGGTTTTATTTGAAAAAAAGACAACCGTCAAAGGTTTTTTTCGTCACATTTGTCAAGAACTAAAATACTCATTTAATGAAAAAGAATTTCATTAACTGTTTGTACATTACTACTACGCTCTCTCTCTTTTCTGCGTTTACTAGTTATGGACAACAACTTGAAAGACAGAATGATGATGTTTATGTAAATAAGCAGATAACGGGAATCGGATCTCCAACGATTATCTATCATCTATTACCTAATTATATAGTGTCGAGTGCTCAGGACATTAAAACCTATCTCGGAAGAATTCATGGAATCGATCGTGTCGAAGTGACCAATGAAGCGATCACCGTTCATTTTGAAGAGATTATCAATGGACAGGAAATCAATATGATTTTCGATCGTGTCGAGATGCTCTACATCCAAGTTCCTACAAAAAGTAAAATCAGGTAATCATGAGAACAAAGATACTTTGCAGGGTTTTGATGCCCCTTTTTCTGATGTGCTCGAATTTGTCTTTTGCTCAAGGAGGTGAAAGCTTGACGGCTCCCGGCGCAGGGATTAGTCTTCCTTTTTCGGCTGCAGGAACAACCATTGGAACAACAAACGATGTAAACGATCCGGGTACCACTTTTGACGATGGTCCTGACTGGGTTTATATGTACTGTCCGGCGGTTACAACGACAGTTTACGTAACCGTTCAATTCACGCCCGGAGGGATTGCAACACCGGTTTACCCGAGTATTTCTGCATATTATTTTAATACGTTAACATCAAGCTGGACATTACTGGCTCAAGGTGCCGTTAACGGTGATACAGATCCCTCAGTTGGAATTCCGTACAATATCCCGGCTGGACTTTGTGTCTATTTCGTAGTGGATAATAATTCCGGAGGGTTCAATTACAACATAAATATCACATCGACACCTCTTCCTACTCAGGTTTTACCTACTCAACCTGGGTGCACCAATATGGGTTTTGATAATGGTACGACAAGTGGCTGGACAGGAAATTGGGGACACAGTATCGTGAACGGTTTGGCTGGAGCTCAAACACCCATTTACACACCCATTTTGGGAACAACCAATGCAGGACATCACAATGTTACAACTCCGGGATTGGATGCTTATCTTGGGGCAATTCAAGAGGTTTGTCCATTAATTCCTGGGAATACAAATTCCATGATGCTAGGTGACGGACCGAATGCCAGTTATGGTGGCGCCCAGCTAATGCAGAAGTTTTCTGTGACTGCATCAAATGCACTATTGACCTATTATTATGCAGCCGTAATGCAGGATGCGGGATCTGATCACGCAAACTTTGAACAACCATTTTTCAAGATTGAAGCGCTTGATTGTGCTGGAAATCCAATTGTATGCGGTAATTATTTGGTAACCGGTGGTCCGGGAATTCCCGGATTCATCCAGGTGGGGACAACTTCTGTGTATTACAGGGATTGGACACCTGTGATGCTGGATCTTACTCCGTATATCGGCTCATGTGTCACTATTAAATTTACGGTTGGTGATTGCGCACGTGGTGCCCATTTTGCCTATGCATATCTGGACGCAACCTGTGGACCAATGAGTATCGTTGCTCCACCAAGCGTCTGTCAATTTCAAACATCCACACTAACAGCTCCGGCTGGTGCAGCAACCTATTCTTGGGTAAATACTGCCGCTCCGGGAACAGTTCTTGGAACAGCAAACACTTTATCGATCACACCGACTACAACGGGGACATTTACTTATCAATGTACCATGACTTCCGTAACCGGTTGTAATTCAACATTGACTTCTACGGTAACAGTTTTACCAACACCGCAAATTACGGTTACAAATCCACCGGCTGTTTGTTCACCTTCAACGGTAGATTTAACTAGTGCCAGTGTGGTTACTATTAATTCCGGAACCGGAACTATCGGATATTTCTCTGATGCAGCTTGTACCGTTCCGATCGCATCTCCGAATACCATTTCAGTAAGTGGAACCTATTATATTCGCATTTTAAATGCCAATGGGTGTTACGAAATAGAACCTGTTACGGTTGTTGTGAATTCAACTCCAACGGTTAATGTTACCACAGCAGATCAAACAATTTGTATAGGACAGAGTGTGAATTTAAACGCAACGATTTCACCTACAGGAACTAATATCCCTGTAACGTTTACGAATACTACTGATTTTAATATTATTGACGGGAGTGTTACACCTACCAATTCTACGATTAGCGTAACTGGAATTACTCCACAAACTGCCGGTGTATTGCCAATCGTTTCTGTTAATGTGAACATCAATCATACATACGATCAAGATTTAACAATTTGGTTGATTTGTCCCAATGGAAGTACGATTGATTTGTCATCAGATAATGGTGGATCCGGACAGAATTATACCAATACGGCTTTTGTGCCTTCCGGTTCGCCATCGATTACTACCGGAACTGCTCCTTTTACCGGGAATTTTACTCCTGAGCAAGCATTTTCATTATTAAACGGTTGCGGAGTAAATGGAACCTGGACTTTACAGGTTTATGATTTAGCAACGGGAGATGTAGGGACACTCTTAGATTGGTCTATTACGTTCAATAATTTCGTGCCGACAACCTATGCTTGGTCGCCAACTTCCGCAATGACGGGTTCAACAACCCTGACGCCAATAGTTACTCCCACTGCAACTACGACATATACATTTACAGGTACCAGCGCTACAGGTGGCTGTACAGCAAGTGATCCGGTTACAATTACTGTGAATCCATTACCAACTGCAACTATCGGATCGAATGCTACTGTTTGTCAGAATGCTGCTGCACCAACGATTACTTTCACTGGTGCCAATGGAACCGCGCCTTATACATTCACTTACAATATCAATGGAGGAGCAAATCAGACGGTGAGCAGCGGGGCAGGAACAACAGCAACTGTCACGGCACCAACGGCAACTGCCGGAACTTTTACGTACAGTTTAGTTAGTGTGACAAGTGCGATGGGTTGTTCTCAAAATCAATCCGGAACAGCCGTTATAACAGTAAATCCAACTCCAACTGTCAATGCACCTGCGTCTCAAACAGTTTGTGCCAATGCAACAACGACTGCAATAGCTTTCACAGGAAACAATACTGCAACAACGACTTTCAACTGGACGAATAATACGACTTCCATCGGATTGGGAGGAAGCGGAACAGGAACTATAGCTGCATTTACCGCGACCAATGCCACAGCTTCACCGGTTGTTGCTACTATTACAGTGACACCGACTTTGAATGGTTGTGTTGGAACGCCACAGAACTTTACGATAACAGTAAATCCAATTCCGACAGTCAATGCACCGACACCTCAAACAGTTTGTGCCAATGCAACAACCACTGCAGTAGCTTTCACAGGAAATAATACTGCAACAACGACTTTTAACTGGACGAATAATACTACTTCCATCGGATTGGGAGGAAGCGGATCCGGAACTATTGCTGCATTTACTGCTACCAATGCGACAGCTTCACCGGTTGTTGCTACCATTACCGTTACGCCAACTTTGAGTGGTTGTACTGGAACTCCACAGAATTTTACGATAACTGTGAATCCAATTCCAACGGTCAATGCACCGACACCTCAAACGGTTTGTGCCAATGCAACAACCACTGCAGTAGCTTTCACAGGAAATAATACTGCAACAACGACTTTCAACTGGACGAATAATACGACTTCCATCGGTTTGGGAGGAAGCGGAACTGGAAATATAGCTGCATTTACAGCTACCAATGCCACGGCTTCACCTGTAGTTGCTACCATTACCGTTACACCAACGTTGAATAGTTGTGTTGGAACTCCACAGAATTTTACGATAACAGTAAATCCAATTCCGACAGTCAATGCACCGACGTCTCAAACAGTTTGTGCGAATACGACAACGACTGCGGTAGCTTTCACAGGAAATAATACTGCAACAACGACTTTCAACTGGACGAATAATACTACTTCCATCGGATTGGGAGGAAGCGGATCCGGAACTATTGCTGCGTTTACTGCTACCAATGCGACAGCTTCGCCGGTTGTTGCTACCATTACCGTTACGCCAACTTTGAACAGTTGTGTTGGAACTCCACAGAATTTTACAATAACGGTAAATCCAACTCCAACAGTCAATGCACCGACACCTCAAACGGTTTGTGCCAATGCAACAACCACTGCAGTAGCTTTCACAGGAAATAATACTGCAACAACGACTTTCAACTGGACGAATAATACTACTTCCATCGGATTGGGAGGAAGCGGAACTGGAACTATAGCTGCATTTACGGCTACCAATGCCACAGCTTCACCGGTTGTTGCTACCATTACCGTTACACCAACTTTGAATAGTTGTGTTGGAACTCCACAGAACTTTACAATAACAGTAAATCCAATTCCAACGGTCAATGCACCGACCCCTCAAACAGTTTGTGCGAATGCGACAACGACTGCGGTAGCTTTCACAGGAAATAATACTGCAACAACTACTTTCAACTGGACGAATAATACGACTTCCATCGGATTGGGAGCAAGCGGATCCGGAACTATTGCTGCATTTACAGCTACCAATGCTACAGCTTCGCCTGTTGTTGCTACCATTACCGTTACACCAACTTTGAATAGTTGTGTTGGAACTCCACAGAATTTTACAATAACTGTAAATCCGTCACCAACGATTGGTGGTGTGTTCACTGCTTGTGCCGGATCTACAACCCAACTAACCGGAAGCGGGACTCCTGCAGCGGTAACTCCGTGGACCTCCTCGAATACAGCAGTTGCAACCATTTCATCAACAGGCTTGGTAACTGGAGTTGCACCTGGAACGAGCACGATTACTTACACGAATTCAAATGGATGTTCCGCAACACAGGCAGTTACCATCACTTCCGGGGCAACAATTTCCGGAAACTTAACCGTTTGTGTCGGAGCTACAACTCAATTAACAGGTTCAGGAACTGCTAATGCAACAAATCCATGGGTTTCTTCCAATACTGCCGTAGCTACCGTTTCAAATACGGGGTTGGTTACTTCGGTAAGTGCAGGAACTACAACAATCACCTATACAAATTCAAGCGGATGTTTGGATAATCAGATAGTTACTGTAAATCCATTGCCTACTGTATCCGGTTCGGATGTGTGTATTGGTGGAACAACTCAATTAACGGGATCCGGAACTGCGAATGCAACAAATCCGTGGGTTTCTTCCAATACGGCAGTGGCAACGATTAATGCTACCGGTTTAGTTACAGGTGTGTCTGCGGGTTCTACAACAATTACTTACACGAACTCCAATGGTTGTTCAAATACCATGACATTAAATGTGGTTGGAAACCCGGCAATTAGTGGAACATTGAGTGCCTGCGTAGGTGCAACCACACAATTGTCTGCAACCGGGACACCAAATGCTATAAATCCATGGACATCATCCAATACTGCAGTAGCAACTGTGTCGAATACGGGACTTGTTACAGGAATTTCAGCTGGAACAGCAACCATTACATTTACGAATTCATCTTCGTGTCAAAGTACGGCTGTTGTCACGATTAACCCACTTCCAACGATTACAGGAACTTTAAACGTATGTGCAGGATCAACGACACAATTGACGGGTTCACCGACTGCAAATGCAACAACTCCTTGGACATCATCCAATACTGCTATAGCTACCGTTTCAAATACCGGTTTGGTAACAGGAGTTTCTGCAGGTACATCCACGATTACTTATGTGAACAGCAATGGTTGTTCCATAACAGCAGTTGTTACGGTTAATCCTTTGCCAACAGCGACAATTGCCGGCGCTTCAACAATCTGTGCCGGTTCTACTGCGAGCTTCACTATTTCCGGAACGCCAAATGCAACGGTGGTTTATTCAAACGGAGCAAGTAATTCGAATGTAGTTCTGAATGCGGCTGGAAATGCAACAGTAAACACAGGTGTTCTAAACACAACGACAACATATACTCTGGTATCTGCACAATCGGCAGCTCCGGCATCATGCAGCAATACGCTTACCGGATCCGTTACAATAACAGTGAATCCAATTCCGGTTATGAATCCCGTAGCGAATACGGTTGTCTGTCCGGGAGATAATGTGGTGATTCCAGTTTTTGCATCAAATCCGACCGGAGCGACTTATGCCTGGACAAATACGAATACAGCTATCGGACTTGGAGCTAGTGGAAATGGTGATATTCCGACTTTTGTTGCTTTGAACGCAGGAACTACGCCGATCAGTGGTTCTGTGACAGTGATTCCAACTTTGAATGGTTGTATTGGTTCCAGTGTGACATTTACGATTGGAGTCAGCAATAATCCGTCAGCAAATGCGGGTGTTGATATTGGTTTGTGCATCAATTCATTGACAGGAAATCAAATTGGATCAGCTTCTGTAGTTGGAAACACCTATTTGTGGAATCCGGCTACAAACTTAAGCAACGCAGCAATTTCAAATCCAACTGTGAACACGACGACAGCCGGAACAACTCAGTATACAGTCACTGTTACGAATGCCTTGGGTTGTCAATCAACAGATGTAGTTTCGGTTACAATCAATCCATTGCCGATAGTTAGTTTTAATAGTCCTGTGGCTAGTGGTTGTGCCCCGGTTTCGATCAGCTTTACAAATGCGAGTGCAAATTCAGTGAATTGCGTTTGGACATTTGAAGGCGGCGGAACTCAGGTTGGTTGTGGATCCGTTTCTCAACAATACAATTCAGCTGGTGTTTTTGATGTTACTTTGACAATCACCGATGGAAACGGCTGTACCAATTCATTAACAAATCCAGGTATGATTACAATCTATCCGGAAGTGAATGCTTCTTTTGGAGTCAATGTCTACGAGCAATCGGTTTTGTATCCGGTATTTGATTTTACAAATACTTCAACCAATGCTACTTCCTATTCATGGGAATTTGGAGATGGGGCGACTTCGAACCAAACCAGCCCTAGTCATACGTATGCAGAAACACCGGGTGTGTATCACATCATCTTGTATGCTTCCAATGCAGCAGGTTGTAACGACAGTGCGGTTGCAGTAGTTTCCGTGATTGATGAATTGATTTTCTATGTGCCTAATTCATTCACTCCGGATGGGGATGAACACAACAACGTATTTTTCCCGGTATTCAGTTCCGGATTTGACGGACAGAATTATACTTTGTTGATCTTTGATCGTTGGGGGGAAGTCATATTTGAATCTCACAATGTGGAATTCGGTTGGGATGGAACCTATATCGGTCAGTTATGTAAAGAAGGAACTTACACCTGGAAGATTCTCATCAAGGAACGCAACAAGGATAAACACCACGAGTACGTTGGTCATGTGAATCTCTTTAAGTAGAAAGAAAAAATAAAAACAAAGGTCGATTCAGTTGAGTCGACCTTTTATGTTTTATTTAGACAGGAATCGGAGATTCTCAATCGCTTATGAATGTTAAAAAAGAACTAATTTAAAAAGGGAGACAACCAAAGCGCATTTTTTTTCGTCAACTTTGCACTGAACTAAATTAATCATTTAATGAACAAGAATTTCATTAACTGTTTGTACTTTACTGCTGCGTTTTTCCTTTTTTCTACGTTTTCAGCTTATAGTCAGCAGTTTGAAAGGCATGAAGATCATGTCTATGCGAATCCAAATGTTTCAGGAGTTGGATCCTCGACCATTATTTACCACTTAAATCATCCGTTGGAAACTACTGTTTTAGGTGATCTGGAGGTTTATATGGAATCCCTTGAAGCAATTACTCAGGTCGATATCAACGGGCAGGATATTTCCATCGGGTTCAAACAGGCTACTACCCATCAAATGATCTATCTGTTTATTCAACGGATGGAAATGTTGTATGTCTACAAAAATTCAAAATCAAATTAAATCGAATACCACCTTTCTTCGTTATGAAAAAAAATATTTTTAGAGGTTATATCCTTTTACCTCTATTTTTCCTCCTAAGTCTCTCAGCCTTTTCACAGGGTGGTGATGACGATATAACTGCTAGTTTTTCCCCCATTACACTGCCATTTAATGCTTTGGGTTCAACAGTGTTTGCAAACAATGATTTCGATGATGTTACATCAGCATTTGACGATGGACCTGACTGGTTTTATTACTATTGTGCTACTTCCAGTGCTACTATCTGGACAACTATCAGCTTTACTCCTGGAGGTTTAGCTAATCCGGTATTTCCGCAGATTGTCATTTATAATGCAACAACCCTGGATGTAGTGGCGATTACACAAGTAGCCGGGGATAATTCGGGTACCATGGGAGCTCCCTTTGAGCCGGTGGCAGGGGAGTGTTATTTTTTTTGGATTGATAACGCAAATTTCACGGGATTCGATTATGCAATTCAGATAACGAATATAGTTCCCGCACATCCTGCAACTCCTACGCAACCTGCATGCACGAACATCGGGTTTGATTCAGGATCGACTTCAGGATGGGAAGGTTCTTGGGGACATTCCATGCAAATCGGTGCAACCGGGGATTTAACACCAATCTATACACCGATGTTCTTTACAATGAACTCGGGTCAACACGATATTACAACAGGAGGAGTGGATATTCAGGCACCGATCAGTCAAGTTTGTCCGTTAATTCCGGGAAATACTAATTCCATTCGTTTGGGAGATGGTCCAAACGGTGCATATGGTGGATCCAGGATTGAACAAAAATTCCAGATAACGTCTTCCAATGCCTTGTTTACCTATTATTATGCTGCAGTATTGCAAAATGCCTATACGATTGAAGATCTTGATGGTGATGGAATATCAACAGATACTGTACCACATTTAGCTGAGGAACAACCTTATTTTCAGATTGATGCGGAGGATTGTTTCGGGAACCCGATAGCTTGCGGAAATCTATTGGTTACAGGTGGTCCTGGAATTCCCGGGTTTACTCAAATTGGTAATTCGGGGGTGTTTTGGAAAAACTGGACACCGGTCATGTTGGATTTAACTCCTTACATTGGTTCATGTATTACGATCCGATTTACGGTAGGTGATTGTTCACAGGGTGCTCATTATTCTTATGCTTATCTGGATGCGACTTGTGCGCCAATGGAGATTATTTCACCACCTGATGTTTGTCAATTCCAAACTTCCGTACTCACTGCACCGGTGGGTGCAGCAGGTTATTCCTGGGTGGAAACTTCTGCGCCGGGAACGGTAATCGGAACATCCAATACTTTATCAATTACTCCAACAACAACGGGAACGTTTACCTACCAATGTACGCTGACATCACTCGTTGGGTGTAATTCTACCGTAACGACTACCGTAACGGTAGTGCCAGGTCCATCAATTACGGTTACCAATCCAACGGCAGATTGTTCTGCAACGGTTGATTTGACAGCTCCTGGTGTAGTTACAATTAATTCTGGAACCGGAACACTTGAGTATTTTATAGATGCAGCCTGTACTATTCCGCTTGCATCTCCGAATGCTGTTACCACGGCCGGAACATATTATATTCGTCTCAGAAATGCGGCTGGATGCTTTGATGTTGAACCGGTTACTGTTGCATACACTGGTTTACCTGTTGACTTTACCAGTAATTTGTCCGAAGGGTGTGCCCCGGCTTCTATTACGTTTACACACAACAGCCCGACTTCGGTCAATTGTGTCTGGACATTCGAAGGTGGAGGAACTCAAGTTGGCTGCGGATCGGTTACTCAACAATACAATTCGGAAGGGACCTATGATGTAACCCTGACTGTTACAGATGTGAACGGTTGTACCGGTTCATTGACCCAAAGCGACATGATTACGATTTATCCGGAAGTGAATGCCTCTTTTGGAGTCAATGTCTACGAGCAATCCATCTTGTATCCGGTATTTAATTTTACCAATACTTCAACGAATGCGACGTCCTATATCTGGGAATTTGGAGATGGAACAATTTCTGCACAAACAAGTCCGACCCATACGTATGCCGAAACTCCGGGAGTATATCACATAATCTTATATGCATCCAATGCAGCAGGTTGCAATGACAGTGCGGTTGCAGTAGTTTCTGTGATTGACGAATTGATTTTCTATGTGCCTAATTCATTCACTCCTGATGGGGATGAACACAACAATATATTCTTCCCGGTATTCAGTTCGGGATTTGACGGACAGAATTATACCTTATTGATCTTTGATCGTTGGGGAGAAGTGTTATTTGAGTCGCACAATCTGGCTTTTGGTTGGGATGGAACCTACATGGGGCAGTTATGTAAAGAAGGAACCTACACCTGGAAGATTCTAATTAAAGAGCGTAACAAGGATAATCATCATGAGTATATTGGCCATGTGAACTTGTTGAAATAGGATCAAACGATATTAAAAAAAATAGTTGGGACGTGATGCTTCACGCCCCTTCTTTTTATAATCTCGTTTGAATTGGGACAAGTTTCAATCTTCCGTATGCTACAAAAGCGGCAATCGCAGCGAATACGATATTGAATCCTATTTGTGAACCTTCTCCACGAGAAATATGGAAAATACTTGCCGCAATCATTAACAAGATAATTGCGATAGCTGCAATTGGTGCCAGTGCAGGTTTGAAACGGAATAGGGAAGGGAGAATCACCCCCAAAGCTCCCAGCAAATCAATGACGCCTGTCAGTCTGACAAATGCCGGTGAAATATCTCCTGTCCACGGCCACATGATTTCCAGTTTTTCGATTGGTTGAAACAATTTGACGCTTGCAGCCCAAATTAGGCTTGTTGCGAGGAGGATTTGTGCAATCCACAAGAAGATATTCGCGATTTTTTTCATCTTACATTCTGATTTTAACTCTTGGATAAAAGTAGTTAGCTTTGCTATCCAAATGAAAGCACTATCCGTTTGGATAGCACTATCCGATTGGGAAGTAATGGATTAAATAAGGAATTATGCTTAGTACAGGAGGTTGCCCTAAGAATATATTATCGATAAAGGATGCACTGGAAGCAGTGGAGGGGAGATGGAAGTTATTAATCCTGTTTGCTTTGTCAACAGGACCTAAAAGATTCAGGGAGTTGGGACGAGTCGTTTCCGGAATAACAGATAAAACACTCTCACGTGAATTAAAGCTTCTGGAATCCAATAAACTGATTACAAGAGCAGTCTTTGATACGTTTCCTCCTACCGTAGAATATACGATTACCGAGCACGGGAAATCATTGGAAAAGGTGATCGAAGAATTACATTATTGGGGTTTGGCTCATCGGAAGGAAGTTCTCGGGAAATAATTGGTAACTAGTATAAACAAAATGGGGGCGCGATTAATCGCGCCCCCATTTTGTTTTATTATTGATGATTCTTATTCAAAAAGAACATTCATTTCAACACGTCTGTTTTTCTGACGGCCTTCCGGTGTTGCATTTGTTGCAATCGGTTTAGTCTGACCATACCATTCAGCTTTCAATCGAGTTGCGTCAACACCTTTGCTAGCTAAGTATTTCTTAACTGCTTCAGCACGGTTTTTAGAAAGTGTCATGTTTTTCTTAGCATCACCTTTGTTATCCGTGTGACCAGCGATCTGTAATTTCCACTCTGGTTTTTTGATTAACAATGCTGCCAAGTCATCCAATGATTTAAACGAAGTTGCAAGGATAATTGCTTTACCTGATTGGAACTCCAAGTTCTCAAACGCAGTATTCAAAATTTCCTGTTCTTCTTTTGCAATCTTAGGACAACCACGGTTTTCAACCGGACCAGGGATAGTAGGACAAGCATCATCTTTATCATACAATCCGTCACCATCTGTATCTGGCCAAGGACAACCGTCATTTTCTTTCGAACCGTAAACAGTAGGACACTTATCTACATTATCGAACAATCCGTCGTTATCCGTATCCGGACATCCTTTATTTGCCAATGGACCAGGTAGATCCGGACAATCATCTTCCGAATCTTGAACTCCGTCACCATCTCTATCAGGACAACCGTTGAATGCAGGTAGACCTTTTACAGTAGGACAGCTATCATTCGGATCGATAATTCCATCCTCATCCGTATCAGGACAACCTCTGTAAGCTGCAAGACCAGCTAAGTCCGGACAAGCATCATCTTTATCAGGAATTTTATCTCCATCACGGTCAGGACAACCTTGGAACTCTAACAATCCAGGGATCTCAGGACATAAATCCTCCGTATCCTTGATTCCATCACCGTCTGTATCAGGACAGCCTTTGAAAGACCAAACTCCCGGGATATCGACACACTCGTCTTTCTTGTCAGATACCTTATCACCGTCTCTATCATCAGGTTTTGTGTAAAGGATCGGAAGGCGAAGTCCAACAAAGAACTCCGTACCACGAACTTTCCCTCTTGCAAAAAGCGAGTTGAAATCAACCACACCTACTGTGATTGGTCCTAATCTGGAAGCAATACCAGCTTTCCATCCGGAGTAATTATTTACGGATATTGGAACATATAATCCAAACCATGCGTAATCAAAGCTTGGTGTAATGGCAAACTGATTAGGTGTTTTCACACGGGAAGGGTTTTTCTTACTAATCATATTGATATTCCCCGTCGCGTTGATATAGAACCATTTCCAGATATGGTAATCCAATTGAATGTTCAATGCAGTTGGAGTATTCATATAATAAGTTTCACCAATCCCTTGATTGGAATTCCATCCTGCATCATTCGTAACCAAACTGTCAATGATTGAATCGAAAGAAGCGAAAGAAGTCGCTTTATCAAAAATCCGTAAATCAAGAGTGGAAGTATTTACAGAGAAATCACGGCTGCGTCCACCTTTTGTAAATTTCATTCCACCGATATCCAAAACGGAAACTCCGGCACGTAATTCGTATTTGTTCTCGTTACGCATCCAAAGATCGGTTTCTCCATCCATGTCGTATTTGTATTGTTTGTATTTCGGACGCCATTCGTAAACAACCCCTAAATCCAAACCGAATCCAAGTTTCGAAGCAGACTTGAAGAAATCCTTCGCATTGAAGTTTTTCAAATCGTCGTCCAGGTTATCAGAATAACCATACTTGAAGTTCCCTTTCAAAGTAGTTGCAGTGTCTTTGTTTAAAAGCTCATAATCCAATTCGTCCGTGTATGCATACGCCGAAGCGACTCCTTGAAGCAACTTGACACGTCCACCAATTTTTAGAAAATGCTGACCTTCATCTAAAACAACCTGACCATAATTAATGCCATATTCATTCCATGCCATCATATTCGTAGTCACCAATTTATCTTTCAATTGCAGATTCCAAAGTGATGCGAAATCCAACCCTTCCTGAGCCAATTTTGCCAATTTCGGATCGATGTCATCCACGTTTGTAATCATTCTGCTTTTTGCAGCAAAACCAATTGCAATTTTCGGATTGATGTGGAATGCAAAATTCAAGATGTCCACCTGATAATTCAGATAAACACCACGTGTTTTAATTCCTGGCTTGCTATAGTCATATAAATCAAAAATGGAGCGATCGTACAGCGTACTGTCCGGCTTCATCCACATCGTGTCTTTTTTGAATGACTTCAACCACCATTTGGGCATCACATCTGTTTTGAAATACTTGGCATTTTGCCACGCACCCACATTGGCACTTGCAAGGTTAATGTCGACGATAAATCTTCCGTCAACGAAACTGGCAGGTTGCACATCCAATCCCATAACTCCTGCATAATTACTACTGTGAACTCCCAAATAATTTTGAGAGAATGCAGTGATCGTAGTAAAACATGAAAAAGCAATGAAAGTTAATTTGCGTAACTGTCTCTTCATAAGTAGTCTTTTAATAGTTTAATGGATAACGAATCAAATAGCCATTTGCCTGCGAAACTAATAAAATGGTTCCATCTGTTTGTTTCTGGAACGTTATTTTATTTGAACCTTCGTAGCTTTCTTTATTCAGTTCATTTCCACGTGTGGAATAAATATAACAATTATTGGCAATCCCATCGATAATTCCAACAAGAGTTTTATTGTTAGGTAGCTTTATAATAGTTGCATCATCTATGTTTCCAATGGTCGAATTGAATTGACTTAAAATAGTTCCGGCGCTTGTAATGACATAAATGGTACTCTGTTGATTTAAAAAGAATAGCTTTTCTTCTCCGAAATTCTGTGTGTTTAATATGGCAGATACATTCCCGACCAACATCGCTTTGTTTCCATTTTCATTCATTCGGATGAATTGCTTTTTCACTAATCCCAAAAGGCTGATGGTACTGTTCACTTTCACCAAATGCCATTCTCCCTCACTTAAGTTGTGAGATTTAATCAAACGTCTTCGTTTAACGGAGATACTAGACCAATTGGAGTTGGTGCAAACATGAGCGATCAGTTCCCCCTTTTTTCCTTGAATGACCAGTTGGGATTCTTTTTGTAAAGGTCCGTTCACACCAATCTTGAAACCTTGTTTTCCGTTGGTTCCGTAAGACTGAATTTGTCCATCCGCAACGAAAGAAATAAAATCCTTTCCATTCCAATAATAAGAAAACAGGTTACTGGTCACCTCATTGCAGACAATCGGGAAACCGGCAAGATTATTTCCGTTCCGGTCAAAACCTTGAACACCATTTTTTGTGGTTAGAAACAATCCATTTCCGATGAATACCGGATTGCCAATAGGCTCTGATTCCAGATTTTTACTCCAAAGGATTTGTTTGCTTCCGATAAAGTAGAGGGTATTGGATTGAGTAATCGCAACCAGGTTATTTGAACCGGGAATTGGACTTAAGTTGCGTAAATTGTCATCCAAACGCAATGGATTCAATGTTGGAAGCTCCTTTGCATCGGATTCAGAATCAGATTCCTCTTCATTGAGCAGTTGAATCGTACCATGATTTGCTCCTGTGAGTCGACTTAAGGTAATTTGCTGGTTCCGATCAAAATGGCGATAAGACACTTTTTGCGGACTGTTATTGAATAGTTTGAATTTCAGTGTGGTGGATTGCTCCAGAGTTGCTCCCGTTTCATAAGCTCCGATAATGCGATTGATACTCTGTTGGGAATTTGAAATGAGAACACTATTATTGAATAGTTCCAGGTAAATCTTTTTATCCGATCGAAGGAATGGAAAGGAATGACCTTTTAAGATGGCTTGTTTTTGTTTGTCTGAAAGCTCAACGCGATCCAATTCACTTAAAATTGCCAACGGATCCTGACCGGGTTTATAATCTGTAATCAGGCAGCTATCTTTCTGATTAACGACAAGCGCCAAACCAAAATCCATCCATTCGTAAGCGATTGATTTTTTCGGGAATTTTGAAAGGAAGTAATTCTTTTCGTAAAAAGTATAGGCGTCAAAATCGGCTGGAATGAGCTCTTGAAATAATTCCTGATCGTTTATTAATGGTAAAGCTTTAGTCCCGGTATGAGTAATGGATTTGGTGTTGTAGCTGGAAATAAAATAGGAATCTTCAATTTCATAGGTGTTATCGCTTGTCTTATAAACCAATGACAAGCTGCTTTTTCGGTCCAGATACTTCCAGGAAACAACACTTTTTGAAGCCGGTCCCCATTCTCCAAGATAGAGTAGCAGGTATTTCCCATGAAATTCGCCCTTCCAGTTATTGGATAGGGAGAGATGTTTTTGAGTTGAAATAGTGGAAGATAAAGCGAGTCCTTCCACATAATTTTTCACGATTTCACTTGTCCAAGGTTTACTTCGTTCCAATAACACCAAATCCCGACTTGTTGAAAAATAGAAATGTTGAATTCGTTCGGGTTGGTTTAATAAGATGGCGAAAAAACTATTTTTCTGAAGAGAAGAAACGATTGAATTGGTGTAATCGATTTCCGAAGAATTGTGAACTACAATAATCGTATCATCTTTTTGAGAAAAGGCATTTTCCGGAGTTGGCGGAGCGCTTGAACCTTCAACAAGTGTGAAACCAACATAGCTGATCCAACTCAAAGAGCAGATTACCAAAAAAACAATTACCGAACGATTGAACATACTACCTGACTATTCATCAAAAATAGTACTTCGCTTAGTGTGGTTCACATCTTTCTCATGAAGTAGTTAACAGCTGAGTGTTTACTCCATGAATAGCGATAATTGTCCTTTTCCCAGTAGGTTGAACCCGGGACGATGATGAATACAAGCTCCGTGAATTTCAATTGCTTTCCGATGTGCTTTGGTTGGATACCCCTTATTCACCTTCCAGTCGTAATGCGGGAATTCATGATGAAGTTGTTCCATGTACTCATCCCGATACGTTTTTGCAAGAATCGAAGCTGCCGCAATATTTTTATATTTTCCATCACCTTTAATAATCGGAATGGAAGGGATCTCGTTTGAGAGCAGGGCCTTGTTCCCATCAATAAGCAGTAGCTCCGGTCGAACCTGTAAAGCCATTGCCGCACGATACATTCCGGTCAATGAAGCTTTCAGAATATTCAACTCAGCTATTTCATCAGGTTGCAAAAACTGAACGGAATAAGCAAGTGCTTCCTGTTCAATAATCGGACGTAAGATATTTCTACTTTTTTCGGAAAGTTGTTTAGAATCATTCAACAACTCATGCGAAAAACCTTTGGGTAGGATTACTGAGGCACAAACCACCGGACCTGCAAGACAGCCTCTTCCAGCCTCATCACAGCCGGCTTCCAGTTTGTTTTTATCGAAATGGTCTAATAATTGCATACTGCAAATGTTATCAAAATAGTTGTATATTTAGCTCATACAACCTTTAGGTTTTTTTAACGTCTACTTATAAACTGTTATAGAATTATGAAAAAGTTAGTTATGATATTTGTTTTGTCTTTAGCAAGTTCTTTTGCATTTAGTCAAAACTCAGCTTCAATCAGTGAAGCTCAATTGAAAACTGGAAAATCAAACGGCGTATACGAGTTCTCGGTTCCTGAATCAATCACTTCTGAGAAAGTAGATGCTGTGAAAGGTTATTATAAAGATTATTTCTCAGTAGCTTTCAATGAATCAACAGATGTTTTAAAAGTGACTTTATTGAAAAATGAAGAGTCAAATCTGAATGTGGTTAACCGTTTATTGGTTGCCTTGGATTTGCGTACCATTTCTGTGGGAGGTGAAAACATGACTTTCCAGGATATGAAAGACAAGTATTTGAAGTAAGAGAAAGCATCGCTTTCGAAAATGAATCCGCCGTGGCGGAAGTACAACATTTCATGCGTAGGAAAACTGATTGCTATAAATTAAAAAGCCCCGATTCCATAAGTGGATCGGGGCTTTTTTATGCTTCGTCTTTTCAGATTACTTAACGACTTGAACTTTGAAAGTCTGATCTCCTGTTTTCAGAATCAGTTGGTAATTCCCTTTTGCCAACTGGGATGTTTCAATTGTTCCGACTTTACTGTTAATGGTGCTTTCCAATACTAAACGACCGGAATTGTCAATTAATTGAGCACTTTCAATGGCATCCTTTGCAGATTCGATTTTGATGAAATCAGTCATCGGATTTGGATAAACCGTAACCCCGAATTGCAGTAATTCATCAATTCCAAGAGAAGAGAAATTGATGGTGACCGATGCCGCCATTTCACAGCCATTTGCATCAGTAATGGTTACATTATAGGTTCCGGGAAGCGCATTTGTAATGGAACCGGTTGTTGAGCCATCACTCCAAAGGTATGAATAAGGAGCAGTTCCGCCGGTTGGAGTAACGCTTGCACTTCCATCCGGACATGTTGCACAAGTGCTATTTGTAGAAGATGAATTTGCCACTATCGGAGCAGGGTCATTCAATGTACCTGAAATGGATGTCGTACAACCTCCAGCATCCGTGATTGTTGCAGTATATGTTCCGGCCGGAGCAATCAGGATTGTTGAATTACCGGCAATGTTCCAACTAACTGTATAAGGAGCTTGACCATTTTGAATCCCGATTTCAATTTGTCCGGAATCACCGATACACAATGGATTTGTGGAAGAAACCAATGAGGCGTCAGGGATTTGAGTCGTAGTTATTTCAACCGAATCACTAAACGAACAATCTGCATTCGAAATAGTATAGGTATAGAAACCTGAATTTAAACCTGTAATGGTGGTATTCGTAGTTGAATCTTCCCATTCTACAGAATAGCCAGGTTCTAAAGTTATTGTAGCATCTCCGTTTGCCAGTTCACATGTTGAATTATTGGATGAAGACAAAACGCCACCGATTTCCCCGAAACAAATGTCAAATTGAGGTCTTAGATAATAAGACTTTGCAAAATTTACTCCAAAACTTTCAACTGGAGTAAAATTCGGACCATTCGCTGCCCATTGAACAAAAACTGTATTGTTTTGAAATACTGCAGATGTTTGACCAAGAGCAAGAGTGGAATCAAATTCAATTTGCATGAAACCGTATTTTCCGGGAGCAAGGGTCAATGGACCTCCATGAATCGGAAGGGTATACATTCTCGCACTGTCGTCAATATAAAGAAGCGTATCTGTGGAGGTTAGCAATGTGACTGGCACTCCACTTCCATTGGTATTGTAAATAGCTGTAGCAAGTCTTTTGCCGACATATCCTCTGTTGAAGTAAACATTCACACTCGTTAACGAAGTCGTGTTTTCAATGTTGAATACCTGACCGATGTATCCAACTGTACCAGCTCCTATTCCGAGCTGCCCCACAACGATCCCGTTATCTCTTGCCATTTCAGAATCTGTAACGGTGATTGGAATCGCAGACTGAATCGTGTCATTTGATGTGGCTTCATCTGTCTCTGTTGCAACCGGGAAATATTTGAAAGTGTAGACTCCATTTGAAGTTGGTGTATAACTTGCGGTCATAGCTGCAGAAGTAGCTCCTGATGCCAATGACGGAATGGAACTACTCATAACCGTAGTTTCCAGAATTCCATCCTTGATGACCTGACAACCTAATGCTACATTGGTCATAGCTTGTATTCCTTGATTCTTAATAACAGCTTCCAATTTGAAGTTTTGAGCAGTTGTCAATTGATTGGCAGGTGCTATCGTATAAGGATTTTGAGTTGGTGTAATCACCTCTAAATCAAAATTGTTAATCACTCGCAATTCAATATCATCAATTACCAGGATGAATTTGTCGTTGGAAGTGTTTCTAAAACCAATGTAAACTGTTTGTCCGGCGTATGTATTCAATGAAACGGAACGATTCGTCCATGTTGAATTTTCGGCAGCCGTTGAAAAAATAACTGTCGAATTACTTACTTGATTTCCAAGAACTGCGTTACCACCTGTTGGAGGAGTAGTCATGATTCGAACTTCATATCCATCCGAATAAGTAGCATCATAAGCTTTTCCATTCCAAAACAGCGTAGTGTTAGGCAGAATGGTTAGCGCGGGTGTCCACATGAAATCATCTGCAGCTCCGGTAGGAGAATAAAATGAAGTGCTAAATGCAACAGAATCAGAAACGTTTTGGGCAAAATCTTCTCGTCTTTCCCAAGCCTCGTTCACATAAGCTACTTGAGCATCAGGTGTTCGGTTGTCAACATTTCGAAGCAAAAATCCAGGGGCGAAAGTGTATGTTCCTGCACCACCGGCGGTTGGACCACCAACACCGTCGAAATCTTCAAGATAATAGGTTTGGGAAAAACTGAAAAAGCTCAGAAATGAGGCAATGAATAGGATGTGTTTTTTCATAATTATAATTAATGGAACGGCGAAGATATTCAATAATACCTGATTGAAAAAACTAATTGGTAGATAAAGTTTTTGGAGACGAGTGAAATGTATATTTGATTAGGGGCTTAATAATTCGGGGAAAACAAGAAAGCCATCCGTCAAATAACGAATGGCTTTTTAATGTAATACCAAATGGGTTCCGATTTCTATCGGGAAAGGAACTACAAAGTATATGCGTTTTTGTCAATAAGGTATTGAGCAATTGTCTGTCTTTCGTTTTTCGGATTGATCGGATCAATTTTCGTGAAACGTCTCACTCCGGTAACCATCATGCGGGATTCATCACCTTCAGCAAAGCTATAGATTGCATCCTTCGCTGCTTTTTCGATCAATTCTGCGACATCATAGAAGTATGTTTTTACAATCGAAATTGGAACTGCAGCAGCGGCCTCTCCTTGTTTTTCGATTAACTTTTCTACACGTAACAATACAGATTCCGCTTGGTAAACCCAAATAGCAATGTCAGCAATGTTCATTAGGATTTCCTGCTCCTTGGACATGGTTTGCATCAGTTTTTGAACGGCTGAACCTGCAACCATCAAAATCGTTTTCTTAAATCCGGATAATGCTTGTCTTTGGGATGCCAACGGATGGGAACCTAATTCCGTCATTTCCGGAATACTCATTAACTCGGAAGCTACTTTCATTGCCGGACCCATCAAATCCAATTCACCTTTCATTGCGCGACGTAACACCATGTCAACAATCAATAGGCGATTGATTTCATTTGTTCCTTCAAAAATGCGGTTGATTCTTGAATCACGGTAACCTCTTTCTACAGAAGACTCCGCTGAATATCCCATACCTCCAAAAATTTGAACACCTTCATCAGCAACGTAATCCAGACATTCGGATCCCGCAACTTTTAAAATGGCACATTCCGGGGCAAATTGTTCGATTCCTTTTAGGGTTGCAGCTCCTTTTTCCATTCCACCGGCAACTAATGCCTGAATCGCATCGTCTATATTTTGACCTGCACGATAAATAGCGGATTCAGCTACATACGTTTTGATTGCCTGTTCCGCAATTTTGAAGCGGATTGCTCCATATTTTGAAATGATTCTTCCAAATTGTTCGCGTTCGTTTGCATAGCGGATGGAATCCGTAATGGTTTGTTTGGCTCCACCTAAGACACCGGCAGCCAATTTTATCCGACCGATGTTTAGGATGTTCAAAGCGATCTTAAACCCATTTTCCCGTTCTGAAAGCATGTTTTCAACAGGTACTTTCACGTTATTAAAGAATACTTGACGAGTAGATGAGCCCTTAATCCCCATTTTCTTTTCTTCCGGATTCAGACTGATTCCTTCCGAATCTGCTTCCACCAGAAATGCAGAAAGATTTTTGTCCTCATCAATTTTTGCAAATACAGTGAAGAAATTGGCGAATCCTCCATTGGTGATCCACATTTTTTGACCATTCAAAACATAGTGTTTTCCATCTGCTGAAAGAACCGCTTTTGTTTTTCCGGAGTTTGCATCCGACCCCGCACTTGGTTCAGTTAAGCAATAAGCTGCTTTCCATTCACCACTGGCCAATTTTGGAATATACTTTGCTTTTTGCTCTGCATTACCGTAATACAACAAAGGTAAGGTACCGATACCTGTATGTGCACCGTATGCTACCGAGAATGAATGCCCTTTTCCAAGGCGTTCCGTTGCCAAAAGCGAGGTTTTGAAATCCACACCCATTCCACCTAATTCCTCAGGAACAGATAAGCCAAGCATTCCCAATTCACCCGCTTTCTGAATCAATGAAGGCATTAAACCTTCTTCCATCTTATCAATTTTGTCCAAAAGGGGAGTGATTTCCTGTTCAATAAAATCATCACAAGTCTGAGCAATCATGTGCTGCTCTTCTGACCATTCTTCCGGTGTAAAGATTTCTTGGTGGGTAACATCGCGGATGATGAATTCTCCGCCTTTGATAGCTTGTGACATAATTTTATGTTGTTTTAAGTTCGTTTCTGTTGCTAAAATAAAAATTAAATTAATACTATGCAAGCATAATAATAGTTTATTTTAAATGGGACTCAATTTAAAGATTGAGTGTTTCGAAGCTGCTAAAATGATAGCTATATCAATTATAAAGTTCGCCGAGCGCAGTCATGGTGAATTTACCCATAAAAACAGCCGTTTACTCATTGTAGTGCATCATACGATAAATTTAGTAAAAACTTAGTCCTGATTGTCACCTGGGTAATAAAAAATCGACTACATTTGACTACTGTAAACTGCTATGGCACAACAAGATATTCTTTCTACACTTCGAAAACTAATCTCCGGGATGGATGAGAGCCTGGTGATATTTGATCAGGATGGCAGGATTTTACACGCATCTTTTGATTTGGAAAAGCTGCTCGGTAAAGGGTCTTTGGTTGGAACAACCATTTTTAATCATCTGACCTATGAACACGAACGGATAGAACTTTTTCTTCGGGATTTGAATACTTCGCGCTATGTGGATTTGCAAGTGATGCTTAAAAAAGTAGATGGAAGTATTTTCAACGCACGAATGCGCATGGCAGCCTGGAAAGTCGATGAGAATGATTACCTGGTACTTGGAAGTTTGGTGGATGCAACTCATATTGAACGAAAAAGAAGAGATCTGCTCCGTAAAACACTGACCATTGAGTCGCTTTCCAAGTCGAAAAAGATACGGAACGGGAAGCTGCATGATGCCATTTATGAAATATTGGAAATGTCATCAAAAGCTGTTGGGGTAACTCGCGTAAATGCATGGCTTTTTGATGATTTACATGAACATATCGAGTGTATCGGAAATTACGATACAAGAGTTGGTAAAATGATCCCTCAGGAATCGTTGCCTGTTATTGAAATGCCTACTTATTTCATGCTGTTCGAAACAGAAAAAATCATTCTGACAGCCAATGCCCAAACTTCCCCTTACACATCCGAGTTGAATGATGCGTATCTGGTGCCAAATGGAATTGTATCCCTGATGGATATTCCACTGCGATCAGAAGGGAGTATCATAGGTGTTATTTGTTTTGAACAGATCAAACAGACAAGGAACTGGTCTTTGAATGATCAGAAGTTCGGATTGATTGCTGCACAGATGGTTTCTCTTGCTGTTGAAACACATAAACGAAAATTGGCGCAACAAGAATTGGAAGCTGCTTTGCGTCAACAGAAACGTTTGTTGATCGAGACAAACCATCGCATTGTAAATAATTTGAAGATCACGACCAGTTTATTGAATATCCAAGTGAGTAAGGCCCGGGATTCGTATCATAAAAATTTGATGTTGGATTCGGTGAATCGTGTTCAGAGTATCTTGAATTTGCATGAAATGTTGACCGAGAATTCCAGGAACTTGCGTATTTCGTTGAATCAATATGTGAACAGGTTGGTTCAAAGTTTACGGGAGAGTCTTTCTTTTCCGCAGAAACAATTACAACTATTGACAAGTATCGATAGTTGTGAGGTCAAAAGTTCACTGGCAATGTCCATCGGAATTATTATCAATGAAGCTGTCCTGAATTCGTACAAACATGCTTTTGGAGAAAATGAAATCGGTGTGATCCGTATTGATTTTCAAATGCACGGACCAAAAGGGGTGTTGGAAATTTCCGATAATGGAAGAGGTGTTAAAGATAACCGTGAATTGACCGGAAGTGGCGTTGAAATCATTCGTGGTATGGTGGAACACCTGAATGGGAATTTGGACATTGATGGTACGAATGGAATGAAAATTTGTGTTTCATTCTCTATGCGTTAATGGTTTGAACATTTCGAAATGTTGCAGGACATCAAATAACTTATAAGAAGGACCTACCAGCTTATACCCCAATTTTTCATAGAAAGCAAGTGCATAATCCCTTGCGTGAAGGATCATGGTACTGTAACCGAGTCTCTCCGCTTTATTTTCCAAGGCAGTCATGATTTCTCTTCCATATCCTTTCCCTTGCAAATCGGATTCAACGGCAACGAAACGAGCTTGACAGATTGCTTGGTCTACGTGATCTAATCGTGCAACTGCAATGAACTTCTTGCCATCAACCAATGCGAAATGGATTCCATTTTCATCTCCGTCATTTCGTTCGGAACCTCGTTCTTTTCCCAGCGGTTCTCTTAAGATGCGGTAGCGAAGATCGTAATACGAATCCCACTCTTCCTGAGTTTTTGGAATTTTTACTTCTATCATGATTTCAGTTGAAATGCGATTTGTGATACCCGTTTTGTTTGGATATTTTCAATAGGCTCTGTCCGAATCAGCTTTCTGCTTTCCGGGTTTTTAAAAACTTCTTCCAAATCCCGGATAAGACCAGCCGGAACAAAATGTTCGTGCATAAATTCCATGATGTCATCTGCATTCCAGCGCGAAATGATTTCCTGAATGATTTCCTGAAGCTCAGTCCTGTTTTTAACCCGTTCCACATTTCCGGAAAAGCGCTCGTCAGAGGTCAGTTTTGAAAGCCCAAGAAAGTCGCACAGAATTTGAAAATGCTTATTGCTTCCAATTGCAAAAGTGATGAGTCTTCCGTCATTGGTTCTGAATATTTCCCCATAAGGAGCAATGTTCGGATGCAAACTACCAATTCGTTGGGGAGTATATCCCTCCATCAGATAATTGGAAGCTTGGTTCGCCAATGAAGAAATGGCCGCAGCGTATAAGGAAACGGAAACGACTGATCCTTGATTTGTTTTTGTACGCTTCAACAAGGCGGTTAAAATACCTTCTTTTAATTGGTGTGCAGCGAGAACATCAATCAAGGCAACGGGCATTTTTACCGGTCCCGAATCGGAAGTTCCATTCATGGACATGAAACCGGTTTCTGCCTGAAGGATTAAATCGTACGCCACCCGGTCACTTTCCTCCCCGAATCCGGATATTTTCCCGATGATTAAACGCGAATTGATGGAAAGCAGAAACGAATCCGTTAGACCGAATTTTTCTGCGTCACCTTTTTTGAAATTGCTTAAGAAGATATCCGCGGTTTTAATCAAATCAACCAATTGGTTTAAATCCGTTTTGTTCTTGAAGTCTAGTTTTAAATAGTGTTTGTGGTAATTTACAGATGAAAAATAGGCGGAAACCGAAGTGTTTTTATCTTCAGATGCCAATTTCCACGTGCGCGTTACGTCCGGAATGGCTGGGTTTTCGATTTTTGTTACGGAAGCACCCAGTTCAGCGAAAAAGGTTCCAACAGATGGACCAGCTAGTACGGTAGAGCAATCAATGACCTTTAAATCTTCAAACATGAAGTAAAAGTATGAAAAATCTTAGTCTGCTTTTGCTATCGGAATTGGAATAACTTCCTCCACTTTCACTTTTGCAATTCCATTTCGTACAAAATTCAATTTCTGAGCTCCTGCCATACTTAGATCAATGATGTGCGGGGAGGATTTCCCCATGCGATCTACGACCTTGACCATGATGATGGAATCATTTTTCAAGTTGGTCACTTTCAGAATAGTTCCGTACTTCAAGGATTTATGGGCGCAATACATACTGTCTTTGTGATATGTTGCACCGGAAGCCGTTCTTCTACCTTGAAATTTATTCGAGTAATAACTCGCATTACCTGTTTGTGTAAAAGGGTTCTGGAGTTGAAAACTCACTAGAAAACCACCTGCAATTATTCCAAAAATCCAATATCTCAAACTGTCTAAAATTAAAAGTTGGATAGCTAAGATAGGGAAACTGGATGGGCTGAACCAAGGATTTACAATATGTTAACATGAGAAAACAATGCTTTCAATGCCAGATAGGTTTTAGCGCGTCGCAAAAAAGAGCGTGCCTTTCAGATTTCAAAACAACTTGATAAACAGATAATTTGGTTGAGTATCGGGTCGAATTTCAGACTTCTTTTTCAACAGTGTACCGGAGAGTTTTTCCGAACTTTTATATTTGTGCCTATGCAAAAAAATGAATTCGTACTAAATGCCTCAGGATTAAAAGAAAAGGCAATTCAAAATACTATCGGATTATTGGAAGGAGGAGCAACCGTTCCGTTTATTTCAAGATACCGAAAAGAGATGACGGGTGGTTTGGATGAGGTTCAAATTGCACAGATCCGGGATCTGGCTAAAAAATTCGATGAATTGATTGCACGTCAGCAAACGATTATTGGCTCCATAGAGGAACAAGGAAAGTTGACCGACGAATTGAAAACAAAGGTTTTGACTTGTTTTGATTCCATCGTATTGGAAGACATTTATTTGCCTTATAAACAGAAACGCCAGACAAAAGGGGATAAAGCAAAGAAATTGGGCTTGGAACCTTTGGCTCGCATGATCATGTCGCAGCGTGGTGGTGATCCCGAACAGATGGCCGAGCGCTTTTTGAAAGGCGATGTAGTGGATGAAGATATGGCAATTCAAGGTGCTGTGGATATCATGGCGGAATGGATCAATGAAAATGCGATTGCCCGCGGACGTGTCAGAACCTTGTTTCAGCGGAAAGCAGTTTTCGTGTCCAAATTGATGAAAGGGAAAGAGGAAGAAGGAGCAAAATACCGTGATTATTTCGATTTTTCAGAACCGCTTTACAAAGTGGCTTCGCATCGTTTTTTGGCAATTGTTCGTGCAGAACGGGAAGGAATCTTATCCCTGAAGGCACAACCTGAAAAAGACGATGCATTGGAATCCCTGGAGCGTTTCTTTGTAAAAACAGACGACGAATGTGGAGACTTGGTGGCTAAGGCTTGTAAGGAATCCTATTCCCGACTGATGTGTTCGTCCTTGGAAAATGAATTATTGGCTCAAGCGAAAGAAAAGGCGGATAAAGAAGCGATTTCTGTTTTCTCTACGAACCTGAAACAGTTATTATTGGCTCCTCCGGTTGGAAATAAACGCACATTGGCTATTGATCCTGGATTTAGAACAGGTTGTAAAGTGGTTTGTTTGGATGAACATGGAACACTGCTGACGAATGTGACGATTTATCCTCACGCCCCTCAAAACGAAAAAGATAAGGCTTCTTCCAAGATTTTTCAATTGGTTCAGGCTTATAAAATAGAAACGATTGCCATCGGAGATGGAACAGCAGGTCGAGAGACCGAATCATTTATCAAACACATTCGTTTTGACCGGGATTTGGAAGTATATGCCGTGCGAGAGGATGGTGCTTCGATTTATTCTGCAAGTCCCATTGCGCGTAAGGAATTTCCGGATTACGATGTAACGGTTCGTGGAGCAGTTTCCATTGGTCGCCGTTTGATGGATCCTTTGGCCGAATTGGTGAAAATTGATCCGAAATCGGTTGGTGTCGGTCAATATCAACATGAAGTGAATCAGACATCTTTAAAAGACGCTTTGGATGATGTGGTTGTTTCTGCCGTGAATGCTGTTGGAGTCGATCTGAACACAGCTTCCCCATATTTGTTGAGTTATGTTTCCGGTTTGGGAATTGGACTGGCTGAAAACATCGTCGCTTACCGGACAGAAAATGGCGGAATCAGATCGCGTGAAGAGTTGAAGAAAGTAAAACGATTAGGAGATAAGGCTTACGAGCAAGCTGCCGGATTTTTAAGGGTTCGTGAAGGTGAAAATCCATTGGACAACTCATCTGTTCACCCTGAGAGCTACAAATTCGTCCATAAAATGGCTAAAAAACTGGGTGTTGAACTGAAAGACCTGATTGGAAATGAGGCGAAATTGAATGAAATCAAGCATGCAGATTTTTCTGAAATCGATTCGTTTACATTTGCAGATATTATCAAAGAATTAAAGAAACCGGGTCGTGACCCGCGAAAGCAAGCCAAGGTTTTGGAGTTTGATACGCGGATTCGCACAATAGCTGATTTGAAAGAGGGAATGATCCTTACCGGAATTGTCACCAACGTAACCAATTTCGGAGCTTTTGTCAATATCGGAATTAAGGAGAATGGGTTGATTCATAAATCCAATTTGGCGGATCATTATGTGGAAGATCCTACGAAGGTCATTTCATTGCATGAGCACGTAGAAGTGCGGGTAATGGAAATCGACGAGGCCCGCAAAAGAGTTGGGTTACAGCGGTTGACTTAATAAAAAAGCGTATACTTACTTAAAAACAACTAAATAATTATGAAGAAGACTATTCTTTTAGCGTTGATGTTCGTATCAGGTATCGCTTTAGGTCAGGATTACAGATCCGGTGACACCGAATTGGATGCCAGTTTGAAGATTGTGAATACGGATGGAAATAAAGATCTGGCTTCTTTCAAGTTGAGTTTAACCAAAACATTCAATGTCACACTTCCTAAAGTGGAAGCTTGTTTCAAAGTGGGAATGAATGCAGGTGATGCATTTATGGCATGTCAAATTTCTACCATCGTAAAAAGACCTCTTGAAGATGTGATTTCGGTTTACAAGAAAAGTAAATCCAAAGGTTGGGGTGCAATGGCAAAAGAACTGGGGATTAAACCAGGTTCTGCAGAATTCCATGCTTTGAAAGGGAAAGCGAAAGACAAATCGAAAGGGAATTCAGGAAAATCTGACGGAAATGGAAAGTCGAAAGGTAATTCAGGCAATTCGAATGGAAAAGGTAAAAAATAATAGATGAAGCCCTTGAAAGAGGGCTTTTTTGTTTTGATGAACAAGGAAACACCTGAATTCACTGAGTAAATAGACACATGTCTATCCATCTTTTTGATGATGTTTTTGGATGCTCAATGATAAACAAATGGAGGGTCAATTCGCAAATTTGCCATATTGCGAACCGACTGTTTTTATTGACTTATAGAAGACTAATTCAATACTTCGAAAAAATAGCTCCTTTAAACGGCGTCCACACGCATGCTTTTTGCCCTGCGCGCTTTAACGCATTATTTGTCCAGGTGTTGCAGGTATAGGTCATGTTATACTCAATGCTGGAATCATAGAAAAAATCATATGTCCCATAAGGATGATTTTCAATAACCTCTGCTTTTCCGTCCTTGAATTGAAAGCTACATCTGATAAAAGCACAGAGTTTCTGATACTGTTGTTTAGTCAGATGGATTTCTACCAAACTCGTTTTATCCAAATCTTTTGGGGTGCACAAAATCAGGTGCATGGCTCCCGGACCTCTTCCAAAAACCGTATTTACAACTGTTCCAACCTCCATATCACTCCATTCTTTGGTTCTTAGAAAGAAGTTCTTATCTCCCCAACCGAACTTCAAATGCGTTTGAAAAGTGTCTACAGCCAACCCTTTTTCCATACTCAAAGTTTTCTTCCAATCCATTAGTGGATGATGAATCGGGAGAATCACATCCGAATGAATCCCATTGGTGGAGAGGTAGATGATTTCCGTTTTGGGATCACTTGTTTTTTCTGCTTGAAGGGTAAATGGAGAAATGATAAGAAAAACGAGGATATAAATACAGATAAATGCAAAGAGCAGTTCGAAGAAAAATCGCATGCTTGCGGCAAGTATTTTTAAGTATTTTTTCATAAGGTCGTTTGAACAAATATAGAAGAAAAAGCGTAGCTTTTGAAGACCAAATCAGAATCTCTTACATACGGGATTAGTGCGAAAGTGATTTGGGAAACCAATAGCTCAGTCAGCATAAAAATATTGACAACGACGCGTTTATGCCATTGATAAATTGCCCTCTTTTAGTACCTTTGCAACTTAAATTAAATAAAACAACATGGAAATTCCAAAAACGTACGAACCCCGTTCAGCAGAAGAACGATGGTATAGCCATTGGATGGCTAAGGGTTACTTTCATTCAGAACCAGATGATCGTGAGCCGTTTACCGTCGTCATTCCTCCGCCAAATGTGACGGGTGTTTTACACATGGGACACATGTTGAACAATACCATTCAGGACGTGCTGGTTCGTAAAGCGCGAATGGAAGGTAAAAATGCGTGTTGGGTTCCCGGAACCGACCATGCATCCATTGCTACGGAAGCAAAAGTAGTTCACAAATTGCGTGAGGAAGGAATCAAAAAATCAGATCTTTCCCGTGATGAGTTTTTGAAACATGCTTTTGCCTGGAAAGAAAAATACGGAGGTGTAATCTTACAGCAATTGAAGAAGTTAGGTGCTTCTTGTGATTGGGAAAGAACTGCATTTACAATGGATCCGGAATATTCCGATTCTGTAATCAATGTGTTTATAGACTTATTTCAAAAAGGAAAGATTTACCGTGGTGTTCGAATGATCAACTGGGATCCGGAAGCTCGTACGGCACTTTCTGATGAAGAGGTAATTCACAAAGAAGTAAACTCGAAATTATTCCATGTTCGCTACAAAATTGCAGGAACGGATGACGAATGGTTAACCATTGCTACAACGCGTCCTGAAACAATTTTAGGTGACTCGGCAATTTGTATTCATCCGGAGGATCCGCGTTACAAGCATTTGCATGGGAAACATGCCATTGTTCCAATTGCTAATCGCACGGTTCCAATTATTTGTGATGAATACGTGGAGATGGAATTCGGAACGGGATGTTTGAAAGTAACTCCTGCCCATGATGTGAATGATTATGAATTGGGTAAGAAATACGGACTTGAAACAATAGATATTTTCCACGATAACGGAATCGTGAACGAAAACGGCTTGCATTACGCAGGAATGGATCGTTTCGATGTTCGCAAGGAAATCGCCAAAGAATTGGATGACAAAGGTTACCTGGTGAAAGTGGAAGACCACATCAATAAGATCGGTTATTCCGAACGTACGAATTGTGTGATTGAACCACGTTTGTCTTTGCAATGGTTTGTATCCATGAAAGAATTGGCACAACCTGCATTGGAAAATGTAATGAATGGAAACATTTCATTCCACCCGGATAAGTTCAAGAATACCTACCGTCATTGGATGGAGAATGTAAAGGATTGGTGTATTTCCCGTCAGCTTTGGTGGGGACATCGCATTCCTGCATTTTTCTATGGATCTGATGCGGATGATTTTGTGGTTGCCCGTACGATGGAGGAAGCTTTGGAATTGGCAAAAGTCAAATCAGGAAACAACTCACTTTCAGCAGCAGACCTAAAACAAGACGAAGACGTATTGGATACCTGGTTCTCTTCCTGGTTGTGGCCGATTTCTGTTTTCAACGGATTGACTCAACCTGGAAATAAAGAGATCAAGTATTATTATCCTACCAATGATTTGGTTACAGCTCCCGAGATCATGTTCTTCTGGGTTGCTCGTATGATCATTGCGGGGTATGAATACATGGGAGAATTGCCTTTCAGAAATGTTTATTACACCGGAATTGTTCGCGATAAATTGGGACGTAAAATGTCTAAATCTTTGGGGAATTCCCCGGATCCGATTGAGTTGATTGAAAAATACGGAGCAGACGGTGTTCGTTTAGGAATTTTGATCTCTTCCCCGGCTGGAAATGACTTGCCTTTTGACTCAAGTCAGTGTGAGCAAGGAAGAAACTTTACGAATAAGATTTGGAATGCTGCCCGTTTGGTAATGGGCTGGGAAGTAAAGCCTATTGAACAACCAAAGGCATCCATTAAAGCGATTGAGTGGTTTCATGCCCGATTCAACCAGGAATTGGAGAACATCAATGAGTTGATGAATAAATTCAAGATTTCCGAGGCGTTGATGGCAATCTACAAATTGGTTTGGGATGATTTCTGTGCCTGGTATTTGGAAATGATCAAACCCGGATACGAACAACCAATCGATCAGGCGACATTGGATCAAACCATTGTTTTCTTTGAGAAATTGTTGTGTTTGTTACAACCGTTTACTCCATTTGTTGCCGAAGAATTATGGCATTTGTTGAGAGAACGCAAAGAAGGTGAAGATATCATCATTGCTAAATGGCCAACTGTTGAATCATTCGATGGTTCTGTTTTGAAGCAATTCACACTTGCGGAGGACGTTGTTACCAATATTCGCAACATTCGCAAGAAGAACAATATTGCAAATAAGGTTCGCATTGAATTATTCGTGAAAAAGAATACGGAGATCGATCCTTCTTTTGATTCGGTAATTCTTAAAATGGGAAATCTTTCCCTGATGGAATACACCACTGAAAAAGTAGTGAATGCGAATTCATTCATGGTTCATTCAAACGAATATTTTATTCCTTTTGGAGATGTAATTGATGTGTCTGCCGAAAAGGAAAAGATGGAAGAAGAGTTGAATTATACCAAAGGCTTTTTGAAAAGTGTTCAAGGTAAATTGAGCAATGAAAAATTCGTTAACGGAGCACCGGAACAAGTTTTGGCCAGCGAACGTAAAAAAGAGGCTGATGCTTTACAGAAAATCGCCATTTTGGAAGAAAAATTGGCAGGTTTGAATTAGAATTCAAAGAAAAACAGGATGAGGTATTCGTTTAGACGGGTACCTCATTTTTTTTGTGAAAGCCTTTTAAAAAACGTTTTAGTTCTGATATTTTGCTTTGAAGAAATAGAAAATTATTAGTTGTAATTAAAAATAATTGCCATTTAAGTAGTTCATATCAAGTCAATTGAGTAATTTTGACCGGAACTACAACTTAATAATGCGTATGAAAACATTGGCATTTATACTACTATCCATTTGTTCTCTCCAAGCAAAAGCACAAACGAGTAAAGAACAAATTCCTTTAGAATATCCGGTTCAACAATTATTGGGTGTTGAATATGAGGTCAAGGATGTTCCGCAACCAGATAACAATCGTCTATTACTGATTCCGTACGTTGAACTTACTGCTCATCGCGCCCGTGAAGTGGATGTAGAGATCTTTGATCCTGCGAGTAACTACACCATCGTGCTGTATTCGGATGTCAAGTGTCAACAAAACAAGCACTAGATTATGAAAATTTTCTTTATCATTTTGATGCTGGCACCGGGTATGTTGCTGGCTCAAACCTATACGCATCCTACTACAGGTATTGCAAGTACTTATGCCGGTGCATGTATGGTGAATACCTGTTCCGGGACTTACTATGACAATGGTGGTGCCGGAGGGAATTATGCTGCAAATATTAACGCCATTTATCGTACGTTTTGTCCAAGTACGGCAGGAATGTGCGTGAGAGCAACTTTCACTGCATTTAGTATGAATGATACTTATTTCCTTTGTTCTGGTCCTAGCAGTTGCTGTGATTATTTGCAGGTTTTGAATGGACCGGCGCAAAATTCACCCGCGTTGTATAATAATTGTACAACCTCTCCCGGGACCATTACTTCGACATCAGCAAGTGGTTGTTTAACCTTTCGTCACACCACTGATGGTAGTGTCCAGTTGGGCGGCTGGGCAGCAACACTTTCGTGTGTAGCTTGTGCGGGCGGTCCAACAGGAACATCGAACCAGGATTGTGTGAATGCTGTTCAGATTTGTGCTGACTCGCCATTCTCTTCAACCGTATCTGGTCCGGGATTGGCATCAGAGTCTTGCGTTGGATGTACTGGCGCCGGTGGTGAAGTATATTCCAGCTGGTATAAATTTCAGGTTGCAAATTCCGGAACGCTTGGTCTGATAATAGATCCGACGAATAATGCGGATGACTATGATTTTGCGCTTTACGGTCCGGGAGCTGCATGTGGAGCTTTAGGAAGTCCGATTCGTTGTTCTTATGCAGCTAACTCTGGTAATACCGGACTTGGCAATGGTGCCGCTGATGCATCTGAGGATGTAGCCGGAGATGCATGGGTTAGTACCTTGGCGGTTACGGCAGGACAAGTCTTTTACCTCATGGTAAATCAGTGGTCACCGACAGCTGCCGGATTTACCCTGGATTGGAACTTGACAGGTGGTGCTTCATTGAACTGTACTCCCTTGTCTGTAGAATTAAAAGATTTCTTTTGCAAGCAAGATGAACGTTCATTGGCTGTTGCCTGGACAACCCTTACAGAGAAAAACAGTGATTATTTTATTCTGGAGAAGAGCGAGGATGGATCTAACTTTTTTCCATTGGTCCAATCTAAGGCACAAGGGGAAAGCACTACACCAACAGATTACTTTTTCTATGACAACCAACCGGTAGTTGGAGCAAACTACTATCGTTTAACTGAAGTAGATTTGAATGGTGAAAAAACAACTTTTGATATGACGGTTTGCAATTTCAGTCTGGATGCGTTGAGAATTAAAACAATGCGTATTTATAATCAGAGTGGAAGTTTGATCAAGGAAGCTAATGGTGAAGATTTGGATATTAAATCGACCTTTTCAAGTATGGTTCTGCCAGACGGGGTTTACATTTTGGAAACTATTGGTTACAATGGAGGTGTTGAGCGTATTAAACTGGTTCAGCTGATGCAACAGTAAAGAATCTGAAAAATAGATATGAGGAAGAGTCCGCCACGGTGGACTCTTTTTTTGTGCCATTTTTTGCGAACTGGTTTGTTTCAAATCAACTTTTTTCTTAGCTTATATAAGAAAGTAATTGTTCTTGTATGAATCATCAAGCTTATTTTCATCTAACAACTAACCTGCACGATAGCCGAACGTCTAATAGAATGCTAATCTATAAAGCTCGAGAAAGAAGGTTTCATGGAACACTTCCTTATCCTGAGGTTTATTACATGAGTATGGAAGAAGAAACAATTATTGCCTCGGAGATTTTTCGGTTGTCTAATGAATTGGATTTCGCAATTATTGCATTGAATCTTTGTCGGGATCACATGCATTTATTGATTTGTTGCGAAGAAGATGAGGTTCCGAAGATTATGCATCGCATAAAGGGGAGAACTGCTCGTGCGTGTAACGCGCATCGCGCGGCCAAGGGGATTAATCCCCTTGACGCGACACGAGGAAAATACGAACCGAGAACATTAAAGGATAAATCGATTCCTTTTTGGACTCAGAAGTACCATTGTAAAGTGATTCGTAATTCGGATCAATTACTAAACACCATCAATTATATTCGAAATAATCGGAAGAAGCATGGTTTACCTAACAACCCTGCGCTACAAAATCTAATAGATAAAAACCAATTAATTGCTTCTCCGAATGTGATTGTATATTTGGTATAATTCGCTGTTTTTTTGCTGTAAATAGTCGAAATAACGATCAAAATGAACTTTCAAAATTTGTTCAATCTCTTTGATTAGATTCTCTAAACGCGGACTCAATGAAGAACCAGCATTCTCTGAGAGAAGATCTAATTGCGCCACCTTCAATGCAAATCTTGAAAAAGCACCGCGAAATTCTTTCACATCAGTCCAATTTGAATGGTTTTTGACACAAACAGCTTCGATAGCTTTGTAAGTTTCCAATTGATTGATTGTTGAAGTATTCATGAGTGACAAAGTTTTGTGTGTTGTTTCTTATTCAATTAACGCAACAAAAAGGGGATAGTTGTAATGAAAATCCTTAAAAAATCTTAACTGTATCTTTCATGGATTAAACAGTCGTTTTTGGCAAGTGAAAAATCAAAGAACCTCAAACAATTCTGCTAAAACGACCCCGGTTTCATCTACCACAGTTACTTTGTGCTTACCTTTTTCGGGTTGAACAGAAATTTGATGGATATCGGAGGTAGTTCCGACAAATTCATCATCAATGTGCCAATACAGTGTACTGTTTTGCCTCGTGTGAGCAACCTCGAAAATAACCTTTCCCCTCAAACCACTCAATTCTCGTGGAATATAGATTTTAGTTTGTCGCTTCGGATAGATGAAACTCATGATGTTTTCAGGTTTATTCGAAGTGCATTTGGGATCAAAAGGTGGAACCGTATGATAATTCGGGTTCTGCTGCACATAATATTTTTCCATGCTCGGAGGCAAAATAAACCAGGATTTGTGAATCATTATACTGGTGCTTTCACAATCTGCGTTTACCCGGAATGTTCCTTTTTGATTCAAATGAACCAATTGATGGTAGCTACAGCTCTTACTTATCAGACAGCTTTTCGGAATATATTCAAAATGAGTTTGTTCACAATAGCGATTCGAAATCTGACCACTTTCATTACAAATTTCCGCGTGGGTTAGTTGATTGATAGGTTTCTGAAACCATCTTCGTGGTGATTCCAGGTTCCGGAAAATGGAGAAAAGTAAGGGTGCAGCAGCTTTCACTCCTGTTAAACCGGGTCTTCCTTCTCCATCGGCATTCCCAACCCAAACTGAAACCACATATTTTGGAGTAACACCAACCGCCCAAGCATCTCTGAACCCAAAGCTGGTTCCTGTTTTCCAGGAGATTTTCTGTGAAGATTCGAAAGCACGCCAATTATTCTCTTCATCCGGTCTGTTAACATCTATCAGAGCATCAAAAGTGGAGTAAATACAAGCTTTATTTAGATTTAATTTCGGCGCTTTTTCGGCTGTTCCGGTATAATGGATTTTTGCCAGATCTGAATTCTGGAGATGCTGAGCCATGGAGTTGTAACAGGAATTGATTTCCCAAACAGATGCTTCAGCACCGCCTAGGATCAAGGATAATCCATAATGGCTGGCATGTTTATTCATGTGCCGGAAACCGAATTGTTTCAGATCATTGTGGAATTTTGCCTGACCATATTCGCGCAAAAGAAAAACCATCGGGATATTCAAACTTTTCGACAAGGCTTTATTGGCTGGAATTGCTCCGGAAAACTGACGATTGAAATTATTGGGAGCAAATGTTCCGAATCGCGAGGGGAAATCACAAAGTAATTGCTTTGGAGTGATTAATCCCGATTCCAATGATTTCGCATAGAGTAAGGGTTTTAAAATACTTCCGGTACTTCTCGATGATTGAATGCAATCTACATCAAACGCGTGATTGTCATCGGTGTGATTCAAGTTTCCTTTATAAGCGACCACTTCTCCGGTTTCCACAGACGTAATCAGTACAGCAGCATTAAAAACACCGGATTCATTCATTCTCAGTGCATATTGTTCCGTTTCATTATTGACCATTGTTTGGATTTCTTCATCGATCGTTGATTGGATCAATTGCTCTTTTTGTCCGTGTTGAATGCAGCGTTGCAATAAATGTGGAGCTTCTTGAGGAAGTGGAAGTGGTTTGTCCGGAAGCGGCTCTTCCAAGGCCAGGTAATAATTCAGTTTGTCTATTTCACCTTGTTCGTAAAGCATTTTCAATAAACGGTTCCGTTTTTTTAGCAAACTCTGATGATTTTTCCCCGGATAGATTAATCCCGGAGCATTGGGGAGAACAGCTAAGGTTGCACTTTCTGCCCAACTTAAATTTTCCGGTGCACGACCAAAATACCTCCAGGAAGCAGCATCGATGCCAACTACATTGTTTCCAAATGGAGCATTTGCTGTATAGAGATTCAAAATTTCCTCTTTTGAATAACTGAACTCCAAACGGGTTGCGAGAATGATTTCGTGCATCTTTTCGGAATAAGTTCGGGAAGGATTTTTTCGCATCAACCGGATCACTTGCTGGGTAATGGTACTTCCTCCGCTAACAATTTTTCCACGCGTGATGTTTTGATAAAATGCGCGGCAAATTCCTTTCACGCTTGCTCCCGGATGATAATAGAAGTTTTTGTCCTCAAATGTGACCAGACAAACGGCAATTTTATGAGGAGTTTTATTACTTGGTGGAAAGCGCCATTGACCATCTTTAGCAATATGAGCCCCTAATAATTTACCATTTTTACCCACCAAAACGGTCGAGTAAGGATCATTGAATAAGTCGGAAGGCAATGCTTGAATATACCAGATCAGAAAAGAATAAAAGAGAATACGTTTGATGAATCGCTTTTTCCAGCGCCATTGTTCTCTCCACCAAAAAAGTTTCTCTCTCATCGTTTTTTTACTGAAAGTAATAGGCTGGGACGGAACAATAAATAGCACTTTATTATTCGTAGCAATCGGAATGAAAAGTGCGGGTTCTTTTTGATTATTTAAACAGCGAATGTTTACAGACTTTTGCTAATTTCAACCAGACAAGATTTGAGCGGATTGATGCAAAAAAAACACGGATTACTTTTCTTCTTTTTACTGCTTTTGGTGAATCAGGGATTTTCCCAATTGGCTAGTTTTCGGAATTTTTCAGTGGAAAATGGATTGGGTCAGTCTCAGGTTTATAGTGTGATTCAAGATCATAAAGGCTATTTGTGGTTCGGAACACGAGGTGGGGGATTGTCTCGCTTTGACGGGCAGAATTTCGAATCCTTTACCGACAGACAAGGATTGGTAAACAACTACATCTATTCCTTAAAAGAAGATCGGAAACATATTTTATGGATTGGAACCAATGACGGGCTTTCATCTTACAATGGAAAAAAGATTAAAACCTACAGACACCCAAAGTATGGGAATCATTTTGCCGTTTTCAGTTTGGCGTTGGATGCAGAGGAAAAATTGTGGGTCGCGACCAATCACGGAGTTTTTAATGTGAAAGGTGATTCTTTGGTTTCCATGAACCGGATATTGGGAATTGACGAAGGAACAATCAATGCCATTTTTGTGGATTCGAAAGGAATCATTTGGATGGGAACCGGAACAGGGCTTCTTTCCTCTGAACAAAAAGGGGGCAAGCGTATTTTGATCAATCATGGAAAGAAAGCGCGGGTGATGCGAAATGCAATTACGTGCCTGAGTGAAGATCAAAATGGGAAAATCTGGATTGGAACTTACGGTGATGGAGCCTATGTTTACAATCGGAAAGACTACTATCGGGTAGATTTGAACCATGAACTATATAAACAAACGGTCTTCGACATTTTCTTCGATGAAGCGAATGTCTGTTGGATAGCTACATTGAATGCCGGATTGATTCAATACGACCAACGAACGAAGGAATTCACCAATTACAGCGAGAAAAACGGATTAGGGAATAACCATGTCCGTTCCATTATCAAAGACAATTGGGGTGATTTGTGGATTGGGACTTCCGGAGGTGGAGTGTCTCAATTTGCCGGAAAGTTGTTTTCGCATTATTCTGTTTCTGCCGGTTTGGGAGGAAATTTCATTTATTCCATTTACCGGGATCGAAGCAATAAGTTATGGTTCGGGACTTCTCAAAATGGAGTGAGTGTCTACGAAAACGGAGTCTTTAGTCAGTTAAATGTCCAAAACGGGTTTGAAGCGATTAAGGTAAAGGCAATTATAGAAGACGATGATAGTTTGATGTATTTCGGAACGGAAGGTCAAGGGATCGGAATGCTGTCGGCAGGCGGTTTTTCCTGGTTGGATGAAACCCGGAAATACTATGTTCGGCAGATGGCTAAGGACAAGCAAGGTCGAATTTGGGTGGCGACATCTGGTTCCGGTTTGATTTGTATTTCGGAGCAAGGGAAGAAAATTGAACGTGTTTCATTTGATGAAGGTCTTTTGCACATGCGTTTGACGTCTGTTTTTGTGGATTCGAGAGGCTTGATTTGGTATGGAGCAGAATCGGCCGGTTTAGCTTGCTACAATCCGCAAACTCGAAGCACCAAAATTCTAACCAAAGATTCCGGATTGAGTGCAGATGCAGTTCGGACAATCATTGAAGATTCGAAAGGCAGGATTTGGGTTGGAACTGCCGGTGCGGGAATCAATTGTATCGACTATGGTCCGAAACTGAAAGTGCTCAAGAAAATCAGCATTGAATCGGGAATGCATTCTTCGAATGTATATCTCATGGTTTTTGATGCGAATCAGAATCTCATTGTGGGTTCCGAATCGGGATTGGACATCTTGGATTTGAATGAGACGAATCAAATCAAGAGTATCAAACATTACGGGAAAAGTGATGGTTTTTTGGGTGTTGAAACCTGCCAGAATAGTGTTTGGAAAGACGAGGACGGGAAAATTTGGTTTGGAACCATCAATGGAGCAAGTTGCTACAATTTGTCCAACCTACAGGTCAATCGGACAGCACCGATACTCAGTATTCTGGATGTTCAGCTGTTCTATGAATCACTTTCGAAAACCAAATACAGTGATGTGATTTTGCCGTGGAGCAGTTATAAAACCCTTCATTTGCCCTTTGATCAAAATCATCTGAGCTTCTTGTTTAAAGGGATTAATCTGAAGAATCCGGAAGGAGTTGAATATTCCTGGAAAATGAGTGGGTTTGAAAATCGTTGGTCGCCTTGGACAAAAGAGCAACGGATCGTTTATTCCAATATGTCGCCCGGAAAGTACACTTTTTTATTGCGGTCACGCAACGAAGACGGATTCATCAATCCCAATCCGGAACGGTTTTCGTTTACGATATCCACTCCTTTTTGGAAGACGACTTGGTTTATTTTATTGGAATTGATAGCCGGTGGATTGCTGATTTGGTTCATTATCCGGATTCAAACTTCCCGCATTCGAAGAAAGGCGAAACAGGCTCAGAAGGAAGCTGAATTTGCCCGGAATCTCTTAGAATTGGAACAAAAAGCCCTGCGTTTGCAAATGAATCCACATTTTATTTTCAATGCCTTGAATTCAATCCAAGGTTTGATTGGGACTGAAAATGAAACAAAAGCGCGCTACTATCTGGCGAAGTTTTCCCGATTGATGCGCCAAATCCTGGATAACTCGAGAAATACGACCATCTCCTTGGAAGAAGAGATCTCTACCTTGGAAAATTACCTGTTGATCGAGCAGTTTTGCAATGGAAATCGCTTCGAATACGAAATTGTAGTGGATTTGGAAACGGAGTTGAGTTTCATCCAAATTCCGCCTATGCTCATTCAACCGTTTGTGGAAAATGCCATCAAGCACGGATTCAAATACGATGCGAGTGATTCGCGAACTGGAAAGATTACCTGCTGGTTCCGGGAAGAAAACGATGGAATTACTTGCATTATTCGCGATAACGGAATTGGACGGGAAGCTGCAGGAAAAATTCAGCAGGCGAGTAATGAACCGCAACATGTTTCACGCGGCTTTAACGTGACGAAAGAAAGATTGGATTTGTTGAGTACCAATTCGAACGGACATAAAGTCAAAATGGTAGATTTGTATGACGATGACGGAACTGTTATCGGAACGGAAGTTCAACTTTTTATACCCTTGTAAATGATCAAAGCTGTAATTATTGATGATATCGAACAGGCACGAATTACCTTTAGAAAGGATTTGGAAGTGTATGCGCCGGATATTGAAGTGGTGGGTGAAGCTTCCGGAGTGGTAGAAGGAGCCAAGCTCTTGAAGCATACGAAGATTGATATTTTATTCCTCGACATTCAAATGCAGGATGGTTCCGGTTTCGACCTGTTGGATATTTTGCCGGAAATTCCGTTCAAAATCATTTTTATCACAGCAAGTGACGCTCATGCAATCAAGGCTTTTCGTTATGCGGCGATTGATTATTTGTTGAAACCGGTTGATCCGGACGAATTAATTGAAGCCTTGAAGAAATTCCGGAATCACAATCACAACGAGCAAGACAATTATCGGTTGTTGAATGAATCCTTGAAACAAAGCAATAAAGTACAGGAACGCTTGGCTTTGCATGCGCAGGATAAGATTCACATTGTACAAATTGCAGATATTATCCGTTGTGAAAGTAATGTCAATTATACGGAGTTCTTTTTTACCAATTCCAAGCGGATAGTTGTTTCAAGAACCTTGAAGGATTTCGAGGATATTTTGGGAGAATTGGGTTTCTTCCGGGTACATCAATCGCATTTGGTGAATACCAAAATGATTCAGGAATTTGTGAAGGTGGAAGGAGGACATCTGATTATGTCGGATGGAAAAATGATTCCTGTTTCGACCAGAAAACGCGCAGATGTGGTGAAGATGTTGGAACAACTTTAGAAAGGTCACTTCGACTCCGCTGCGCCTATGCTGTAGCTATTGCGCAAGCATTCAGTGTCCTTTTGATTATGATTTTTAATGAAAATAAGGTGGTTGAGCGTAGTCGAAACCCCGTTATTTTCTGCTAAACCAATTATCCAAAATCCATGCGGGACCGATCAGTAAAAACTGCAAATCTTTAAAGAACGAAGGTTTCTTTCCTTCTAGTTTGTGTCCGTAGAATTGTCCGACCCAAGCTACTGCGAAAATGGTCAGGGAAATAAGCCACAAGGAACCAATTTTCGCCAAATAGAAGTTTCCAATTACGCATAATGTGGCGAAAATCAAGATGTAAAATGCCATCCGAAGTGATAAGCGCAGGTAAAAGTAGATCACGAGAATAAGTGCAGCGACCGCCCAATTGACATAAAGAAAGTTATCCGAATGCACCAAGCTGATCAATCCCCGATTGGGAATACTCATTAACAATCCCACCACCGAAAAGAAAATAGCCGGAACACAGATATAATGAATTTTCTTGTTGGTTCTGTTTTGGTGACTGACAGCATATTCTGCAAACCATTCTTCGAGCGTTTTCATGGATGTGTTTTGAAAACAAGTTACGAAATAAGTCGGTTTTTTGCAATGATAAATTGACATCCTCTTTTTCATTCCTACTTTTTGCCAAGACCCAAAAAGTAGGCAAAAACGCCTTTGCCCAATTACAGCCCTCAGCCAACCAACCGCTGCCGACCAATCCATGGAAAGACGGAATCAGGATTCAAAATGCAATCCTGTAGTAGTTTTGCAAACACTACAGGATTAGCACTTTCCGGGATTGGTAACTGCATCGGCTGGTTAGCACTCCTGCGAATATTCGGAAGTACGGGTAATGATTTTTTGTTTTCTTGGAGATATTCTGGTCGTGTAATTGGGCATGAGTCCGCTGTTTCGATATTTCAAACCTGGAAACATAGAATTTCAGAATTTTAGAATTCGCGTGTTCGCAAAGATACGAACAGATTTAAATTTAATTAATTGATTATTAGTTATTTGATGTTTTAATTTCATTCTGATTTTCTACCAGAAAAGGTTGTCTATCACCTGTGATCCTTATTTATAAACTGATTCAGGATTCATAAAATGTTCATTGACTAATCGATCAACTTCAAGTCACCGCACATTTCTTCTAAAAGTTCTGCTGGGGAAACCTAAGGCAATCAAATAAAGTTCACTGGCTTTTAATTTTGTGCTTTCGTTCAGGCTTAATTCACTTAGACGTTTTGTACTTAAACCTGTTTTACGCGCAACTTCTGCTTTGTTGATCAAAGAGATTATGTATTTGAGATACACAGATAAATACCTCAAATCCTTAAAACATCTAAAATTGCAATTATTCAATGTCTTCCTTACATTTTTGTATAAAACAAGAATTAGAAAACATCGAATGATCATGGGCAAAAGAAGACAAATTTTGACTTTAATAGAGAATGAGATTACAAACTCTAAACTGATATTCACCTTACAGCATATCGGAATTGAGGCGAGTGATTATTTGACAGATACATCACAAGTCGTTTTTGTCCTTATTGGAATCCGGAAAGAAAATAGGACGGAGGAACTTTACAAAAAGTATTTTGATTTAATCAAACAAGTTCAGTACTTAGACCTTCAGATAAAAGGCGAAAAAAGCAGATTAGCTTTGAAGATTTACGGTTTGTTGATCGCAAATCTTTAGCTCTGACAAATTACATGTGGGAACCAATCCCTTTCGTAACGAAAATTACTGCTTATTTGAAGCATTTCAAGCCGCGTTCATCATCCCGATTACGCGACACGAAGATCTCAACTCCGTTTGAAAATCATCACCCGTCCTTCAAGCCGTTCGGTCGAAGAAAAAAGCCTTCCGTTTCGGTTGCCGATACCGGAAAGTGCTTGTCATTTGGGATCCTGATCCCTTCTTTCCGTGAATCGGCCCGAAACGGAAGGCTGCTTGAATGCTGTAATCGGGAAAAGGCATTTTTGCCTACTTACCTCAGTATTTGACTTTTTGAGAAAGTCATACTTCGTCTTCATGAGCAATGCTCATTCTTTTGCCTTGGAAAAAAGTAGGAGGAAAAGTGAGATTTGACTAAAAGGCTGTCCAAATTCCGGACAGCCTTTTAGCTATTAATTATTAGGATGATTTTGGTTGTTTCACAATTTTAGTCACTTCGACCCATCTGCCTTTTTCTTGCGCATTCACCGAATGATCGTACATCGCTTCTGTAAATACTGCCGGCAAGTAGAATCTTCCTAGATACGAGGCGTTGAGCTGGATCTTGAAGATCTTGGTTTCATTCGGAGCGAGTTTGAAATAGCTATACACTCGGTCGTCTCTATAATCCTGATAATCGATATTCGGTGTGCTTTCTTCGTCATACAAACGCGCGTTATGAATTTCCCAACCGCTTGGCATAATCTGATTCAATGCCATTTCACGATAAAACTGATCTTTGGTCGGATTCTTCAATTTCACTTCCATAATGAAATCCGTTCCTTGCATGATTTTAGAAGGATCGATTGAAACACCGGATAAATTGGTATAAGCGATTGTCATTTCCAAGTTGCTTCGAACCTTTTTCTCTTTACCGATTTGCGGAACTTTTTTGGTGCAGAAAGTCACGTACAATTTCTTGGAAGAAGTGTTTTTAACGGACAATCGTTTCAATTTGGTACCATCTGCTTCTGTATAATTTTTTGTCATCAAGCATTTGGTAGCGGTTACTTTTTCCGAATTGATTTCAAATTGGAGTGCTCCGCTGTTCTTGGTTTTTCCGCTAGTCAAAGCCAAAATACAGTAACCCGCTTCCTGTGTACTCAACCATTGATTTGATTTCAACACATCCGCAATTTCCTTCTCCACCTGGTCGGTTGATTTCGAATCGATCATGAGACCGGCTTCTAGGTTCATAGCCTTATCTCGCAATGTGGAACCGTAGGAATAAGCGTATTCACGGTAAGAAGCGGGAACGAAACTTAAATTGCGTGTCATTTGTTTCGCCAAGTCTTTCTGACCGGCTAAATAATAAGCTGCAGCCAATCTCCATTTAGCGGTAACTCCCAATTTGGAATTTTCTTTCAAACGGTTCATGGCGCCAAGTTCCGGTTTTCCGGCCAATGCCAAGGTGTATAAGCGATAAGCCTGAATTAATTGATCGGATTCTTCCGCATGAATGGAATAACTGGAATAAGAATCCGGAGTCCAGTTGTTTGCTTGATTTTTCTGGTATTCCAACCAACGCGATTTCAAATTTGAGGGTAAGGTAAATCCATGCTGTTCTGCTTCAATCATGAAATGCCCGGCATAATTGGATCCCCAATCACTTGCTTCACGATTTCCCGGCCAGTAAGCAAAACCACCTTCGTATTGTTGAAAGCTTTGATACTTGATCAATGCTGCCTTGATATTGGAAACCAACTCCTTTTTTTCTTTTTCGTTGAATTGCATCACATCCATGGCAAAGAGTTGTGGAAATACGGCAGAAGTGGTTTGTTCGATGCATCCGTGCGGATAATTGATCAAATCACTCATTCGACCACTTAAATTGATGGAGCTAAAGACACTTGTTTCCAAAGAATAGGAGTGAGAGCCGGTAATTCCATCTTGCTCCATGATAAAGCTGACCGAAGAACCCGGATCGATTACCTTGGTTTCACTTTCGAGTACAAGCGGATTCGGACTGCGGACATCGACTTCAAATTCCTGGGTTGCCGTTTCTGCTCCTGATTTTGCAAAGATCTTGATTTTCGCAATTCCAAGTTTGTTGGCAACCTTCAGTTCGAAATTCACGATTTGATCCCCTTCTGCTGCAAATTTGATTCCCTGATTTTTAGCCCCGTTTACAACCAAAAGGTCATTGCAAGTCACCTGAACATCCACATTTTTGATGTTATCTTTCATTGCGAAGACATCAACCGGCAATTGGATTGTTTCACTTGGTCCGATTACACGTGGTAGAGTTCCCAATACCATCAAAGGTTTTTTAATCGTTACGGTTTCTTCTGCATTTCCAAATGCTGTTGCAGAGTGCGCTACAACCATGACCCGCACGGATCCGATGTAAGTCGGTAATTCGATCTGATGTGTTTTGGAAGCACCGGCAGGGAGAACAAATGGACCTAAGAAATAAACCATGGGTTTGAATCGGTTTGCTTTCGGACCGGCACCATCGTCTGCCGAGCCGTCTCCACCGATGCTTAACAAGCGGTTCAATTTTCCGGAATAAGCCCCGATCACCGCATCGTACATATCCCAGGTTTTAATTCCGAGCGCCTCTTTTGCATAGAATGTATTCCACGGATTGGGCGTATTGAAACGTGTCAGATCGAGTAATCCTTCATCGACGATTGCCAAGGTATAAGTCATTCCTTTTCCGAATTCTTCTTTCACAGTTACTTTAGCGGTTGATTCGGGTCTCCATTCTTTTGCAACACTGATTTCCGGGTGAAGATGCGTTGCCGGATCATCCACTGTGATTGGAACAATTCCATACATACGGATAGGTAGATCGTTGGTTGTGGCGCTGTGTGGCTGAATCAGACTGACATGCACATAAGCATTCGGAGCCATCTCTTCCGTTGTTTCGAATGAACAGGTTGTCTCGCCTTTGGTAGTATTCACCCAAAATTTCTTCACGATTTTCGTGCGTGTTTCCACAGAAATCAAGGCTTTTCCGGAAGCAGGTGATGGAATGCTCAATTTCACGACTTCACCTTTTACATAACTTTTCTTATCCGTGGAAAAGTTCAGCATGGAAGCATATTCGTTGTTCTTCTGGTTTCCACGACTCCAATAAGGAATATCGATGGAAATGATTTTTCCGGATTGATGAAAGCCTTCTTCATCCGTTACAGTGACCAAAAATCGTCCGTAATCCGTAGCGCCCAAACCGAATTTGAAAGCAGTTTTTCCATCGGAAGAATTTAACAAGGAATCGTAGACCAACATGGTGCCGTTTCGAGCCATGAAGTTTCCTAAATCATCGTCGCCACTTTCATACCACCATCTCCATTCCATGCGGTAAATTTTCACACGGATTTTCGATGGTTTTTTCAAAATTGTTCCGGCAGCATTCACCATTACGACATCGAATGTGTGTTTCTTTCCGGAAATCAAAGAGTTGTCAGCTTCTAGGTCAGGAGTTCTAAATCCGACGTATTGCTTGTATGGCGAGTAGAGTTGTGAGAATCGGTCGATTGAAAAGTTTCCTCCCTGTTCAAACACACGCATGGTATAAATGGCATTCAACATTCCGGAAGCTTGAGATAAAGAGGAAACTTCTTGCTTGAATGAAGCCTTTCCATTTGCATCCAAATCGTCATCAAACAAGGTGTTCTTGTCGGAGTTGATCTTGCGAATCGGAGAATCGAATTCAAAACCCTTGAATCCCGGAATGATGGTTTTAGTAGATTGATATTCGACGTCCACTGTTGCGCGCAGGTTTTTTGCCGGTGCGCCGTGGAGCCAATAAGATTCCAGTTGCAATAAGCTATCGGAACTTTTAGGAACGGTCAATTTCAATTTCAAGCGATTCGGTTTCACGGTTTCCACTTTCAAATACTTGATAAACTCACGCGATCCAACCATTACTCGTGCGGTGTAGATTCCGGTTTTGGCATCAAAGCGTGTGGAAGTCCGGAAATCATAATGTCCGTTAACTCCTTGTGATCTGGTTATTTTGCTTGATTCATAACCGGAAGGATCTGTTAAAGTGAATTTCACCGGGTGATTTAAAGGAAGTTTGTTTTCATAATCACGCAATACAAAGTTCACGTAAATCGAATCTCCGGGTCTCCAAACTCCACGTTCCGCATAGATATAGCCTTTCAAACCGTTCTGGACTTCTTCACCTTCTACATCAAATTCCGAAAGCGTATTCGAATGTCCATCGCTCACTTTCAAATATCCGCGCTGTTTTCCATTCTTTGCTATCAATAAGAATGGTTTTTCGGACAGTTTTTTCGTGTACATCCCTTCTGAATTGGTTGTTCCGGAAGCAATGACCTGCTTTGCAAAATCATAAAATGTTACGGATGCATTTGGAATGGGCTGTGTGGTGATCATGTCTGTTAGGAAAACATGGGCTTCTTTTTTAGCATCGAGTTTATAGATCACACCGATATTTGACGCAAGGATGTTTCGGGAAACCGCTTTTCCATAATAGTAATCTGAACTGCAGGGAGATTCGGAACTGTAGCCGCCCCAATCTTCATAACCATCATCCCAATCATCCAAATGCCAAGGTCGTTCGCTCCATTCTTCTCTGGATTCTTCGGTGGTTGCAGTTTCTGCATTTTCTTCTGTGGAGGCTGCCTCACAATCGCAGTAAGCATCTTTTTGTCCGAATTTAATGGAGATGCGGTAAATTGCTCCCGGTTCCGGTCGAATCCATTTTTCCAAATCCAGGACGTGGGAAGCCCAATCACTTTTGTCTTCCTTTTTAACTCCCAGGGAAATATTCTTTTCTGCAATTTTCTTTCCAAATCGGAAGATAGCTTCGGAGTCATTCAATTCATTCACTTGGAGGAAATGATGGATATTTTCTTCGTAAATCTTGATGATTCGAACCGTTACGGATTTCAAACCGATCGTTTCGAACGGAAAGATCAATCCCTTTGAGTCGGGTAGGATGGAGCCGCTTCCAACAATTCGAACCTTCGGTTTGGACGCTGAAAATTGAAGGGTGCGCTCCGTTCCTTTTAGCATCGGATAGTTTTTGATGTTCCTGATTCCCGGATTGATTTTCAGTTTGTAATTTCCTTCAATGCGGTTGGGAATGAAGACAGTGACTTCATTGTAGTAGATTGAAAAAGTTTCACCAGTCACGCCTTCCAAATCGATGAGACCATTTAAATCTTGGTTGGTGGACAATGGCTCCGAAAAGGTCAGACGAATGCTTTGATCGTCTTCATCGCTTACATTGTGAGAACTCAAATCAAAGTCACCCAAGGCAGGTACTTTGATGCTGGTGGAACCATTGGAGAAAGAGGAAATGGCATCGCCGTTCCACTCAACGGTTACCGTATTTTCTTTTGTTGAGCGTTTGATACTGTCAACGATGTATACAAAATCGTTTTCACCGTAGTTCTGTTCGAAATGAACTTTTTGCTTCTCACCTCCTAGCTTGACAGAGAGTAGTTCTTTCAACTTAGTCGTATCAAAATGATCAGTCATGACGATATTTCCACGCAAGGAGTACCATTCCAGGTTATATGAATCGTATTCGACCAAACTTGGATCGGTCACATCAATCTTTTGAGGTTTGGTTGCAAACTGAAAATTGAATTCTTCATATCCGTTTTCGACTTCCATAATTTCGTCCAGGTCCAGACTCACCGTATAGATCTGATTGGAGTTCAAGGGTTTTTTAGGAACAATCTGAATGGTTCTGAAATCAACCCATTGGATATCGGCATCGATTTCCGGGCTGATCTCAACGATTTCCTTCAGGATTTTTTCGTCCATACGGGTTTTCATTCCCAATTCAATGAGTTTAGTCGAATCCAATTGATTCCGAAGCTCAATCTCGATATGATCGGAATTGGAAATGATACCGGAAGTGTATCCTGAAACCCATTTCCTGAATTTGGGATCCACGGAAATGACTTTATTGCCAGAGCAAGCGAAGATGGTAGCCAGAATACTCGTAGCAAGGGATAGAAGAATAATGAAGCGTGACATAACTGTTGTTGTTTGTTGTTATGTCAAAGATGAATGCTTAAAAAAGAAGAAAAGAGGTCGTTTTAGGAGTCGAGGACACCTTTTGATTATTCGTGGTTGAAAGGGGATTATTTGATCTGGTATAAAACAGTCGGGGCGGAAAATTTTCCGCCCCGACTGTTTTTATGAATTATAAATAATTACGGCTTATATCCCAACAAATCATCCAATGTCATGATTGAAACGGGATGATAATTGTTTCTTACGCGTTTGTAAACATTCATTCCCCAATCTTTACTTTTTGGATTGTTATTCAATGCAGTATAGATTGGTAATAGGAATTTTCTTCGACCTACTTTTGATATGAAACGGTCAATATCCGGACGGATTTCCGTGTAGTTGGAATTGATTCCTAGGACGTACCATTCCGTTGCTACTTCCGCATTTCCCCAATTATTGAAGTGTAATTTTTCATCGATGATCGCCAAACGTTCCGGATCCATTTTTTTAGGTAGGGCGCGGATAAATGCTTGCCATTCCTGTGGAACATATTGATCGCGGCTCAAAGCAGGAAGTTGTTTTTTTCCTTTTTTCTTCGCCGGTTTTTTAAAGATATCTTTTCCTTTTGCAAACTCACGCGCTAAATCTTGGATTTTCTCAAATCTTGGAGAACTTACCGCATAACAGTTTTTCGGCAATCCCGGTTTGTATAACCATTCGTCTACATTGAATTTGATATCTGTTTTATTGATCAAATTATCTTCTAGGTACTTCTTGAATTGCTCCGTTGTTAATGTTTTGAAAGCGTGATCCTTGAAATAGCTTTTCAGGAATGCATCAAAACGTTGTCTTCCGTAATCGCGCTCCAATGTTTTCAATAGGAAAGCGCCTTTTACATAGGCAATGGAGGTCATTCCATCATCCGGATTTCTTTTGGATAGTTTTAATTTCAAATGAGTGTCTTCTTCATCCAAATCTTCCATTTCTGTTTGAAGTTCCTGGAATTCAATTAAAGCAAGCATGTCGGCAACCTCTTTTCCATAAAGTTCCTCCATGATCCGATTCTCAAAATAAACCGTAAAGCCTTCGTTCAGCCAGAAGTCATTCCAACTTGCATTGGTAACCAGGTTTCCTGACCAGGAGTGAGCTAACTCGTGTGCAATTACTGATACAGCACTTCTGTCACCTGCAATCAAGGTTGGATTAGCAAAGGTTAAACGTGGATTTTCCATTCCTCCGAAAGGGAAAGAATAAGGCAAGACAATCACATCGTATCGTTCCCATTGATATGGTCCGTATAAACTCTCAGCAGCACCAATCAATTTTGGAAGATCTGCAAATTCCCAAACAGCTTTGTCGATCATTTCCGGCTCTGTGTAAATACCACAGTTTTCTCCCAGGCTTTTAAATTCCAGATTACCAACTGCCAATGCAATCAGGTAAACCGGAATCGGTTGTTTCATTTCGAAATGGTATTTTCCTTCCGGATTTTTCACCTGAGGATTGGACGCGCTCATGACTGCCATTAACTCAGATGGAACTGTCACATCAGCACTATAAGTGATTCTGTTTGCTGGTGTTCCTTGAACCGGAATCCAAGTGCGTGTTAAAATCGCCTGACCTTGAGTATATAAATAAGGATGTTCTTTTCCTTCTGTCAATTCAGGATCCATCCAATCCAAAGCACCGGCATTTTCAGTGGTCTTGTAGTAGATATTGATGTATTCCGTTTTCTTGTCGATCTTGATGCTCAAAGGCTGACCAATGAATTCCTGCATCGACCCGATAATGAAATCCGTTTCTTTTTCCTGTCCCTTTTTTCCTAAAGTCACCTTTTGAATTTCAGGTCCATTGATGTCAAAAACTGCGGTATCCGTATCTTTTAATCGCTCCATGCGGTGACGAGCAACTCCATAGATGGTTTTCTTATCGAAGTCAACATCGATTTCCAAATCCAGGTGTTTTGTCCGAATCTCATCTGTGTTGGAGTAAGAATGCGCATCCTTACCAGCAACTGCTCCATTGATGGATTGATCCTTGTCCAATGGGTCTGGGTCATTGCCACAACTAGATACAAAGAGAGTTAGTACAGCAATGCTGAACAGGTATTTTAATTTCATTTTTTCAGTTTGAGGTTTGCGAATATACTTTTTTCTTTGAACTTCATCCTAGTTTGGATTTTCATCTTTTTTAGTCAGGTAGCGAATCACTTCCGCTGCACCCAGTAACCCAAATAATGCCGGCATGTAGCTGACAGTCCCGTAAAATGAGCGTTTGTAGTTGGCTCCATCGGTCATTTTCAATGAATCTTTTAGTTGTAATTCGGAAGAATAAACACATTTAATTTTTTCAAAACCCACATTCTTTTTCTTGAGTCTCTTTTTAATATGTGCCCCTAATTTGCAATTATGACTATCCGGTAGTTTCGCAACATGAACACGGCTTGGATCAATTTTTCCTCCGGCTCCCAGATGCGTGATCACTTTGATTTTTCTGCTTTTGCATGCGATGATCCATTCCAGTTTCGGAGTGACACTATCGATACAGTCCATGACGTAATCGGGTTTGTATTGGTCCAATAATTCCCAGGCACGCTCAGGAAGCACAAATTCCTCTACAATATTTAATTGAATATCCGGATTGATATCCTTGATCCGTTCTCCTAATACAACAGCTTTGTTTTTTCCGATCGTGGAATCCAAAGCTGTCAATTGACGATTTTTGTTGGTTATGTCGAAAACGTCACCATCTACAATGGTCATGGTTCCAACTCCTGCACGGGCAATAAATTCTCCTGCAAAGGATCCGATTCCTCCGAGTCCAACAATGAGTACATGAGCTGATTTCAAACGGTCCATTTCTTTCGGTCCAAGAATCAACTCTGTACGCTCCAACCACTTACTCATACTTAAAAATTCGTTTTGCGTTTTGATTTAGTTGTTCGATTAGGGAGTGCAAAGATAGGCTTTTTATCTCAGCGACCATGCGATAGGTGTCAATCAATTCTCCTTTGCCAGTATCTGTTTCAAGCAGCAGTCGATCTAAAGGAATCAGTTTAATAGCCGTTTGAAGTTGTGGATTTGATAAAATGGATTCTCCGATACTGATAACACTTTTGGGATAATCCAAAACATGTCCGATAATGGAAGCTTTATTGAATCCGTGATAAATGAGTGTCGTTGCCGGAGCATTCTTTTCATGCAGGAAACGACATCTGTCCCAGGAGTTCACACAATGCAGAATGACCGGTTTATTGAACCTTGCAGCAAGTTTCAGCTGAAAGACATAGCGTTCTTCCTGTTCCGCGAAATTATTGTACCGATTGTCGAGACCGATTTCCCCGATTGCCAGGAAGCCTTGTTTGAGACTAAGTTCTTCGCAAATTTTTGCTATTTCCAATAAATCTGTTTCGCTTTCTTTCGGGTGAATTCCAAATGAAAAAAAGGCAGGCAATTGATCAAAGGAGGATTTGGATAATTGAACAATTCCACGATTTTTTGTATCAAAATTGTGTGTGTGTGAATCGAAAAGGTTCTCTAAATCAGACATTAAGCGTTAATCGATGCGTTAAAATTAAAACAATCTGAATCAATCAACTATTTTTTGTCTATTTTCACCCACTTCAAAAAAGGAATTAAAATGGAAAATAATATTGATTTTGTAGAGGGTACGCAAGCTAAGAAGGGGCATCCTAAAGGTTTATGGGTGCTATTCGGAACTGAAATGTGGGAACGTTTCAACTTCTATGGTATGCGTGCAATTCTGACTTTGTTTCTTGTGAACTCGTTAATGATGAAGGAAGAAGATGCTTCATTGCTTTATGGAGGATTCTTGGGACTTTGTTATTTGACACCAATGTTGGGAGGTTTCATTGCGGATCGCTTTTTAGGAAATAGAAACTGTATCATGATCGGAGGATTTATGATGGCTGCCGGACAGGCGTTATTGTTCTTCAGTGCTACCGTATTCCCGTCGAACCTCGGTCTTGCAAACACATTAATGTGGACTGCCTTAGGAGTTATCGTTTTCGGAAATGGATTCTTTAAGCCGAACATTTCAAGTATGGTTGGAAGTTTGTATCCAAAACAAGAGAAAAGCAAGTTGGATACTGCATTTACTATTTTCTACATGGGTATCAACCTTGGAGCATTTTTAGGACAAACAATTTGTCCGATCGTTGGAGATGTGAAAGTTGGAGGTGTACAAAACGTATTTGCATTCAAATGGGGATTCCTTGCTGCTTCCATCGCAATGTTGATCGGAACAATGGTGTTTTACTTCTTGAAAAACAAATATGTTGTCACTCCGGAAGGGAAACCTTTAGGAGGATTGCCATCTAAAAACGATGATTCTGATTACGAAGAAGGGGAGGCTCAAAAGGCTGTTTTCTCAAAAATGAATTTATTGCTTTCAGTTGTTGTATTCGTTGCTTTGTTCTTTACTTTCCGCTATTTATTAGATGGTGACAACTTTATTAAAACATTGATCTATCCGATTATTTATTCGGCAGGGATTACCCTTGCACTATTGATCATTTCTGATAAATCATTGACTAAGGTTGAGCTACAACGAATCCTTGTAATCTATATCGTTGCATTCTTTATTATTTTCTTTTGGGCAGCGTTTGAGCAAGCCGGTTCGTCGTTGACGTTTATTGCGAGTAACCAAACCGATCGCCATATCTTCGGATGGGAAATGCCAGCCTCCATGGTTCAGGTATTCAATGGGGTATTCGTATTTGCATTTGCATTACCATTCAGTATCCTATGGGATAAATTGAGAGCAAAAGGAAGAGAGCCGATTTCTCCTGCTAAACAAGCTATCGGATTGTTATTGATTGCGGTAAGTTACTTTATCATTGCTTACAACGTGAAAGATTTGGGTAACTCAGGATTGTTGGCAGTTAAATGGTTGATCTTATTGTACCTGATCCAAACATTTGCAGAGTTGTGTTTATCACCAATCGGACTTTCCCTGGTAGGCAAATTGTCTCCAAAACGTTTTTCGTCTTTATTGTTCGGAGTTTTCTTCTTGTCAAATGCTGCAGGATACGCATTGTCAGGTTCATTGGGTTCCATTTTGCCACCGACTGGAGATAAGTTCCAAGCGGCACAATCGGTAAATGTGGATCTAGGTTCCATCTTGGATAAAAAGAAAGTGGCTAACGGAGAAGAATTATTCGCCCTTGCTAAATTGAATATCGCTAGTGTGGACGCTAAGAAAGCAAAAGCAAACCATATCGATATTGCTAAGAAAATCAAGACAGCTGCAGAAATCAAAACGGAAAGAGAGCTAGCTGCGAAAAAGAAATTGCCATTTGTGGATAAGCATCAGGTTTCAGATACGACCTTTACTGCTGCGGAATACAACACGATTCGAGATAAGCAACTGATTACGGTAAGTTACCCGACATTTGTAGGATTCACGATTCATGGACTTTTTGAATTCTTTATGGTTTTCGTTGTTTTGACTGGAGTAGCTTCATTGATTCTGTTCTTGTTGATTCCGACATTGAAAAAAATGATGCACGGCGTTCGATAGTCTTGCGTCTAGAACAAATAATTTGAAATCCCTTGCAAAATAATGCAGGGGATTTTTTTTGTGCCCTTTATTTCATCAATCATCCGATTTAATTTATCATTTTTACGATTCGTTAACAAAGCAGATTTATGAGTTTGGTAGAAAAGGATCTAAATCCAACGGATGCGGCAGCATTAGAAAATATTCGGAATTTCAAGGGCAAGTACCCGAAACAACTGTGGTACCTTTTCCTGGTGGAGATGTGGGAACGTTTTACATTCTATGGAATGCGGGCACTTTTGGCCATGTACATTTCTCACCTGATCTTAACGAGTGATTACAATCCGATTTCCAAAGGGGAAATGGAGGCCAAGAAAACAGAATTTTTAAAGAATAATAAAGAAGAGTTGACTAAAGATCATCCGCGCTATTATATTGAGACTTCCCAACAAAAAAATAGGGATGCGGCTGAAAGTTCATCTAGTAAACAATATGGTCTCATTCAAGCTTTTATTTATGCTATGGCATTTGTGGGAGGGATGTTTGCAGATAAAATCTTCGGGTTTAGGAAATCGGTCTTTTGGGGTGGTGTTTTAATGGCTTTAGGAACTTTTCTAATGGCGGTTCCCGGGGCATTCACTTTTTATCTCGGGGTAAGTATTCTCATTGTAGGTAATGGATTTTTCAAACCGAATATCTCTACTATGGTGGGCGATTTGTATAAGGATAATGACCCTCGAAGAGATTCGGGATTCTCTTTGTTCTATTCGGGAATCAATATCGGGGCTTTATTGAGCGGATTGACAATTGCATACATTGGAACTTCTGTAAGCTGGTCTTTAGGATTTGCTTTGGCTGGTGTTTGTATGCTCCTGGGACTTGCTTTGTTCCTGAAAACTCAAAAAACGTTGGGACCAATTGGTATGCCTCCTTTCCCTGAAAAATTGGTGGAGAAGAATAAATTGGGTTTATCTAAAAATCTGACCGTTTATTTGGCTTCGCTTCTAATGATTCCATTCTTCTTTCTGATGGTTTATTATCCATTTGATATTGATTTCACCTTTTTAATGGGGTCGGTTAAATTGGAGGATGGAAAACTGATTCCATATCTGGTTCAATTCAGTGATTTGTTCATGATCGTTTTGGCTGCCGTAATTTTAGGGTATTTGGCTTTTGTACTTACAAAAGTGAAAAAGGAAGAATTCGGAAAGTTATTGGTTGCTGTGGTACTCATTATATTTTCAGCATTATTCTGGTCTTTCTTTGAGCAGGGGGGAGGGTCACTGAACTATTTTGCAGTTGGAAATGTTTCCAGTCATGGACTGAATATGACTTCGGTGAATAATTCCTTGAATTCACTTTGGGTAGTTTTATTGGCTCCATTAGTTGGGTTTTTGTGGGTTTGGTTGAATAAAAGAAGAGCGGAACCAAATACAAGTGTGAAATTCGGTTTAGGATTCGCCATTCTGGGACTTGGATTCTTGATTTTTGCATCCAGTCGGTTTTCTGCAGATTCAAATGGGTTGACTCCATTGTGGATCTTCGTTTTTGCGTATTTAGTAGTTAGTTTGGGTGAATTATGCCTTTCCCCAATTGGATTGTCGATGATTACAAAACTCTCTCCGAAACGATTGACCGGTATGATGATGGGAACGTGGTTCTTGGCAAGTGCTTATGGTCAATATGGTGCAGGACTGATTGGTGCGGCATTAGCTTCAGGCGGTGGATCAGACAAGAATTTGACAAATACGGAAAAATTGATGCAATACACGGAAGGATACCAGACCATTGGTATCATCTCGGTTATTTCCGGAGTTGTACTGATCTTGATTTCACCTATCTTGAAGAAACAGATGGGTGGTGTAAAATAATAGAATAAGAGAAAATCAATGAAACAACGTAAACACCCCAAAGCACTTCCTTACCTCTTCTTATCCGAAATGTGGGAACGTTTCGGTTATTACCTGATGATCGGAATTTTCACCTTGTACTTGAAAGATGCAAATCAAGGGTTTGAAATGACGGAGGCCGAATCGGCAAGTTTATACGGAACATTCATCGCACTCGTGTTCTTTACACCTTTCATTGGAGGTTTGCTTGCAGATCGCGTGTTGGGCTACCGGCTTCCGATTGTCATCGGTGGAATCCTGATGGGAGTCGGTTATTGCATGATGGGAGTTCATTCTTTTTCCATGTTGTATTCAGGAATGATTTTGGTTATTGCGGGAAATGGATTGTTCAAACCGAATATTTCCACCCTTTTGGGTAACCTATATAATAATGACGAGCACCGGGATCAAAAAGACGAAGGATATAACCTCTTTTATATGGGGATTAACATAGGGGCTTTCGCTTGTAATATCGTATCGGCTTTTCTGATTAACAAATACGGATATTCGATAGCTTTTGTTGGTGCCGGTATCGGAATGTTTGTTGGAGTTGTGGTGTTCCTTTTAGGTAACAAGCACTACACGGGCGGGGATGTGAAGAAAGTATCCGTTCCGGGAGAAAAACCTTGGTGGATCGATTTAATGATAGTTGTGGTTCCTGCAATCTTGTTTGCAGTTATTGGTTACTTTATTAATGGTGTGCCCTCGGAAACAAATGAACATTCGTTTTTGGTGAAGGATGATGTGACGGATGCATTCCTTTTTGCCTGTATTCCGGTGATCTTCTTTTTTGGGTATGTCTTGTTTACTTCCCCTAAAAACGAACGTCGTGTAGTAAGCGCAATTCTGGTTGTATGCATAGCGGTTATTCCTTTTTGGGCCATTTTTAAACAGAATGGAACGGTGCTGACCACCTGGGCGAATAACTATACGAATCGGGATGTGCCAAATTCCATGAAGAATGGATTGAAAAGTATGTATCTGGCAGATGTGATCGATTACAAAAAATCCGACGAGCCAACTCCGGTTTTGGATAAGCACTTTAGAAAAGTGGGTGAGGAGGAAGCAATTCAATATCCGAGTTATTTTAAAAACTACGAAAGAACTCCGGAATTGAAGGAAAAAGATCAGGTAGTTGTTTTTAATACCAATATCTTTCAATCAGTAAATCCGTTTTGGGTCATTGTACTGACACCTTTAATTGTAGGGATTTTTAGGTTTCTTCGATTGAGAAAACTGGAACCTTCCATTCCGATCAAGTTTGTTTTGGGTTTATTCATTACAGGATTATCCTGTTTAGTGATGGTTCAGGCTGCAAATGCTTCCATGAATGGAGAAATGAAATCGAGTTACTGGTGGTTCTTCGGTGCTTATGGAGTAATAACCGTTGGTGAATTGTGTTTGTCTCCCATTGGATTATCGATGGTCTCAAAATTAGCACCAGCCAGATTGACGGCATTATTGATGGGGGCGTGGTTCATTTCCACATCCATTGGAAATAAATTAAGCGGAGTGATTGCTTCACTTTGGGATCAGTACGATGACAAATCGTCTTTCTTCATGTTGAATTTCTATCTGATGATGGGAGCAACGCTTATACTAATCGTTTTACTTCCTTGGTTATTGAAAGTATTCAGGGAGCAGAAGAAATAAAATTCAATACAGTCTTTATAATATGAAACGTTTTCTTGCGCTTTTAATTCCTATTATCATTCTACTGGTGTCGATTCCGATTTTACTGAATCAGGGAATGATTCTGCCTGCAAAGATTGTTGGAGTTGTATTGATTCTGCTAACAACTATTTCACTTCGTATCTGGTTGAGAAGAGCGATAAGGGAAAAGCTTTCCCTGGATTCTATCAAATTCAATGTGAATCATCGTTATTATCTGGATGAAGTGAGTCCTATATATAGGTATATGCCAAAAGGTGAAAAGAAGGTTTTGGAAAAGCGAATGGGAAAATTGTTGGCAGATTTGAAATTTGATGATACCACTCGCGAAGAATTAAATGCCGAAGAGATGTTATCTTATGCTTTGTTTCAGATTTTGACAGTATATAAAGAACCTTATAGATCCCTTAAAGGGAAGATGATTGTCTTT